>USAJ01000001.1 GCA_900552685.1 uncultured Collinsella sp.
TCACGAGCGGGGGCTCCTATCTTTTTAGTGCCCTCGGATTGGGTCATAGTGTCTGTCCGCCCTCTACCCGCGGCATTGTCTTGCTCCGGATGCGGCAGTTAGGGACGTTCCTTTTGTGCCGGCACTTTGGGACACTCCTTGTCATTGGTGCAAAGTAACCTGCCCCCATTGCGCTGAGCAGCGTGTGCCGTTAAGCGGAGAGGCGTATTGTTGACCCATCGTTTGGGCATACAATTGCTATTGGTTTGCTGCGGTGAAGGCCTGTCCGCTCCGCAGCTTTTTTCTACGGTTAAAGGAGTATGTATGTCCGTTGAGGTCATGAGGTCTGTGATCGAGGCCGCCGAGGGTCGTGCGCCCGTCGACACGCTGTTTACCAATGCGCAGATTGTCGACGTATATGGCCAGCGCGTGGCGCCCGGTAGCGTTGCCGTCAAGGACGGTGTGATCGTCGGCGTGCTCTACGATGGTCGCGACGATGCCGCCGGCACCTACGAGGCTGCCGAGGTCATTGACTGCCAGGGCCGCTATCTCGCCCCCGGCTTTATCGACGGACATCTGCACATTGAGTCCTCGAACATCCGTCCCGCCGAGTATGCGCGCATGGCGGCGACGCGCGGTACCACCACCGCCATTGCCGACAGCCACGAGATCGCCAACGTGGCGGGGCTCGACGGCCTGCGCTTTATGATCGAGGACGGTCGCCGCGCGCCCATTTCCATCAAGTACATGATGCCCTCATGCGTGCCCGCGCTGCCCGATGAGCAAGCGGGCGCTGTGATTACCGCTGCTGACATGCAGGCGTTTTTTGCCGAGCATCCGGGCGACGTTTTTGGCCTGGGCGAGATGATGAACCTGCCGGGCGTCTTTATGGCCGATCCCGAGACCTGCGCTCGCATCGATGCTGCCAACCAGACGCCGTCCAAGCAGGTCGACGGCCATGCGCCGCTCGTTGCCGGCAAGGACCTCAATGCCTATGCCGCGGCGGGTATTATTGCCGACCACGAGTCGACGATTCCCGAGGAGGCGCTCGACAAGCTGTCTCGCGGCATGTACGTGATGCTGCGCGAGGGTACGTGCAGCCATGATCTGGCCAACCTGTCGCCGATGCTGCTGGAGAATCCCGCGCGCGCCCGCCGCTGCTGCTTTGCGACTGACGACGGCGCTCCTTCCGATGCGCTTGCAACCGGCATGATCGACAATGCCTGCCGCGTGGCGATTGAGGCCGGTATCGACCCCGTGGTCGCTATCTCTATGGCGTCCCTCTCCACGGCCGAGGCGTTTGGCCTGGATCACGGCTGCCGCGACCCGCACGAGCTCCGCGGTGCGATTGCCCCGGGCAAGCGTGCCGACCTGCTGGTGCTCAACGACCTGACGTTTGCCACGGCTCCGCATCGCGTATATGCCGCCGGTGCTCTGGTGGCGCAGGACGGCACCTTTGTGGGCGAGATTGCACCCGAGATGGCCGAGGTTGCGGCCCTTGCCGATGAGCTGCGTGCTTCCGTTAAACTTCCGAAGCTTTCGCTCGACGTGTTCGATTATGCCTTTAAGCCGGGCGAGGCCGTTATCGATGTCATCCCAGGTATGGCTATCACGGGTATGGCCCGCCCCGAGAGTGCCGAGGACTTGCGTCGCATTATGCTGATTGAGCGCCATGGCCGCGGCGTGTCGCTGCAGGCCGAGGGCGCCGATGGCGACGGTCCCGCCGGCATGGGGCTCGTCGGCAAGCATATCGGTCGCGGCTGGGTGCGCGGTTTCACCATCACGGGCGGTGCCATTGCCTCCACGATCGGCCACGACTCGCACAACGTGTGCGTGGTGGGCGACAATGCGGCGGATATGATGGCTGCCGTTGAGGCCGTGGGCCAGGGCGGCCACGTGCTGGTGCGCAACGGCGAGGTCGTGGCACGCATTCCGCTGGCGCTCGGTGGCCTTATGAGCGAGGGCACGGCCGAGGACGTTGCCGCGCAGCACGACGACTTTATGGTCAAGGCGCGCGCCATGGGTATTGAGCCGCCGCTCGACCCCATCATGGGCATCATCTTCCTGCCCCTGCCGGTCATCCCGACGCTCCGCATCCGCCCCGAGGGCATGTTCGACGTTACAACCTTCACCTACGCCGACTAGTCATCGGGGACGTTCTTAAACGACTAGTCATCGGGGACACTCTTTGGCGGGCTGCCTGACGTCGCGACCGTAGGACCTCTGACGCGCGTGAGCTATTTGCTAGGTCCTTGTAACGTTTGCGCCCGCGGAGTCTTACCTGAGCTCCCTTTGGGTACGTTGGAATTGGATACACGTTCGATTCCAACAAGCCCGAAGGGAGCTTTTCCATGTTTAAACTGATTGCATCCGATATGGACGGCACGTTGCTTGACGAAAACAGCCAGGTGCCTCCCGAGACCTACGAACTGATTCTGGCGCTACACGAGCATGGCGTGCATTTTGCCGCATCGTCAGGTCGCCGCTACGATCGCCTGTGCGAGTTCTTTGCGCCCGTTCGCGACAAGATGGACTTTGTCGCCGCTAACGGTGCCCAGGTCTACGCCGACGGCAAAATGGTAGACCGTGAGGTGTATTCGCACCTGGCGATTCGAAAGCTCGCCCAAGCAGTCGCGACGTTTCCCAATCTGCATCTTGCGCTCTTTGACCGAACCAAGTCCTTCCTGCTCGATGACGAGTGCAAGTTCGTGCGTGAGGTCGATAAGGACCTTCCCAATGCCGAGCGTATTTGGGAGCTGCCCGATCCGGGCGTAAATATCATCAAGGCGAGTATCTTTTGCGATGACGGTGTCGTTATGGACAGCGCCTACGTGCTACAGCGCGAACTTGGTCAGCTCTTTACTTTTGCGCCTTCGGGCAACGCGTGGATCGATGCTATGCAGCCCGGTGTGTCGAAGGCCTCGGGCATCGCGCAGCTCGCGGAACACTACGGCATTGGACGCGACGAGGTCATGGCGTTTGGCGACTCGATGAACGACTACGAGATCATTCGCTTTGTCGGCACGGGCTGCGCGATGGAAAACGCGCGCCCCGCGCTCAAAGCGGTTGCCGATCGCGTCGTAGGCTGCAACCGCGACCACGCCGTTCAGCAGGAGCTCCGTCGCGTGCTGGAGAGTCTCGCCTAATTCGGCAGATGGAGACGTTCCTTTTCTGTCGGCAGCCGGGGACAGTCTTTGCGGCGCCCCGCGAGGAGTGTCCCCAACGACTACTTAGCTACCCTGCCGGGTTGATGCTGCTAGGCGAGGGCGGCCATGATGGTGCGGGCGACGCCGTCGTGGTCGTTGTCGTATTCGGTGATGGCGTCGGCGGCCTCGCGGTCTTCGGGTTCGCCGTTGATCATGGCCATGCCGTGGCCCGCTGTCTGCAGCATGGGGATGTCGTTGATGTTGTCGCCGAACGCCCAAGCGTCGGCGAGACGCTCGCCCAGGTGCTCGCATAGCCACGTGAGGGCCGTTCCCTTGGTGGCGCCCTCGCCCATGACCTCGATATTCATGGCGTACGAACGTGTGACCTCAATGCCTCCGAGCGTGTCGAGCTCCGACGCGATGGCGTCGCGATCGGCCGGGTCGTGCCAGTACATGGCGATGCGTTCGAGCGTCTCGACCTCGTCGATCTTGCTGTCGATATCCATGTCGATCGGTGTTCGTGTGCGCTTGAGCGAAGCCGCGATGTGGGGGTCGCCGCCGCAGAATTCGTCCAGGCGCGTGTAGAGCGAGCGGGGGAGGAAGCACTGCCCGTCCGCGAAGATATCGAAGGTCACATCGTGGCCGGCGGCGATGCGGTGGATGCGATGGGCAATGCCGCAATCGAGCGGTCGGCTCAAGATGCGCGTGGCGCGCGAGGTATCGGTGGGCACATCGTCGTCGAGCTGCCAGACGCTGGCGCCATTGGCACAGACGGCATAGTGCACGGCGGGATGGGCGAGGATGGGCTCAAAGATGCCCGACAGCGGACGTCCCGTGCACGGTACAAACTCAATGCCGCGACGTGCGAGCTCGTCGAGCATCGACCAGGTGGCGTCGCTCATCTGCTTGTCGCTCGTCAACAGCGTCCCATCCATATCGGAAAAAACAATCATTCGATGCAGCCCTTTCTGCTGGCATAAAAAGCGTGGCCGAGGGCGGTGATGCCCTGGCCACGCTCGAGTTCTATAACGGTCCGTGTCCTAGCGGTCGGCGAGCGGCTTGTACTCCAGCGGTTCGATCACCGGGCGGTAGGCGGGTCGGATGATGCGGTGCGCGCAGAAGAGCTCTTCCATGCGGTGCGCCGACCAGCCTGCCATGCGGGCGACGGCGAACAGCGGCGTAAAGAGCGTCTCGGGCACACCGAGCATCTTGTAGATAAAGCCCGTGTACAGGTCGATGTTGGCGCAGATGGGCTTGGTCATGCCGTGGTCGCGCATGACCTGGGGTGCCAGGCGCTCAATGCGCTCGATGAGTGCGAACTCTTCGCCCAAGTCCTTCTTGGCTGCCAGCGAGCGCGCGTAACGGCGGCATACCTCGGCGCGTGGGTCGCTCAGCGTGTAGACGGCGTGGCCCATACCGTAGATGAGGCCCGTGCCGTCGAAGGCCTGCTTGTCGAGGATCTTACCCAGGTAAGCCGCGACCTCGTCTTCATTTTCCCAGTTGGAAACATGCGCGCGGATGTCCTCGTGCATAGACACGACCTTGGCATTGGCACCGCCGTGGCGCGGGCCCTTGAGCGAGCCGATAGCCGCGGCGTAGGCGGAATACGGGTCGGTGGCCGAAGAGGACAGCACGCGGCAAGCGAAGGTGGAGTTGTTGCCGCCGCCGTGCTCGGCATGCAGCATGAGCATAACGTCGAGCAGCATCGCCTCATCGCGGGTGAACGCCATGCCGCCGCGCAGGACCTGTAGGATGGTCTCGGCGGTGGAGAGACCGGGCGTGGGGTGCGGCACGTGAACCTCGGAGCCGCGAAGCTTGGCGATCGAGGCCATGTGTGCGAAGGCGGCGATGCGCGGGAGACGTGCGAGCATGGAAATGGCGACGTCGATTTCGTGCTCGGGCGTGATCACGTCTGGTTCGGCATCGAAGGCGTAGAGCAGCAGCACGGCGCGCTGGAGCACGTTCATGATGCTCGACGACACCGTGGTCATGGGGAACTCTTTGACGTACTCATCGCTCAGGTGCCTAAAAGCGCCCAGACGTCCGCAAAAACCGTCGAGCTCCTCTTTGTTGGGCAGCGAGCCCGTGATGAGCAGGTAGGCGACCTCTTCGTAGCCATAGCGATTCTCGGCCTGGGCGTTGTTGACCAGGTCCTCGATGCTGTAGCCGCGCAGCGTAAGCTTGCCCTGGTCGGGCACGACTTTGCCGTCGACCTTGTTGTAGCCGTGCACGTCCGAGATGCGGGTAAGGCCCGCGACCACGCCCGAGCCATCGGCATTGCGCAGGCCGCGCTTGACGTTATGCTCTACGAACAGGCCCTCGTCGTACGGGGCGGTCGGCAGGCCGTGGTAGAGGTTTTCGCTTTCGGGCGAAATCTGACGGCTCGCCTCGTAATCCAGAACCAGGCGGCTCAGGTGATCGTCGAAGCGGTAGTAGATTTTCTTGGCGTCGTAGGCCATGCGCGCTCCTCTCCGGTCCGCTTTGGGGCCGCGCGCTTGGACGATATGACGTCAAGCTGCCCCGAGCGGCTTGTTCGCTACAGGCGGTACATAAAGTTAAAGACGTCCTCGCGCTGGATGGACACGTTGACGCCCGAAAGCTCGCCGGCCTCGGCCAGGGCCTTCTGCAGCTCGGCGAAGTCGAGCTTGGACTCGGCGGTGTCGGCCAGCATGGTCATGGTGAAGATGTCCTCGATAATGGACTGCGTGATGTCGCGGATGTCGACGTTGGCCTCGCCTAGGACACGGGTGACGCCGGCGACGATGCCGGGGCGGTTCTTGCCAAGGACGGTGATGACGATACGGGAGGACGAGATCTCGGCCATGGGAAACCCTTTCGCGTGATTGCGGCGCGCGGGGCGCTCCGCTACGGTACAGTGTTCATCATTGTACCTGTCTGGCGCAAAAAGGGGCACGCTCGCTGCGGCGTTACATGTCTGCAACATGAGCGTGAGGGGGCAGTCCACACGGGGAAGAGCCAACTGATCGTCTTCACGTCGCGTATGACGATATTTCGGTCGTCCGGCTCGGTGATGCCGTAGCCGAACACTTGGAGCGTCTCGATGGACTCTTGAACGCGGGGACGAGTCTCGTCGCGCCCTCTAATCCTCGGCGGACCAATCGAGTCCGAACTCCTTTCGGGCATCCTCTTCGCTCATGACTTCGAGAAGGTCTCCGGGTTGGCAACGAAGGGCGAGGCATAGCTGCTCGAGCGTGTTGAAACGAATGCCGCGAATATGCCCTTTTTTAATACGGGACAGGTTCACGGGCGTGGTTCCAATCCTTTCGGCAAGTTCGTTCGAGGAAATCTTTCGCTCGGCCATGATCTTGTCGAGGCGAACAATTACGGGCATGGCGTTTCCTTACGCAATCTCGTCGGAGTCGAGGTACAGCTCTCGGGCGTACAAGAAGAGCTGGGAAAGCATGAACAGGACGATGCCGAGAACCAGAGAGGTCCAATCGAATGATGAAGCGATCTCTTGGGCGCCGACGGCCCCCTCGCCGCCAAACATCGAAACGGAGGTTTTGAGTGAGCCGGCGTAGAGGCTGGTGGCAGCTTGAACAACGAAGAGAATGCCGAGCACCTTCAAGCATGTCGCAGACCCTTTCTTGAAGGGGTCTCCGCTCTTGATCGTCCACACGAGAACGGCGCTGAGGATGGTCGTAGCGATACCGATGACGGCAGGGACCAATGTCGAGATCGCAAGGGCTGGATACGCGGGGGAGTCTGCAATTACAGGGTTGTCGAGCACTTCGATTGCTGGCTTTAAGGAGAACGCCACTTGTGCGATGGCGGTGGCGCAAAGGGTCGCAGAGGCTATCGCACATGCGATGCGGAAGGAATGAAGCCGGGGAGTGCGATTGTCGGAACTCATAATAACCTCCGAAGAATTTAAAAAACTCAGGTTACTTTTTAACAGTTTATGTTAAATTGACTTTGCCGGCAAGTAATAAGGGCCGAGCATTTTGTTCGGCCCCTCTGTTCCGACTGGATGAGGTTAAGGTTGGCGATGAATATGCTCAAAATCTCGAAGGCGATCTTTAGGTCGCTTCTCTCCTCCAGGTCGCTCTGTGTTGTCGTTGTTGCGTTGATGGTTCTTTGTGCTCTGCCCGTCTTCAGGAGCGCGGCTGGCATCGACGGACGGGTCGAATACCTCGAGTCGGGAATAACCCGTGTTGAGCAGGAATTGTCAGCATCCTATGCGGATGCGCTTGTGAATGCGGGGGAGGACGGTGTCTATACCTCTTCATCAAGCATGCCCGCGCTTCTGTACCCTCTTGCCGCGGGACGTCTTATCTTGGCACCGCTCTCTCCCCTACTTCCGTTTCTGCAGATATCGGATGGAGAGTACACCTATTATGACGGATCGAAGGAGTACTTGCTATGGGTCGCAACGGCCGTTGCCGTCTCGTTCCTTGCCGCGCGTCTTAACAAACGTGAAAAGCTCATCATCCAGGCACCGATGGGCGAGCTGGGTAGACTTGTTGCATCGAGCGTATGGGCGAGTGTTTTTGCAATGCTTGCCGTCCTCGCCATCAATCTTCCAGGGATAATCGCCGCGCTTGTGAAGAATGGCCCGGGCTCGCCGTTCTATCCGATAGGCTACATTCAATATGCGACTCCGGTTATCAAACCGGCTTAGCTGGTGTTCGCGCAGACGGCCATCTTGCAATTCTTGGTGGCAGCGTTCATCTCGCTTGTCGTTCACCTTGCCGTGAAGATTGCCAATAACCCTACGCTTGGAATCGTGTTCGTATGTGCCCTGATGGGGGTGACGATGGTTCCCGGGTATTACGGAAGATCCATCGCTTTACGTGAGTTCGCCCTGTTGAATCCCCTTACGTATGCGAACACTGAGTTGACCGTCGGCGCCTATAGCCCGTACCCGACAACGCAGATAGTGAATCTGCCTGGACTTTGCTTCGAGCGTGGCGCGATTGCCCTCGTATGCGCAATCGGGATCGAGGTGCTGGCAATTAGCCTGCTTTGCGTTGCTGGAAAGAGCGGCTGCGCGTGCCCGATATCCCCGATTTGTCTTGAGAGAGGTTCCTTCACTGCATCGAGAACGGCAACTCGTTCGAGCGCTTGTGCCTCCGCCGTTGCATACGTAAGAACGATGGGGAAACTGCTCCTGCGTTCTCCTACCCTCGCCGTATGCGCGATTGCAATGTCGACGACGATGCTGGCCCCGGCTCTGGTCGAGATGTTTCCTGACGCTGATAACGTTTCCGCTGTTCGGTATAGGGATGGGGAGCTCCGTTCAATAGATCGGTATCTAGAGCAGAACGCTGCGAATATGGACGTCGAGGGCAAAGCGGCCCTGGAAGACATGCGGGATGCTCTTTCGGGTTTCGTGTACGCGCCTATGCCTGCGGAGGGGTTTCGAAGCCTTGCGACGTACGAGCGCGCTCGAGGTGAGCTGGGCGCGGCAGATGCGACTCTCCTGCAATCGATCGGAATCGAGCCGGAGACTCCTTCTCGTGCGGAGGCGCGCGCCCTTCTGCTTGAGTCGATCGCGAGCTTGCCGGACCCCAAGGTTTACGAGTTAAGTACGAAGATGCCCCCATTAATCCTCCTTTCGTATCTCCAGGCAGCGCTTCCCTCCTTATTTTTGCTGTTGCCCGTGGTTGTCACATCGCTCGCGTGCACCCACCTGCAGTGTCGTTCCCTTCTGGTTCTCCAGATCCCCGCAACAGCGCATGTGCGTTTTCTGACGGCTGTTGCGCTGGCTCTCCTGCTTGGCTTGGTGCTGCTTTTGGTGTCGATGGTTCCCGCTGTCGTTGTGTCCGTGATTAAGAACGGTGCGGGTGGATCGGAGTATCCCGTCGCTCTCATTCGGGCGGGAGCTTCGACAACGTCCATGGTGGGGGAGGCGGTGTTGTGCAGTATTCCGTTGCTGGTCATGGCATACGGCGTGATTTCCGTCGTCGCTGCGTTGACAGCAGCGATTAGCCGCAACCCCGTTGTCACCGGAATGGTTTGCGCGGTTCTCTTGGTGTTGGGTTCGTTGAGCGCTCATGTTGAAAGCGTGGGCATGGGCGTCGCGCTGCTGGCTCCATTCGCCTCGTTTGATCCCGCTTCCCAGGTGGGGACGATTGGGTTCCTTGGGCGAGGGACGAACGCGATGCCTTTTGGAGAGGTCGTCGGCGCATCGGGCGCTCTGCTGGTGGTCTTGGGCGCCGTATCTCCGTTGATGGTGCGCCTGAGTGTTCCAAAGATCGAAAGGGGATGATCTCGATGATTGACCTTCAAACGCTGACGATCTCTTATGGAAAGAAGGTGCTCGTAGATTCGGTGAACGCTGAGTTTGCCCCGGGTACGGTCTACGGTCTCGTCGCTCCGAACGGGCATGGAAAGACGACGTTGCTGCGTGCGATGGCAGGTTTGCCGGGTCCTCGTGTGGACGGGAGCATCGTTCTGGATGAGGTGCAGGGTACGGGTGCGAGAGAGGTCCGTTCTATGATCTTCTATGCACCTGGTGAGGGGACGCTGCTGTATCCCGGATTGCGTGCGGAAGATCACCTCAAGATGGTTTGCGATATGTGGCCGCATGCTCGCGATATCGAAGAGATAGTGGAACAAACGCAGATAGGCGAGTTCGCGAAGATGAGGATCCGCACTCTGAGCCAGGGCATGAAGCAGCAGCTTACCCTGGCGATTGCGTATGCGACGGGCGCGCGGTACCTTCTATTAGATGAGCCCATGAACGCGCTCGACCCCAGCAGGGTGGACTTGCATTCCGAGATTCTCAGGAAGCTGGCCGATTCTGGTACGTGCATCATCATGTCATCCCACATCTTGGATTCGGTCGATAGGCTGTGCGATGAGATTCTGTTTTTGAAGGATGGGAGGCTCATTAGAAGCATTCCGCAAGATGATGCTGCGCCGAAGTCTCCTGGATCCCATTTCGCAAAGCCTGCCGGACGCGCCGAGGGTGCGCTAAGCACGTATCGGCGACTCTACGAAAAGGGCGGGTAGAAATGCAAGTTAAAAATCTATGTGGCCAATGTGATACCGTTGAACCCGCGTATCGATACCGTTCAGCCATTCGCCTCGCCCCCATCTTACGCATCTTCATCCGGTCTGTTACTTTTAATCTAACAATTCTTTGAGGAACGTAGGTGCTTCCAAATGTACTGTCGACTTCTTCTCAAACTAATCCTAAGAGACAAGGCCGTATGGATCTCTACGCTCGTTCTTGCTGTAGCCTTCTCCATCCCCATTGCGTTCAATTCACCCATCTACGGGCCCTTCTTTATGAAGCAGGGCATGCAGAGCTTTGTCGACGCATTCAATACGCGCGCGCCCCAGGCCGGCGGCATAGACCTATCGCCAGAGCAGCAAGCTGACGCGGAGCTTGCAAGATACGCGAACGCCGCCCTCGCCGCTCAAACCGACGCCGCCTTTCTCGATTCTGCCGAGAGCTACTACGCGCTCATGGGCGAAGGCTTCCAATCCGGGTCCATCGTGGGAGACCGAGAGACCAATGACGCGGCGCTCGCATATTGCCGTGCCCTGAGCAGCTCCGGCATCACGGATATCCCGGCCTCCGCAAACGACCTGCCATTCCTTTCCTTCCTGCCTTACGCCATTGCCACGGCGCCGTCTTTCCTTCCCTTCATCCCCTTCCTTCTCTCGTCGATACTCGTGCTCGGCGCCACAAGGCCCGGGACCCTGGCGGCGAAGGCGCCCGCGCCCAAATTCCGGCGCCTTATCCAGACCGTGTTTTCGATAATCGGCGCGGGGACCGCGATGCTCCTCGCCGGCCTCGCACCCGGGAGCATTTGCGCCTTGGCCCTAAACGGATTCGGGCAGATCGGGTACCCGATCGCCTTCTTCCATGACGGCGCGCTCACTACCACGACCGCGGGAGACGTCTTCACGACCATACTTCTCGCGCTGCTCGCGGGCGGAACCTTGATATCCGTTTGCTCCGCCGTCCTATCGACCGCAACGAGGCGCGTCCTCGCGGGCCCCCTTACCTCCGCGCTGCTTGTCGCGGCCCCGGCATTCCCGTTACTGTCCGATTCGGCACTGGGGCATAACGCCGCGCTCAATCTCCTGCCGCTGGCCGTGTTCTCGCCTATCGAGGCGACGGGTTACGTGGGATGCTTCCCGACGGAATTCATTGGCTCCGGTTCAGGCAGCGCATCGATGCTTGCCGTGGCCCTGGCATACGCCGCGGTCCTTTTTGCGGTCGGCGCCGTTGCGGCACGTTCCCCCAAACAGCCTGGACCCGCGAAAAAGCACCATGGGCTCGAGCTTCTGGACGCGAGCGTGGGATACGGAAGCACGACGATACTTTCAATCGGGTCGCTTTTCCTGAGCCCGGGAACGGCGGCGGGCCTCGTTGCTCCCAACGGCTCGGGGAAAACCACCCTTCTTGAAGCGCTGTCGGGCCAATTTCCCACCCGCATCCGCTCGGGAAGCCTGGCGGCAGACGGAATCTGCCAACGTCGATCAGCCGAATTCGCAGAACTCGTCTACCTGAGCTCTTCGGGCGGCGCGGATCTCTATCCCACGCTATCGGCCATCGAGCACCTTGCTTTCGTTAGGGAGGCGTGGAAATCGGCCGCCGACATCGACTCGCTCTGCAGCTCCCTCGGAATCTCCCCATATCTCGACAAGCCGACCCGTAAACTCTCGACAGGAATGAAGCAGCAGGTAAAGCTTGCCATGGCGATAGCGACCGGTTGCCCGTACCTCATCCTCGATGAACCGCTGAACGGCCTCGATCCGGGAAAGCGGAAAACCTCCTGCGACGCGATGCGCAGCGAGGTGGCGCGGGGACGCAGCGTGCTCATCTCAAGCCATCTGCTCGACGACCTGGCAGACCTCACCAACTCGTTCTACTTCATCGAGGCCGGCACGCTCGTGGAAAAGATCGAGTCGTCCTCGCAGACGCTCAAGCAGGAATACCTCGATACATACGAGGGAGGTTAATGACATGAAACTATTTGAACAGCTGAAGTCCAATGCGTCGCGCATGGCTGTCTACGCCATCCTCGTGGCAACGGCTTTATGCGGAATCGCGGCACCCGTCTATGCGCTCAACGGGGAGAAAGGCGATGTCGAACCCGCGTACATGGCTTCGACGGTTAAGGACCGGTACAAAGCCTTCTCTGGAGACGCGTTTTACGTAGCAGAGTACGACACGACCTACCGTCAGCTTCGCTACAACAAGGGCTACGACTATCTAGGCGCAGAGGCAATCAGCTATACGTCGGGTTGGTACCGCTCCAACTATGGACACATAACCCAGTTCAAGTGTAACTACCGTGTGTACAACTAAAGCAACCGGCCGGGACGAGGGGCGACGCAAAAGCGTCGCCCCCGTTTTTAACCATGTCAACTGAACCTAGTTCAGTTTGGTTGATTTCCGATCTCAGCCGAACACATTGAGCGGAAAGGCCGTTCCCGCAGTCAGTCGAACGTCCCCGGGGCCCTTCTCAGGCCCCGGGGACGGCATTTTCCCAGTTGAAGGAACGGTGGAGATGTGTTTCGATGGGTCAGATTCGTGTCGTTCCGAAAAGACCGTGAACCTTTTGTGGGACGCGCGGTGCCGTGGTACCATAGCCGAGTTTGTTGTCTTGGTCGGAAACCAAGACGCCTTATGCGCTGATCGGTAACCAGCGCCTGACTAATAAGGAGTCCTACCATGAAGCAGGGTATCCATCCCCAGTATGTCGAGTGCACGGTGACGTGCTCCTGCGGCAACACCTTCAAGACGCACGCTACCGTGTCCGAGATGAAGGTCGAGCTTTGCAACGAGTGCCACCCGTTCTACACCGGCCAGCAGAAGTTCGTCGACACCGGTGGACGCGTCCAGCGCTTCGCCGACAAGTTCGGTGGCGCCGCTGCCGCCCAGCTCAAGAAGGCTGAGGAGGCCAAGGCTGCCAAGGCCGCCAAGGCTGCTGAGGCCGAGGCCGCTCGCAAGGCCGCCGCTGAGGCTAAGGCTGCCGAGAAGGCTAAGCGTGCCGCTAAGTTCGCCGAGGAGGCTGCCAAGCAGGCCGCCGAGGCTCCCGCAGAGGCTCCCGTCGAGGAGGCCGCTGCCGAGGCTGAGACCACCGAGGCTGCTGAGTAAATAGCTCGCCGCGGAATCGCTCGCATTCATGGCATAAGGGCCGTGCATCCGTTTGGGTGCGCGGCCCTTTTCTATTGGTGAAACGAACCTGTTCCCATGGCACCAGATTGGTGCGAGGGGGCAGGTTCGTTTGCGCCAAATGGCAGAGAGACAGCGTTTTCCCAGATAAAAGCTGCCAAAATAAACCTGTCCCTTTTTGGCAGGTTGGTCGTAGTTATTACGTGGCGGTCGAGGTCGACCGTATAGGCCGCGCCTTGTTTGGCTAAAGTACATTTATCTGTGTTTAACTCGCCCAAGGCTGCATGGCGTGGGCGATGGCCAAAAAAGGAAAACCACATGGGATTCATGTCAAAGCTGCTGTCCTTTGGATCCGATAAGGACCTTAAGCGCTACTACAAGATCGTCGACCAGATCAACGGTCTTGAGCCCCAGTTTGAGAAGATGACCGAGGAGGAACTCCGCGCCCAGACCGATAAGTTCCGTGAGCGCTACGCCAACGGCGAGTCGCTCGACGACATGCTCCCCGAGGCTTTTGCCACCGTGCGTGAGGCTTCCAAGCGCATCACGGGCATGCGTCACTTTGACGTACAGCTGATCGGCGCCATGGCGCTTCACGAGGGCCATATCGCCGAGATGAAGACCGGCGAAGGCAAGACCCTTGTCTCCACCTTGGCCGGCTACCTCAACGCTATCGCCGGCAAGGGCGTGCATGTCGTTACCGTCAACGATTACCTGGCAAAGCGCGACTCCGAGTGGATGGGCCGCATCTACAAGTACCTGGGAATGACCGTCGGTCTGCTCCAGAACAACATGCCGCTCGAGCTTAAGCGCCCGGCCTACCAGGCAGACGTCACCTACGGTACCAACTCCGAGTTCGGTTTCGACTACCTGCGTGACAACATGGTCACCCGCCCCGAGCAGCGCGTGCAGCGCGGCCACCATTACGCCATCGTCGACGAGGTCGACTCCATCCTGATTGATGAGGCCAGAACGCCGCTCATCATCTCGGGTGCCGGCACCAAGTCCGCCAGCACCTACAAGGACTTCGCGCGTGCCGTGCGCGGCTTGGAGCGCGGTGAGGACGTGTCGCACGACATGCTCACCGCCACCGAGGACGTAGAGCCCACGGGCGACTACGTCATGGACGAGGCCAAGCACACCATTGCCGCCACCGAGCGCGGCCTTAAGAAGATCGAGCGCCGCCTGGGTATCGAGGACATCTATGCCGACCTTTCGGGCCAGCTGGTCAACCACCTGCAGCAGGCGCTGAAGGCCCAGTACATGTTCCATCGCGACAAGCAGTACGTGGTCACTAACGGCGAGGTCAAGATCGTCGACGAGTTCACTGGCCGCATCATGGAAGGCCGCCGCTATTCCGAGGGCCTGCACCAGGCCATCGAGGCCAAAGAGGGCGTGCTCGTGCGCGAGGAGAACCAGACGCTGGCCACCATCACCTTGCAGAACTACTTCCGTCTGTATGACAAGCTCTCCGGCATGACCGGTACGGCACTCACCGAGGATGCCGAGTTCCGCGAGATCTACAAGCTGCCCGTCGAGGTCATCCCCTCCAACAAGCCCGTTCAGCGTGTTGACCATGAGGACCTGGTGTACCGCACCATCCAGGCCAAGTACAACGCCGTTGCCGATGACGTCGAGCGACGTCACGCCAAGGGCCAGCCGGTCCTGGTGGGCACCGTCTCCATCGAAAGCTCCGAGAAGCTGTCGGCCGCCCTTACCAAGCGCGGCATCGCGCACGAGGTCCTCAACGCTAAGCATCACGAGCGCGAGGCTCATATCGTTGCCCAGGCCGGACGCTACGGCGCCGTGACCATCGCTACTAACATGGCCGGTCGTGGTACCGACATCCTGCTGGGCGGCAACCCCGACGAGCTGGTGCGCGAGCGCCTTGAGTACGAGGGCCTGACCATGGAGGACGTGACGCCCGAGCAGCTCGAGCAGTTTAACGCCGAGGCCAAGGAGACCTGCAAGGCCGAGCGCGAGCGCGTGCTTGCCGCCGGCGGCCTGACCGTCATCGGCACCGAGCGCCATGAGTCCCGTCGTATCGACAATCAGCTGCGCGGCCGCTCCGGTCGTCAGGGCGATCCGGGCGAGACCCAGTTCTACCTGTCGCTTGAGGACGACCTGATGCGCCTGTTCGGTGGCGACAAGATGGATCGCGTCTCCAAGATGATGGTCACGGCAGAAATGGGCGACGACATGCCCATCCAACACAAGATCATCTCCAAGGCCGTCGAGAGCGCCCAGCACAAGGTCGAGAGCATCAACTTCTCCATGCGTAAGAGCGTCCTTGAGTACGATGACGTCATGAACAAGCAGCGCCAGGTCATCTACGCCGAGCGTAACAAGATTCTGGATGGCAAGGACCTGACCGACCACATCACCGAGGTCATGCACGACACCGTGTACCGCTGCGTGCAGGAGTTCTGCACCAAGGACAGCCACGATGGCGAGCGCGATCTCGAGGGCCTGCGCAAGTGGGTCGTGGAGTTGACCGGCCATATCGATACGCCCAAGTTCCCCGACGAGGACTTTGAGGCCCTGGCTGCCGATGTCCTGGCCTACGTTGAGAAGTGCTACAACATGAAGGCCGAGCGCCTGGGTGAGGACCTCATGCGCGAGCTCAACACCCAGGTCATGCTGCGCGTTATCGATACTCGCTGGATGAACTACCTGCAGGAGATGGACTACCTCAAGACCGGTATCGGACTGCGCGGCTTTGGTCAGCGCGACCCGCTGGTCGAGTACAAGACTGAGGCTTATGGCGCGTTCCAGATGCTCGTCGACACCATGTACGAGGATTACCTGCGTACCGTTCTGCGCATCGAGATCAAGGCCGCCCCGCAGGCCGTGGGGCACAAGGAGGACCCCGCGCTCGAGGGTGCGCACTTCTCCGGCCCCGCCGATGTCGATGGCGACAACGGCAACTCGGTGCTGCGCAAGCAGGCGCAGGTGCAGGCTCGTACTGCCGTCCAGGGAGGCCCGGCTGCCGTTAACAACGGTGGTAAGGTGACGACCTACCGCAAGTCCGAGAGCGACGATCCGTACGTCAACGTGGGTCGCAACGACCTGTGCCCCTGCGGCAGCGGCAAGAAGTTCAAGTACTGCCACGGCAGGAATCGTTAATGGTCGAGGCTTTAGAGGTAACGCCCGCCGAGCTCGACGCGTTTGCGGACCGGCTCGGCGAGGTCGAGTCGTATCTTCATTTGGACGAGAAGCGCACGCGCGTGACCGAGCTCGAGGCCAAAAGCGTGGCCCCTGGCTTTTGGGATGATGCCGACGCCGCTCGCGCCACCATGGAGGAGATCGCTCGCGCCAAGGAAGATATCGCTGCCGTGGATACCGCGCGCGGCGAGCTATCTGACGCCCGTGCGGCGCTGGAGCTTGCCGAGGAGATGGGGGATGACCCCGATGCCGTCGCCCTTCGCGAGGAGGCTACAGCCACGGCTGAGCGCCTGGCCCGTGCCATCGATGAGCTTGAGCTTTCGAGCTGGTTTACCGGTGAGTTCGATCACGGCGATGCCATCGTGACCATCAAGCCCGGACAGGGTGGTCTGGAGGCCCAGGACTGGACCTTCATGCTCTTTAAGATGTACATGAAGTACTGCCAGCGTCGCGGCTGGAAGGTCACCATCAACGACTGTCCCGCGGCCGAGGTCATCGGCATCGACCGCGCGACCTTTACCGTCGAGGGCAAGGACGCATTTGGCATGCTGCGCGCCGAGGCCGGCGTCCACCGCTTGGTTCGCATTAGCCCCACCGACGACAAGAAGCGCCGCCAGACCACGTTTGCCGGCGTCGAGGTCATCCCCGTGCTACCCGATGATATCGACATCGAGATCAGCCCCGATGACATCCGCGTGGACGTGTACCACGCGAGCGGCCCGGGCGGTCAGGGTGTCAACACCACCGACTCCGCCGTGCGCGTGACGCATTTCCCCAGCGGCATTGTGGTTACCTGCCAAAACGAGCGCAGCCAGATCCAGAACAAGGCCGCGTGCATGCAGATCCTCAAGGCTCGCCTGTACGAGATTGAGCTCGAGAAGCGCGCCGAGGCGCTCGATGAGATTCGCGGACCCAAGACCACGATCGGTTTTGGCAACCAGATTCGCAGCTACGTGCTCTACCCGTACCAGATGGTCAAGGATCTGCGCTCGGGCGTTGAGACCAGCAATGTCGAGGCAGTTCTTGACGATGGCGACCTGGACCCGTTTGTTATTGGTTACCATCGCTGGGCCACCGGCAACGCCGATGCAGAAGGCTCGGAGGTCTAAAACATCGGGCGGTTTCAAGCCGATGCTAAGCCCAACGGTTGGACGGGTTTGTATCCGGAATAAACCCTGCGCAGGGGTGGTTTTTGTCCGGCAAATCGGTAGAATCGAATACAAGAAGAAGTTCAAAGCGCATCCGATGGGGTGCGCTTTTTTGAGGGAGGCAGCATGGCATATCGTCTGGACATCAAGCGCATTCTTTCGATGAACTTCTTTCACGATCTGCCCCAGATCATGTTGGGGTGTGCCTTGGCCGCCATCGCGACCGACCTGTTTTTGATTCCCAACGGCCTTGCTGCCGGTGGCGTTACGGGCCTTGCCACCATTATCCAGGCGGTCGGCGCATCGCGCGGCCTATCGCTTCCCGTTGGTATTCAGACGATCGTGATGAATGCCTTGCTGCTGCTGGTCGTTATGCGCGAGGGCGGCATGTTCTACGTGGTGCAGACCGCGACGGGCTTTGTGCTGCTGGGCTTCTTTACCGATCTGTTCGCCCCGTTTGTAGCACCTCTGGCGGATGCGGACCTGATGCTTCCCGCTATGTGGGGCGGCATTATTACGGGCATCGGTTACGGCATGGTGTTGCGCGCCGGCGCCAACACCGGCGGCTCGGACACGATTGGCCAAATCATCTCGCGTAACACCTCGCTGCCGGTGGGCTCGACCGTCATGGCAATCGATGTTGCCGTGTGCGCGCTGTCGGCTCCGGTCTTTTCAATCGAAAACGCGCTATATGCAGGCCTTTCGATGGTCATTAGCGGCTACGTGATCGATGCCGTGGTCGATGGTGGCAACAAACGCCGTATGGTACTCATCATCTCGGACAAGTTCCCTGATATCGCTGCCGATATCATGTATGGCCTGGGTCGTGGTTGTACCAAGTTTAAGGCGACTGGCATGTATTCGGGTGCCGAGAAGCCGGTGATTATGGTCATCGTGAGCCGTCGAGAGCTCAATACCCTCAAGACGATCGTGCGCGAGCGCGATCCTCACGCCATTGTGACGGTCGCTGACGTTACGGAAGCCTTCGGCGAGGGATTCAAGGACATTAGCGCGTAGGGTCGACTGCGTTCCATCCAAAAGACGTTCACATTGATAAACCGTTTCATCAGCGGTTCTGCCTGCTAAATTGTTCAAATAATGATAAAAACTCTGGTAAAGCCATCAGTTTCCAGCATAATGAATGACGTACGTGCATTGCGGCTGTGTTGGGATTACCTTCGGTGCCGTGCGCATTTTGTCTAATGAGGATGAAAGGAAGGCACAATGAGCGACGAAGAGCTCAAAAAGGTTGCCAACGAGGTAAGGAAGGGCATCGTCACCGGCGTGCACGCTGCCAAGTCCGGCCATCCGGGCGGTTCGCTCGGCGCTGCCGACATCATGACCTATCTGTACTTTGAGGAAATGAACGTCGACCCGGCCGATCCCCGCAAGGCCGATCGCGACCGTTTTGTGCTCTCCAAGGGCCATTGCGCTCCGGGCCTGTACGCCGTGCTCGCCGAGCGTGGGTTCTTCCCCAAGGAGGATCTCGAGACGCTGCGCCATATCGGCAGCCACCTGCAGGGTCATCCCAACATGAACGACACCCCGGGCGTCGACATGTCCACCGGCTCGCTCGGCCAGGGTATCTCCGCCGCCGTGGGTATGGCCGTTGCCGCCAAGCACTGGGGCGATACTTACCGCACGTACGCCCTGCTGGGCGATGGCGAGAGCGAGGAGGGCCAGGTCTGGGAGGCCGCCATGTTTGCCGGCAACCAGCAGCTCGATAACCTCTGCGTGATCGTCGACCACAACGGCCTGCAGATCGACGGCCCCGTCGAGGAGGTCAACGACCCCATGCCGCTCGCCGACAAGTTCCGCGCGTTCAAGTTCCACGTGGTGGAGCTCGCCGACGGCAACGACTTCGACCAGATCCGCGCCGCCTTTGCCGAGGCTCGCGCCACCAAGGGGCAGCCGACCGCCATTATCGCCGAGACCCTGAAGGGCAAGGGCGTGTCCTTTATGGAGAACCAGGTTGGTTGGCACGGCAAGGCCCCCAACGATGAACAGTTTGAGCAGGCCATGGCAGAGCTCACGGCCGCCGGAGAGGAGCTCTAGGATGGCAGACGTCAAAAAAATCGCCACGCGCGTAAGCTACGGCGAGGCCCTCGTCGAGCTCGCCAACGAGCACGATGACTTTGTGGTCCTCGACGCCGACCTGGCCGCCGCCACGCAGACCGGTAAGTTTAAGGCCGCTTGCCCCGACCGCTTCTTCGACGTGGGTATCGCCGAGAGCAACCTGATGGGCGTCGCCGCCGGTATCGCGACCACCGGCCGCGTTGCCTTCGCGAGCACCTTTGCCATGTTCGCAGCCGGCCGCGCTTTTGAGCAGGTCCGTAACTCCATCGGCTACCCGCACCTCAACGTTAAGATTGGTGCCACGCACGCCGGTATCTCGGTGGGCGAGGATGGTGCCACGCACCAGTGCTGCGAGGATATCGCCCTCATGCGCGTCATCCCCGGCATGACTGTGATCGTTCCTGCCGACGACGTCGAGGCCCGCGCCGTGACGCGCGCCGCCTACGAGTGCGACGGTCCGGTGTACATGCGCTTCGCTCGTTTGGCCTCGCCGGTTATCAACGACCCCGAGACCTACAACTTCGAGTTGGGTAAGGGCATTGTCATGCGCGAGGGCGCCGACGTCACCATCATCGCCTGCGGCCTGATGGTCGGCGAGGCTCTCGAGGCCGCCGAGCAGCTCGCTGCCGAGGGCATCGACGCCGAGGTCATCAACATGCACACCATCAAGCCCATCGATGCCGACCTGATCGTCAAGAGCGCCACCAAGACCGGCCACGTCGTGACCGTCGAGGAGCATTCTGTAATCGGTGGCCTGGGCAGCGCCGTTGCCGACGTCCTGTGCGAGCAGTGCCCGACGCCCCTCAAGAAGATCGGCGTCAACGACACCTTTGGCGAGTCCGGCCCGGGTGCCGAGCTCTTGCACAAGTATGGCCTGGACGCCGCCAACATCGTGGCGACCACCAAGGAGTTCTTGGCATAAGGCAAGGCGGATCTCAAGGACTGCTTCGCCAGAACTATGGAAACCCGGCAGGGGCGCTCTCTTGGAGAGCGCCCCTGTTTCAGTTGCGGTGAAATAGGGACTGATTAGACCTTTTAACTGGTAAAACAGTCCCTATTTCACCGCAACTTATGAAGACGCCCCTCAAGCACGGTTCCATCAGGGAAAAGGGAATATATCGACAAAGCGCAATTCAGACCCTTCCAACTTTGTATATGCAGCACCCCAAGTAAAACGCGGCGACCCCTTAGTTACCGCAGGCCGGACACAGGGCTACTCTCCAAATCTTTCCGCAGGACGGAGGAGCCCCCGCAGCGCGAAGCGCGCGGCGGGGGCTCCGACATGTCCGAGGACGATTTGGAGAGTAGCCCTGTGTCCGGCCGACGGGATCCCTAAGCACGCCATGCTTCTTATGTGCAGCAAAGCTAATGCTGCTAAAATATAAAGCGCTCATGTAGTTTAAACGCACGACGATAAGGAGCACCAGTGGGTAACCACTTCCGTACCTCCGGTGCGGGCGATGATGCCCCCAAGACGCAGGCAGGCGTCCAGGGCAGTCGTTTCGCCACTCCGGATTCAGAGGGCCAGCCTGTTGCTCAGGCCCCCGCTCAGCCGGCAGATCAGGCACAGCCGGCATCCGATCCCTTTGCCTACAATCCAACCAGCGATGTCGCGCTTTCCGGCACGGCGGGTTTTGAGCCCGTTCAGGCCGTGACCGCTCGCGTGGAGCAGCCTCAGGCTGGTGCCGCCACGCCGCAGCCTACCATGGCCGGCATTCCCGACCCCTTGGCCCCTGCGACGCCGGCTCCTCAGCCTGCGCAGTCAGGTCTCTTTGCCGCAATTCCCGACCCCACGCAGCCTGCTGCCCCGGTGGTCGAGAGCGATCAGGCCGCCGAGGTCGCAAGCCTCGATAACGCGCTCAACAACCCCGATTTTACGTCGGTGTTTGCGCCCATCGATCCGCAGGCCAGCCGCAAGAAGATGGCCAAGCAGGCCGGTGTCGAGCCCGTCATCCTTATGGAGCATGTCACCAAGATCTATCCGGCACAGCCCAACAAGCCTGCACTCGACGACATCAACATCGAGATCTATCCGGGCGAGTTCGTCTTCCTGGTCGGTCACTCCGGCTCGGGTAAGACCACGCTGCTGTCGACGCTCAACCGCGACGTCAAGCCGACGAGCGGCCGCATCCTGGTTGCCGGTCAGGACCTCATGAAGATCAAGAACCGCAAGGTTCCGTTCCTGCGCCGCCAGATTGGCGCCGTGTTCCAGGACTTTAAGCTTCTGCCGCAAAAGACCGCCTACGAAAACGTGGCGTTTGCCCTGCAGTGCATCGGCAAGCCCAAGGGCGTCATTCGCAGCCAGGTGCCCGAGGTGCTGCGTCTGGTCGGCCTAGCCGATCAGATGGACTCGCTGCCCGACCAGCTTTCCGGTGGCGAGCAGCAGCGCGTTGCCGTCGCCCGCGCTATGGTCAACCGTCCGCCGCTGCTGATCTGCGACGAGCCGACGGGCAACCTCGACCCGGCGATCTCGCTGGGCATCATGAAGCTGCTCGAGCGTATTAACCGCACTGGCACCACCGTGATCGTCGCCACGCACGACCGCGAGATGGTCGATAGCATGCACCGTCGCGTGATCGCCCTCGAGGGCGGCCACGTTATCCGCGACCAGGAGAGGGGAGGTTACGGCAACTATGGCACCAACTAACGTGGGCTACTCCTTCAAAGAGGCAATCAGCCACTTCTTCCGTAACTGGACTACCTCGCTCGGCGCCGTCATCACGATCTTCCTTTCGCTGTTTATCATCGGCCTGTTCATCATGGGCTCTGCGATGCTGAACTCCGTGATCGGCACCGTCGAGGATCAGGTTGTCATCAACGCGTTCATTAGCGATGACGCCGATCAGGCTGATGTTCAGGCTTTTGAGGCCGAGCTTAAGACGTGGAATAACGTCAAGTCCGTGACCTATAAGGACAAGGACGACGCGCTGGCCGAGTATACGAGCAAGATGTCGGGCAACGCCGACGCCACCATGAGCGCGCTCGATGGCCAGAACCCGCTGCCGGCTTCCTTCGCTATTGAGATGGACGATCCGTCCAAGGTCGAGAGCACGGCAGAGAAGCTCAAGAAGGATGCCGATTTTCAGAAGATCGCGGATGACGGCGACGTCAACGCGAGCGTGCTGTACGGCCAGGAGGAAGTGAGCCGCCTGTTCCAGGTGACCAACTACATCCGCATCGCCGCCGTGGTGCTCGTTGGCCTGCTGACTTTTATCGCGTTCATCTTTATCAACAACACGATTCGCCTGTCCATTACGGCGCGTCGTCGTGAGATTGCGATTATGCGTCTGGTCGGCGCCAGCAACGGCTTCATTCGTGGCCCGTTTATCACCGAGGGCGTACTGCAGGCCATTTTGGGCTCGCTACTTTCCATCGGCGTTCTAGAGCTGCTGCGCAATCTGATGATTCCGCGTCTGCAGGAGAGCATCGGCTGGATGTCGTTTGCCCTGCCGATGCAGTACTACCTGGTGACCTATGCTGCGCTGATTCTGGTCGGCGTGATTATCGGTCTCTTTGGTTCTGCCATCGCCATGCGCCGCTACCTGCGCGTGTAGGCATGCCTGGAATTCATCCCTTCCAACGGGTCGTCTCTTATGGGGCGGCCCGTTTTTTGATCCCTAGGGGACGGCAGGATGGCGAATCATTTGGGTAGACTCTTTGGAGTCGGCAATCGATAGTTAGGAGGCGCCATGGGGCGCAATAACAAGCATAAGCGTGGAGCTCGCAATCAGCGCGGGCCGGTGCGCAGCGAACGCCGTCCGAGCCTGACCGGGCGCGTGCAGCTCCATGAGCACAGTGCCTATGTCATAACCGAGAATGGCGACTACAAGGTCATGGGCCGTGGCAAGCGCGAGATTATGGATGGCGATACCGTTGCCGTGAGCATTAAGAACAGCCCGCACGGTGAGCGGCGCGCCGTGATCGAAGGCGTGGTTGAGCGCGCAGCCATAAGCGTGGTGGGTACGTACCAGACCGCCGGTCCGCTCGGTGTGATCGAGCCGCTCGATTCGCGTCTGAAGGCTGACTTCTTCATTCTGCCTGAGGATACCTCGGCGGATCGTCTGGGCGTTCACCCGGGTGATGCTGTTGTCGCGCGCATTTTGACCTACCCGACGCGCCTGGAATCGGGCGCTGTGACGATCGAACGCCGCATTGGCGGAGATGACGCGCCCGATTTGGGCGTTCAATATGTGATGGCGCGCTACGGCTATACCGATAGCTATCCCGAGGCCGCGCTGGACGAGGCCGAGGGGCTTTCGCTCGATGTGTCCGCGGCGCTTAAGGACCCGCTCCGCCGCGATCTGCGCGACCGCTTTGTCATCACGATCGACCCGGTCGACGCGCGCGACTTTGACGATGCCATTTCGTTGGAGCGCACGCCCGAGGGTGGCTACAAGCTGGGTGTGCATATCGCCGACGTTTCACACTATGTGGCTTGGGACGGGCATATCGATCTTGAGGCTCGCCATCGTACGACATCGGTGTATCTGGCCGATCGCGTGCTTCCCATGCTGCCCGAACGCCTGTCCAATGACCTGTGCTCGCTTCGCCCTGACGAGGACCGTCTTGCGTTTACCGTCGATATCGAGCTCGATGCGCAGGGTCGCGTGCGGCATTACGATCCGTATCCCAGCGTGATTCGCTCGCGTGTGCGTATGGACTATGACGGCGCCGAGGCGCTGCTGGTGCGTGCCGGCGCGGTTGAGTATTCGGTGCTGGAGGGTGCAGCCGAGGATGTTGCGGCTGCCGAGACCTCGCGCGAGGAAGCGCTTGAGCGCGGTCTTGCGTGCGAGGAGGCCGCCCGCGGCTACAACATCGACCTCGGCGATTTCCTGGTCTCCGCTAACGAACTCGCCGAACTTCGCCGTCGTATTCGTCGCGCCCGCGGCTCAGTCGATTTTGACACAGCCGAGATTCGCGCTCTATTGGATGAGGACGGAGTGCCCGTGCAGATTGTGGCGCGTGAGCGTTCGTGTGCCACGTCGCTTATCGAGGAAGCCATGCTGCTCGCCAACGAGTGCGTTGCAGAGTGGCTGGCAGACCGTGATATCGAGGCCTGCTATCGCGTGCATGAAGATCCGAGCCCCGATAGCCTGCACGGTGCCGCCGTTGCGCTGGCGCAGCTAGGCATCATCGACGATCGCCGTGCTGCCGGTATTGCCCTGGGGAGCCCCGATGAGCTGCAGGCTGCAGTTGATGCTGCCGCCGGTACGGCCAACGCACCGCTCGTTAACACGCTGCTTCTGCGCAGCATGCAGCGCGCGCTGTACAAGCCGCGCAACGAGGGCCACTTTGCGCTCGCCGCGCCGTGCTACTGTCACTTTACGAGTCCCATCCGTCGCTACCCCGATCTGGTGGTGCACCGCGTACTCAAGCTGCAGTTGGCCTATGAGCAGCTGGGCGGCAAGGACGCCCTGGTCCGTACGCCGCGCCTGATCGGCAAGGGGCGCGAGTCACTGCCGCGCATTCTGCCGCAGATCTGCCGCGCATGCAGCGATGCCGAGCGCGCGGCAGATGCCGCCAGCCATGCGACGCAAAAGATCAAGATTGCCCAGTACTATGAGGACCGTCTGGGCGAGCGCTATGCCGGAACCGTCTCGTGGGTTAGCAGCATGGGCCTTTTTGTGCGCTTGGACCTAACGCAGGTCGAAGGCTTGGTTTCGATCAAGAGTCTGGGCAACGAGTGGTTCGAGTTCGACGAGGACGCGCTCACGCTCACAGGTGCCGATACGGGCACCCGTTACGAGCTGGGGCAGCGCGTGATTATCGAGGTCTCGCGCGTCAATACCACGCGTGGGCACTTGGACTTTAAGCTTATCCATTAGCCAAATCCCGACTCATGGTGGGGGAGCGGAGGGCGGCCTTTCGGGACCGCCCTTCGCATTTGAATCGTGGCTACCTTGCCGTCTGCTCGGCCGCCCGCTTACCTGCTATTTGAGAGGTAAAACCTACCAAAATAAACCTGTCCCTTTTGGCAGGTTTACAAGAAAGCGGGGATGAGATGGCGACGGTGTACGGTTATGCGCGGGTGAGTTCGCGCGATCAGAATCTTAATCGGCAGCTGGATGCGCTGGGCGCCTATGGCGTGGGCTCGGCGAATATTTATGCCGACCATGCGAGCGGCAAGGACTTCGATCGACCGCGTTATCGCGAGCTGCTGCACGTCCTGGGAGACGGGGACGTGCTGGTGGTGCTTTCTATCGACCGACTTGGCCGTAATTACTCCGAGATTCTTGAGGAATGGCGACGCATTACCAAGGTGCTCGGGGTTGCCATTGTGGTGTTGGATATGCCATTGCTTGACACGCGCGCCAGGGCCAGCGGCGCGCCGGATGTGACTAACACCCTGATTGCTGATATTGTGCTGCAGCTGCTGAGCTACGTGGCGCAGGTGGAGCGCGAGAATATCCATCGGCGCCAGGCGGAGGGGATTGCAGCGGCGCGGGCGCGAGGGGTCCGTTTCGGTCGACCTCGCAAGCCATGCCCTCCTCAGTTTGAGCTGGTGCGCGATAGCTATGAGGCGGGCGATATTACCCGCAGCCAGGCAGCAAAGTGCCTGGGCGTGTGCGTGGGGACGTTCGATCGCTGGATGCGCGAGGCGGGGTAGGGTTTTGCGTCGCTTTGTCGCTTCCTGTTGCGATTCAAATTTTGATACGGTGACGATGCCATTTGGGGCTACACTCGCTGATATTCAAAAAAGGAGGTTGACCCTTGGCGCGCGTAAAACAAATAATCGGATGGACCGCGATCGTTCTGTTCGCTGCAACGCTGGCGGGCATCTGGGTGCTGACGGAGCAAAATGCGGTGGAGACGTCGTTGCTGAGCGAGTCCACCGCGCGTGTGGTGGAGGGTCAGGCTACGGGCGTTCAGGCTGTCGATGCCACGGGTGAAGCTCAGGCGGAGAACGGAATGACCGGGGGCACCGATTCGGCTGCCTCGAATGTCCGGTCTGGCCGACTTGCTTCCATTCGCATGTGGGTGGGCACGAACGTCCGTCGCGTTGCCCATACCGTAGAGTTTTTCTTCGTCGGATTGTTCGCCTCGGTGGTCGTGGTTTGCTTTTCCAGGCGTCCGTGGAGCGTATGCTCCCGTTGCGTGCCCGTATTGCTCTTTTGCGCCGCCTGCTCCGTTGGCGATCAGGTACATAAGATCTTTGTTCCCGGCAGGCATTTCGACGTTATCGATTTAGGATTCGATGCTGCGGGCTATGTCATCGCCATGCTGTTGGTATTGCTGACGGCGGCGTTGGTGCGCCATGCGACTCGGCCGATCGGCGCCCATGCGAGGCGCTAGCCGGTAACAAACCCGTTTCTGATAATGCGACCTTGTTGAATTATTTTGTGTCGCGCGTATTTCCGAGCGGTCGGTTTTGAGGGGCGAGCGGTAGAACGCTCGCCCTTTGTGCGCCACGATGCGGCACAATGTACCGCAAAAGCTGTTTGTATCCGGTACGAATCGTTCGTTGGTCTTTAATTCTTCTCAACGGAGGTGTTTGAGATGGCAAACGGATTGCTTTTGCGGCTTCGCGAGCGTGAGCTCAGCGCGAGCCCGGCGGAACGCAATGTCATCGCATATGTAAGCGCTCATCCGCACGAGGTGGTCGGGCTGTCCGTCCGCGGTCTTGCCGATGTCACGTTCTCCTCGCCCTCGAGCATTTTGCGCTTTTGCAAGCGTTTGGGTTTTGCGGGCTACAAGGAGTTCCAACGCGAACTGATTGCCGAGCTGGCGCTCTTAGGTGACAAGAAAGACGTTGCCCTCGAGGACATCTCCATGGATGACAGCGTCGAACGTATCGTGGGGAAGGTGATGAAAAGCAACGTGCGCACGATCGAGGCGACGGCGCGAACGCTCGATTACACCGTCTTGGAGCGATGCGCGGCCCGTCTTAAGCGGGCACGCGCGGTCAATCTGTTCGGTATTGGTGCTTCTCGTTTGGTCGCGCACGACCTGGCGCAAAAGCTCATGCGTGTCGACAAAGAGTGCCATCTGTACGACGACTGGCATGATCAGCTCTTATGTGCCAAGAACATGCATGAGGGCGATATGGCAATCGCCTTTAGTTACTCGGGCTTGACGCAAGAGGTGCTGGACTGCACCGCCGAGGCTCAACGCCACAACTGTCCCGTAGTGGCCGTTACCAAAGTAGATGGATCATCCAAGCTTGCCACCATGGCCGATGCCGTGCTAGGCGTTGCTGCGAGTGAACCCTTGGTCCGCAGCGGTGCCATGGCTTCGCGTATGGCCCAGCTTATGGTTGTCGATGCCCTGTACGCTGCTTACGTTGCCAGCGACTACGAACGGGCGACGCATGTCATTAAGCAAAACTACATCGAGAAACAGGAAAGATGAGGTGAATGAAATGCTCGATTTAACAAAATTCACGACCGAACAGCGTAATCAAAGGTCAATGGACCTCGATACGATGACATCGCTGCAAATCGTCACGACGATGAACGATGAGGATCTTCGTGCCGTCCAGTCGGTCACGAAAGTGTTGCCCCAGGTTGCCACAGCAATCGACTGGGCTGCTGAGACACTCGAGCGCGGCGGGCGCGTCTTTTACATGGGCGCAGGCACCAGCGGTCGTCTGGGCGTACTCGACGCTTCGGAGTGTCCGCCCACGTTTGGCGTGTCACCCGATCTGATTGTCGGGCTCATTGCCGGAGGCGAGACGGCGTTTATCAAGGCTGTCGAAGGTGCCGAAGACAGCGATGAGCTTGGCGCGAACGACCTGCGAGAGCGTGGACTCTCGGACAAGGATCTTGTCGTTGGCCTGGCGGCAAGCGGTCGTACTCCTTATGTGGTGGGCGGCCTTGTGTACGCCAAGGCAACTGGGTGCAAGACCATTGCAATTGCCTGCAACCAAGGGTCGAAGATCGGGGAGAGCGCAGATCTTGCCATTGAGCCCGTGCCCGGTCCCGAGGTGCTGACCGGCTCAACGAGACTCAAGGCGGGAACGGTTCAAAAGCTCATTCTCAACATGATTTCGACCGGTGCCATGGTCAAGATTGGCAAGGTGTACCAAAACCTGATGGTCGATGTGCAGCAGACGAACGAGAAGTTGGTGGTGCGCGGCCAGAACATCGTGATGGAAGCGACCGACTGCACGCGCGAGCGCGCTGTTCAGGCGCTTGCGGATGCCGGCGGCCACGTAAAAACCGCTATTGTCTCGGTGCTGTTGGACTGCGATGCCGAGCAGGCTGCGGTAGCTCTTGAACGGGCGCACGGCCATGTCCGTACTGCGGTGAGTGGCCATGAGAAGAGCAATGCCGACGCCCAATAGGTGCGCGGCGTGAGCTGATATGACATCCAGACGAGATACCCAATACAAGGAGGAGTTATGACGAACAAAGAGCTGGCCCAAAAGCTGTTGGACCTTTTGGGCGGTAAAGACAACGTGCTCGCAAACGCGGCGTGCATGACGCGCCTGCGCGTGACCGTCAAAGACACGGGCAACGTCGACACGGAGGGTATTAAGGCACTCGACGGCGTGATGGGCCTGGTCGAGGACGACACGATGCAGATCGTGCTGGGTCCGGGCAAGGTGAATAAGGTGCTCGAGGAGTTCTCCAAGCTCACCGGCCTTGCGAAAGGCGTTGCCGACGAGAGCGTGGTTGACGCTGCGGCCACAAACAAGGCCGCGCAGAAGGCCAAGTACGAGTCCAAGCCGGTTCAGGCCTTCCTCAAGAAGATTTCCAATGTCTTCGTCGCCCTGCTTCCCGGCATCATTGCGGCTGGCCTCATCAACGGTATCTGCAACGTCATTAACGTCTCGACGGCAGGCGCGCTTGCAGGCGAGTGGTGGTACCAGGGCATTCGTTCCATGGGCTGGGCCCTGTTCGCCTATCTGCCCATCTTGGTGGGTTATAACGCGGCACGTGAGTTTGGTGGCTCCGCTGCGCTGGGCGGCATCGCCGGCATGATGTGCATCGCCAACAGTGCCATGCCCCTGCTTGCGCCTGGCGCGGCTGATCCTGCCACTGCCATTCTGCTGCCGCTCACCAATACGCAGTACAACCCCGCAGCGGGCGGCATGATCGCGGCTCTCATCGCTGGCGCATTTTTTGCCTGGATGGAGCGTCAGATTCGCAAGGTTATGCCCAACGCACTCGACACGTTCTTGTCCCCGCTGCTGGTGCTCATCATCGGCGCCTTTGCTCTGATGCTCGTCATCCAGCCGGTTGGTGCATGGCTGACGACTGCCATCTTTAGCGTTTTGACCTTTATCTTCGAGAAGCTGGGCGTCCTGGGCGGCTATATCCTGTCGGCAGGCTTCTTGCCGCTGGTTTCCGTCGGCCTGCATCAGGCGCTCACGCCGATCCACGCTATGCTCAACGATCCCGACGGCGCTACCAAGGGTATCAATTACCTGCTTCCCATCCTTATGATGGCTGGCGGCGGCCAGGTCGGTGCCGGTTTGGCGCTGTACTTTAAGACCAAGAACGCCAAGCTCAAGAAGTACGTCGCAGAGTCCATTCCCGTTGGAATCCTGGGTGTGGGCGAGCCTCTGATGTATGCTGTTACGCTGCCGCTCGTTCGTCCGTTTGTGACGGCCTGCCTGGGTGCCGGATTTGGCGGCGCGCTCGCGGCGCTGCTTCACATCGGCACGGTTTCTCAGGGCGTTTCCGGTCTGTTTGGCCTGCTGATCGTCGTTCCTGGCCAGCAACTCGGCTACGTTGCCGCTATGCTGCTTGCCTATGCCGCCGGCTTTGTCCTGACGTGGTTCTTTGGCGTCGACGAGCAGAAGATCAACGAGTTCTTTGGCGAGTAGTTTGATATCGCGAGCCGTGTTGCTCGGGGTTCGCGGCGCGCAGCAGATTTCTTGATGTTATGGTTGTGCCGGCGGGGCTAGCTGCTCCGCCGGCCTTTTTTAAAGGAGCGTTGAAGCGTGAAAACGGGTATTTCGATTTATCTTTCCAGCCCTCTGCAGGATATTGAGCGGACGATTGAGCGCGGTGCCGCGGCGGGTGCGCGCTATGCGTTCACCTCGCTGCATATTCCCGAGGATGGGGGAGCGGCGTATGCAGATAAAGTCCGTCATGTTCTGTCGCTGCTTTCCGCCCGCGGCATTGCGCTCATTGCCGATGTGGGGCCTCGCACGTGCGATTTGCTCGGGCTTGAGCGCATCGAGGATCTGCGCGATTTGGGGTTGGAATACCTTCGTTTGGACTATGGTTTTAGCGCCCAGCGGGTCGCGGAGCTGTCCGGTGTATTTCGCATTGTGGTCAATGCATCGACGGTGAGTTCTGATGAAATCGCATCGTGGCGTGAAGCCGGCGCCGATGTGACTCGTTTTGCCGCCTGCCACAATTTTTACCCCAAGCCTTATACCGGTTTAGCTCTTGAAGATGTTGCTCGGACGAATCTTCGTCTTGCGGCGCTTGGATTCGAAATCATGGCTTTTGTGCCGGGTGATGCTAACGTTCGCGGGCCGGTATTCGAGGGACTGCCGACGGTCGAGGCGCAGCGCGGTCGCGCGTCAAAGGTTGCTCTCAATATGCTTGAGCTTGCACATGGCGCCGATTGCGACATTGTGTTGGTCGGCGACCCCGATCTTTCCGATGCGGGCTGGGCGCAGTTTGCTCAAGTTTCCGCCGGATACGTGGACCTGCAATGCGAGCTTGAGCTCAGTTATGCCTATGTGCGCGGGCAGATTCATCACGACCGGCCCGACTCGAGTGTCCTCATCTTTAGGTCTCAGGAGTCACGTACGAAGCTTAAGCCGGATTCCGTGCCGACGGATGCCGGAGCCGGCCTGCCGCGAAAGGCGGGGTCGATCGCTGTGAGCAATAGCGGATATGGGCGCTACGAAGGCGAGCTTGAGATTGCGCGGGTCGATCTTCCCGGTGACGAGCGCATGAACGTTGCGGGCCATATCACGCCCGAGGCAATGGAGCTGCTGCCGTTCATTAAACGCGGATTCGGGGTACGGTTCGTTTAGCGTGTGACCCGTGGGCTACAATTGGCCCATCATACGAAGGCGCCTCGTGTGGCGTGTGCCTGCGTTGGCCGATCTATATTCGGAGGATTCCCATGACCGTACTGTTTGTTGAATATCCCAAGTGCTCGACCTGTAAGAAGGCCAAGGCATGGCTGGACGAACATGGGGTAGAGTATATCGATCGCGATATCGTTTTGGACAATCCCACGGCTGATGAGCTTGCGACCTGGATTGCTCGTTCGGGGCTGCCGGTGCGGCGCTTCTTTAATTCGTCGGGCATGAAATATCGAGAGCTGGGCCTGAAGGCGCGTCTGGATGCGGGCATGACGGATCGGGAGTGCTACGAGCTGCTGGCGACCGACGGCATGCTGGTCAAGCGTCCGCTGCTGGTGGGCGACGACTTTGCGATTCCCGGCTTTAGGGAATCGGCTTGGGCCGAGGCGTTGCTGTAGCGGCTGCGGAAAGTGCGTCCCGGAATTCGCTTCCAGAATGGGATGCACTTTCCCAAAGTGGCCGGTTGCGGAAAGCACGTCCCATTCTGAGCTTCGATTGCGGGACACGGTTTCCGGTTGAGGGCTCAACGGGAAAGTGGGGACCAGTTTGAGCTTGAAATCTGGGACGCACTTTCCGCCGGCGGGCCTGCCCCAGTCAGTCCGCCAGCTGTGCCCATTCGTGCGGATCGTAGACCTTTACGTGTTTGTTGGGCTTGCCGCTCCAGTACTCCTCGTCCATAAAGGGCAGATATGCCTGAACGCCGGGGCAGATAAAGGGAATCCGCTGCTGTTGCAGTCGCTCGCGCTGGCGCTGCTCCAGATGCGCCTCGGATATGACGGTCGGCATGCCGGACAGCTCGACGAGGCTTGCCTGGATTCGCTTAAGGTCGGGGAGTCCCGCGTGCCATGACATCCGCATGATCAAAAAGGATGCACGGCGGTATTTTGCCTGCACCACAGTAATGGCGGGGCGCAGTGTGGGATGGATTTTGTCCCGTTCGGGCCAAAGGTCAGCAGTGATCTCGAGGCCCAGGGTCTCCCATAGGTAATCAAGCTCTTCGTCCATGGTACCTCGATATCCGTGCAATGATGACGGTTCGATTGTGCCATCAGCCGTGAGTGCTGCATTGTTGTAATCTACCAGCGGTAGATGTGGGATGTTTTACGGGCTTTGACGCCGTAGGTGTCGCTGGTGCTTCACAGGTCCTTCACGTGTTGGACTAAATTAGGCCAATTTGACTGAATTTCAAAAAAGTCAAAATTGGGGCTTGCGTCACGGCGAGACTTCCCGTATATTTCTTTCATGCGCAAAGGCACAGCCGAGCGCAGCGATGCAGTCATTGGGATGTCGTCTAATGGCAGGACAGCGGATTCTGGTTCCGTCAATGGGGGTTCGACTCCCTCCATCCCAGCCATTGCATTTGCTACATATGGCCCGTTCGTCTAGCGGTTTAGGACGCCGCCCTCTCAAGGCGGAGATCACCAGTTCGAATCTGGTACGGGCTACCAAAATTGAACGCCCGGGCCTCGTAAGAGACCCGGGTTTTGTGTATTGACCGTATATACGGCGCCTGCCGTGTTTCGCTCAGATCGAGGAGTAGCCATGGATCTGCCCATCAGCTTGCAAGACATCACGTATGCCGAGAACTATCTGGCGCAGGGCGACCTGGCTACGGCGACGCCGCTGCTGGAGCGTCTGGTGGAGCTCGCCGAGGAGTATATCGACGCCGAGTGCAAGACGGAGGAGAAGCGCCAATACTTTAGCTTCGATAGCAAGTTTGAGCGCTTGGCCTATCGCCGCGTGGAGAAGGATCCGCGCGAGCTCGTGCAGGTCGAGGTGCCTTTTGACCGCCTGTACTCTGACATGGCGTTTGCCTACATTCGTCAGCAGGATTATGTGAGCGCTCGCAATGCCCTGATGCAGGCCGTGCGTTGGGACCCCATGAACTGCAACTATCGCTTGGATTTGGCCGAGCTGTTCCGCGCTCTCGAGGACAAGCAGGAGTGGGCTTCGCTTTCGTTTTCGGTGCTAGAGCGCGCGAGCGATGGCAAGTGCGCCGCCCGCGCTTACGCCAATCTGGGTCAGTATTTCTTGGAGCCCGAGACCGAGAACATTTCGGCTGCCGTGGGCTGCGCGCGTCTGGCGCTGCGCCTGGCGCCCAACGATGCGCATACGACGCGCCTGCTCAACAAGATCCATACTACCTATCCGGATGCCGCCGAGGAGAGCGACGAGCACGTGATGGGCGAGCTGGCGTTGCAAGGCGTTCCGACCTCACCTTCGGCCGAGATTGCCATCTGCCTGATTATGTGCGCGACCGATGCCGCAAGCGACGGCGACAAGCAGGAGGCGACGCGCCTGACGGTGCGTGCTCGCGACTTGGTGGGCGAGGAAGCCTGCGCGGCGATTATCAAACTGGTGCGCGAGAGCGATGCTGAGCTCAATGCCGAGCGCAAGGCAAAGCGCGAGGCTGCGGGCTCAAACGCCGATGGCGCCAAGGAGGCCGGCGATGCCCAGTAAGCGCGAGCGCAAGCTCATTTCCAAGAATCGCTCGGCACATCACGAGTACTTTATCGATGAGACCTTTGAGTGCGGCATTGAACTGAGCGGCACCGAGGTCAAGTCGATTCGCGAGCGCGCCTGCCAGATCACCGATACCTTCGCGCTGATCCGCGGCGGGGAGTGCTGGCTCGTCGGCCTGCATATCCACCCTTATAGCCATGGTGGCGTGTGGAATCGCGATCCCGACCGTCGGCGTCGTCTGCTGCTGCACCGCAAGGAGATCGACTTTCTTGACGGTAAACTTCGCAACCGTGGTTATGCGCTGGTTCCGTTGGAGCTCTACTTTAATACGGACGGCCGCGTAAAGCTGCTGCTGGGTCTGGGTCGCGGCAAGAAGCTCTACGACAAGCGCGAGGACATGGCCAAGCGTGATGTCCAACGCGAGATCGACCGCGCCCTTAAGGAACGCAACCGCTAGGCACTCTATATAAGTTGCGGTGGAATACGGATTGTTTTGCCTGTTTGAGGGGCTATTCAGTCCCTATTTCACCGCAACTGCGGGCGCCTCATCTTGCTTGCTGTTTTGACACATATGTCTCAAAGGCGGCGTCCGTTATGGGTGCCGCCTTTTTTGTGGGTACATACATCCATGAGGTTCAATCCTGGGTTAGGGGAGTGATCGTTATGGACAAAACTGCGTTCTTTACGATGCCGAGCGGCCTGTATGTGGTGGGTGCCGCGGCCGACGGGCTGCGTGCCGGCTGCGTTATCAACACAGCGGTGCAGGTGACATCCGCCCCGCCGCGCATCTCGGTTGCCGTGAACAAGGACAATGTCACCTCGGGCGTCATCGCATCGGCCAAAGCGTTCGCGCTGACCGTGATCGATCAGACCGCCGATATGCTCTACATCGGTAACTTTGGGTTCCGCACCAGCAGCGATTATGACAAGTTTGCCAAATACGAGACCCGCGAGACGGCTCTGGGCATGCCCTATGTGCCCGAGCACGCGGCGGCCCTGTTTAGCTGCCGTTTGATCGACACTGTGGATGTGGGCACGCACCTGCTCTTTATCGGCGAGGTGGAGGATGCCGAGCGCCTGAGCGACGAGACGCCGCTGACGTACGACTACTATCACAAGGTGCTAAAGGGCAAGACGCCGCCCAAAGCCTCGTCGTATCAAGGCTAGAAATGTTCTAAAAATACTTGCATTATGTTATTGAGAATATATACTAATAAGTAAGTACACCAGCAGTCACGTTCGAGAGGAGAACATCATGGCTGAGGAGAAGAAGACGTATAAGTTTGTGTGCACCGTTTGCGGTTACGAAGTTGAGGTCGACACGCCCGAGCTGCCCGAGGACTACGTGTGCCCGGTGTGCGGCGTCGGTCCCGATCAGTTTGAGCTCGTCGAGGAGTAACTCGTAGACACGCGGCGATTAGCTATACAGAGCTCTGTCCAAGGGCCCCGGTCGAATTCTCGGCCGGGGCCCTTTTCTTCCGCCCCCAAGGGATCACGGCTGCTGTTAGCTGATCCTGTCTGTCGTGAGTCCGGCCGACCGTTTGTCTCAATCTGTAACATCTGGCAGTGAAAACGGGGTCTACGTGTTACAGATTGAGACAAACGGAGCTGTCCCTCGGAATGATCTCGATCTGTAACATCTAGACATCAAAAGCGGGTCTAGATGTTACAGATCGAGACGTTTGACTGGGCGGGCATGCGGCTTCGTTACATCCCTGTCAACAACACGACATCGAGAATCGTCACGATGGCACCGATCCCTACGAGCAGCGCGTTGAGCGGGCGCGAGTTGGCGTATTTGCCCATAACGCGGGGCGAACTGGTGAGTCGTATGAGCACAAAGACCGTAATCGGCAACTGAAGCGACAACAGCGCCTGACTCCAGATGAGACCCTCAAAAGGATTCGGGACGATCAGGCACGCCGCCACTGCGCCGACGAAACAGACCGCCACTCCAATCGATGAGTGCCGGTCGTGGATGTCGTATTCCTCGTCGAACATGCCCGCGGTGATGGTGCCTGCCGCCATGCCTGCCGTCACACTACTCGAGAGGCCCGCAAACAGCAGCGCCACCGCAAAGATTGTCGAGCTTGCTGGGCCCAGAATGGGGGAGAGCGTGTCCGCTGCGACGGCGAGGTCGTCTACGACAATGCCGTGCGCAAAGAAGGTCGTTGCGGCCAGGATGACCATGGCCGAGTTGATTGCCCAGCCCACGCCCATCGAAAAGAGCGTGTCGAAGAGCTCATAGCGCAGACGCTCTTCGATAACCTGCTCGCCTTGGCCTTCGAAGTGCATGGATTGGATGACCTCGGAGTGTAGAAAGAGGTTGTGGGGCATAACGACCGCACCCAGGACACTCACGATAATCGCGGCAGAGCCAGTGGGCATACTGGGCGTGATCCAGCTTGCGGCGGCTTGCGGCCAGTCGACCTTGACTAGTGCAAGCTCGGCCAAAAACGAGAGTCCTACCACGCCTACGAAGGCGATAATCCAGCGCTCGGCACGCTTGTAGGAGCTCGTCATGAGCATCGCCATCGATACTGCTGCCACGATGACGCAGCCGGCACGCACGGGCAGTCCAAAGAGCATCTGGAGCGCAATCGCGCCGCCCAGGATCTCGGCCATGGCGGTGGCGATGGTCGCGAGGTAGGCACTGGCGAGCACCGTGCGCCCAACGAAGCGGGGGAGAAAGCGGGTCGTGGCCTCGGCAAGGCAGGCGCCCGTGGCGATGCCCAAGTGCGCCGCGTTGTGCTGCAGCACGATGAGCATGATCGTGGACAGCGTGACGATCCACAGCAGCGCGTAGCCAAACTGCGAGCCGGCGGCCATGTTGGAGGCCCAGTTGCCCGGATCGATAAAGCCGACGGTCACGAGAAGCCCGGGGCCGATATGCCGTGCAATGTCTAGGCCTCCGTGACCGCCGGTGCGGTGCGAGCCAAAGTGTTGTTTGAGATGGTTGAGCATGGCTGGTTCCTACGTTGGGGTGGCGTGGCGCTGCACTTGGGTTGCGCGGCGCCACGCCCTGGGTTTAGGTTTGGGCTACTTGTGCGCTTTGCCTTGGTTGGCCACGGCGTCGATCTTGGCGGCGATGGTCGCCGGGTCGCCGATGTAGCGCTTGTCGAGGACGTTGAAATCGGCATCGAAGATGTAGACGAGCGGCACGCCGGTGGGGATGTTGACCTTGAGGATCTCCTCGGGCGTGAGGTGCTCGAACTTCATGACGAGAGAGCGCAGGGAGTTGCCGTGTGCGGCGATGAGTACGCGCTTGCCGGCGAGCATCTGGGGGCGAATCTCGTCTTCGAAATAAGGCCAGGCACGGGCTATCGTGTCCTTGAGGCACTCGGTGTAGGGCAGCTGGTCGGGTGCGACATCACGGTATTGCTCCTGGGTGTGGGGATCGCGCGCGTCGTTCGGCTCGAGTGCCGGCGGGCAGATATCGAAGGAGCGGCGCCAGATGAGCACCTGTTCGTCGCCGTGCTCCGCCGCGGCATCGGCCTTGTTGAGACCCTGCAACGCGCCGTAGTGGCGCTCGTTGAGCTTCCAGGATTTGATGACGGGCAGCCACTCGCGATCCATCTGGCCGAGCACGATGTTGAGGGTGTGGATCGCGCGCTTGAGGCGCGAAGTGTAGCAGACGTCAAAGTCGAAACCGGCTTCTTTGAGGGCTCGACCGCCTGCGGCGGCTTCTTCGCGGCCCGTGTCGGTGAGCTCAACATCGGTCCAGCCGGTGAACAGGTTGAGTTTGTTCCACTCGGATTCTCCGTGACGGATAAGGACAAGTTGCATCGTCTGTTGGTCTGTCTGGCATGCCATGGGGCCTCCTTGATCTGGCACGGCGCGCGTGCCGTTTGCTTGACGCCGCAAAGGATACCCGTTTTAGGCTCAAAAGTTAACCAAGACTAACAAAATTGTTGTATTTGAATAGGATGGTGAAAGGGGATTGCTGAAATGTCTTGATCTGTAACAACTAGGGATGGTAATTGGGTCTTCCTGTTACAGATTGAGATGTTTGAAGCGGTGAGCTTGCAGGCCGAACTTGGGGCCTATGTTGTCGCCCTTGAGGTCGGCGGTGTCCACTCGTAGGGCGTGCGTTACGCGATTGTTTCGAAACGGGTGGGAAACACAACAGGCCGGCGATGCTCCTAGTATGCCTATTCAACTGACTGTCTAAATATCTAGGGGAGGATCGCGATGCAGGCAGATTCCGCTCAGCAGCAGGGCCTTTATCGCCCCGAATTCGACCACGATGCATGTGGCATCGGCGCGCTTGCCGATATCAACGGCGAGCGCCATCACCAGATCCTGGACGACGCACTGTCCATTCTGGTTAACTTGGAGCACCGCGGTGGTACGGGACTCGAGAAGAACACCGGCGACGGCGCCGGCATCCTGTTTCAGGTTCCGCATCACTTTTTCCGCAAAGAGGCTCAAAAGTGCGGCCAGATTCTGCCGGCAGAGGGCGACTATGGCGTGGCCATGCTGTTCTTCCCGCAGGACGACAAGGGCGTAGAGGATGCCCGTCGCGTGTTTGAGGAGGGCTGCGCCGAGGCTGGCGTGCCGCTGCTCTTTTGGCGCGAGGTGCCGGTCGACCCGCACGACCTGGGCGAGACGGCCCGCGCCTGTATGCCCACTATCCTGCAGGCCTTCCTGGGCCGTCCGGACGACACGCCGGCGGGCGACGCCTTCGAGCGCCGTCTGTATGTGTGCCGCCGCACCATCGAAAAGAAGGCCGACGCTGAGTTCGCCCTGCGCGACAAGATCTTCTATGTGTGCTCCATGAGCTCGCGCACCATCGTGTACAAGGGCATGCTTGTTGCCACGCAGATGCGCCGCTTCTTCATCGACCTCAACGACGCCGCCGTCAAAACGGCCGTGGCACTCGTCCACTCGCGCTACTCCACCAACACTACGCCCAGCTGGGAGCGCGCGCACCCCAACCGCTTTATCATCCACAACGGCGAGATCAATACCCTCAAGGGCAACGTCAACTGGATTCGCGCCCGCGAACCCAACCTGTACAGCCCCGTGCTGCAGCACGATCTTGAGCGCGTGATGCCCATCATCAACCGCGAGGGTTCCGACTCCGCGATTCTGGACAATGTGCTTGAGTTCCTGGTCATGAACGGTCGCCCGCTTACGCGTGCCGCGTCCATGCTGCTGCCCGAGCCGTGGGACCACAACGACAGCCTGAGTGAGGAACGCCGCGCCTACGATGCCTACCAGTCCATGCTCATGGAGCCGTGGGATGGCCCGGCGGCCATCGCCTTTACCGACGGTCGCACGCTGGGTGCCGCCCTCGACCGTAACGGCCTGCGTCCCGCCCGCTACTATGTGACGCGCGACGGTCGCTTTATGCTGGCAAGCGAGGTGGGCACCATCGAGGTGAGCCCCGAGAACATCCTGACGAGCGGCTGTCTGGGACCGGGCCAGATGCTCGAGGTTGACTTTGCCCGCGGCTGCGTGATCTACAACGATGAGCTGCGCGCCCGCTATGCCAAGGAAAAACCCTACCGCGACTGGATTGCCGAGGAGACGCTGACCGTTGACGCGCTCGATGAGCCCGTCGCGCCCACGCCCGCCGAGGATACCGAGGTGCCCGCCGCCGTGCGCATGGCCAAGCTCGGGTATCACTGGGATGATGTTGACGAAGTCGTGCGTCCCATGGCCCAGCAGGGCAAGGCGCCGCTCGCCTCGATGGGTATCGATGCGCCGCTGGCCTGCCTGTCCAAGAAGACGCGCTCATTCTTCGACTACTTCTATCAGCTGTTCGCTCAGGTCACGAACCCGCCGATCGACGCCCTGCGCGAGCATATGGTCACTTCGACCACGCTCTACCTGGGCAACCACGGTAACCTGCTCGAGGACTCCCGTACGGCCTGCCAGCTGGTGCGCCTGGAGCGTCCGCTGCTGAGCGAGGAGGAGTTCGAGCGTATCTGCGCCATCGACCGCGTGGGCTTTAAGACCCGCCGTTTCCGTGCCGTCTACCGCCGCGATGCCGGCGAGGGTGCGCTGCAGGCTGCGCTCAAGCAGCTTGCAGAGGACGTTGAGGCCGCGGTTCGCGACGGCGTGAACATCGTGGTGTTGAGCGATCGCGCCGCTGCGGGCGAGGTGCCCGTACCGTCGCTGCTCGCCGTGGGCTGCGTGCACAACCACCTGATCCGCGCCGGCGTGCGTACCTTTGCCGACATCGTGGTGGAGTGTGGCGACGCCGTGTCCCCGCACGACTTTGCGGCGCTGGTGGGCTACTCCGCGAGCGGCATCTATCCGTACAACGCGCATGCGTGCATTCGCGACTTGGCGACGCACGGCGATCTGGACGTGACAGCTGAGCAGGGCATCGCCAACTACAACAAGGCTGCGACCGCCGGCATCGTCTCCATCATGTCCAAGATGGGCATCTCCACGGTGCAGAGCTACCACTCCGCGCAGATCTTCGAGGCCGTGGGCTTCACTCCGGAGTTCGTCAACGCGTACTTCGCCGGCACGGTGAGCCGTGTGGGCGGTATGGGTGTCGAGGACGTCGAGCGCGAGCAGAATGAGCGCTACGACGCCGCGCTCGCTATCCTTAAGAGCCCGGCTCCCGATCAGCTGCCCACGTTGGGCCTGACCAAGTGGCGCCCGCTCGGCGGCGAGGATCACCTCATCGATCCGCAGACTGTCTACTTGCTGCAGACCGCCTGCTGTGAGGACAGCTACGACACCTTTAAGGAGTACAGCGCCCGCCTGCACCGCACCGGCCGTGCTGTGCGCCTGCGTGACCTGCTGGACTTTAATGCCAGCGGTCGCACGCCGGTTTCGCTCGACGAGGTCGAGCCCGCGCTCAACATCGTCCGCCGCTTTAACACCGGCGCCATGTCGTACGGCTCCATCAGCAAGGAAGCACACGAGTGCATGGCCATCGCCATGAACCGCCTGCACGGCCGTTCCAACTCGGGCGAGGGCGGCGAGGACCCGCGTCGCGAGACCCCGCTGGCTAACGGTGACTCCAAGAACTCCGCCATCAAGCAGGTGGCAAGCGCGCGCTTTGGCGTGACGAGCCGCTACCTGTGCAGCGCCTTCGAGATTCAGATCAAGATGGCCCAGGGCGCCAAGCCCGGCGAGGGCGGTCACCTGCCCGGCAAGAAGGTCTACCCTTGGATTGCCGAGGTCCGTCAGTCCACACCCGGTATCGGCCTGATCTCGCCTCCGCCGCACCACGACATCTACTCCATCGAGGACCTGGCGGAGCTTATCTTCGATCTTAAGAACGCCAACCCCGGCGCACGCGTGTCGGTCAAGCTGGTCAGCGAGGCCGGCGTTGGCACCATCGCCACCGGTGTGGCCAAGGGTGCCGCCGACAAGATCTTGATCAGCGGCCACAACGGCGGCTCCGGTGCTGCGGCGCGCGATTCGATCTGGCACGCCGGTCTGCCGCTGGAGCTTGGCCTTGCCGAGGCTCAACAGACGTTGCTGCAAAACGGCCTGCGCTCGCGCGTGGTACTCGAGGCCGACGGCAAGCTCATGGACGGCACCGACGTCGCCGTCGCCTGCCTGCTGGGTGCCGAGGAGTTTGGCTTTGCGACCATGCCGCTCATCTCCATGGGCTGCCTTATGCAGCGCGACTGCCAGCAGGATACCTGCCCGGCCGGCATCGCCACGCAAAACTGCCGCCTGCGTCGCGGCTTCCGCGGCAAGCCCGAGCACGTCGAACACTTTATGCTCTTTGTTGCCGAGCAGCTGCGCGAGGTCATGGCGAGCCTGGGCTTCCGCACCGTCGACGAGATGGTCGGCCATCCCGAGTGCTTGCGGCAGATTGAGGTCCCGGGCAACCGCAAGGCCAACCTGCTCGATCTGTCGCCCGTGCTGGCGAGCGCGACCTGCGAGTTCGGTGCCCACATCCCGGGTGCCGACGGTCGTCACTTCCTGCCGCAGATGGCTGCGGACAGTGAGCTCGACAAGACGCTCGACTCCACGTTGTTTGTGCCCTATACGGCCGATGCCCGTGCGCACCTGCGTCCGATTCGCTTCCGCGCCGATATCGCCAACGTCAACCGTTGCGTGGGCACCATCTTGGGCAACGCGGTGACCAAGGCGCATCCCGAGGGTCTGCCCGCCGGCTCCATCACCATCGATTGCGATGGTTCGGCCGGTCAGAGCTTTGGCGCCTTTCTGCCGCGCGGCATTACGCTCAACGTGTGCGGCGACGCCAACGACTACTTTGGCAAGGGCCTTTCGGGCGGCGAGGTGTCGGTGCGCCCCAACCCGCATGCGACCTACAAGTTCGACGAGAACATCATCGTGGGCAACGTTGCGTTCTTTGGCGCTACGAGTGGCCGCGGCTTCATTAACGGCCTGGCCGGCCAGCGCTTTGGCGTACGCAACTCCGGTGCCACGGTGGTGGTCGAGGGCTGCGGCAACCATGGCTGCGAGTACATGACGGGAGGTCTGGCGCTCATCCTGGGCGAGGTCGGGCAGAACTTCGCCGCCGGCATGACGGGCGGCGTGGCTTACGTCTTTGACCAGTACGGCACGCTCGATGCCCGTGTGAACCACGAGAGCGTTGAGCTTAAAGCCCCGACGGCCGGTGAGCTTGCGCAGATTCGTGCGCTCATCCAGGAGCACGTGGACGCGACGCAGAGCCCGCGCGGTATTAAGCTGCTCTACAGCTTTGAGACGATGAGCAAGCACTTTGTGAAGGTCATTCCAACCGAGTACGAGCGCGTGCTGGCGATTGTCGCCGCCGCCGAGGCCGTGGGCAAGACGCATGCGCAGGCCGAGGAGCTGGCGTTTGACATTGTGACCGGCCGCGCGAGTGCCGCGGATGTCGCTCGCTTTGATGTGGCGGGCGGCGCTGCCGGCTCTGTTGCTTCGACCAAGAAGGAGGCGTAAGTGCCATGGGTAAGCCCGGTGCTTTTCTTGATATCGATCGCGTGACCCACGAGCTTCGCCCCGTGGAGGAGCGCAGCCATGATTTTGATCCGCTGTACGTGGAGCTCGATGACGATGCACGTCGCGCTCAGGCGAGCCGCTGCATGATGTGCGGCGTGGCGTTTTGTCAGATGGGTGCGAGCTTTGGCAAGGCACGCCCGAGCGGCTGCCCGCTGCACAACCTGATTCCCGAGTGGAATGAGCTGGTGTACCGCGGCCGCTGGGACGAGGCTGCCGAGCGTCTGTCGCTCACCTCGCCCATGCCCGAGTTCACGAGTCGCGTGTGCCCGGCGCTGTGCGAAGCCGCGTGCAACCTGGGTTCGGTCGATGGCCAGCCCACGACGATCCATGACAACGAGCGTGCGATCAGCGACCATGAGTGGGCAAATGGCGGTCCGCGTCGCTTTGAGCCGGCGGGAGAGGACGCGCCCACGGTCGCCGTGGTGGGCTCCGGTCCTGCTGGCCTGGTGGCTGCGTGGGAGCTCGCGCGTCGCGGTGCCCGCGTGACGGTGTTTGAGCGTGACGACCGCCCGGGCGGCCTGCTCATGTACGGCATTCCCAACATGAAGCTCGAGAAGTCCGTGGTCGAGCGTCGCGTGGCGCTCATGCGCGAGCTGGGCATTGTGTTTGAGCTGAGCGCCGACGTGACGGACCCTGCGGTAACAGCCAAGCTCAATGGCTTTGACGCCGTTGTGGTGGCTGCTGGTGCCCGTGCCCCGCGCGGGCTTTCGGCTACGAATGTGGATGCCCCGGGCGTGGTGTATGCCGTGGACTACCTGACGGCCTCGACCGTCTCGGTGCTCGATGGTGGTGAGCCCGCGGTGAACGCGCGCGGCCTGGACGTTGTGGTCATTGGCGGCGGCGATACGGGAAACGACTGCGTGGGTACCGCGGTGCGCCAAGGCGCGCGCAGCGTGCGTCAGTTTGAGTTCTTGCCGGCTGTGCCCGATAAGCGCGCGGCGAGCAACCCCTGGCCGCAGTGGCCCAATGTGAAGAAGACCGACTACGGCCAGCAGGAGGCTATCGCTGCGATGGATGGCGAGATGCGTGCCTGGGGCGTGGATACGCTCGAGGTACTGCTGGATAAGAAGGGCGCGGCAGCGGGCCTGCGCGTGGTCGATCTGGATTGGTCGGCCGGCAAGCCTGAACGCATTGCGGGCTCCGAGCGCGAAGTGCCGGCGCAGCTGGTGCTCATCGCCTGCGGCTTTACGGGCCCGGAGCACGGTGTGTTCGACGCCGTTGGCGTGTCCGTTGCCACTGCTGGTCGTCCGCTGCCTGTGATGGCTGCCGAGGGCTCGCATCTTGCGGCGCGTGTCGACGGCGTCGCCGCGGGCGCCACACCGGTATACGTGGCCGGCGATGCTCGCAATGGCAGTTCGCTCGTGGTAAGCGCCATGGCCGACGCCCTGGCCTGCGCTGCCGAAGTCGCCGAGGCGCTGGAGCTGTAAGGCGGCTGTTCACAATTGAATCGTCAAGGGCTGTCCCCAACTGCCGGCACATAAGGAGCGTCCCCAAGTGCCGGCATGCTGGGGACGTTCCTTTTGGGTCGGCATTCGGGGACACTTCTTGCGGGTTTGCGACCGATTTGTTCGTTTGTCGACGCGCGAGTGTCCATTCGGCGTCTTTTTGAGCTGTGGTCACCTGTTGTTTCTGTGGTGGCTGTGGGCATATGGCTCAAAAGGGCGGGTTGGCCGTCTATGTTTACCTGCGGTTTTATTGCGGTGCGCATTTTCGGTCAAGCATCCCGTCAAGTGTTTGGTCAGCAGTTGGTTTGCAGCCGGAGGCCTATTTTGTCCGTGCTGACAGTGGCTGCCCACCCTCCTCGTAAGCTCAAATTGAGGTTCATCAGTTTGAGGAGGATGCCGTGACTGACCACGTTTTAGACCGAGCGCATCTGGCCGAAGCCGTCGGTAACGATATTGCCGACATGGCCCATTTTTGGATGCTGCGGAAGTTTCAGTTTTTGGAGCCGGCGCGCGAGCAGTTCGAGATCATTGTCGACCCGTGGCTCGGCTATTGCACCGAGCCTTCCCAAAACGAAATCATGGCCTACAACATGGCATTTACCGATTGGCTGCTCTTCGAGCGCCCCTATCGCCATGGCAAGACGCTGCTCGAGCTGTATGTTGATGAGCCGCCGGCATCGCTTTCGCCTGCCTCGCTCAAGCGGCTCGAGCAGGTATGCGACACGCAGTATTTCTCGCGCTTTGGCATTTTGGACAAGGATCCTGCGACTGGTATGGTCGCGCTGAAGGACACACGCACCGACCGTCGCTTTGACGTCTACGATCCGCATATCGTGCAAAAGGAGCATTGGAGCGACGGAGCGATTGCGGTGCGCCTCGCCTGCGTCGACGATGTCTGGCTGACGGCGGGACAACTCTATCTGTATGACATCGCACGCCTGAGTGACACGGCGGTCGATGGGCCTGGTGCGGTGCATCCGGAGGACCTGCAGGATGGCTTTGACACCTCGTGCATCAGTTTCTTCTTGCGTCTGGTCCGCGACATCATGGGCGCCCAGGGGCGGTACGTAAAGTCGCTCAACATCTACGAGCAGGAGTGGGAGTAAGGGATGGGCTGTCGCAGCGCCGCCGCGTGTCTATTTGTCTCGATCTGTAACGTTTAGGGACAAAAAACCGGTCTACCTGTTACAGATCGAGACGAATGCTTGGGCGCTGCTGATTTGTCTAAATCTGTAACGTTTAGGGCCCTGGAGAACGTCTAACTGTTACAGATCGAGACGTTTGGCACCTGGTTGGGGGAATGTCTCAATCTGTAACATCTGCAGGCCAAAACTCGACCTACCTGTTACAAATTGAGACAAAGGTTGGACGCGGTGTCGAAAGATCTCGATCTGTAACATCTAGCGGCCAAAAATCGGTCTTCCTGTTACAGATCAAGACATTTGTCAGCGGAGGCAACGGTGACGATGGTCCATTTGTCTGACGTGGTGGTGATGAAAGTGTCTAATACCGTTCTCAAACACAAACATGCGACTCGCAACACGTTGGCGCGGAACAGGATGCTCGCGCGGCTCACGGAGGCGACCGAGCAAGGTACGCTGCTCGCAACGCATGACAATACCGAGCTCATGTGGTTGCGACGCCATGTTGGAACCGACGATATTGCGGAGCCCGAGCCGTACCTGTTCTGTTTTCAGCATGATTGGGATGCATTGACGCTGACGGAGCGAGCACTGAGGACTATCAGAGGGCTTGCGGAATTTCATCCCGATTGGGCGTTTTGGGGATATGACGCCGCACTGATATGGGGTCTGGAGGTGCCGAATGATCTGCTCGGGCCGCGTTATCTTGTTAAGACAGGTTGCTCGGTGCCGCTGAGTGCAGGATGTCGGCTGTTGCGTCCGCAGGCGGCGGGTGCGCTTGAACAAGTCGACGGCGTGTGGGCGACGCCGTTTTGGCGCACGGTAGATGATTGCTTGCTGCGTGCGCCGTTCTCCTACGGGTTGGCGATTGCCGATTCTGCACTGCGGGCGAAAGGCGTATCGCGTGGGGATTTGTGCGAGCGCCTCCGCGTCGATTGTAAGGGCAGGCGAGGGTATCGCAGGGCACAGGTGATTGCGTCGTATGCGGACGGGCTGTCCGAAAACGGCGGCGAGTCTCGGTTCCGAGCGTTCTTTATTGCGTACGGCTTTCCGGTTCCGGAGCTGCAGGTGGAGTTTCGCGACCCGCTCGATCCGAGCCAGGTGTTTCGCGTCGACTATTTTTGGCGGCTCGAGAACGGGACGTGTGTCATCGGCGAGCTCGACGGAAAGGGGAAGTACACCTTGCAGAACGGCGAGGGTCGGGAGTCGGTCGACCCATTCGTGGCTGAACGTCAACGGGAGTCCCATCTGACAATGCTCGGGCATAAGGTGCTTCGGTTTACGTTTAACGAACTCAAAGACCCGGGGAAGCTGGTCGAGAAAATGAGGCTGGCGGGTATTCCGCGACGGGCTGATTTGGCTGAGGAATGGAGATGCCGGTGGTATGGGCGCTGAGAGGTTTTGTCTCAATCTGTAACGTTTAGAGGTTATTTGAGCTCGTAACTGTTACAGATCGAGACAAACCGGTGAAACGTCGACCGAATGTCTCGATCTGTAACATCAAGGGGCCCAATAACCCTGTACCTGTTACAGTTCGAGACATTCCCCTGATGTTGCTGGGATGGGGCTGCAACGTATTCCGTCCCCCACATCCCCTCTTCCCTCCGTTAACCGATGCGTCTGCAGTAATCCAGCGGGACTAGGTGATAATGGACAAATGTTCATGTTAATCGTGAGGGAGGAGCTCGATATGGCGTCTGCCGATCGTTCCACGTTGTTTATCAATGCGACCATTCTGGATGGTTCGGAGCATATGGAGCCGCAGCCCGACATGGCCGTGGCCGTTGAGCGCGGTGTCATCACGTGGATGGGGCCGAGTGCTGTGGCGCAGGCGCCTGCAGGTGCCGAGGTCATCGACCTGGCAGGTGCGTATCTCATGCCAGGTCTCATCAATATGCATGTGCATCTGTGCGGTTCGGGCAAGCCGGTTTCGGCGGGCGATGCAGGCGCGCTGATGAAGAAGCTCGATAATCCCGTGGGGCGCGCCATCGTCCGCCACATCCTCAAAGGCAGCGCCCAACAGCAGCTGGCAAGCGGCGTGACCACGGTGCGCGGCGCGGGCGACCCGCTGTTTGCCGACATCGCCGTTCGTAATGCCATCGACGCCGGCAAGTATCAAGGTCCTCGCCTGGTGGCGCCGGGAACGGGCGTTACGGTGCCGGGCGGCCATGGTGCGGGCTTGTTCGCCCAGGTGGCCAACGGTCCCGCCGAGGCAGCCGAACAGGTGCGCGACCTGTATGCGCGTGGTGCCGACGTCATTAAGCTGTTCGTGACGGGCGGCGTGTTCGACGCGACCGAGGTGGGCGAGCCGGGTGTGTTGCGTATGCCCGTGGAGGTTGCCGCGGCGGCGTGCAGGGCGGCGCACGATATGGGCCTTCCTGTTATGGCTCATGTTGAGAGTACCGAGGGCGTGAAGGCCGCGCTTGAGGCCGGCGTTGACACGATTGAGCACGGCGCTCCGCTGACGCCCGAGATCCTGGAGCTGTACCGTGGCGCCGCGGGCACGCAGCTCGAGGGGCGTGCGCCCAGTGTTACCTGCACTATCAGCCCGGCGCTGCCGTTTGTATTGCTCGACCCGAAAAAGACCCATTCGACCGATACGCAAAAGAAGAACGGCGATATCGTGTGCTCGGGCATTATCGAGAGCGCTCGTGCCGCACTGGATGCCGGCGTTAAGGTGGGCCTGGGCACGGACTCGAGCTGCCCGTTCGTGACGCAGTACGACATGTGGCGTGAGGTGGCCTATTTTGCCAAGTATGTCGACGTGAGCAACGCCTTCGCACTGCATACGGCTACGCAGGTCAATGCCGAGCTGCTGGGGCTGGGCGGCGAGACCGGCACAATCGAGTGCGGCAAGACCGCCGATATCCTGGTGACGCGCGAGAACCCGCTCGATGACCTGTGCGCACTGCGTGAGCCGACGCACGTGATGTGTCGCGGCGATCTGGTGCGCAAGCTCAAGGTGAAGCGTATTCCCGAGGTGGACGCCGAGCTCGACGCGATTATGACCATGCCTGCCGAAGCGCTTGCCGAGGAGCTGGCCCGCGACGGCGTGGCATAGGTGTGACAAAGGGACAGCTCCGTTGTCGCATACAAAAAGCCGAGGTCTCAACACGAGGCCTCGGCTTTTATTTTGTCCTATGGTGTAGCGGCTAGGAGCGGGTTTCCATCTTGGCGTGGCACTTGGGGCAGGTGACGCGGATCTTGCCCTTGCCCTTGGGGACGGACAACATCTGGCCGCAGTTGGGGCACTTGAGGTACGCCGTGGTCTTGCGACCCTTCCACATCTTCTTGGCCGTGCGCTTGGCACGTTCAAAGTCTTCCTTGCTGGTGCCGGCCGTGCGCGAGGCGTTGGCAGCTGCAGTCCCGCCGCCCAAGCTGGCGACGAACTTGCCTAGGCCGGGGACGTTCGCGGTCGCCGTGACAAAGGCATCGTTCTCCTTGCGGCGCGCGTCGGTGTTTTTGGACAGGCCGCGCAGCACGCCAATCACAATAACGGCGATGGCGATCCAGCTGAGCCACTGAATACGGGCCATCGATCCGATCATCGCGATGATAATGCCTGCGAAGCCCAACACGACGGTGAGTTCGTCGGCGCCGTTGCGACCCTTCATAAAGTCATTCATGCGAATTGCCTTTCGTTCGATATGCTGCACGCCTTTATACCCCTTTTGGTGCATTGGGGACAGGTTAATCTGCACCAAGGTGGTGCAAACGTACCTGTCTCCCCTTGCACCAATTACTTGGCGAGCTTGTCGACGACGCGTTCGATCTCGGCGAGCTTGGCGGCTTTGAGCTCCTCGTCGCCCGATTCGATGGCCGAGGCGACGCAGCCCTCGATGTGTGCCTTCAACACATCGGCGTTGATGCGGGCGATAAGCGCCTGCGTGGCCATGAGCTGCGTGGAGATGTCGACGCAGTAACGGTCCTCATCGACCATCCGCAGAATGCCGTCGATCTGGCCGCGTGCCGTCTTGAGCATGCGGGTCACCGATTTATGGTCTGCCATCATGGCGGGTCCTCGTTTCTGGTCGATGGGATCGAATGCCTCTGGTAGCTGCTACGCGGCGGTCACGGACAGGGCGTGGAACTTCTCGCCGGCGCCCTCGACGGCGGCGGCGAGCTGCTCGGCGGTCACGGTGTCGGCGCACTCTACCTGGACGGTCTGGGTCTCGTGATCGGCGTCGGCATCGGTCACGCCTGCCACGTTGAGCAGCGCCGTCTCGACAGTGGCGTCGCAGTGGCCGCACATGAGGCCAGACGTTTTAACGATGTAGTTCATGATTATCTCCTTTTCGTTGAGTACCTAAAGTTGCGGTGAAATACGGACTAAATAGCGGTTTAGCTAAGCATGTTACGCCTTATTTCACCGCAACTGATGGTTTAAAGGTTCGCAGACGCAGGGCATTGCTTACGACGCACACGCTCGACAGGCTCATGGCTGCAGCGCCAAACATCGGCGAGAGTTGCCATCCGGTGAGCGGGAAGAACACGCCCGCCGCCAGCGGAATGCCGATGCCGTTGTAGAACAGTGCCCAGAACAGGTCCTGCTTGATGTTGCGGATCGTGGCGCGCGAAAGCTCGATGGCGCGGGCGACGTCCATGAGGTCGCTGCGCATGAGCACCACGTCGGCGCCCTCCTTGGCGATGTCGGCGCCGGTGCCGATAGCGAGGCCCACGTCGGAGCGCGCCAGGGCGGGGGAGTCGTTGATGCCGTCGCCCACCATGGCGACCTTGCCGCCCGCATCCTGCAGTTCGCGCACGTGACGTTCCTTGTCGGCGGGCAGGACGTCGGCGATAACCTGTTCGCTGGTGAGTCCCACGCGGCGAGCGATGGCCTCGGCCGTCACGCGGTTGTCGCCGGTGAGCATGCGCACGTCGACGCCGAGCTTGCGGAGCGCGGCGATTGCCTCGGCGCTCGTCTCTTTGACCTCGTCAGCCACGGCGATGGTACCAACGAGTTTGCCGTTCTTGGCAAAGAACAGCGGCGTTTTGCCCTCGGTAGCAAATTGCTCGGCAAGACCGGCGGGCACCTCCGCGCCCAGCTCGCTCATCAGACGAACGTTGCCGGCAGCGATGACGTTTTGTCCCTCGCGCGCCGTAACGCCACGACCGGGCACGGCGGCAAAGTCCTCGACCATGCGTGCGACGATTCCGCGCGCCCCGCACTCGGCCATAATCGCCTCGGCCAGCGGGTGCTCGCTCGAGCGCTCCAGCGCGGCAGCGAGCTTCAGTAGCGCCTTTTCACTCATAGCGGGCGAGCCGTCAGCGCGCGTGGCCACCACGATATCGGTCACGGCCGGCTTGCCGCGGGTGACCGTACCCGTCTTATCGAGTACCACGGTGCCCACGTTGCGCAGATTCTCCAGCGCCTCGGCGCTCTTAAACAGAATGCCCATTTCGGCGCCCTTACCGGTGCCAACCATAATGGCGACGGGCGTGGCCAGGCCCAGCGCGCACGGGCAGCTGATCACCAACACGGCCACGGCGGAGGTGAGCGCCTCGTTTATGCTGCCGGTCAGTGCCATCCACACCGCAAAGGTCACGGCCGAGATCACAAACACCACGGGCACAAACACGCCGGCGACCTTGTCGGCCAGGCGGGCGATGGGCGCCTTGGTGGCGTTGGCGTCCTCGACGAGCTGGATGATCTTGGCGAGCGACGTGTCGGCGCCCACTCGCGTGGCACGGAAGGTAAACGATCCGGTGCGGTTGACCGTGGCGGCGTTGACGGTGTCGCCGGCGGTCTTTTCCACGGGGATGGACTCGCCGGTGAGCGCACTCTCGTCCACGGCCGACGCGCCCTCGAGTACTACGCCGTCGACAGGGATGGACTCGCCGGGGCGCACACGCAGCACCTGGCCGGGAAGGATGCTGTCGACGTCCACGGTGGTTTCGGTGCCGTCATCGGCAACGACGGTCGCGGTCTTGGGTGCTAGGTCGATGAGCGCCTCGATAGCGCCGCCGGTCTTGGACTTGCTGCGCGTCTCGAGGTATTTGCCCACGGTGACGAGCGACAGGATGGTGCCGGCGCTCTCAAAGTACAGGTTGTCCATGCTCGTCATCATAGCCTCGTGTACCTGACCTGTGGCCAGCTGGTCGGCCATGATAAACATGGCATAGAGCGACCAGGCGATCGACGCGGTGGCACCGACGGCGATGAGAGCGTCCATGGTGGGTGCGCCGTGCACGAGCGACTTGAAGCCGTTGATAAAGTACGCGTCGTTGACGTAGACGATGGGGATGAGCAAGACGAGCTCGGTGAGCGCCAACGTCATGCTGTGGGTGTGGTCGGTGAAGACGCTGGGCAGCGGCCAGCCGAGCATGTGTCCCATGCCTATGTAGAACAGCGGAATGAGAAAGATGATTGAGATGATGAGACGGGTGCGCATGGCGGAGGCAGTGGCCTCCAACTTTTTGGTCGGCGACTCCATATGGGCGGCGCCGGACCTGGCTTGCGCGCTGCCGCTTGAGCTGGCGGCGTCGGTGCCCGTACTGACGGGCGAGGCCGAATAGCCCGCGCGATCGACGGCGGTGCAGATGTCGTCGGGGGAGACCTGTGCGGGGTCATAGTCCACCAACATGGAGCCGGCGAGCAGGTTGACAGCGACGCCTTGGACGCCGTCGAGCTTACTGACGGCGCGGTCCACATGCGCCTGGCAAGCGGCGCACGTCATGCCGCCCACGTCAAACTTATCTTGAGCCATGGTTTCTCCTTTCTGTGGTTCGGTGTTGGAATTGTTAACCTGCCGATACTATACACCCATACCCCCTGGGGGTGTCTAGTACAGAATAAATGTATGACATTTCGCTACAGATGAAGGTAGTTGGTTGGCCGATGGACCGTTCCAACCAATCATCTCAATCTGTAACATCTGGACCGGTTTTTGAACCATAACTGTTACAGATTTAGACGAACTGTTGAACGGCAGTCCAAACGTCTCAATCCGTAACATATTGACCTGATTTTGCCAAGTAGATGTTACAGGTCGAGACAAACCATCCAGGCCAATCCGAACATCTTGATCTGTAACATCTAGACCAGTATTTGAGTTCTAACTGTTACAGATCGAGACATTTGCCGGGGAGGGGTCCCGTTGCGGCAAGACGCCCGCCGCCTAGATACAGAACCCGGGGATCACACAGGTTAGCTTGTTTGGCTTTTCCGCAGGCGTTGCGTACGTAAAGACGTCGCCGTCGTGCCCCACGCGGTTCATATAGAGCGTGCCTTCGCTCTCCGATGTGTCGGGGCTCACCGTGCGCTCCCACCAACAGGTGTCCTTGCCCTTCCACTGGCGGACCATCGTCTCGTTCGTGGAATACGGGCTCACCTTGAGCTCGCGGAAGAGCTGATACTCCTTGCCCTCGCCGTTGTAGATGTCTGCCAGGTAGTGATAGTCCTCGGTAAACGAATCGGGCGGTTGCGTACCGCACAGCTCGACCATGGCGGGCAGCCAAAGGGTTGCGGGCAACTCGCTCAGGCACGATGCGCTGTTGGCGGCGCCCACATTGTTCGAGACCTTCTTGACCCCTTTAATGAGTGCGCGCAACTCGTTGGGCAGCAGCTTAAGGCCGTCGCCGTTGAGCCATTCCCGCAGCTCGCAATCTGCCCAGCCGGCGCTCGGCGGTTCAGCCGCAGCGTTGCGCTCGGCAATACCCGCATCGAACATAAACGTCAGTCCGGCCTTGCCCGTCCCGTCCAGAAGCTCATCGTGGCGGATGCCCACAAGCTGCGCGCCAACCTGCAGCCCGTTGGTGAGCGTGACACGCTTGGTACACGGATAGGGGATATGCCCATCGGCATCGAGCAGATGATAGCGCTTGGCAATCTCGCGTGCCTCGCTACGGGTCTCGGCGGCCTTAATCTTGAGCGAAATCTCCTGCAGCTGATCCCAGGTGTAGTCGTCAATCGAACCGCGGATGCCGTCAAGGTAGTCGGGGATGCCAAAGCCATGGGTTGCCGCCCCGATAACGCTGAGCCCCGCAGCGGCTGCGATAGCGCCGCCGATAATAAAGCGGCGGCGGGTCATGGCATCGTGACGGGCCTGATTCAGGATCTCTCGTGCGCGCTCGCCGGCGACGTCGACCTTAAGGTGCGTGCCAGAATCGATATCAATCGCGGCCTCGTCTCCTGTGCCTTCGCGGCCCTCGGATTCGGCATCGGTGAGGTATGCCGAGAGCACCTCGAGCATCTGCTGCTCGGTGGGACGATCGCACTGCTCGACTGAGAGACCCTTCATGATGATTTGGACGAGCGCTTCATCGCCCTCGCAGCGCGGCTCGAGCGGTGCCGGCTTGGTCTTGGTCTTTACGAGATAGAACGAGCCGGTTGCAGCGGCGTCCGTCGACTCAAAGTCAAACGGTTTGCGACCGCTGTAGAGCTGGTACAGAATGCTCGAAAGCGCATAGACGTCGATTGCCGGCGAACGGCGAAGGGCCGCGATGCCTTCGATATCCTGCGTGAGCATCTCGGGCGCGGCGTATGCGGGCGTGGCAAAGCGCCAGATGTCGGCGCGCCGGGTGATCGTGTCGTCGCCGAGAGCCATGGTCGCGGAGCCCATGTCGATGAGGCAGGGGTCAAAGGAGCAATCGGCAATCTGCTGCTCGAGCGTTCGGCTGGTGGTGCGGAACATAATATTGGCAGGCGAAAGGTCGCGATGGATGACCGGGTTCACGAGGCCTTGGGTCATCAAGAGCGCACGAAGCACGGCGTTTCCGACGGCGGCGACCATCTGGGTGGTCAGCCCGCCCGAGGCGTCGTGCGGAAGCAGGGGCAGCGCCTGCTTGAGCAAGGTACCCTCGACCCACTCCATGAGGATGAGCGGGTCATCCTCGCACGATCCGTAGCCATAGACGCGCGGAAATCCGCGCAGGTGCGAGACGGTACACAGATGACGGTACTCCTCGAACAGCGCGGCGGTGTTGGCCAGGTGCGCTGCCGATTGCTCGGCGGAGCGGTCGGGGGCTTGGCCGGAAAGGATGGCGTTGTCCTTGAGTAGCTTGCCGGCAAAGACCTCGCCGCTCGTGTTGGTCGCGCGCAGCACGTGCCCGATGTTGCCGTTGTTGCGGTGGGCCGTCTGGAGAATAAGCGTCATAAACCGACGCTTGGCGTCGTCCTCGGCGCTGGGGTCGACCGCCACGGCGGTATCGAACGTATCGAGACGGACGAGTTTGTCGCCATAGACGCTATCGGTAGTATCCATGGCGTTCCTTTGTCTGGCATGGGTTGCCGCACGTTTACGCGAGCAGTGCGGATATCGGTAAAATACCATGATAGCCGCACTGCCCACGTATACCGCTGAGTATTGTCGTTTACGATGCAGAAGGTAGAAGACGAAAGACGGACGGCGACCGTCTTTCGATCGCCGTCCGTGCTAGTCCACAATGACAAGGAATGTCGTGTAGAGACCCAGATGGAGCCTGTCGCTGTTGGCTATTTCCACCGGGGGATAGATCGTGCCAGGCTCGCGTTGGTCGCGCGGCGGCTCAATCACAATATCGCCGTCACCCGCGCCCGATTCGAGCACTGTGCCGTTGGTCGATCCAAGGCCCTGGGCGTACCAGTGTTCACCCTCGAGCCAAATGCGAAGATGCTCGCGCGAGGCGTCGGCGCCTACATCGGTGATGCTGGGCGAGGTTTTGGGCAAAGAACCAATCACGGTGCCGCACGGATCGCGTGTGAGGGGATGGATTTGCATGTCGGCGCAGTTGTCGGCATAGGTTCTGAGCAGACCGAGGTTGGGAGCGACGGTGTGCGGCTGCTCCAGGCTGCTCATAAAGCCACGTCCGACGGTAGTTTCGGTGGTGCCAAAGTGCCCGCCCGTCTTGCTGTCGCAAAAGCGCTCGACGGTGGCCACGCCCTGAACGGGATCGGCGAGCGCCCCCGTTGCCACAAAGAGCATAAGGTAAAGCGTGCTTTTCTCGCGCACGGCATTGCCGTCAAAGTTGTCGATGCGATTGAGGGCATTTGCATATAGGCGGCTGTCCAGCTTGTAGCTGGCGAGAGCCGACATCATTTCGTTGGCGGCCGGACCGCGATAGTGCTCGGCGATTGCCTGATAGGCGGACTCGCCGCCGCCGAGCTTGCTGCAGATTGCCGCGGAAAGGTTGAGCGTGGTGACGGTAAAGTCGCTGTAGATGGCGGGCGCGCACTGGTCAGGCTTGCGATGGACGATGTAACGGGTGAGATACGAGCGGTTGGAAGAGCATTTCTCGAGCAGGGTACTGCCGAGATAGGAGTTTCCATTGATGAGCATTCGGGCGATCTCGAGATGTTTAAGACCGCCGAACGAGCGAATATCGTTATAGAGGACCGAGCAAGGCGTCTCTGCTGCCACGGATACCTCCTTTGATTGCTTCCTAGCCAATATGGCGATAGGAATTAATGGCCCCCGGTGGGCGACGTATTAAATGGTTGCGCAATATATAGCGTAACCAAAGCAACATTATAGGCCACATGTTCGAAATTGCAGGAAGACCGAGAGATTTTGGTTGGACTGAACGGAAATCCCCCTCTGTCTTGTTCTGTAACATTTGGACCCGGTTTTGCCCCGTAACTGTTACAGATCGAGACAATCGGCCCCGCCCCGCCCCGTCCGCCTCGTCATCTGTGGTTTACGTGGGGGCATACGGAGTGCGGGTATACTAACCGGCGGCGAATCTGCTCCATCGCTTAGAGCTGCTGCGTCTGGACGGCGCGTGATAGGGCTGCCAAAGCGATCGCCAGCGTGCTGAGCAACGTCCTCTCTGTGCGCACCTGTTTTTGTATGTATTAGCGCACTACCAAGCACGCCCGCGCGGCCGCATGCCGTGCCCATAACGCGTGCAGATAAGGAACAACGACATATGCGTAATTCTGTATCCGACGTCACCGACGCCGAGATTCTGGACGAGGCCCGCGAGGCCATGACCCAGGCTGCCTTCGATGCCGCCGATGAGGCAAATGCCGCCCAGGCCGTCGAGTCCGCTACCGAGAGCCTGCCCGCCTTTGAAGAGCTGGGACTTTCGGACGAGATGCTTCGTGCCATCGAGAACCTGGGCTACACGGAGCCCACGCCTGTCCAGGCTGGCTCCATCCCCGTGGTGCTCGAGGGCCGCGACCTGCTTGCCGCCGCTCAGACCGGCACCGGCAAGACGGCCGCCTTTTTGCTGCCGACCATGAACAATCTGGAGCACATCGCTCCTCCCAAACCCGTACGTGAGCGCGGCGGCCGCAACCGCCGTCGCGGTGCTAAAAAGCCCGAGGGCAACGGCCGTGGCCCCGTGATGCTCGTCATCACCCCTACGCGCGAGCTTGCCCAGCAAATCGACGAGGTCGCGAGCAAGATCGCCGACGTCACCGGCCATGTCGCCGTGACCGTCGTGGGCGGCGTGAGCTACAAGCCGCAGACTGCTGCCCTCAAGTACGGCTGCGACATCCTGGTCGCCACGCCGGGCCGTCTGGTCGATCTGATCGAGCAGGGTGCCTGCCACCTGAACGAGGTTAAGGTTCTGGTGCTCGACGAGGCCGACCGCATGCTCGACATGGGCTTTTTGCCCGCCGTCCGTCGCATTGTGCGCGAGACGCCGGCCGAGCGCCAGACGCTGCTGTTCTCGGCGACCCTCGACGAGGAGGCCGTGGGCGAGATCACCGATCTGGTGAGTGACCCGGCCCGCGTGGAGATCGCGCCCGCCACGTCGACCGCCGACACCGTCGACCAGTTTGTGTTCCCGGTGTCCATCGAGGCAAAGAACAACCTGCTGCCCGAGTTCCTCAAGAAGGAGGGCCCGGAGCGCACTATCGTCTTCATGCGTACCAAGCACCGCGCCGACAGCTGCTGCCGTCGTCTGGAGCGCAAGGGCATCAAGGCCGCCGCGATTCACGGCAACCGCAGCCAGGCCCAGCGCGAGCGTGCCCTTTCGGCCTTCCGCGATGGTACCGTCGACGTGCTGGTGGCAACCGATGTCCTTGCCCGCGGCATCGACATCAGCGACGTGCGCTACGTCGTGAACTTTGACGTGCCGGCCGAGCCGACCGACTATATTCACCGCATTGGCCGTACGGGCCGCGCCGGCGAGCTGGGCTGGGCCATTACGTTTGTGACCGAGCAGGACGTGGACGAGTTCTACGAGATCGAGAAGCTCATGGACAAGACTGCCGACATCTACGAGGCCGGCGACCTGCACGTGGGTCCCAATCCGCCCGCCGTTGACCCCGAGCGCGATCCTGCGGCCTTTAAGGTGAAGAAGAAGACCAAGCGCGGCAAGTCCAAGAGCAAGAAGAAGCTTGAGCAGGCACGTCGCGACGGCAAACGCAACGGCGACGATTACGGCGATGTGGCCGGTCGTTCCAACCGCGGTCGCGACGAGCGCCGTGGCGATGGCGAGCGTCCGAGCCGTCCCAAGCGCGGCGGTAAGACCCGCGTGCGCGAGGGCGTTCAGGCTCGCGTGGACGAGGCCGTGGAGAGCGTGGCCCGCGAGGTGGCTGCCGAGGAGCGCGGCGGTGCTGGTGCCGCCGAGCAGGCCCCGCGCGGCAACCGTGCCGAGCGCCGTGCCAAGCAGTTCCAGGGCGAGGCGCATCGCCGTCGCCGCGAGGACGAGGACCGCGGCGGTCGTCGCCGTGTTGAGCGCGAGGGCGAGGGGCGTGGCTCGCGTAGCGGCAAGCGTGGTGCGGGCAACCGTCGTCGTTCCGGTCGTGATGATGAGCGCAGTGGCCGTGACGAGCGTCGCGGCGGTGAGCGTCGAGAGGGCGCTCGTGGCAACGGTGGCCGCAGCGGTGTCGGTCGTTCGAATGAGTCGCGCGATCGTCGCGACCCGCGTGCCAGCCGCGATCGTCGCGATGATTGGCGCAACTACGACGATACCCGCGAGGATCGTCGCGGCGGCTACCGTGGCGGTCGTGGCGGCAACCAGGCCGGTTCCCGTGGCGGTCGTGCCGGCGGTCGCGATAACCGTGGCAGCTATGGCAACAGCCGTGGCGGCAAGCGCGGCGGCAGCTCCCGTCGCCCCGGTGACGGCGGCGGCAAGCGCAAGTAACATACGCATCGCGCGCTAGCGTGAGACAAGCTAAGGGCCCGAGCAAATAACGCTCGGGCCCTTTTGTTTGCCGTGTCCATCGCTAATTCAAACGTGATGTTCTCGGGAATGCATCTGGGGGATGCTGAGGACCTATTTTCCGCCATGCAGCAATGGGTCCTATGGGGTGCGCCGTGCATTTTTTGGAGTATTCTGCAGTTCGAGTTGTCTGCATATGATTCGACGTCGCCAACGGTGGCCTTCGGATATCCCTAGCGAGCGTTCCGAGTCAGATTTCGCCGTTTTCCGGAGCAGGGGCGCGTCATTCTCGCCATGTCGGGACTTAAAATGATACGGCGCCCTACAGTTTTGCCCACCCGCGGCGGTGCTGGCGCGGTCACGTTGCAGAATACTCCGTTTTTTGCACGGGCCAGGATGGGGTACCTCAGGAGAACGCGGCGGTATCCAGTAAATATATGCAATCTGTACCGGGAATTATGCAAACCGAAAAGGCGGGCAGTATGGGTTGGTGTATCGGGCTGCCTAGCGCACCAAAACGGGGAGCTCCCCCCCCATGCGCCGTATACTCTGTCTGAATGTGAAAGCGGCTTGACGCGTTGCCAGGCGTAGGGGAGGGTGTCTAGATGAGCGTATTCGAAATTGTGTTTAGTCCGACGGGTGGAACGGAGAAGGTGTCTTGCCTTGTGGCTGGAGCGCTGGACAAGAATACCGTTACCGTCGATCTGACCGATAGCGGGTTGGATTTCCACGAGGTCTCGATGACGAAGGACGACATGGCTGTTATCTCCGTGCCAGCGTATGCCGGCAGAGTCCCTGCCGTGGCGGTCGACCGACTGAACATGGTTCACGGCAACGGAGCGCGGGCCGTTCTGGTGTGCGTCTACGGAAACCGCGCGTTTGAGGACACGCTCGTAGAGCTGGAGGACGTTGCGAAGCATGCGGGATTCCGGGTGATCGCGGCAGTTGCAGCCATTGCAGAACATTCCATTGCGCGACAGTTTGCTGCCGGTCGTCCGGATGCGCAGGATGCGGCGCAGCTCGCAGAGTTTGCGCAGAAAATTCAGCAAAAGCTGTTGGCTGAGGATACATCCGAACTCTCTATTCCCGGCAATCGTCCTTATAAACAAGCCGGAGGTCACCGCATGGCACCCGAGGCAACAGAGGATTGCGTCTCCTGCGGTGCATGCGCCGCGGCGTGCCCCGTTTGTGCTATCGACAAGGGTGACCCCAAACGAGCAGCTGGCGAGGCGTGCATCTCCTGCATGCGCTGCATCGCCGTATGTCCGCGAGGCGCTCGCAAGCTTGATTCCAACAAACTATCCGCTGTTTCCCAGATGCTGAGCAAGGTTTGCGTCGCGCGGAAGGAATGCGAGCTCTTCATCTAGCGCAAGTGAGATTGGTGCAAACAAACCTGGCCCTTTTGCACCAAAAACGATCCGTTTTCCTCCGTTCCCAAGGGATCATGTGATCCGAAGGGGACGGAGGAAAACGGATCAAAAAGGAAAAATAGTAAGGCGCTCTTTTTCACATTGAATATTGCAATTTGGTAACGCGTTTTATCAAATATGGCATTTATCTGCGGTAATGTTCTATTTCACCGCTGAGGACGACGTTTCATACCGCCTGCCGAACCGTGTCGCTGCCAAACAACTTTATAGGTCAGTGTTCTGCATGTAGCAATTTCACCCGGCCCCGCCTCCGGGCTGCCATGTGAGAGGGGATCTTATGGCTCGACTGCATGTAATGGAACGCAGCCACGCTCAGGCCGTCATGGACGACCTGCACGATGCGCTCGGACGTCGTCTGGCGGTGAGTTCGCTCGCTCCGTGTCCCGTTGAGTTTACGGCAGCGCTCGTCAACCTGTGCTCCACCCAGAGCTGTGGCAAGTGCACGCCCTGCCGTGTGGGCCTGAGCGCGCTGAGCGACCTGCTCGCCGATGTGCTCGAAGGGCGCGCCGATGAGTCCACGCTCAACCTTATTGAGCGCACGGCCCGCACCATCTACCTTTCGAGCGACTGCGCCATTGGCTACGAAGCTGGCGCCATGGCACTCACGGCCATTCGCGGCTTCCGCGACGACTTTGAGCGCCACATCCGCGAGCACTCCTGCGGCTTTGACCGCGAGGCTCGCGTTCCGTGCGTTTCGGGCTGCCCGGCGCACGTCGACATTCCCGGTTACATTTCGCTGGTCGAGGCCGGCCGCTATGCCGATGCCGTCAAGGTCATTCGCAAGAACAATCCGCTGCCGCTCGTCTGCGGCCTGGTGTGCGAGCATCCCTGCGAGATGCACTGCCGCCGCGGCATGGTCGATGACCCCATGAATATCCTTGCCCTCAAGCGGTTTGCCGTTGAGCACAGCGACCTCAACGACCGCAAGCCGCATGTAGTGGACAACACCGGTAAGCGCGTCGCCGTGATCGGCGGCGGCCCGGCCGGCCTTTCCTGTGCTTACTACCTGGCCGTGATGGGCCACAAGGTGACCATCTTTGAGCAGCGCCACCACTTGGGCGGCATGCTGCGCTACGGCATCCCCAGCTATCGTCTGCCGCGCGAGCGCCTGCAGGCCGAGATCGACTGGATTTTGAGCGCCGGCATCGACGTGGAGCTCGACCACTCCGTGAACGGCGAGGAGCTCGCCCGCCTGCGCGACGAGTTCGATGCCGTCTACCTGGCCATCGGTGCCCACAGCGATAAGAAGCTCGGCCTTCCGGGCGAAGAGGTGTCCGGCGTGGAGTCGGCCGTCAAGATGCTGCGTGCCATCGGCGATGACGAGCTGCCCGACCTGAGCGGCCAGCGCGTGTGCGTCATCGGCGGCGGCAACGTTGCCATGGACGTGGCACGCTCTGCCGTGCGCTGCGGTGCCGAAAAGGTGAGCATCGTCTACCGCCGTCGCATCTGCGACATGACGGCCCAGGATGCCGAGATCGCCGGCGCCCAGGCCGAGGGCTGCGAGGTGCTGGAGCTGACGGCTCCACTCGCTATCGAGACGGGCGAGGAAGGTCGCGTGAGTGGCCTGCGCGTGCAGCCGCAGATTATCGGCGAGCCCCGCCGCGGTCGTCCGGCTCCGCGTGCCGCCGCCACGCCCGAGCGCGTCATCCCCTGCGAGCGCGTGTTTGTGGCCATTGGTCAGGACATCGATTCCAAACCGTTTGAGGAGATGGGCATTGCCTGCAAGTGGGGCTGCATCGTCACCGATTCGGACGGCGCCGTGCCCAACTTCGATGGCCTCTTTAGCGGTGGCGACTGCCAGACCGGCCCCGCCACCGTCATCCGCGCTATCAATGCCGGCCGCGTGGCTTCGGCAAACATCGACCGCTACCTGGGCTTCGACCACAAGATCAAGCTCGAGGTCGAGCTGCCGACCGTTCAGTTTAAGGGCAAGCATGAGTGCGGCCGCTGCGAGCTGGGCGAGCGCGAGGCCGGCGAGCGTATTCACGATTGGAATCTGGTCGAGCAGGGTCTCACCGAGCAGGAGGCGCGCCAGGAGGCGAGCCGCTGCCTGCGTTGCGACCACTTTGGCTTTGGCGCGTTCCGCGGAGGGAGGAACCTGGAATGGTAGAGCTCAACAAAACCACCGTCGGCGACAACAGCGAAAACGGAGCGCACAATATGGTCAAGCTCATTATCGATAACTGCGAAGTCGTGGTGCCCGAGCACACCACAATCCTGGACGCAGCCAAGTCCGTCGGCATCCAGATTCCCACCCTGTGCTATCTGCGCGATCTAAACGAGATCGGCGGCTGCCGTGTGTGCGTGGTCGAGGTTGAGGGCTGTGATCAGCTGGTTGCCGCCTGCAACAACTACGTGCTCGACGGCATGGTGGTCCACACCAACAGCCCCAAGGCCCGCGAGGCCCGTCGCACCAACGTGCAGCTGTTGCTGTCCCAGCACGATTCGCAGTGCACGAGCTGCGTGCGCAGCGGCAACTGCAACCTACAGACCATCGCCAACGACCTGGGCATTTTCTATCTGCCGTATCAAAGGCATTTGGCGGGCGAGGGCTGGGATTTCGATTTTCCCATCATCCGCGAAAACGACAAGTGCATTAAATGCATGCGCTGCATCAAGGTGTGCGAGAGCGTGCAGGGCCTGGGGATTTGGGACCTGACCAACCGCGCCACGCATACCGCCGTGGGCACCCGCGGGCGCGCACCGATCGGCAAGACCGATTGCGTCGCGTGCGGCCAGTGCATTACGCATTGCCCGACGGGTGCGCTGCGCGAGCGCGACGATACCGAGACCGTGTTTGACGCGCTCGCTAATCCCGACAAGATCGTGCTGGTGCAGATCGCGCCGGCCGTGCGTAGCGCCTGGGGCGAGGAGCTTGGCATCCCGCGCGAGGAGGCCACCGTCGAGCGCCTGGCTTGCGCGCTGCGTCGCGTAGGCTTTGAGTACGTGTTCGACACCGATTTCTCGGCCGACCTCACCATTATGGAGGAGGGCTCCGAGCTGCTCGAGCGCCTGGGTGCCGCCGCTAAGGGCGCGGGCGATAGCCGTGGCTGGCCCATGTTTACGAGCTGCTGCCCGGGCTGGGTGCGCTTTGTGAAGGCCCGCTATCCGGAGTTTGTCGACAGCCTGTCTACGTCCAAGTCGCCGCAGCAGATGTTCGGTGCTATTGCCAAGACGTACTACGCCAAGGTGCTGGGTGTGGAGCCCGAGCGCCTGTTTGTGGTGTCCGTGATGCCGTGCACGGCCAAGAAGGCCGAGTGTGCGCTGCCGAGCATGGTGGGCGAGGGCGGCGCGCCCGACGTAGACGTTGCGCTGACGGTGCGCGAGATGGTGCGCATGATCCGCGCGAGCCACGTGAGCGTGGACACGCTGGTCGAGGAGCCGCTCGATACGCCGCTGGGCTTTGGCACGGGCGCGGGTGTGATTTTTGGCGCCACGGGCGGCGTGATGGAGGCCGCCGTGCGCTCGGCATATTACCTGGTGACGGGCAAGAACCCCGACGCTGACTTCTTTACCGATGTGCGCGGACTTGACGGCTGGAAGGAAGCCGTCGCCGATGTCGATGGCACCAAGGTGCGCGTCGCCGTGGCGCACGGGCTGGGCAACGCCGCTCGCCTGCTCGATGCGATTCGCGACGGCCGTGCGAGCTATGACTTCGTTGAGGTTATGGCGTGCCCGGGCGGCTGCGTCGGTGGCGGCGGTCAGCCCATCCACGACGGCTGCGAGCTGGCAGCCGAGCGCGGCCGGGTGCTGTGGGGCCTGGATGCGAAGGCGGACATTCGCTTCTCGCACGAGAATCCCGATGTCCAGGCGTGCTACAGCGAGTTTTTGGGTGCGCCGCTTTCGCCGCTGGCCGAGGAGTTGCTGCATGCCGACCATCACGCCTGGTCGATGCCTAACGAGGGGAAGTGCTAACGATGCGCGCGTTTGATGTTGAGCTGTCGCGCCGGGGATTTGCCTCGGCGCTTGCCGCGGGCGCGTTGTTGCTCGCGCTGGCTGGCTGCGGTGGCGGGTCTGCGGGGGCGGGGTCTGCTGCCGGGTCTGCCGCTGACGGTGCCGCCGCGGAGCCGGTTGAGGTGCACGTCGCTTCGCTCAAGGGTCCGACGTCGATCGGTCTGGTGCAGTTTATGGACCGGGCGGCCGATGGCGAGACGGACAATGAGTTCGACTTTGCGATCAGCGCCGCAGCCGATGAGATCGTGCCCAAGGTCATTCAGGGCGATATCGACATTGCCCTGGTGCCCGCCAACGTGGCGAGCGTGCTCTACAACAAGACCGAGGGCGCGGTGCAGGTCATCGACATCAACACACTGGGCGTGCTGAACGTTGTGACGGGCGACGCGAGTGTGGCCTCGTTTGGCGACCTGGCGGGTCGCACCGTCTACATGACGGGCAAGGGCGCCACGCCGGAGTACGTCATGAACTACCTGCTGGAGCGCGCGGGCCTGACCGGCCAGGTGGCGCTTGAGTTTAAGAGCGAGCCCACCGAGGTGCTGTCGGCGCTGCTTGCCGATCCGTCTGCCGTGGGCGTGCTGCCCGAGCCGTTCAAGACCGCTGCCATCGCCAAGAGCGAGGGCAAGCTGTCGGCGCCGGTAAATCTGACTGATGTGTGGGATGAGCTGGCGGATGACACGGGTTCGCGCTTGCTGACGGGCGTGACCGTGGTGCGCCGTGCCTTTGCCGAGGAGCATCCCAAGGCCGTGGCGGAATTCTTGCGCTGCCATGCGGCGAGTGTGAAGGCCGTCAACGCAGCGCCGGCAGACTGGGCGCAGGCCGTGGTCGATGCCGGCATCGTGGATAACGCGACGATTGCCGAAAAGGCGATTCCCGGGTGCATGCTTGTGTGCCAGACGGGGAAGGATATGAAGGCGGCGCTCGGTGGGTACCTGCAGGTGCTGGCCGATGCGGATGCGAGCGCCGTGGGCGGCAAGCTTCCGGCTGACGATTTCTACTACATGGAGTAGCCCGTGTGTGCGTTTGCTCGACAAATGATAGAGCGTATGAAGGCGGTGGCGGCAGCAGGTGCCGTCGCCGCCTTTTGGCTTGCCGTGTGGGTCTTCGCGGCGGCGCTGGTGGCACAGCCGCTGATTTTGCCGGGTCCGGGTGCTGTTGTGGTGGCGTTGCTGCGGCTGGTATGCGATGCCGGCACGTGGGCGATTCTGGCGGGCTCGGGTGCGCGGATTCTAGGCGGTTTGGCGCTTGCCGCGGTGTGCGGTGGTTTGCTGGCCGGAATTTCGTCGCGCTCGCAGGCGTTTGTCCGCTTGGTGGCTCCGGCGCTTTCGTTTGTTAAGGCGACGCCGGTTGCCTGCGTGGTGGTCCTGCTGCTCATTTGGCTGGGGTCGGCGCGCGTGAGCATTGCGGCGGTCTTTTTGATGGCGCTTCCGGGCGTGTATTTTTCGCTGGTCGAGGGTTTGACGCAAGCGGATAAGCCGCTGGAGCAGATGTTTCGTCTGCATGGCGTGCGGGGTTGGCGACTGTTTTGTGCCCACACCTGGCGCGAAGTCCTGCCGTTTGTGCTTTCGTGCGCCCGCGCCGTGATTGGCATGAGCTGGAAGGCCGGCGTGGCGGCGGAGCTGATCGGCATGGCGACGGGCACCGTGGGCGAGCGCATCTATCAGGCGAAGCTGCTCATCGAGACGGCTGACCTGCTGGCGTGGACCGTGTTGGTCGTGGCGGCATCGTGGGCATGCGAGCGCGTGCTGATGTGGCTGCTGCGGGCTTCGGGTTCCGTGGCATGGCGTGTTGCCGTGCGGACGCATGGACATGGACTGCGCGGGCGTGCGGGGCCGCGAGCGATGGCGCTGCGGCGGAGCTTGCGCTTGCCGTGGGCGATCGGGCGCCCTGGGCGCCGGCGCTCGACGGACTGGTACTTCGCGTGCCCGCCGGTGGGCGTACCTGCGTGATGGGCGCCTCGGGTGCGGGCAAGTCGACGCTCCTTGCCCTTGCGGCGGGGGAGTGCGCGCCATGCTCCATGGTGTTTCAGGATGTGCGCCTGGTCGAGGACGTTTCTGCCCTGGATAACGTGCTGGTGTGTGCCGACGCGCGCGTGGATGCCTCGAGCGCCGCAGCCCTGTTGCGCCTGCTGGTACCGGGAAGCAATGTGCATGCCCGCGTGGCCGAGCTCTCGGGCGGGCAGCGCCGTCGCGTTGAGATTGCCCGAGCCCTGCTGTGTCCGGGCGGCGCGGTGATTCTGGACGAGCCCTTTACCGGTCTAGATACCGCTGCGCGCGACGCATGCGCCGAAGTCGTGCTCGACTTGCTCGACGGTCGCATGCTGTTGCTTGCCACGCACGATGCCGTCGACGCTCGGGCCCTCAATATCTCGGACATCATCACACTCTAAATACTTATTCAGCAACAAAATGATCCGTTTTCCTCCGTCCCCAAGGGATCAGATGTGCTATTCTATCTGCGGGGTAATACTTAGGAATACCAAGTAATACCAACGCCGTAGAAACAAACTCCAGATGCGGGCCAATCGGGTTGCCTTCACAGCCCGTCGCCCAGCCGCGTGGCCCGCATCTATCCGCACCACCGTCGTTTCAAAAAGGAAGCGCCATGGCAGAACACATGACCCCCGTAGTCGCGAAGGTCTTGCCCGAGGAAAAGGCAGCCTTCGCGGCGGCAACTCAGCTCGTGGGCACCACGCCGTCCAACGCCATCCGCATGTTTATCGCTGCGTTCAATCGCTGCGGCACCTTTCCGTTCGACATTTCGCCCAGCGGGGCCTTTGGCACTGCACCCGATTCTCATCAATAAGTGATCCGTTTTCCTCCGTCCCCATGGGATCAGCTCTCTGCCGAGTTGTGGTAGAACTAGGGAACGGTTTTGAGGAGGTTGGCATGCTCAATGCGATGGCGTGGGCGCTTGCATGTTTTGGCGTTGTCGCTGCCGATATAGCCCTGAGCGTGGTTCTGTTTTCGGTTCTCGATGCCGTATCGGTGCTGACGGGCTATCCGATCGACAATCTCGATATCCAATGGTTCCAGGCTGCCGCTCAGACGGCGTCGTTTTTGATGGCGCTGCTGTGGTGGCGTTATCTGTGGCCCCGCTCCTTCATGGCGCGCCGGCAAGGTGAACGTCCGCTCGGCGGGGGAGCAAGTGCTGTATGGAAACGCATCGCCTGCGTTATCGTGATTGGCCTGGCCCTGCAGGTGGTCGTTGGCTACGTGACCGACGCCGTGCTGTCGCTGTTGCCCGAGGCGGCGGCTGACTACAGCGAGCTTGTCGAGGAAACAGGCATGGGCGACACCAGCTATCTCGACGTCCTGACTACGGTGCTCGGTGCCCCATTTTGTGAAGAGCTGCTGGTGCGCGGCATTATTTTTGAGTTTTCGCTCCGAGCGTTTAATCCGCAGTGCCGCCCACTTTGGAAGCGTCGGCGTCGTGCGAGCGCGCAGGACGGTGCCATGGTGCCCTGGGCGGCCCCAAGCACGTGGGGTATCGCCGCGGCGATTGTGCTGCAGGCGGCGGTCTTCGGCTTTATGCACATGAATTGGGTGCAGGGCTGCTACGCCGGCGCCGCCGGCCTCATCTTTGGTTGGGTGCTCGTGACGACCGGAAAGCTCCGCTACACGATCCTGCTGCACTTTGCCTTTAATGCCGGGTCGTACCTCATGGGCCTGCTGTGGTTTGTGAACACGCCGCTCGACGTAGTGATCACGGTTGCCATCGCCGGCTTTGTGCTGGTAGAGGCGATGCGGTCGCTCAAACTGACGTGCCAGACGGATCGTCCCTACCAGCAAGCGTGATTCCCCTAAGGAAAACACGGCTAGGCGTGTCTGAGCGTGTTCCCCCTAGGGAAATCACGACTGGAGACAGCCCAAGCGTGTTTCCCCTAGGGAAAACACGCTTGGCCGATGAGGAGACGCCGACTGGCCAAGAGACACCGGCCGGCCCTCGCCACGCTAGTTGCGGCGTCCGCCGCCGTTGGCGCCCTGACGTCCCTGGGCCGCGCGGTTGCGTCCGGCAGTGTTCTGCGCGCGCGACATGCCACCGTGGCCCTTGCTGCCTTTGGGTCCCTTGCCGGCGGCGCCACCGTGGGCCTTGCCGCCCTTCTTGCCGGTGCCATGGCCACCGCCAGCAGACGTCTCGCCCGGACGCGGGGGCACGGGACGAATCAGGCAATGCTTGGTGTAGCCGATCAAATCGCGGCGGCCGGCCTTTTCCAGCGCCTCGCGCACCAGCTTGTAGTTCTCGGGCTTGCGATACTGGATGAGCGCGCGCTGCATGGCCTTCTCGTGCGGGTCGCGCGCCACATAGATCGGCTCCATGGTGCGCGGATCCACGCCGGTGTAGTACATACACGTCGACATGGTGGACGGGGTGGGGTAGAAGTCTTGCACCTGCTCGGGCATATAGCCCATGTCGCGCACGGCCTCGGCAAGGTCCACTGCTTCCTTCATCGTTGAGCCGGGATGGCTCGAGATTAGGTACGGCACTACGTACTGCTTGAGTCCGTATTCGCGGTTCAGGCGTTCAAATTTACGGCAGAACGCGTCGTAGACGGCGCGGCTCGGCTTGCCCATTACGGACAGCACCGCGTCGCTCACGTGCTCGGGTGCTACGCGCAGCTGGCCCGAGACATGGTGCTCCAGCAGCTCGCGCAAAAACTCGTCCGAGGCATCGGCCATGGTGTAGTCAAAGCGGATGCCGCTGCGGACGAAGACCTTTTTGACGCCCGGCAGCTGGCGCAGGTCGCGCAGCAACTGCGTGTAGCCGCTCTCGTCGACCACCATGTTCTTGCATACGCTCGGCCACAGGCAGCGCTTGTTCTTGCACACGCCGTGCTTGAGCTGTTTGTCGCAGGCAGGGCGGCTAAAGTTTGCCGTCGGTCCTCCCACGTCGTTGATGTAGCCCTTAAACTCGGGATCGCGCGTGAGCAGCTCGGCCTCGCGCATGATCGAATCGTGGCTGCGCATCTGCAACACGCGGCCCTGGTGGAAGGTGAGGGCGCAAAACGAGCACTCGCCAAAACAGCCGCGGTTGGAGCTAATGGAAAACTTGATCTCGGCAAAGGCCGGCACGCCGCCCGCCGCGTCGTAGTCGGGATGCCAATCGCGTGCGTAGGGGAGTTCGGCAACCTCGTCCATCTCATCGGTGGTGAGTGTCGCCGATGGCGGGTTCTGCACCACATAGACGCTGTTGGGGTAGGGCTCTACCAGGCGATGCCCGGTGATGGGGTCCATATTCTGCTGCTGCACGTTAAAACTGCGCGCGTAGTTGAGCTTGTCGGCGGCAAGGTCGTCCCAGCTGGGCAGCAGGTCGTAGTCGTAGATCTCGTCGAGCGAGCTGGTGCGGTAGACGGTACCATTGATATAGGTGATCTGATCGACGGGCAGTCCGGCGTCGAGCGCGTCGGCGATCTCGACGATCGCGTGCTCGCCCATGCCGTAGATAAGGATGTCGGCGCCCGAGTCGAGCAGTACCGAGCGCTTGAGTTTGTCCTGCCAGTAGTCGTAGTGGGCCAGGCGACGCAGGCTCGCCTCGATGCCACCGATAATGATGGGGGCGTCCTTGAACGTCTGGCGGATAAGGTTGCCGTAGACCGTGACGGCTCGGTTGGGACGGCGCCCCTCCTCGCCACCGGGGGTATAGGCGTCGGTGTGGCGGCGGTGCTTGGTCACCGAATAGTGGTTGACCATGGAGTCCATGTTGCCGGCACTGACGAGAAAGCCCAGGCGAGGCTCGCCGAGCACCGTGATGCTGGCGGGGTCAGTCCAGTCGGGTTGGCAGATGATGCCAACTTTGTAGCCGTGTGCGTCGAGGACGCGGCTGACGATGGCCATGCCAAAGCTGGGGTGGTCCACGTAAGCGTCGCCGCAGATGTAGACAAAGTCGCACTGGTCCCAGCCGCGCGCATCCATGTCGGCGCGGCTGACGGGGAGGAATTTATCGCGGCCCGGTCGCCAGGGGCGGGCGGGCGTCGCTTGGGAATGCTTGGTGCGGGCGACCGTGGCCTGCGCCTTACCGCCGCGCTTTTGCTGCTGGCCCTGTTTGCCCTGCTGACTGCGCTGGTTGTTCTGAGCATGCTGAGGCTTTTTTGCCACGATCCCTCCCGGTGTTTGTATGCTGCATGTAATTGTAACCAGTCTTTTTGGGACGGCGCTAAAAAGACTGGTGGAGTACATGGGCTGGCGGATCGGCGTGTCGATGCGAGTGCCGTCTGTTTCCAGACTGTGTATCCCCGTGTCGAAGGGGCCGTCTCGCGCGCACGCCATGTTGTCAATGGGTTACAGTATGAACGGCGGCTATGTTTCCGCCAACGCACGAGAGAGTCGTCAACAAGGAGGATGCACGACGATGCAGCGTGCCAAACAGATATCGGAGTCTATTGAGCTGGGCATCATCTTGGCGCTCGCCGGTGGCTTTATGGACGTTTATTCGTACATTGGGCGCGACCATGTTTTCGCCAACGCGCAGACAGGCAACATCCTGCTCGTGGGCGTGAGCATCTCGGAGGGCAACTGGGCACTTGCGGGGCGCTACTTCTTCCCTGTGGTGTCGTTTGCCGTGGGTATTATGCTTGCCGATCTGGTACACGAGCGGTTTGGCAGCGTGATCCACTGGCGTCAGGTGACGGTGTTCTTTGAAGCCGTCATCTTGCTGGGCGTGAGCTTTATCCCCGGTGGCGGTTACAACCTGCTCGCCAACTGCCTCACCTCGTTTGCCTGCGGCATGCAGGTCGAGAGCTTCCGCAAGATCCACGGTCACGGCATCGCTACGACCATGTGCATCGGCAACTTGCGCAACGCGCTGCAAAACGTGGACGATTACATCATCACCCACAGGCGCGGCTTTTTGGAAAACGGCCTGCTGTACTTTGGCGTGATCTTTACCTTTGTGTTTGGCGCCGTGTTGGGCAACTGGTGTATTGAGCGCATAGGCCTGCATGCCATCGTCGTGGCGAGCTTGCTGCTGTTTGTCGCGTTTGCCATCATGTTCATCGACCGCGAGCGCGACTTGCGCTTACGCTGGAAGGTTGCGGCCGAGGCTTGGAAAGAGGGCTGCCGAAAGTAACCGATTGCGGCAAAGGGGCTGTTCCTTTGCCGCAATATTTTTCATCATCTGTTGAAACGCTTTAACACTTTTGACGTTCTCACGCGTTTTTTGTTTCAAAAGCGTTAGGATGGGACTTATAGCGCGGGGCGTAATGGGTGCTCCGCACACGATGGGAGGCTATCAATGGCTAATCGTTTCGTTCTCAATACCATCTCTTATCATGGTTCCGGCGCCATCAAGGAGATCCCCGGCGAGCTCCAGCGTCGCGGCTACAAGAAGATCTTCGTCTGCTCCGACCCCGATCTGGTCAAGTTTGGCGTTACCGCTAAGGTGACCGATGAGCTCGACGCCGCCGGCATCGCTTGGAGCCTCTACTCCGAGATCAAGCCCAACCCCACCATCCAGAACGTCAAGGACGGCGTCGAGGCCTTCAAGGCCGCCGAGGCTGACGCTATCGTGACCATCGGTGGCGGCTCCTCCATGGACACCGCTAAGGCCATCGGCATCATCATCAACAACCCCGAGTTTGCCGATGTCCGCAGCCTCGAGGGCGTTGCTCCGACTAAGAACCACGCCGTGTTCACCATCGCTGTGCCGACGACCGCCGGTACCGCTGCCGAGGTGACCATCAACTACGTCATCACCGACCCCGAGAAGGTCCGCAAGTTCGTGTGCGTCGACACCAACGATGCCCCCGAGGTCGCCGTCGTCGACCCCGACATGATGGCCTCCATGCCCGCCGGTCTGACCGCCTCCACCGGCATGGACGCTCTGACCCACGCCATCGAGGGCTACACCACCAAGGGCGCTTGGGAGCTCTCCGACATGTTCCACTTTGAGGCTATCAAGCTGATCAGCGAGAACCTGCGCGACTCCGTTGCCGAGGCCAAGTCCGGTCAGCCCGGCTCCGGCCGCGAGGGCATGGCTCTTGGCCAGTATGTCGCCGGCATGGGCTTCTCCAACGTTGGCCTGGGCATCGACCACGCCATGGCTCACACCCTGTCCGCTCACTACGACACCCCGCACGGCGTCGCTTGCGCCATGCTGCTGCCGATTGCCATGGAGTTCAACAAGCCGGTTTGCGCCGAGCGCCTGGCCAAGGTCGCCGTCGCCATGGGCGTTGACACCACGGGCATGAGCACCGACGAGGCCGCCGATGCTGCTATCGCCGCCGTCAAGCAGCTTTCCGCCGACGTGAACATCCCGCACGTCTGCGAGGCCATGAAGGCTGACGAGATTGAGGTCCTGGCCAAGGACGCCATGGCCGACGCCTGCTTCCCGGGCAACCCGCGCGAGGCGACGCTCGACGACGTCATCGAGCTCTTCAAGAAGATCTGCCCGGCTGCTTAGCCCAGTTTGGTGGTCTTTCGCCCGTAGGTGTATGGTCTGCTGACTTGCCGCTGGCCCCGCCGCGCTATGCGCGGCGGGGCTTTTTGTGCTGTGTCGATGCGCTGAGGCGGGCAAAACCATGGCATACTGCCCGCTGTGGATAGGTGGTGTACTTCCCAGCGTGCATTTTTGGGAGTATTCAGCAAACTCCGAAAAATGCATAACGTTGTGAATGGGCCGTAGTGACCCGTAGGCGCCATCGACAGCCATTGCGGACGGACTATCGATGAGCAGAGGGGGCTGTCGCCGCGTTTTTGGTTTGCGACGACCTGCAACACTGCTGTAACTGCGTCGTTTTGTCGTTCGTGATGGGGCCGTTGGGGCCCACGGTGCTGAATACTCCGTTTTTTGCACGGTCCGGGGTAGGGTACCTTGGGATGAAATAAATAGATGCCTCATATCTATGCAATAACCGATATGCTTTATGCAAGATTAGGATTGATGCCCAGGTGTATGCGCAAAATCAGTGCGGGGACGTCTGGAAGCGGCTCGGCCCCCAGGGTCTTGTGCGTGCAGAACGGTTAAAATCGGGACTCGGTCTTAGTTTTACTTGGAAGGATGCATATGACTTCTAATATTGATGCTTCTCTAGAGGAGACGCTCTCCTATATCGCAGGACAGCTTAAGACGCTGACTTCTATTGCTTCGCCTACGGGCTATACCCGTGCGGCGACTGATTATCTGATGGAGACGTTGCGCGATATGGGCTTTGGGCCCGAGCGCTCCAATAAGGGCAACGTGCTCGTTGAGCTTGGCGGCGAGGGCGAGCCGCTTGTGTTGGCGAGCCATGTCGATACCCTGGGCGCCATGGTGCGCTCCATTAAGGACAATGGCCGCCTGCGTCCCACGACGCTTGGTGGGCACCAGTGGTCTACGGCCGATGGCGAGAACTGCACCGTCTACACGCGTGACGGCAATGTGTACACGGGTGTGGTCCTCAATACCGAGCCTTCGGCGCATGTGGCCGATGAGCCGGTCAAGACCATCGAGAAGAATATGGAAATCCTGCTCGACGAGAACGTTGACAGCAAGGACGATGTGCTCGAGCTGGGTATTCAGACCGGTGACATCATCGCTATGGACCCGCGCACCACGGTGACGGAGAGCGGATACATTAAGAGCCGCTTCCTGGACGACAAGCTGTCCGCGTCGATTCTGCTGGGTCTGGCCCGCGCCGTTGCTGACGGCGAGGTGTCGCTTTCGCGCAAGGTGTCGCTGCTCTTTACGGTGTACGAGGAGGTCGGCCACGGCGGTGCCTTCGTGCCGGCCGACACGCGCGAGATGATCAGCGTGGACATGGGCTGCGTGGGCGACGACCTGGGCTGCACCGAGCGCATGGTTTCGATTTGCGCTAAGGATTCGGGCGGTCCGTACAACTACGACCTGGTAACCACGCTGTCCAACATCGCGCGCGAGCTGGAGCTCGATTACGCCATCGATGTGTACCCGCACTATGGCTCCGACGTCGAGGCCACGCTCTCGGCCGGCTACGACATTCGCCATGGTCTGATCGGCCCCGGCGTGTACGCGAGCCACAACTACGAGCGCAGCCACATCGACGGCGTGCGCAACACCTTCGAGCTCGTCCGCGCCTACGTACAGCGCTAGCGATGCAGCGGCCTCGGCTGATACGGCAGTACCGACCGAGGCCGTCCTCTCTAAGTTGCGGTGAAATAGGGACTGTTTGGCGGTTTAAACGCTTAAACAGTCCCTATTTCACCGCAACTTATGAAGGGGATGTGACTACTTGATGGCGCCGGTCACCGTACCGCCACCCAGGACGATGTCGCCGCGATAGACGACGACGGCTTGGCCGGGGGCGATGGCTCGCTGCGGCTCGTCAAAGGTCAGCAGCATTTGCCTGTCTTCGTCACGCGTAAGGGTCGCTGCCTGGTCTTTCTGACGGTAGCGGTATTTGGCACCTACGCGAATGCCGCCGGCGTCGAGCTCCGCCTCCATGCGTGCGTCCGGCGCGCTCCATATCCACTCATCGGCCGTGAGGGCAGCGGCGGTCAGGTCCTCTGCCTCGCCCAGATGCACGGTGTTGTTGGCGGCGTCGACGCCCGTCACATACACGGGATGCGCCATCGCGACGCCCAGACCCTTGCGCTGGCCGATGGTGTAGCGCAGCGCGCCGTTGTGGCGCCCGACCACGCTGCCGTCGCGCCACACAATGTCGCCCGGTGCAGCGGGATGTCCGCAGCGACGCTCGATATAGCCCGCGTAGTCACCGTCTGGAATAAAGCAGATGTCCTCGCTTTCGGCCTTCTTGGCGTTTATGAAGCCCTGTTCGGCGGCTATGCGGCGCACGTCGCGCTCTTTATCCAGGCCTGCCAGCGGAAAGATCGTGTGCGCCAGGCGCTCCTGCGTGAGCGAATACAAAAAGTAGCTTTGGTCCTTTTTGGGATCTTCGCCGCGATGTAGCTGCCAGGTGCCGTCTGCCGCCTGGCTTGTTTTGGCGTAATGTCCCGTGGCGATGTAGTCGCAGCCCATGTCCAGCGCCGCATCGAGCAGCGCGCCAAACTTTATGTGGCGGTTGCAGATAATGCACGGATTGGGCGTCAGCCCCTCCTGGTAGGCGTTCACAAAGCGCTCGATAACGCTATGGTCGAAGGTCTGCTGCAGGTCGAGTACGTGATGGGGGATCCCCAGGCGCTCGGCGACGGCCTTTGCATCGGCGATGTCGCGGTCGACTTTGCTCATGCCCGTGGCGGGGTCGGGCGCGGGGCAGGTGAGGCGCATGGTGGCGCCGACGCATTCGTATCCTTGGCGCTTGAGCAGGTACGCGGTCACGCTGGAATCGACGCCGCCGCTCATGGCGACGAGCACGCGCTTGTTGTGCATGGGGAGGTTCTCCTTGGTGGCATGTGGCCAAAAAAGAAAAGCGGCGCGGGAGGCTGGTTCCGCGCCGCAGACATTGTAGCAAGTTCGGGCGTCCTGTGGGACACCCTGTTGGGATGAGCCCAGGCTGCCAGAAGAGAGGGGAGACCGGCGTGCCTTGGGCCTATCGACAAGTGACGGGTCCTTAGTCCTGGAAGAGCGCCGTGGACAGGTAGCGCTCGCCGGTGTCGGCAAGCAGGGCCACGATGGTCTTGCCCTCGTTCTCGGGGCGCTTGGCCAGCTGCAGTGCGGCCCACACGGCGGCACCGGACGAAATGCCCACGAGCACGCCCTCCTTGTGGCCCACGGCGCGGCCGGTCGCAAAGGCGTCGTCGTTCTCGACGGGGATGATCTCGTCGTAGACCTGGGTGTCGAGGACGTCGGGCACAAAGCCGGCGCCGATGCCCTGGATTTTGTGCGGGCCGGCCTGGCCCTTGGAGAGCACCGGGGAGGTGGCGGGCTCGACGGCGACGACCTTAATCTCGGGGTTCTGCTCCTTGAGGAACTCGCCCACGCCGGTCACGGTACCACCGGTGCCAACGCCGGCGACGAAGATGTCGACCTTGCCGTCGGTGTCGTCCCAGATCTCGGGGCCGGTCGTGGCCTTGTGGATGGCGGGGTTGGCGGGGTTCACAAACTGGCCGGCGATGATACTGTTGGGAGTCTCCTTCTGCAGCTCCTCGGCCTTGGCGATAGCGCCCTTCATGCCCTTGGAGCCGTCGGTGAGCACGAGCTGCGCACCGTATGCCTGCATCAGCTTGCGGCGCTCGACGGACATGGTCTCGGGCATGGTGATGATCACCTTGTAGCCGCGGGCGGCCGCCACCGAGGCGATGCCGACGCCGGTGTTGCCGCTCGTGGGCTCGATGATGGTGTAGTCGCCGCCGCGCACGAGCTTGCCTGCCTTCTCGGCCTCGTCAATCATGTTCTTGGCGACGCGGTCTTTAACGGAGCCGGCGGGGTTGAAGTATTCCAGTTTGACGAGCACGCGAGCCTTGAGGTCCTCGTCGGCCTCAGAGTGGGTGAGCTCCAGAAGCGGGGTGTGGCCGATAAGCTGATCGATGGACGTGTAAACCTTGCTCATGGTGAACCTCCAAAGTGTTCAAGTTGCTGGTTGCCGTGTGGTTTCACGGTGCGTGTAGCAGCTAAACCCATAAACCTTATAGGTTGTTCGTTTAGCTGTTGGCAAGCATAGTAGACACTAAAGCCTAGTAATGCAATAGGAAATAGAAGATTATTACGAGTCGATTAACCATCTTGACCGGAACGGGTATTTTCAAACCCATTTTTTCGGCTAGAATTTCAACGGACTAAAAGACCGAAAGGCAGCACTATATATGTTGGTTTCTACTAAGGGCAGGTACGCCCTGCGCGTTATGGTTGACCTGGCCGAGCACCAGGCGGCCGGTCGCATCCCGCTCAAAGAGATCGCGGCGCGACAGGGGATTTCCGAGAAATATCTCGAGAACATCTTGGCTACGCTCGTGCGCGCCAACATGCTTTCGGGCATGCGTGGCAAGGGCGGCGGCTATGTGCTCACGCGCCCGCCCGAGCAGTACACGGTGGGCGAGATCTTGCGCCTGACCGAGGGCAGTCTGGCGCCGGTCGCCTGCCTGGATGGCGACTGCAAGGGTTGCTCGCGATCTGATGAGTGCCCCACGCTCGACGTGTGGAAGAACCTGGACAAGCTCATCAACGACTACCTCAACGGTGTGACGCTCGATCAACTTGTCGCTCCCAACCATGGCTACGACTACGTCATCTAGCCCACACCTGCCATTTGGGGACGGGGTGGAAATGGTAGATTTTCTTGCCCTCTGAGACTTGGCAAATAAGAAGGCCGCCCATTTTTGCGATGGGCGGCCTTTGATTTGGTCCGATGCGTCTGTGTGTCGGGGGCGTTCTACTCTTCGGCAAGACTATCGAGGATGCTGCGCATGATGGACACTAGGATGCTGCCCATAAAGGCCGAGCCAAAGCCGGCGATGGAGATGCCGACGCCCAACAGGTTGACCGACAGGTAGCTGGCGAGCTCCAGCATAAAGCTGTTGAGCACGAGCTGGAAAATGCCGAGCGTGATGATCGTGAGCGGCAGCGAGATGACCGTGAGGAACGGTTTGACGAACGAATCGACAATGTTCAGGAACAGTCCCACAAAGGCAAAGCAGACCCAGGTCTCGGCAAAGCCGAAGGGTTGGATACCGGGGACGAGGAACGTGGCGATCGCGATGGCGATCGAGGTGAAGAGCCAGTTAAGCATAAAGCGCATGGCGTGAATCCTTTCTTGCGCCGGGATTGCTGGCGTCGCGTGAAGCGGCTTACGGCGGCGACCTGGATGGTTGCGCGGGCGCGCCGCGGTGTTTGGGCGCCCATTGTCTCAAATATTCGTGGAGCTTACGTGCGCATATGGTTTCTAAACGGCGTTCGTCCTGAAAAACGCGCCGCTGGCAGAGAGTCTTGTCGCTTTAGTTTGGTGGTGTGCTACACTGCTACGGGCAAAAGCCACAGGCGTTGCCCTATTGCATAGAACGGGTGAACGATGCCCGATGTCAGTATCAACTTCGATGCCTTTTGGCGGGTTTGGCGGTGATCGATGAATATCGAGAACATGTTTGACAAGCCTGATGTCAAGCAGCTGGTCCACGCATTTAGCCTTTTGGACGACGAGAAGGATATCCAAGCGTTTTTGACCGATATCTGCACGCCGCGCGAGATTTGCGACCTTTCTCAGCGTTTGCAGGTTGCGCGCTATTTGGACGAGGGCGAGCCTTATGTTGAGGTTCAGGCCCGTACCGGCGCTTCGTCCACCACGGTGAGCCGCGTTTCAAAGGCGCTGAACGGCGAGTACGGTGGCTACCGCAAGATCCTCATTAAGTTGGAGGATGGCGAGTAGGCCAGCGACAACATTGAATTACGAAGAACCGTCCCTCCGGGGGCGGTTTTTTGATCCCTTGGGGACGGAGGAAAACGAATCACCGGGTTAGACTGACCCCCTCTGTGATCCATTTTCCTCCGTCCTCAAGGGATCAAATCTGTTGGCGTGGGGCAAATCTGTCCGCTTGGGCGGGTAGGATGGATGCATTGATTATTGCGAACAGTTTGAGCGGAGGACCATGCCTGTTCGAATCTATACCACCAATGCCGGCACGGATTTGAGCGATGCCGAGGCGGCGCTACTGGCCGACCTGGTTGCCCGCCACGGGCGCGCTGTTCTGTTGGCGCCAACATTTGCCGAGCTCGACCTGTGCCGCCATGATGCGACGGAAGCCGGGGTTTCACTGGGTGTCGACTACAAGACGCCCACATCGTGGCTCAGCTCGCTGTGGGAGCTTATGGGCGATGGCCGCAGCTTTGTGGACAACCTTCAGCGCCAGATGCTGTTCTCGGACATGGTCACGCGTCTCGACGATGCCGACCTGCAGCCGCTTTCGCGCAGCCAGGGCACAGTGCGCATGCTCGCGCGCATGGCCCGCGACGTGTTGCCGGGCGTTGCGGGGACGGGTGCCGAACGATGCCGTGGCGACAACTGCCAGCCTGAGCCAAAAAGCGATGCCGAGGCTCGTGTGTTCGAGCTTTTGCGCGCCTACGCGGGCGGTTTGGACCGTCGAGATATGGTTGAGCCCTGCGAGGCAGCTGACATTATGACCAGTGTCCTGGCCGATAGCCTGCCGGCGTGCACTCGCGCCGTATGCGTGCGCGGTATCACGTCGTTTACGCACGGTCTGCTCGAGCTGCTGTCTGCCGTGGCGAACAATGGGGGAGAGGTCGTCGTGCTGCTTGCCCGCGAGCAGGCGGCGATGCGCGAGGAGCTTGCCACGGCATTTGATGCCCGCGATGTGTTGTTTGAGATCGCGCCGCTAGGGGAGGGTGTCGGCGCGTCTGATGCCGCTTACGGGACCGCCGCTCAGCCTGCCTTTATTGAGGTCGCTGGCCCCCATGCCCGTGCTCATGCTTATGCGGACGCAATTGATGATCTGGTAAAAACGTGCCGGGGTTCCGAGGTCGACGGCGCTTCTGCCGACCCCGTGCGCGTGCTCGTCGTTTCTGCCCGGGCACCCCAGCTGTTCGGCGAGCTCGCCGCCCGTTTGGCGGCGCGTCACATTGCGGCCGAGACGACTGAGTTCACGGCGTTTTCCCAGTCCATCGCGGGCAGGCAGTTTACGGCGCTCGCCAACCTGATCGAGCGTATGAAAGCCGCCGACGAGGGCACCGCTTCCAAGACTGAGTGGTGGCCCGCGCCGGAGCTTACCGACTGGATCTACAGTCCGCTTTCGGGCGCTGATGCCGTCAATGCCCGTACCTTCGATAAGAATATGCGTCTCTCGCGCAGCAAGACTACCGCGGGCGTCAAGAGCCTGCTGCAGAGCGTGCAGGGCCAGGTGAGGGGCGCCCGCAAGGCCGCCAGCGAAGATAACTGGTTTAAGAACGTGCCATGCGTGGTCTCGGACGTGTTTCAGGCGCTGTGGCGCGACAAACCCGTGACGGCGCTCAAGGCCATGCTCGCCGTTGCCGAGGCGCTGCCCGATCGCGCTCTAGGCGGCCTTGACGGCCAGGCCCGTCGCCTGGCGGAGACGGCTCTGCTGCGCCATGCCATCGACATCCTTATGAACGATGCTCGCGCGCTCGACGTGTCGCAGGCCGCGACCGTGCCGGTTCTCGACGGCGTTCGAACCAAGGTGGACAAGCGCAGTACCGCCTACGATTACGAGACCTACGAGGTCGATCGCACACCACGAGCACAAGTGCGCTTCGCGTCGCTTGCCGATGCGTCGGTTCTTCGCCCTGGCAGCTACGATGCCGTGCTGTTTGCCGATGTCGACCTGGACAGCTATCCGCTTTCGCACGAAGAGGGCCCGCTTGCCACGTTGACAGCCGAGCTGCGCCGCGACGGCGTGTCTTTGGAGCCCGCTGCCCTGCTGCGCGTGCGCTTTGGCCGTGCGATGCAGGCGGCGAGCGGTCCGGTCGCGCTCGCCCGTGTGACGCACGATCGCCAGGCACGCGAGTGCTACCCGGCAGCCGTATGGACCGAGCTGTGGGCACATGCCGAGGCCGCTGGCGCTGCCAAGCCCATGCGCGTGGGCGAGGGCGATATCATCGCCGACTTTGATCCCGCGGCAGGTGAAGGTCTTAGGCGCGAGCGCGTGACCTGTGAAGCTCCTCAGCATCTGAGCGATGAAGCCATTCCGTATTTGGTCCTGTGCCGTCGCGATGGCGAGGGTGAGGACGCGCCGCTTGTGCCGCGTCTGACGTCCGCCTCGCAGATCGAGGCCTATTCCACCTGCCCGCTGTGCTGGTTCGTCTCGTATCGCGTCAAGCCCCAGTCGATCGACGCGGGCTTTGGCAACATGGAGAAGGGCAACTTTGTCCACGACGTGCTGGAGCACTTGCATGCGTGTCTTCCGCAGAAGGGCATGGAGCGCGTGACGCCCGAGAACCTGCCGCGTGTGCAGGAGCTGCTGCGCGAGGTCTTTACCGATACCTTGGCCGAGCATGCGGGCAAGCGTGGCAACGAGGGCCCGCTGGTGCCGCTCTCCCCGGTGGAGGAGCGTCAGGTGGCCGAGATCTTGCCGCAGCTGGAGGGCGTCCTTGCCTACGAGTCCGAGGCGCTGACTCCTTTTGCTCCGCGCTACCTGGAGTTTGCCTTTAACGATCTTAACGTTGAGTATGCCGGTTGGCCGCTCGGCGGGCGCATCGACCGCGTAGATGTGGATGCCGAGAATCGCGCCGTGGTAATCGACTACAAGCATCGCACGGGCGTTGAGGAGTTTAAGCTCGCCGACCCTACGGTGCGCGACGAGGAATCGGGCACGGCGCCCATCGACGACCCGCGCTGGCTGCCACCCCATACCCAGACACTCATCTACGCGCAGGCCATGCGTCGGGCGCTGGGCCTAGATACCCGTGCTGCGCTCTATTTCTCGACCAAGGGCGGCAAGCCCGCGCTGCGCGGCGCGGCGAGTGCCGAGTTGCTCGAGGAAGAGCGTGGTGACGGTCGCATCCCGGGCCTCAAGAAGGGCTTCCCGGGCGAGGGCGGCAGCATGGACTTCGATGCCCTGCTCGACCGCGTGGAGACCGGCATTGCCGAGCGCCTGCGCGAGCTCGAGGCAGGTGACGTCGCCGCTGTCGACCCGACATCGGCGCAAGCCGCGCATGCGCGCTGTTCGTATAACCACCAAGGAACGTTTGTAAGGAGGGACGTGTAGACCATGGATCTTTCGACTTTGATGCCGCAACAGCTGCAGATTGTCAAAACGCTCGACCGTCCGCTATTTGTCTCGGCGGGCGCCGGTTCGGGCAAGACCTTTACCCTTACGCGCCGCATCGTCTACGCGCTCTCGCCCGAATCCGGTCCGTTCGTTGAACATCTGGATCAGGTGCTCGCTATTACCTTTACCAAAGATGCCGCGGCCGAGATTCGCGACCGCGTGCGCCGTGCGCTTATCGACGAGGGCATGGACGAGGAAGCACTGACCGTCGACGACGCGTGGATTTCGACCATTCACGGCATGTGCTCGCGTATCCTGCGCGCGCATGCGCTGGAGCTGGGCATCGACCCCGAGTTCACGGTGCTCACCGATACCGACGGGCTTATGGACCAAGCTGTTGAGCATGTGCTGGCCCGCGCGACGGCGCCCGATGCCGCCCCCGAGCTCGCGGCATCGCTCAAGGCCCTCTATGCCTGGTATCCCATGGCGGGCGAGGGCGGTTCCTTTGGCACCGGCGCGACCATCAAGGGCCTGGTGCGCGACCTGCTGGAGCTGTCGAGCCAGTTGCCGGGCGGTATGGACGACGTGTGCGTGGCGCGCGGCCAGGCCGATACCTCGGCACTCGCCGATGCCTATCGCGCGGCGCTGGGCGCAAGCAAGGCCGCGACCGAGAAGGCGCAGATGGCACTCGACGCCATTGACGCGTTCGAGGCGAGCGGCAAGACCATGGCCGATGCAGCGCGACTCATGATGTCGTGCACCATGCCGCGCGCGAGCAAGGCATTCCCTAAGGAGCAGGTCGAGCTGCTCAAGGCCGAGGCCGCCGATGCGTTTATCAATATCGTGCTTGCCTGCGGTGGCCCGGCGCTCGATGCGCTGGTGGGCCTGGCCCGTTCCGTGGAGGCTGAGTATCGCGCGCTGAAGGCTGCCCAGTCCGCTCTCGATAATAACGACCTGCTGCGTATGGCTTACGAGGCGTTGCGCGATTACCCTGCCATCCGTGCTGCGTACGAGGGCCGCTTTAAGATGGTCATGATCGATGAGTTTCAGGATACCGACCAGATGCAGGTCGATCTGATACGCTACCTGACGGGTGCGGGGGAGCGCGCGCTGTGCACCGTGGGCGATGCACAGCAGTCCATCTATCGCTTCCGTGGCGCCGAGGTCGAGGTGTTTCGCCGCCAGGAGCGCAAGGTGGGCTCCTCTGCTGCGCCCGAGACGGCTGCCGTGGCCGATGCCCCTGCCGGCGAACTCGTCAAACTCGTGCGCAACTTCCGCAGCCATGACGAGGTGCTGCGTTACGTGGCACGCGTCTTCGACGGCGATGACGGCGGCCTGATGCAGGGCTTTTTGGATCTTGAGGCGAGCGACGGCCGCAAGGACACGCTGGTGGCGGACGCCTCGCGCCGCCAGGCCCTCTTTGTTGCCGGCGGCAGTATGCAGGAGCGCACACAGGCCAAGGCCCGCGCGATCGCCGAGCGCTTCCGCGCGCTTGCCGATGCCGGCCAGCCCCAGGGCGGCATGGTACTGCTGCTGGGCCGCATGACCAACGCCGACGTCTACGCCCAGGCCTTCCGCGATCAGGGGCTCGACTGCGTCATCGCGGGCGGCTCGGTCTTTGCCCAAGCAGCCGAGGTGCAGACGGTGCGCGCCCTGGTTTGTGCGCTCGCCAATCCGGCCGATACGGCGCGGGGCCTTATGCCGCTGCTCGCCTCGCCGATGTTTGCGCTCGGCGCTCAGGAGTTCCTGGCGCTGGCGACCAAGCTCGATAGCGAGACAGGGGAGACCTCGCGCCGGAATATCGACATGGGCATCATGAGCGATTCCGACGTGCCGGGTTTGCAAGACTTGCCGCTTGTGAAGCGCGCCCGCGAGGTGCTGCGCTACGCACTGCGTCGCGCGGGCCGCGATTCGTTCGCCGCCATCGCGCGCGACGTGGTCAACGCCTCCGGCTGGTTTGTGCGCCTGGCGCAGCGCGGCCCCGAGGGCAAGGCCATTGCCGCCAACGTGCTCAAGGCGCTCGACGCCGTGGCTGAGGCTGAGGCCGAGTTCGGCAACTCGCCGCGTTCCATCGCGCTGGCCTTCGACCGCTTCTTGGCGGGCAAGGAGGCCCCGGGCGCGCTCAACGAGGAGGGTGACGGCGCGGTACGCATCATGACGGTGCATGCCTCCAAGGGTCTGGAATATCCGGTCGTGGCGGTCGCCGAGTGCTTTGGCGTGCGTAAGTCCTCGGGTGCGGCACAGATGGGTCGCGTCGATGGCGGAGCGCAGGTCGTGGCACTGCCGGCACGCTTCGACGGCGTTAAGCTCGCCGACGGAACCTTTGTGAAGGGCGACGACGTCAAAAAGCAGTTTGAGCATGCGTTTAAGGGCAAGGGCACGTCGCTGTGGCTGCCGCCGGAGCTCATGGAGGACGTTTGTGCGACGGGTTCTCCCGCCGAGGCATTTGCTCGCCTGCGCAACGACGACCTGCAGCTCTCGCTCGAGGAGCGGGCCCGCCTGCTCTATGTCGCCATGACGCGAGCACGCGAGCTGGTCATTCTGGCGATGGATGCCGGTGTGAGCCGTGGCAAGGTGACGGCGCCGACCTTCGATGTCGAGACGGATCTGACCTACGACGTGCTGCGCCGTATTTTGCCGACCGACGCTCTGGACACGCCGCAGCTCGATAGCGACCGCCTGGTGTTCGACAACTCCCAGCCGGGCGACTACGAGCTCATTTCGCTCACGGACTTTACCTTTGGCGAGCAGGCGTTTGAGGCAAACGCTTCGCTGGATGCCGAGGGCAGGCTTGTCCGCGGCGATGCGGAGCCGGAGGGTGCCGGTGCAGATGCCCGCGCCGCCGTTCCCGGTCCTGCCGACCCCAAGCCCGATTCGTTTGAGCTTGTGTATCCCCAGGCAGTGGGCGTGCGCATGGGCATCTGTCCATTTCCGGTGCGTGACTCGTATAGCTACTCGTCAATCGCCGCGGCGCTCCATGCCGAGACAGAAGACCGTGCCGCCGAGGCGCGTGTGCCCATGGACGAGGCTGGCGATGATGCGGAGTCGGATGGTTCCGAGATGACGGATGCGGACGTGGCCGCTGTCGAGCCCGCCGGCAACCCCATGGCGCTGGGCTCGGCGTTCCATGCCGCCTGCCAGTGGCTGATCGAGATGGGTTCCGATGCGCTGCCCGCTGAGCGTGCCGATGCTCTGGCGCGCCTGTGGCGCCTGACGCCGGAGCAGCGCGAACGCTTCGACGTTGCCCTGAACCGCTGGCTCAAGTCGGCTGTTCGTGCCGATCTGCTCGCGTGGCCGTGCGTTCGCGCCGAGGTGCCGTTCTTTTCGCTGGGCTGCGAGGACGAGGACATCGCTCGCTACGGTGCCTATGCCGAGGGCGCCATCGATGCACTGGCCACCGACCCGGCCGATCCGTCGCGCGCCCTGGTCATTGATTACAAGACGGGCGGCACGCCGGACGAGACGCCGGACCAGCTGCTCGAGAAGCACGCCCTGCAGGCGCGCGTTTACGCCGACGTGTTGCACAAGGCGGGCTTTGAGGCCGTGACCGTCAAGTTCGTCCGCGTGGAGCAGCCGGATCCGACCCTCTTCGTCGAACCCGCCGAACCTCAAGTGGTCACCTACAACTTCTAGCCCTCAGATAACTTGCGGTGGAATACGGACTGTTTTGGCCAAAAAAGCCGCCAAACAGTCCGTATTTCACCGCAACTGCAAGAGGAGCCGTGTGGGTTTGGCTAGGTTCGGGTGCCGTCCGCGCCGTGCGGTAAAATCGTTCAGTCAGAACACGAACCCGCATCGGAGCTCATCACATGGCATTCGTCCATCTGCACAACCACACTGTCTTTTCCATGCTCGACGGCGCAACCCGTATCCAGGATATGGTCAACCGTGCCGTTGAGCTGGGCATGCCCGCCGTGGCCATTACCGACCACGGCTACATGTATGGCGTGCCCGACCTGGCGCTGGCCTGCGACGCCGTCAACCACAACACGCCCGAGTACAAAACCTGGAGCCACGACAAGGCCTTCTTGGAAAAGGACCGTCGTGACGAGCTGGTGGAGCCCGATCCCGAGGAAAACCCGCGCGAGCATGCCCAGTATGTGAAGGACATGGCCATGTGGGACGAGAAGGGCAATATCGACGAGCTCAAGCCGCCCCTGGTCATCAAACCCATCTTTGGCTGCGAGGTCTACTTTACGCCGGACGAGACCCTTGCCCGCGACCACAAGCCCGAGCTCTACCACATGATCCTTCTGGCCAAGGACCAGGAGGGCTATGTCAACCTGATGCAGACGGTTTCCGAGGCCGCCGTGCAGGGCTTTTACTACAAGCCGCGCGTGACGCTCGACAACCTGCGTCGCCATGCCAAGGGCATGATTTGCACGAGCGCCTGCATTGCGGGCATCATCCCCAAATACATCGACCGCGGCGACATGGAAGGCGCCATCAAGTGGGCCGAAACCTTCCGCGACACCTTCGATCCCGGCGACTTCTATATCGAGATTCAGGAACACGGCATTACCACCGATAATGGCCTGACCGACGAGCAGATGGACCGTACGCTCATCGACATCGCCAAACAGGTGGGCGTCAAGGTCATCGCTACCAACGACTTTCACTACCTGCGCCGCGAGGATGCGCCCGTGCAGGACGTCATCATGTGCATCGGCATGAACGCCAAGGTCGACGACCCCAACCGCATGCGCATGACCGGCTCGGAGTTTTATATGAAGACCGAGGAGGAGATGCGGGCGATGTTCCCGTATTGCCCCGAGGCCTGTGACAACACGCTCGAGATTGCCGACAAGTGCTACGTGGAACTGGACTGGGACTCCATCATCCTGCCGCGCTTCCCGTTGCTCGATCCCGGCGAGACGCACGAGAGCCAGTTCCGCCGCGAGTGCGAGAAAGGCCTGCGCCAGCACTACGGTGACGACTGGGCCACGCGCGAGATCGGCGGCGTCAACATCAAAGAGCGCTTTGAGTACGAATACAAGGTCATCTGCGACAAGGGCTTTGCCGCCTACTTTTTGATCGTCGCCGAGTACGTGCAATGGGCTAAGGACAACGGCATCGGCGTCGGCCCCGGCCGTGGCTCGGCCGCCGGCGCTATCGTCGCCTACGCCATGAACATCACCGCGTTTGACCCGCTCGAGAACGGCCTGATGTTCGAGAGGTTCCTGTCCCCGCAGCGTACCGAGATGCCCGATATCGATATGGACTTCGACGATGAGCGGCGCCTCGAGGTCGTGGAGCACGTTCGCCAGCTCTACGGCCCCGAGAAGGTCACCCACGTCATCACCTACTCGACCATTAAGGCCAAGCAGGCCATCAACGACGCCGCGCGCGTCCTGGACTACCCGGTCTACATGGGCCAGCGCCTGTCCAAGATGGTCTCGAGCGACCCCAAGGTCAAGCTCAAGCAGGTGCTCGAAAAACAACCCGGCAAAGAGGATCTGTTTAACCCCGACTTTGCCGAGGCCTATAAAAAGGACGACGACGCCCGCCGCATCATCGACACGGCGCTCTCGATTGAGGGCCTCACCCGTGGCGAGGGCGTGCACGCGTGCGCCGTTCTGATCTGCCGCGACCCCGTCAACGAGCATGTGCCCACCAAGCTCGACACCAAGGGCGGCGTCGAGATTACCCAGTACGAGGGCCATACCGTTGCCGACATGGGCCTGCTCAAGATGGACTTCCTTGGCCTGCGCACGCTGACGGTTATCTCCAAGGCCAAGGCAAACATCAAAAAGAACTTCGGCATCGACATCAAAGAGGAAGAGATTCCCTTTGACGATCCCGAGATCTTTAAGCTCATGGGCTCCGGCCACACCGCCGGCGTCTTCCAGGTCGAGTCCGCCGGCATGACGGCCACGATCAAGAACATGAAACCCACCGAATACAAGCACGTCGTGGCATTGATCGCTCTGTACCGCCCGGGCCCGCTGGGCGCCGGCATGGTTTCGTCCTACATCAACCGTATGAACGGCAAGGAGCCGGCCGTCTCCTACGACGACCGCCTGGACGACATCCTGGGCGAAACCTACGGCACCATGGTCTACCAGGAGCAGGTTATGCTCATCTCCGTCGAGATGTGCGGCTTCTCCAAGGGCGAATCGGACTCGCGTATCCGTAAGCCCGTGGCTAAGAAAAAGATCAAGCTGCTCACGTCGACGGTGCTCCACTGGGAGGATGGCTCGGACGAGACCACCTACGACCACTGGATGAACGGTGCTATCAAGAACAACTACACGCGCGAGGTCGCCCAGAAGATTTGGGACGATGTTCTCGAGTTCGCGTCTTACGCCTTTAACAAGTCGCACTCCGCCGGCTACGCCATCCTGGTTATGCAGACGGCGTGGCTCAAGGCGCACTATCCGCACGAGTACATGGCGGCCGTTCTGACGTCCTACACGGGCAAGACCGACAAGATCGTTCATTACGTCTCGGCGTGCCGCCACGACGGCATCCCCGTGCTGTCGCCAGATGTCAACGAGTCCGGTACCGAGTTCACGGCTACCAAGGAGGGCGTGCGCTTTGGTCTGGCCGGCATCCGCGGCGTGGGCACTGGCGTGGCGCAGGCGATTATCGCCGAGCGCGAGGCGGGCGGCCCGTTTAAGACGCTGCACGACTTTGTCGAGCGCGTGGACTCGAGCCAGGCCAACCGTCGCGTGATCGAATCGCTCATCAAGGCAGGCGCCTTCGACTCCACGGGGTATCCGCGTCGCCAGATGATGAACTTTGTGGATAAGAACAACCCCGAGAACATCATCGATGCCGCCGTGAAGCGCCAAAAGGATCGCGCGAGCGGCCAGACGTCGTTCTTCGATATGTTCGGCGACGTTGAGGGCTCGGGCTTTGAGGTGAGCGTGCCCGATCCGGACGGCCAGGAGTGGGACCGCCACCTTAAGCTGAGCCAGGAGAAGGAGGTTCTGGGCATCTATGTCTCGGACCACCCGTTGCGCCCGTTTGAGTATGCACTTAGCAAAGCGCGCGACTTCTCGTTCTCGCAGATCGACACCGGCTATGAGGTGCAAAACCCCACGGGCGGTACCATCAACCAGGAGATTCCCGAGGGCAAGGCGCTGTGGTGGGCCGGCATGGTCTCGAGCGTGTCCAAGCGCGTGACCAAAAACGGCGACCCCATGGGCATCGTGCAGCTCGAGGACATGGAAGGCGAGGCCACGGTCGTGGTGTTCCCCAAGACCTACAAGGAGGCCGAGGGGTATCTGTACGGCGAGGTCGATCCCGAGACCGGCGCGCAGCTGTCCGACGCGTTTGTGCGCATTAAGGGCAAGCTCGAGCGCTCGGACCGCGGCGACCAGATCATCGCGCAGGAGATTGTGCCGCTGGAGCTTAGCGAGGAGAAAAACAAGCCCAAGGTCTTTGAGGTCATGGTGCCCAACAGCCGCTTTAGCCAGGGCAATATGGCGCGCCTGGCCACGGTGCTCACCACCAACCCGGGCGGCGACCGCGTGGAGATCTTTATTGAGCAAGTCGACGGGCGCGTGCTGCGCGCTGAGGTGCCGGCCAAGGTCAATGCACGCTCGATTCCGCTGCTGGCAGAGGCAAAGGCCATCGTCGGCAACCAAGGCCGCGTGACGGTTATCTAAGCTACCCCGGGTGAGATTGGAGGAAGTGATGGCGCAGGGGACGTTTGTGCAGGCGCTTCGCAAAGAGGCGGCGTTGAGCGGAACCTTTATGAAGGGGCGTTCGCTCATGCTCAACGGCGCCGTTCTGTCGATCGAGGACAGCGGCTCGCGCTTCTCCAAAAACGTGACGGTTGAGGGCTCGGTGCGCGGCTCGCGCGGCGACCTGTACAAGACGCACGTGGCGCTTGACATGGACGAGCACGAGGTGATCGACTACGACTGCGATTGCCCCGCTGCCTATCGCTACCCCGGCATGTGCAAGCACGCCATCGCCACGGCGCTGGCGTACCTGGACGCCAGCGGTGCCGAGCCCGTCGAAGGTTTGCGCACGCCGGTCCGCACGTTTGCGGCTCAGCCCAAACAGTCCGCGCGTCCCGCGCCTACAACGCCCACGGTCAACCCCAACTTTCCCTTCCCAGCACCTGTCCCCACGAGTCCCAGCCTCATGGCGGCGCTCTCCGATCTTTCGAACGCGCGCATGGATGAGCTGGCGAGCATGCGCCGCAAGCTTGCCGGTGCCGTTGGTCCCGACGCCCCCAAAGCGGCGTTGGAGCCCTCGTTGGTGCCGTACTACAATCCGCTGTTCGCCGACCGCTTTAGCTGGGCGCTCGAGTTCCGCATTCGCTGCGGTTCGGTGTCCTACGTGGTCAAGGATATCGACGGCATGGCCGATGCCTACGTGCGCGGCGGCACCTTCTCGTACGGCAAGAAGCTCACGTTTGTCCATACGCCCGAAGCCTTCGAAGATGTGTCGACAAAGCTGCTCAGCCTTGTCTTGACGACAGTTGCCTATTTCGATGACATCACAAGCTCGCGTTCGGCGTCGTACGACTTTGCCCGCAGCGGTTTTGTCGCCGAGCGTCAGTTGCCGCTGTCCGAGCATAGCATCGTATATGTGCTGGACCTGCTGCGCGGCCAGACCATCTCTTTTGAGCCCGCCTGGTCGCGGGGGACGACGACGCATCGCACCTATGACGTGGCGGTTGAGCTGTCTCCGCAAGGGGAGGACGAGGCGTCCGCTAAGCGCCCACCGCTCCTTGCCGCCAAAATCGCGCCGGCGGCTGGTGGTAGCTACGATCTGCGCCTGCCGGCCGATGCATACTGCTTTGCTTCGGGCGACGTAGCTTATCTGGTCGACACCCGCCGTGCGCGCCGCACCGATGTGGCGTTTGCCCAGCATGCGGCGCCGTTCCTATCGCGCTTGCTGCCCTGTCGCACGCCAGTCCATATCGCTGCCGACCAGGTGGGGGAGTTCTGTCGTATGGCTCTGCCCATTTTGCGCGACTATACCGACCTTACCGCGCCCGCTGCGCTCGATACCGTGGCGCCCGAGCCGAGCTTTGCTATGGCAATCGGCGTCGACGATGGGCTCGTGACCTGCAAAATTACGGTTACCTACGGCGACTGGTCGGCAGACCTCTTTAGTCTGGGCGCTCCGGGCAGCCCCTTCGAAGAGCAGCGCCCGGGCGTGCCGCCCCGCGACGAGGTGGCAGAGTTTCGCGTTATGGATACGGCGGCCCTGTATTTCGACTTTTACGAGGGCGGTCTGGCGTTTGAGGAACGCGATGACGAGAGCTTGTTCTGCCTGCTGACCGAGGGCCTGTCTGCCCTGTCCGAGTTGGGTGAGGTTATGCTCAGCGACCGTCTGCGCCAGATTTCGGTCCGTCCCGCGCCCAAGCTTTCGGTGCGTGCGACCGTCAAGAGCAACCTGCTCGATGTTGAATTGGGCGCGAGCGGTCTTTCGGCGGCCGACCTTGCCATCTATCTGGACTCGTACAAGCGCCACCAGACGTTTGCGCGCCTTACGTCCGGCGACATCATTCGCCTGGACGAGGGCGCCCGCGCCGCGTTTGGCCTTGCCGAGGACCTGGGTGTCGATGCTGTCGACCTGCTCGACGGCGTGTCGCTCCCCGCGTCGAGTACCCTGTTCGTCGATAGCATGCTTGCGCGCACGCCGGCGCTTGAGGCCGATCGCGACGCTGCGTTCCGCCGTACCGTCGAGCGTCTGGACACGCTCGGCAAGATGGACTTTACGGTGCCGGTCTCGCTCAAGGCCACACTGCGCGGCTATCAGGTCGACGGCTACCAGTGGCTCGGCTCGCTCGAACACCTGGGCCTTGGCGGCATCCTGGCCGACGACATGGGCCTGGGCAAAACGCTCCAGATGATCGCGCATATCCTGGCGCGCGTGGAGGCGGGGGACACCAAGCCCACGCTCGTGGTATGCCCGGCCTCACTCGTGTACAACTGGACTGCCGAGCTGGAGCGCTTTGCGCCCTCGCTCGATGTGTGCGCCATCGTGGGCGCCAAGGCGCAGCGTCGCGTACAGATTGCCGGCGTGGCCGAGCATAACGTGGTCGTGACGTCGTATGACCTTATGCGGCGCGATATCGACGAGTACGCCGAGCAGGACTTTGCCCGTGCGGTGCTCGATGAGGCCCAGTACATTAAAAACCCGCTCACCCAGGTGGCGCGCGCCGCAAAGCGCTTGCCTGCCGGCGTGCGCTTTGCCCTGACGGGCACGCCCATCGAAAACCGCCTATCCGAGCTCTGGAGCATCTTCGACTTTTTAATGCCGGGCCTGCTCGGCACGCGTGAATCGTTTGCAAAGCGCTTCGAAAGCCCGGTCGAGCATGCCGAGGGCGACAGTGCCGCTCGCCTGCAAGCGCTCGTGTCGCCGTTTGTGCTGCGCCGTGTCAAGGAAGACGTGGTGGCCGACCTGCCCGAGAAGATCGAGGATACGGTCATGGCGCAGCTCACCGGCGAGCAGCGCAAGCTCTACCTGGCCAACCAGGACCGTATCGCCCAACAGGTGCAGCACCGCGAGTCATCCGAGTTTAAGAAAGACAAGCTCAAGGTGCTCGCCGAGCTCACCAAGCTGCGCCAGATCTGCTGCGACCCGCGTCTACACTACGAGGATTACAAGGCGGGGAGCGCCAAACTCGATACGTGCATGGAGCTCGTGCACGGCGCCCACGACGGCGGACATCGCATCCTGTTGTTCAGCCAGTTTACGGGTATGCTCGATATCATCGGTAAGCGCTTGGCCAAGGAGGACATCGTCTTCCTTAAGCTCACGGGCGCTTCGTCTAAGGAGAGCCGCGCCAAGATGGTCGCGCAGTTCCAAGCGGGCGAGGTTCCGGTCTTTTTGATTTCGCTTAAGGCGGGCGGCGTGGGCCTTAACCTGACGGCTGCCGACGTGGTCATCCACTACGACCCGTGGTGGAACGTGGCGGCGCAGGACCAAGCGACTGACCGTGCACACCGTATTGGCCAGCAACATACCGTGACTGTGTACAAGCTCATCGCCAAGGACACGATCGAGGAGCGCATTATGCAGATGCAGGAGTCCAAGCGCGATCTGGTCAACAGCGTGCTCGGCGGCGACGGCATCTCGTCGGCACTGTTCACGCGCGAGGATGTCCTGGCGCTGCTCGGCGGCGACGGGCGCTAGCCGCGCGCGGGGTGGGACTGCTGGAGTGGGCAGGACGGTCGACGCATTTTGGCCCGACCGCTTGCCTGATCCGTTATGTGTTCATTTGCAATGCCGTGGATGGTTTGTCTGCCTTTGGGCATAAGAACCATCAAGAACATTGGCACATCAGCAAAGGAGAACATCATGGCGAAATTCTTTAAGGACCCCGACGGTAAGCTCATCGCTGCCCTTGGCGACGGCGTTGCGACTCCTGCCGGTTGCACGGAGCTGACCGCAAACACTGAGGACGCGGCGCATGAGAAGCACGTGCCTGTTGTCGAGACCGAGCGCGACGGTCACGTGATTCGCGCCCGCGTTGGCTCGGTCGAGCACCCCAGCCTGCCCGAGCACTACATTGAGTGGATCGCCCTTGAGGCCGAGGGCCGCTTAGAGGTCCATTACCTTGAGCCCGGCATGAAACCCGCGACGTTTTTCGCGGGCGGCTCCAAGACCGGTACCGTCTATGCCTACTGCAACCTGCACGGGCTGTGGTCCGCGACATTCTAGGAGCGCGCCCCCGCTCGGGGTATCATAGCTAGCATATGCACATGCAAGCGCCGGCTGCATTATGCGGTCGGCGCTTTTACTACGATTTCGATGGTTTACGACGGAAAGGGCTGAGCCATGAAGCTCGCGCTTGCACAGATCGATATGCGCCTTGGGGATGTTGAGGGCATTTGCGGCCGCATCGAGGACCAGGCTCGTCTGGCCCACGAGCGCGGGGCGCGCGTGCTGTGCGTTCCGGCTCCGCTCTTTATGGGCGCCATGCCCGGTGGCCTGGTGGGCGCTGCCGACTTTGAGCACGACGTGCTTGCCGGTTTGACTGGTGTCGCCGAGCGTATCCAGGAGCTTGACATGATCTGCATCGTGCCCGCGGCGGTTTCGTTTGAGGGCCAACCGCTGCTCGACTACATGATGCTCAAGGACGGTCATGTGGTGCCGGCGCGTTCGAGCATTGCCCTGCAGCGTGGCGAGAACAACGACACGCGTTGGGCGCCGCCGGTGTTCGACGTGGACGGCGTGCGCATCGCCGTGATTTTTGACTTGGACCGCGAGCTCGAGATGTTGCCGACCGGCGTCGACCTCATCGCGTATTTCCAATTCAACGCGTTTGACATGACCGACCGCGAGACTGCCGCCATTGCCGCCGTTCGCAGCGGCGCCTACCGCAAGATCGCATCCAAGCGCAGCGTGTGGTTTGCCTGCATGGCGCCGGTCGGTGCCTATGACGAGTCGGTGTATACCGGCGGTTCGTTTGTGCTCGACGACTGCGGTCGCGTGGTGGCCCAGGCGCCGTGTTTTGAGGAGAGCCTGCTGGTTCAGGAGATTCAGCGCGGCGTGATGCTCGATGCCCTGGAAGATCACGAACTGCCCGAGTTCCGTTCCGAGGAGTGGTTGTGGCAGGCGCTGGTGCTCGCCGTGCGCGACAACGCTCGGGCCCACGGTGCGTCGCGTGCTGTGGTGGCACTCGAGGGTGACCTGCCGTCATCCCTGCTGGCGGCGCTGGCCGTTGACGCTCTGGGTCCGCGTAACGTAATTGGCCTGGTGCTGGGGCGCAACCGTATCTTTACGCCGGCGCAGGAGGAGGCCGAGGCTGCCCGCTGTGCCGCCGTCCGCGCCATTGCCGAGCGTCTGCACATTCGCACTGTCGAGCGCGATGCACCGGATGCGGCGCGTGTGCTCGATCGCGACGTGTCGGCGGGCGATGCCGAGCGTCTGCGCTCGCGCACGCTGGGCCTCATGCTGGAGGACACGGCGCTCGAGCTGGGTGCGATGGCGCTGAGCCCGCTGTCCAAAACCGAGTATGCGCTGGCGGCGCCGGCGCTTTGCGGCGGTTACCAGGGCGACTTTGCGCCCTTTGGCGATGTGTACCTGTCGACGCTTGAGTTTGTGGCGCGTGTGCGCAACCGCACGTCTGCCGTGGTGCCCCAAGAGCTCGTGACGCTCAACGCGGTGGAAGATTGTATGGAGCGCGTGCTGGCGCAGGCGCTCTCGACGCTCGACGGTCCGGTCGATATGCTCGACCGCGCGGCACAGCTGCTCGGCGGGCTTGAGCCGGGTGAGGTCGATGGCGCGCTCGAGGCGCACGTGGACCGCAATCGAGCTTTCGACGACATCCCGATGGCCGCCGGCAAGCCCGAGGCTTGCTCGCTGCTGCTGATGCTCGTGCGTCAGGGCGAGGCCGCCCGCCGCATGCTGCCGACGGCGCCGATCGTCTCGGCCCGTTCGTTTGTTGAGCGCGCCTGGCCGTACATGCTCGCGTGGTCCGACCTGGGGCTGAGCGGCAAGGAACGCATGACGGTCGATGCGCTGGCGCGCGCCGAGGTGAACCGCTTTGCCGACGAGGATACAAGCGAGCGCATGCGTGGCGAGATGATGGGCATATTGGGTGACCTGTTGGGCATTTCGCCCGAGCAGATGGAGGAGCTGCGCTCTGAGGACGGTCAGCGTCGTTTACACGAGGGAATGAAAAAGTTCGAGGGCGAGGTTCAGGACGCCATCGATAAGATGATGGGCGGTCAGGGCGGCTCGCAAGGTAGTCCCCAGGGTGGCCCGATGCCGCACCCGCCAGTAGATCCGAGGCAGTTCCCCTTTTTCTCGCAGAACTAACTATGGGATAGGATTCGCTTCCAACCCCGATACTTCAACTAAGCATCTTGGCCCCGTTGTGTTATTCTAGAACAGACGTTCGTGAATGATGCGCGGGGCCCTGTCTTGCGCTGTGCTTGTGGCGAGGGGAGGTCGGCTTGGTTATCTTGGGCATTGACCCCGGTTTGGCTCATACGGGTTGGGGGATTATCGAGGAGCGGCGTGGCGAGGTTCGCTGCCGTGCCTACGGTTGCATCGAGACCAGCGCGGGCAGCCCGCTTGCGGTGCGCCTGTCGCATATCGCCCGTGACCTTAAGGATGTCGTCGAGCGTTATCGACCCGACACAGCTGCTGTCGAGAGCATCTACTTTGGCGCCAACGTTCGTTCGGCCATCCCCACGGCGCATGCCCGCGGTGCTGCACTCGTAGCGCTTTCGGAATGCGCGCTCGAGATTGGCGAGTACACGCCCATGCAGATCAAACAGGCTGTGGTGGGCACCGGCGCCGCGGACAAGCGGCAGGTCGCCTATATGGTACGCACGCTAACACAGCTCGACCACGACCCGCATCCCGACCATGCCGCCGATGCCCTGGCCTGCGCCATCTGCCACGTAAACCTCAGCCGCACCCGCGCCCTCACCGGTGGCGAGTTCTATCAACAGAGAGGAACCGGATACTGATGATTTCCCAGCTCCACGGAACGCTTGTCGAGTCCACGATGAGCTCTGCTGTCGTCGATGTGTCGGGCGTTGGCTTTGAACTCGGCATCTCGGGCAGCACTGCGGCCACGTTGCCGACGCCCGGCGGCGAGGTCCGTCTCTACACGCGTATGCAGGTGCGCGAGGACGCCATGACACTTTTCGGTTTTTCCTCAAAGGATGAGCGCACGATGTTCGACCGGCTCGTGTCCGTTTCGGGCGTTGGCCCGCGCCTGGCGCTTGCCGTGCTTTCCACCTATACCGTGGGGCAGCTGTATTCGCTGGTGATGGCCGAGGACGACAAGAGCATGGCCAAGGTACCCGGTGTGGGCAAAAAGACAGCTCAGCGCCTGATCCTGGAACTCAAGAGCACCTTTGCCAAGGATAAGGGCTTTGTGCCGGTCGACGTGATTCCCGGACAGGTTGCGATGCCCGTGCCCGCTGCCGCTCCCTCGGCGATCGACGATGCCCGTGCGGCACTCCTTTCCATGGGCTTTAGCCCGCAGGAGACCGATGTTGCCCTGAGCGGGTATGATGGGCAGAATATGCGTGTCGAGGATCTGCTCGGCGCGGCGCTTAAGCGACTCGGAATGGATGCGTGATGTGGGAAGCCGATGACTCTCAGGACTTGTGGGCGACGCCCGGTAACTCGCCGGCGGCATCCATGGCGCACGGCGAGCGCATGGTGGGCTCGGAGCTGACGGCCGAGGATCTCGATGTCGACCGCACTTTGCGCCCTCAGCGCCTGGACGATTACTGCGGCCAGGAGCACATCAAGCAGAGCCTGCGCGTGTTGATCGAAGCGGCGCAGAGCCGTGGCGAGACGCTCGACCACGTGATCTTCTCGGGTCCTCCGGGCCTGGGCAAGACCACGCTGGCCACCGTTATCGCCAACGAGCTGGGCGCTCAGATCAAGACCACGAGTGGCCCTGCCATCGCGCGCACGGGCGACCTGGCGGCCATCCTTACTAACTTGCAGCCGGGCGATGTGCTGTTTATCGACGAGATCCACCGCCTCAACCGTTCGGTCGAGGAGGTCCTGTACCCCGCGATGGAGGACTTTGCCCTCGATATCGTGATTGGCAAGGGTCCGGCGGCGCGCTCGATTCGCTTGGATATCCCCAAGTTTACGCTGGTGGCGGCAACGACCCGTTCAGGCATGTTGACCGGCCCGTTGCGCGACCGCTTTGGCATTTCATATCGCCTGGATTACTACACGGTCGAGGAGCTCGCGCAGATTGTGACGCGCTCGGCGACTATCCTGGGCGTGACGATCGACCATCCCAGTGCACTCGAGATCGGCTCGCGTTCGCGCGGCACGCCACGTCTTGCCAACCGTCTGCTCAAGCGCGTGCGCGATTACGCACAGGTGCGCGGCAACGGCCCCATCGAGCTCGATATCTGTCGCCAGGCGCTCGAGTTCTTCGAGATCGACGAGCTCGGTCTGGACTGGATGGATATTCGCATTTTGGAGACGCTCGCCAAGACGTTCTCCGGTCGCGCCGTGGGACTTACGACCCTTGCCAGCGCGGTGGGCGAGGACCCGGGCACGCTCGAGGATGTCTATGAGCCCTATTTGCTGCAGTGCGGATTGATGATTCGTACGCCGCAGGGCCGTCAGGCAACCCTCCGCACCTTTGAGCACCTGGGGATTGAACCTACCGTTTAGGGCGTTTTGTTTTGGCGGGCTGTTGGACTATCGCTGGGCATCGGGTAAACATATCGCCGTTCATCGGTTATGGGCGTTTTACTATTGCGCGCCCGTGCTATGCTGAATTGGTCTTTTTCTCATTCGGTAACGAAAGGACCGCCCATGCCTACTGACATCGAAATCGCACGTTCTGTCACGCCGCTGCCTATTACCGAGGTGGCCAAGAACGCCGGCGTCGACGTTAAGCACCTTATTCCGTACGGCTTCGACAAGGCTAAGGTCGACTATTCACTGCTCAACGAGCCGACTGATCACCAGGCCAAGCTCGTCCTCGTGACCGCTATCAACCCAACGCCCGCGGGCGAGGGCAAGACCACCACGACCATCGGTCTGGCCGATGGCCTGCGTCGTCGCGGTATCAAGAGCGCCGTGGCCCTGCGTGAGCCTTCGCTCGGTCCCGTCTTTGGCGTCAAGGGCGGTGCCGCTGGCGGCGGTTGGGCCCAGGTCATTCCCATGGAGGACATCAACCTGCACTTTACCGGCGACTTCCATGCCATCGGTGCTGCCAACAACCTGCTGGCCGCCATGCTCGATAACCATATCCAGCAGGGCAATCAGCTCGGTATTGACGTTAAGCGCATCACCTGGAAGCGCGTTGTCGACATGAACGACCGTCAGCTGCGCCATGTTATCGATGGCATTGGCGGTAAGGCCCAAGGTGTGCCGCGCGAGGACGGCTTCGACATCACCGTTGCCTCCGAGGTCATGGCAATTCTGTGCCTGTCTACGAGCATCAGCGACCTCAAGGAACGCTTGGGCGAGATTGTCGTCGGCTATAGCTTTGCCGGCGAGCCCGTCCGTGCCCGCGACCTTAAGGCCCAGGGTGCCATGGCCGCGTTGCTTAAGGACGCGCTCAAGCCCAACCTGGTGCAAACGCTCGAGGGCACGCCCGCGTTTGTCCACGGCGGTCCCTTCGCCAACATTGCCCACGGCTGCAACTCTATCATGGCCACGCGTATGGCGATGCGCTTTGGCGATGTTGCCATTACCGAGGCCGGCTTTGGTGCCGATCTGGGTGCCGAGAAGTTCCTCGACATCAAGTGCCGCATGACGGGCGTTCGCCCCAGCGCCGTCGTGGTCGTCGCGACCGCTCGTGCGCTTAAGTACAACGGTGGCGTCGCCAAGGCCGACCTCAACGAGGAGAACCTCGAGGCACTCAAGGCTGGCATGCCCAACTTGCTGCGTCATGTCGACAACATCCAGAACGTTTATGGTCTGCCCTGCGTGGTCGCCATCAACCGCTTCCCGACCGATACCGAGGCTGAGCTTGCACTCATCGAGTCCGAGTGCCAGAAGCTCGGCGTCAACGTTAAGCTTTCCGAGGTCTGGGCCAAGGGCGGCGAGGGCGCGCTCGAGCTGGCCGATGAGGTCATGCGTCTGATTGAGCAGCCGAGCGAGCTCAAGTTTGCCTACGAGGACGGCGCCGATGTTGCCGATGCCCTCGAGGCCGTCGCCACCAAGGTTTACCGTGCCGACGGCGTCGACTTTACGCCGGCTGCCAAGCGTCAGCTCGCCGAGCTGCGCGAGAACGGCTTTGGCAACCTGCCGGTGTGCGTCGCCAAGACGCAGTACAGCTTTAGCGACAACGCCAAGGCCCTGGGCGCTCCCGAGAACTTCCGCATCACGGTGCGTGAGCTCAAGGTTTCCGCCGGTGCCCACTTTGTGGTCGCACTGACCGGCAGTGTTCTGACCATGCCGGGCCTGCCCAAGGTCCCCGCGGCTGAGAACATCGACGTCGACAACGACGGCAACATCACCGGCCTGTTCTAAGCTCGCTGCTCATAGCTGCTAGCCCGCCCCGCCGTGCCCACAAGGCCCGGCGGGGCTTTTTGATCCTTAGGCCCGCGCATGTCTTGTAGATACCGACGGACTCTGCCCATCATAGGCTTTTGCGCGGGTAGAATGCATGGATAACTTGAGGCTCACGCGCGACGGAAAGGAATCGTTGCATGGATCAGGACAAGACAACCGTGATGGGCGGCTACGGTTCCGCGCAGGCTGGCGATAGTGCCGATGCGACCCGCGCTGTTCCCAACCCCGGTTATACCGACCCCGCCGCGACGCAGCCTTCTGCCGAGCCCACCCGGGTTATGGGCTATGGCGACACGGCGCAGGATTCTTACGCTGCATCTTCGCAAGGCCCCTATGGCAACGCAGCTCCGGATCCGTTTGATTACGCGCCGCAGGATTCTTATGCTGCCTCGACGCCGAATTCCTATGACAGCCTGCCGCAGAATCCCATTCCGCAGCCTCAGCAGACGACGTATATGCCTCGCACGGCGCAGCCTCGCTACGAGTCGCGCGAGCCGTATCGCGAGTACCCCAAGTCGATTCCGCAATATGGCGAGGACGAGGAGAGGAAGCCGTCGCGTTCGTCGAGCGTGATCAAGAAGATCCTCATCGTACTGGCGATCTTCTTTGCGCTGTCGATTGTGTTTGCCATCGTGTCGGGCATGCTCAACAAGCGGGGGAGTTCAACGGCCGATGCCACTGCCGAGCAAACCGAGTCCGCCTCGTCAAGCACCGTCGATCTGAGCGATATCCCGGGGCAGTACTGGTCCAACGCCAAGAAGATCCTCAAGTCGCGCGGCGCCGATCTTTCGAATGCCGTGGTCCTGACTGATGATGGCTCAACGCCCGTCGTCGATGCCAACTGGGTCGTTGCTTCTGCCTACTATAACGACAACGGCAACCTCGAAATTCAACTCACGCACAAGAACAGTTCGGGCAACTCGTCCGACGGCCAAAGCGGTACCGACAGCTCGAGCTCCAATACGCTGGAGGACTTGAGCAACAAGGCGCAGGAGTTGGGAGACAAGGCGCAAGAGCTGGGCGATACGGCACAAAATCTGGGCGATACCGCGCAGAACTTGGGCGACATGGCGACGGATGCCTGGAACGCCCTACAAAACGGCATCTCGGGCGCGCAGGGAAACTAGCTGTTAAGTGGGCTACAGCTGCTCGGCCGGACGGTCGGGCGAGCTAAAGCCCGAGTCAAACGTAACGACGCATGAGGCATCGGGTCGGCGCTCGTGCACGATGCGCGTGACGAGCTCCAGCAGCTCCTCGTCGGATATGTCAAAGCCGTCGGGACGCACCAGGTCAAACGAAACGAACCCGTCGTGCTCGTGCAGGTCGTGGATGGAGAGCGCGGGATCGATCTGCATGACGCCGCGCTTGACCCAGCCGCGCAAGTCATCGCCGGTTGTCGCGATGGGGTCGCAGTGCAGCGTGATACCAATGCCCATCTGGCGCTTGATGTCGTGCTCGATGGTGTCCAGAATCTCGTGGTGCTCAAACGCGTCGCCCTCGCCGGGCATCTCCACGTGGGCGCTGGCAAACTGACGACCGGGGCCGTAGTCGTGCACCATGAGGTCGTGTGTGCCCAAGACCTGTGGATAGGACATGATCTTGTCGCGGATTGCCTGGACGAGCTTGGGGTCGGGCGCTTGCCCCAGCAACGGGCTGATGGCGTCGCGCACCAGGCCCAGACCGCTGATGCAGATGAAGACGCCCACACCCAGGCCTGCCCAGCCATCGAGATCAAAGCCGGTCGTCTGCGAAATAAGCGCCGCCACCAAGACCGAGCCCGAGGTGATGACGTCGTTTTTGGAGTCCTGCGCCGTGGCGATGAGCGTCTCGGAATCGATGCGGTTGCCCAGCGTGCGGTTGAACGCTGCCATCCAGAGCTTAACGAGCATGGACGTAGCCAGTGCCGCAAGGGAAATAAACGTGTAAGCGGTGGGCGAGGGCTTGATGATCTTAGTGACCGACTCGAGAATCAGGTTGATGCCGACGGCGCAAACCAGGACGGCGACGAACAGGCCGGCTAGGTACTCGTAGCGGCCGTGACCATAGGGGTGGCCTTCGTCTGCCGGGCGGCTGGCAAGGCGGAAACCGAGCAGGCTCACAATGTTGCTCGAGGCATCGGAGAGGTTGTTGAAAGCGTCGGCGATGAGGGAGACGGAGCCGGCGAGCAGACCCGCGATGCCCTTGGCCAGGCACAGGGTGATGTTGAGGCCAATGCAGACGAGGCTTGCGGAAAAGCCCGCGTTGGTGCGGCAAGATGCATCGACCGGCTCGCTCTCGCTGCCGGGAACAAGCGTATGTACCAGCCGATTTACAAATAGCATAGCGGTCGTCCTCACAATCATGTTTAAGGGGATAGTGTAGCTCGCACGGGGGCGCCGTGCGCCGATGCTCAGAAAATGCAGCAATAGTCTGCCGGTGCTAACGAGCGAGCCTTCTCGTCTGCCTGGGTGGTCCATTTTGGGCCACATGGGTATGGGCATGTGCCTGCTTGCTCGACATACTTAATGTCGACAGCCCCTGTGCAAAGGAGGACGTTTCCATGGACGAGATGTTTGCCATTAAATGTCAAAACTGCGGCGGCCCTATGTACTCGCACCAGGCTAAGCGCAGCTTTGAATGCGCCTATTGCGGCACGGTGGTTCCGTGGCAGGCGGACGCCGGAGAGCCCAAGAGCGCTTTGGGTATTCGCCATACGCCGTTGACGGTGGTGGATGGACTGCTCAAACTCACGCATGTGTCGCAACTCGAGCGCCCGCAGGACCCGGACTGGTATTTCTTCAATGCGCACTGGCGCAATCAGTCGGTCCTGGAACATCTGCTGTGGGAGGATCGCGGCACGGCGCAGGAGTTCCAAGAGGCCACGCATGTGAGCATTCCTTGCCCCTTCTGCGGAGCGTCCTTTGAGGGCGAGTCAACGCAGCGTGTGTTTGAGTGCCCGTCCTGCGGCAATAAGATCGGCATTGCGGACCTGCTCAAGCCGGGGACGTTTAGCAAGCGCCTGACCATGGGCGTTGGTGCGGAGTATGTGCCCGAGCAGGGTATTCCCTGCGAAATCTCGCCGCAGCAGGCACGTGCCAACGCGCTGCAGCTGGTGCGCCAGTATCCGGATGCCTTTGCCGGGCACGACGTGGAAGACGCGATCCAAAACGACATGATGCTCTTCTATTTCCCCATGGCGCTGGCGGACTTGCGCATGATGGCGAGCTTCCCGGGCAAGGGCCTGATCAAGGAGGCCTTGGTGTACTACGAGGTGCTCGACTGGGCATACCCCAGGGCAAACTACCTGGACGTTCGCCTCATGGGCATTTTGGAGCCGTGGGACTTTGCCAAGGTCGGTCCGTTCGATCCCGCCATGCAGGAAGGTGACTTTCGCGTTGTCTCAGTCGATGCGTCTACCAAGGACCAGGTGGTCATTGATAAGTTGGCGCTCGACGTTGCGGGCAACGACGCCGAGGCTGTACTGGGGCTCAATAAAAAGAGCATTCGCATGTGGGCGCGCAAGGCCCGCAAACATAAGGACGGCCTGGTGATGGTGCCGGTCTACTTTGTCGATCGTCCGGCGACAGACGGCCGCGATGGCGAGCAGGTGCGCATTGCCGTAAACGGCCAGACGGGCCGCGCGGCCGCGGTGGTGTTTAGCGACAAGCGCGAAACGCATATCGTGGCGCCGCTCAGCCCGAGCCTGCATCTGTCCGGTGAGAGCACCGTGCACGCCACGCCCGTCGAGGTCAAATACGTTAAATCGCCCTTCCTGTACCAGATCGTGCGCCGTGGAGGCGGCGAGCAACCGCGCCAGGTTGCAGCCGCCGTCGAGGGTTCCTACCGAGAGGAGAAGCCCAAACGCCGCGGTCTGCTGGGTGCGCTATTTGGGAAGTAGGGGAGTAGCACCGGTTGTTGCCGTAAGGTGATGGCCGGGGGTGCGGGGCAGCTCCCAGGAGTGCGGGCTGCCGTCTGATTGTTTGAGGGTGCCAGATGTAAATAAACAGTGGAGCGGCTGCAAAAGAGCCTCCTCACTGGGTAAAATCAGGTTGTGCCGCGGAACCCGCTCCTCAGCTAGTCACACTTCGGAAGCGCGGGCAACGCAGGTATTATCGTCTAAAGGGCCGGCTGCAACCGGCCCTTTTCTGTGGCAGCCAATGGACCCACATCAGACGAAGGCCGCGTCTTTGCCTGTCAGGTCACGCTCGCCAGCCACGGCTAGAATGTCGTTGCCGGCGTCCATGACCGGTATTGTTTCGTAGCGTGCGTCGCAACCGCGAGTGCGCCTGCGACGGCTGCGGTGGCTTCGGTCGCAACGTGCTGCTACCCTTGCGTTTCGCCATTGGTCGCTTCGTTGATGGCGCGGTACTCGGCGCTTAGTTCGCGCGCCAGCTCTTCCTTGCTTGGAAGATACGGCAGGTATTTGGCGGCAAACACTTGGTCGTTGTCTTCGGGCAGCGTGTACTCGACAATCGAATCGCTTTTGTCCGCGCAGAGCACGATGCCTATGGGCGGATTGTCGCCTTCGTTCATGAGCTCGCGCGTGTAGTAGTTCACATACATTTGCATCTGGCCCAGGTCCTGATGCGTAAGGTCGTCCGTCTTAAGGTCGATGAGCACGAAGCAGCGCATCAGATAGTTGTAAAAAACAAGGTCAATATAGAAATGGCGCCCATCAAAGGTGATGCGCTTTTGGCGCGCCTCGAAAGCGAAACCACGGCCAAGCTCCAGCAGGAACTTCTGAAGATGCGTGATGAGCGCCTGCTCTAGATCGCTCTCGCGAAACGCAGTATCGTCCGAGAAACCTAAAAACTCCAGTACATATGGGTCGCGGATGATATCCTCGGGGCGACGAGCCGGGGCGCTCTTTTGGATTTCCTGGGTGACGGCCTCCTTGTCCTTGCTGGCAAGTAGGCGCTCGCGGAACATGGTGTTGATCTGGCGTTCGAGCTGACGCGTGCTCCAACGAGAATCGGCGCATTCGTTCATGTACCATGTTCGAGCATCAGGGTCGGTTATACGCGATAACCTGCGGTAATGTGTCCAATTCAATTCGGAACGCAGCGCGTTCCGGATTGGGAACGCAAGATAAAACTGACGCATGTATCTTAAGCTTCTGGCGTTGAAGCCTCTGCCAAAATCCTTAGTCAATCTAACGGCAAGTTCGTCGATCAGTGCATCGCCATACTTGGCGCGCTCCTCTCCGCCCTGTTCATCAACAATACTCTTGCCGATCTCCCAATATGCCTCAACCATCGCAAAGTTAACGGCGGTATAGGCCTTGTCGCGAGCGGCGTTGAGAATCGAGGAGACCTGCTTGTAAAAACCTTCGGGCACGATTGCCGATTCTCCACGGTTTACTAGTTCACCCATCACTGTCGCCCCACTTTCCTCTTGTGGAATGCATCTTTAACGCATTTAGTTTAAAGCCTCGCGCGGACACGAATTGCTATGTTGTCTGGCACCTTCGCATGGGAGCCTTGCGGTGGTTAAAATGTGACCATAGAGGCAGTTTTAGCGAACCCCGCGGGAGTGACGCGTATGGACAACAACACGCTGCTGTTCCAGGACAAAGGTTCGGGTAGGTTTAAAGACGTTAAGATCTACCCCAACCGTATTGAGGTGCTCAAGAAGGACACTTTCGGCGGCAAGCACACCGAGATTGTCTATCTTAAGGACATTACGGGCGTCAATAGAATCAAGGGCCGCGATGTTTTTCTGCGCAATCGACTGTTGACTGCTTGCGTCTTTAGCCTGAGCAGCCGTGCGAAGGCCCAGGAGTTTGTTAACGCGCTGAACATGGTGATGTAGCCTATGGCGACGTTTGGGCCAAGGTGAAAATCGGGGCGCAGAACGGTATCCTGCGCCCCCGATTGAGTCGATGTGTCTAAAAGGGCCGGCTTGCCTATTCGCTATCGTCCCCAGCGTTTTCGCGGTCATTTGCAAGCATCGCTGCGCCGGCGACCGTCGTCGCCACGGCGGCAGCGGCGAGCCCGGCGGCAATGCCGGAGCCATCGCCCGTGTCGGCGAGTTTTCCGCCCGAGCCCTTGCCCTTGTTGTCCTTGCCGTTCTTGTCGGTGCTGCTCGCGTTGGTGCCGTTGCCGCTGCCGGTGCCGCCCGCACTGCCCGAGGCCGCTACGGTAAAGCTTGCGGCTCCGTCGGTGGCAAGCGTGTAGTTTTGCGCCGCGTCGCCCAACAGACCTTTCGCACGCACCCAATACGTCCCCGCGGCAAATGCCTCGCCCTCGGCCATTGCCGTGCCCGGAGCGCCGTCCGCGTCGTGCACAAACTCGAGCTGGGCGGTGCAGGCGTCGGTTTCGAGCTTGCCCTCGAGTGATGCCGCAATCTTGGCGCGCACGTCTTCGCCGGCCTTAAGGCCTTCGAGTCCCTCAAAATGGGGCGTCAGCGCGAGCGGATCGATATCGATGGGCACGAAGCCCTGCAGTCCTGTAGCGGTCTCGTTGCCCAGGGCGTCGACATCCACGTATTCGATGGCAAACGCGCTGCCAGAAGCGGCCACGTTGAGTACGTTGCTGCTGTTAACGAGGCGGAAATGACCCTCGCCAACGGTCTTGCCATCCTGGAATGAGGCATCGCTCAGCGAGTCGCCGTACGTCATGCGCATGCGGGTCGGGAGATAGTACGGGAGATAGTACGAAGCCGTCTGCTTGTGCTCCGTATCGTAATTGCGCTGATAGATGCTCCGGGCCAGCGCCGCATCAACAAAGTCGGATGCGATGATGCCAATGTGCTTGAGGTAATCTGACTTTGTATCCTCGATGCCGCTGGGATTGATGTACGGGCTCTTATACAGATGCTCGTTGACTACTCGTGCCGAGGTAAAAGGATTGCCTCCGTGCGACAAGCCCGTGCAGCTGGTGTAGTTGATAGACCAGCAACGCTCCAGGACTTTCTCCTTGGCCCCGTTATCGTCCTCGACATCTACCTCGTTGCGCGTGCGTCCGGTCGTTTCCTTCAGCGCATTATCGACCCAGCTGAGCTTGTCGGTTCCCGTGAGTTTGTACTTGTCCTGGGCGTATACCTTGGTGCAATAGGGCTCTTTGTCGCCTGTTTCCCCCGCGGCTTCAAAGCCCTGCGCGTTTTGGACGAGGCACATGGAGCTACTGTCGGTGTGCGCTGCGATTTTGTTATCCCATTCGGTGAGGTCGAGTCCCCACGTGTGGCCGCTTACGCTGTCGCCGGCGAGCCTAAATCGACGCAGCAGAACGATCTTTCCGCGCACCTCGCCCAGTGTGGGAACGCGGCTCGACGTATAGAACAGTTTGGGGTTGTCGTCCAAAACCTTGGCGAAAGCCGTCGTAACACTTTCGTCGGTAGCCTCGTCGTTGCCTCGTGATACAAGCATGATGAGCGCTTCTGTCGGGTTTTCGTTCAAAAACGTTTTGAAGTAGCCTATGACATCGGAAAGATGCAAAAAGTACGCGTCTTTTTTGAGCAGGTAGTACATCCCATGGTCGATGCCAGGGTTGTCGCCCTTTCCGAGCCGGATATCAAAATAGCGAATGCCTTCGAGCAACTGCGTGGGAATGTAATCCTGCTGGCATTTTACTTGCGAGGATTGGGGCTCAGTGTCGTTGTCCACGCTGCAGGTGCCCGAATCGTGCGTGCCCGGGATGCTCAGCTCGTCGAGGAACTTGTTGTCCTCGACGTATTTCATCCAACATGGTCCGTCGACGTAGCTGCTGTACGTAATCCAGTCGAGGCTGCTAACCGTGGCATCGTTCTTTTTCATGTCGTAACCGATAAGTTCGAGCTCCCACGGAATGCTCTTACTCTTACTCTTATGACAGATCTTATTGTTGTCCTGGTCTTCGCCGTTCGATTCTATTGCCAGGTACTTAATGTCTTTTTTCTCGGTTTCTTTCTCGACCGTGCGGTCTCGGATGATATAGGTTCCGTTTGATTGACGCTCGAACGCAAAAGAGCGGCTGGGCTTGCCGTCATGCTCGCCACTCCATACGTGGATGACCTTTCCGTCTTTGTCCGAGTCGCCATCGACCGACCAAATGCTGTAGCCCGTCTTTTTATGCTCTTCGAAATTGAGCAAGGTGCGGATAGCATACCAGTTTGTATCGTCATTCTTGGTCGTTACGTTCTCAAGGATGAGCTTGCTGGATGTGCCGTCATTAAACAGATGGCAGACGTTGCCGATGACGTTGCCGTCTTCGTTAACGCTTGCGGTGCGAAAATAGCCCGCGGGGCGAAGGCGAATGACGAAATTGTCGAGGCTGACCGACGCTGTGGCAGCGTCGTCTGCAAATGCCGTTCGTGGGCCAATGCCCAATGCCGCGGTTTCGGGCAGGCTTGCAAGTGGCGACAACGCCGCGAGTCCAAGGCCCAACGTAAATGCTCGGCGGCTGATGGCGTGGTGTTCGGTCATAACTTCTCCATTCGTAGAGTGCGGTTATGCGATAGTTTTGGTCACTATACTGCTCAGATGTTTAAAGATGCTGGTTTAATTGTCTGCGCGGCGCAATAAATCGGCGGGCGGACGTGTTGGGGTGCTTGTCGTTTTCGTACTGTTGCTACATTTGGAGCGGTTCCGGCGTCCGGCATCCTCGCGTTCGTTGGCTACCGGCATAAGAAAGGGAGGGTCGGTTTACCGGCCCTCCCTGGGTACGAAGCGCTGGGGTACCGCCGCTTGTTAGCACTGCGCCCGTGTTTCCCGCTGCGCTCGCCAGTTACTTAGCGCTTGATCTCGATATCGTCGAGCTTGACGTCCATGGCCTCGGTCTTGGCCTCGGCGATGTCGTCGGCAAATTCCAGAGACTTCATCATGGTCTCGACGGCGTCCTTGTGCTCCTCGACGTTGTCGATGCGCACATACACGCTGCCACCGTCAACGTCGGTGAAGTACTCGGTCGTCACGCCGCCCGAGTGTGTGTAGGAAGCGTTGCGCCAGGTCTTGCCGTTGTACTTGGCGGGGTCATTCTCGGTCCACTCAAAGCTGGCATTCCACTTTGCCTCGTAGTCGAACAGCTCGTCGGCGTTCTTGTCAGAGTCGAAGACGGGGATGAAGCGATCACTGGCGTGCTCGCTCTCGGTGAACTTAAACTGGGCCCTGTCGGCGGTGTCGCCGGCAACGTCGGTAATCTCGACGCCCTCGGGAACCTCGACCTTAAACCAAATGAAGTCGGTCCTCATATCCACGGCTGGCTTTTCTGCGCCGCCGCCACCGCCACTGCCGGTAGCGCCGCCGCTGCCGCCGCAACCCACCAGGGCAACCGCGGCAAAGAGACTGATGCAGAGGGTGAGAATCGCAAAGGCCTTCTTTTTCATGGTCGTGTCCTCCTCGATCTGTAATCGTCCATGGATTACCTGCCTTTACTGTACGCGTGGACGGCTCGCTAGGGTGGGCCATGTGTCCCATTCTGGGGGCTGGAATTGCGCCGACAAGTGGCAATATGTGCGGTCGCAAAAGAGGGGAGGGCCGATGCTGTCGGCCCTCCCCGGGGTGAGGTGCCCGTTGATTTAATGGGGCGCGCGTGCGTGGGCGTTGCCCCAACAGGTTCCTTGTTTATAGATATGCCTCAGTTTTTGACGTCCGGAAGTCTCGAAAGGTGGGCCATGTGTCCCATGTTTGCGGTGCCGACGCCTATCGTTCGTCATAGAAATCCGCGATGGCCAGGTGCGCTGACGCTCATGTACTTATGGGCTAGACTTAGCACCATTATGTGATTGATGCGGTCGGTCGGCGGTTGCCACCCGACCGATGTATATGACTTGAAGGTGCGTGCGTATGAGCCAAGAGATGATGGATAAAACATGTCGAGAGTTTGCCGAGGCGCTTGCCGCACGCGAGCCGGTTCCCGGCGGCGGTAGCGCGAGCGCCTTTGTAGGTGCACTGGGCGCCTCGCTTTGCGGGATGGTTGCTCGCTATGGGGCGACAAACCCTGCGCTTGCCGATCGCGCAGACGATCTGACGCGCGCGTTTGCCCAGGCGGATGAGTTGGCGCAGGAACTTGTGGGTCTGGTCGCCGAGGACGTTCGTGCCTACGGGCAGGTGTCCACGGCGTACGGTATTCCGCGTGACGATCCGGCTCGAGCGACCGCGATTCAGGATGCGCTGCATGTGGCCGCTATGCCGCCGTATCGCATTATGGATGCCTGCGGGCGTGCGCTGGCGCTGCTCGAGGACATGGCCGACAAGGGTTCGCGTCAGCTGCTGTCCGATGTAGCGTGCGGCGCCGTGTTCTGCCGTGCCGCTATGCAGGGCGCGAGCTTGACGCTCTTTGCGAACACCACGTCTATGAAAGATCGCGTTCGTGCTGAGGAGCTCGAGACGGCGTGTGATGAGTTGCTCGACACATGGTTGCCGCGCGCCGATGCGCTGGCGCGCCGCGCCTCCGACGCTGCAAGGAAGAGAGGATAGCCATGGCTGAACTGCTGAAGGGTGCTCCCGTTGCTCGCGCTTTGACCGAGGAACTTGCTGCTCGCTGTGCAGCCCTGCGCGAGCGCGGTGTTGTACCGACGCTGGCCATCGTTCGTGTGGGCGAGCGCGAGGACGACCTGTCCTACGAGCGCGGTGCCCTCAAGCGCTGCGAGAAGGTTGGCATTGAGGCTCGCCGCGTTTTGCTTCCTGCCGATGTTTCGCAGGACGAGCTGTTGACGGCCGTCGAGGACATCAATACCGATTCGGCTGTTCATGGCTGTCTGATGTTCCGCCCGCTGCCCGCCGGCCTTGACGAGAACGCCGTCGCCGCAGCGCTCGATCCCGCCAAGGACGTTGACTCCATGACGCCGGCTTCACTGCTCACCACGCTTTCGGGGCGCGGCGAGGGTTTTGCCCCCTGCACAGCCGAAGCCGTGCTTGCTTTGCTAGATCATTACGGCGTTGAGCTGGATGGGGCCAAGGTTGCTGTGGTCGGACGCTCACTGGTAATTGGCCGCCCCGTTGCCGCCATGCTTACGGCGCGCAACGCAACCGTGACGACGTGCCATACGCATACGCGCGATCTTGCCGCCGAGTGCTGTGCTGCCGACATTGTGGTTGCCGCCGTTGGACGCGCGCGCACGATTGGCGCAGATGCGGTCCGCGAGGACCAGGCGATTATCGATGTTGGCATTAATTGGGACGAAGCCGCTGGCAAGCTGGTCGGCGACGTCGATTTTGATGCCGCGGAGCCGGTTGTTGGCGCAATCACCCCCGTGCCGGGTGGCGTGGGCGCCGTGACGACAGCAATTCTCGCCAAGCACGTGATCGAGGCGGCTGAGCGCGCATCGAAATAGGCGTTTTTGCCCACAGGGGCAGCCGAAGCCGTGGTTTCGCCCTTTCTGCGCCGAAGCGATACACTGTTGCCGTTTGATTTCTTCGCTCAAGGAGGATGCGCATGCCGTGCACAACGATTCTGGTCGGTAAAAACGCAAGCTACGACGGGTCGACCCTGGTCGCGCGTAACGAGGACTCGTCCAACGGGGTGTTTGAGCCCAAGCGTATGCGCGTGGTGCATCCCGACGAGCAGCCGCGCGTCTACACGAGCGTTCTGAGTCACCTGACCGTTGGGCTGCCCGATAACCCCATGCGCTACACGAGTGTCCCCGATGTTGTCCCGGGCCACGGCATCTGGGCCGAGGCCGGTTTCAACGAGCTCAATGTGGGCATGTCCGCAACCGAGACGCTCACCACCAACGAGCGCGTCCGCGGCGCCGATCCGCTCGTCGACTACGTACCCGCCAAGGGCAACGAGGGCGAGGACGGATACGTTCCGGCACAGCCCGGCGGCTTGGGCGAGGAGGACATGGTGACCCTGGTGCTGCCGTATGCCAAGTCCGCCCGCGACGGCGTTTGTATCCTGGGCGACCTGCTCGAGCGCTACGGCACCTACGAGAACAACGGCATCGCCTTTAGTGATGTGGACGAGATCTGGTGGCTCGAGACCATCGGTGGTCACCACTGGATTGCCAAGCGCGTGCCTGACGACGCCTATGTGACCATGCCCAACCAGCTGGGTATCGACAGCTTTGACCTGGATGACGCCGAGGGCGCCCAGGCCGACCACATGTGCTCCGCCGACTTGCGCGCCTGGATGGCCGAGTGGCATCTGGACCTGACGCTGGGCGTCGAGGGCGACGGCCCGGCTGCGGTCTTTAACCCGCGCGAGGCCTTTGGCTCGCACAGCGACAGCGACCACGTCTACAACACGCCGCGCGCGTGGTACATGCAGCGCTGTCTCAACCCCAGCGACGTGTGGGATGGCCCCGACGCCGACTACACGCCCGAGAGCGACGATATCCCCTGGAGCCGCGTGCCCGAGCGCAAGGTGACCATCGAAGACATCAAGTACGTACTCTCGAGCCACTACCAGGGCACGGAGTACGATTGCTACGGTAGCAAGGGCACGCCCGCAACGCGTGGCGCATATCGCCCCATCGGCATCAACCGCAACAGCCAGCTCGCCGTGTTGCAGTTACGTCCCTATGCGCAGCCGGCCTATCGCGCCGTGCAGTGGATGGCGTTTGGCTCCAACTCGTTTAACGCGCTGGTTCCGCTGTACGCCAACGTCGAGACCATGCCCGAGTACTATGCCGACACGCAGGCTCGCGTGACGTCCGAAAACTTCTACTGGGCCAACCGCCTGATCGGCGCGCTGGCTGACGTCCGTTTCCATGAGTGCGGTCGCGCGGTCGAGGACTATCAGGAGAAGGTCGGTGGCATGGGCCACAAGCAGATCCATGACGTCGACGCTGCCGTAGCCGCTCTGCCCGAGGCCGAGGTGCCTGCCGAGCTTGCACGCGCCAACGAGGCCTTTGCCGAGCGTGTCCGCGTGGAGACCGATGCCCTGCTGGGCAAGGTGCTCTACACCACGAGCTGCGCCATGAAGAACTCTTTCGCGATGAACGACAACGTGAGGTAGGGATTTCCCGTCGATCGAATAGCGCTAAAACGCTTTGTCGCTTTCACTCAATCTTGGGTACAAGAACGCCAATGCAGTTGTTTGTGATTGGAGACAACCATGGTTATGAAACTCGATCAGCTTGTTAACGGCGCCATCAACGTTGGCTTTGGCGCTGCCGCCGTTGCCGTCGAGGGCAGCAAGAAGGTTCTCGACGACCTCAGTACCAAGGGCGAGCAGGTGCGCAAGGACGCAGGCGCCCCCGATATCGCCCGCAGTGTGTCCGATATGTTCGAGCAGGCCGGCGGTACCATCTCCGATCTGACCGAGCGCTTGGGTACGCAGGGCGAGACCGCGGCCCAGCGCGTGCTCGACGAGCTTATCCTTGCCCGTGTCCGCGTCATGACCGCCCCCGAGCGCACGGCCTTCTTGGCCCATGTGCGCGACATCGTCGATTCGGTCGAGGACAACGTGACCTCGGTGCCCGTTGAGTCCGTTGAGCCCGACGATGCGAAGGATACCGAAGAGGCCGAGTAGCAGCGCAGATGGCAGATTCCACCACCGATTACAACAATCTAGATCCTCTGGGTGACGAGGCGGCGGTTGTCGATGAGGTCGACGCCGCCGTCTCGGGCGCTCGCAAGAAGCCGCGCGCTGTCGATATGGTGCCCGAGGAGCCCGACGCGATGGCGCCGGACGAGGAATACCAGCTCACGCCGGCGGGTCGTCGCGAACGCATCGGGCAGATTGTTCGCCTGGTCAAAAAGTACCGCGTGTGGGATAACCTCACGCCGGTTCGTTTGCGCCGCCTGCTCGAGGAACTCGGCCCCATGTTCGTCAAGATGGGGCAGATTTTGGCCAACCGGTCCGAGATTCTGCCGCAGCGCTTTTGCGACGAGCTGCGTCGTCTGCGCTCCGACGTGGAGCCGGTGCCGTACGAGGTCGTACTCAGCTGTCTGGAAGAAGAATACGGCCTGCGCCTGGGGGAGATGTTCGATGCGATCGACCCCAATCCGCTTGGTAGCGCATCGCTTGCACAGGTGCACCGCGCACGTCTGGTGACGGGCGAGGACGTGGCCGTCAAGGTGCAGCGCCCCGGCGCGCAGCAGGTGATGGCTCAGGACATCGATATCATCCGCTCGGTGGTGCGTATCGTTTCCAAGTTCGTCAACACCGATCAATTCGTTGACCTGCACGGCGTAGTCGAGGAGTTGTGGACCTCGTTTCGCGAGGAGACCAACTTTTTGGCCGAGGCCAAAAACCTCAACGACTTCTACGAGTTCCATAAGAGCGTTCATGGCGTGACGTGCCCTAAATCCTATCTGGACCTGTGCACCGAGCACGTGGTGGTCATGGACTACGTCGACGGCATTTCGATCGCCGATCCTGAACGCTTGGTGGCCGAGGGTTATGACTTGGAAAAGATCGGTGCCGCGATTGTCGAGGACTATTCGACGCAGGTGCTCGACGACGGCTTTTTCCATGCCGACCCGCATGCGGGAAACATCATCCTCAAAGACGGAATTGTCTACTTTATCGACTTGGGCATGGTCGGACGCATGTCGAGCCACGACCGCGGTATCGTCAAGGATATGATCTTTGCCGTGGCCGAGGGCGACGTGCCAAAGCTCAAGGATTCGCTCATGCGCTTTGCCGTGACGCGCGGCGACTCGGCTGAGCTCGATCATTCGGCCTTTTTGTCCGATTTGGACTTTATCGTGGCTGACTTTGCGGGCCTTGACCTTAAGGACCTGGATATCGGCGAGTTTTTGACCTCGCTGTTAAACCTCGCGCGCAAAAATGACGTTGAGCTGCCGAGCGTGGTGACAATGTTCGCTCGCGGCATGGTGACGCTCGAGGGCCTGTTGACCGAGTACATGCCCAACGTCAACATGATCCAGATCATCCAGACGCACATCAAAAACGAGAAGAGCACCTGTGCGCGCGTGCGTGATATGGGACGCGATCTTGCCGCGAGCAGCTATCGCGCGGCGAAGGGCTCGCTCGAGGCGGCCGAGTATCTGGGCTTGGCTTCGCGTATGCTCACGCGCGGCCAGCTTAAGGTGAACACGCAGATCATGAGCAGCGATAAGGCGCTGCGACAGCTGGGTGGAATTATCGACCGCATGTCGATGGCAATTGTGATCGCCGGTCTGTTTATCGGTTCGTCGGTGGTGTACTACGCGCGCATCGAGCCGGTTGTGTTTGGTATCCCAGTCATTGGCTTTATGGGCTACGTGAGCGCGCTGGTGCTGGCGCTTATGCTGGGCCGCAATATCTGGCTCAACAGTCACGGCGGCAAGCACTAGAGGCTGCGGCCGTCACCGCATTTTCCTATCGCAAACAATAGCTTTTACCTTGGGCTTCGCCTGCGTGCGAGGCCCTTTTGCGTGATACCATTTTGACGGTAATAATCGATGGCCTAGATGGTGGTGCGGAGACGCACGAATGCGCGGTTTTCCTGCGCGTTTGGGAGAATCGGGGTGCAAGTCCCCGGCTGTACCAGTAACCGTAATTCCTCTTGGCTCGGGATGCTCGCGTCGCAGATCGGACGACGTGCCCGAGTCGTTAAGGTTAAGTCGGATCGCCTCCCGTCTTGTATGCGGCTGCGGCTTTTGCCGCCGGTGTGCATAGGGCTCTGGAGGGAAGGGGGACCCCGATGGGGGAACTCGAGCGCAACATGCGCGATGACGTGGGGCAGCCTCAAGGCAACGCTCCAAGTACAGACAATGGGGGACAAATGGATATGTTTGAGGACGAGCGCGAGCGTGCCTCGTTGCATCGCCGTGGCGCGATTGCATGCGGTGTAGCCAAGCGCGGCCTGGTGGCATTCCTGGCCTTCGCGATGGCCTTTGGCACCACGCCGGCTCAGCTGTGGGCCGAGGGTGCCGAGGGCATTACCGACGCTGTGGTTCAGGCTACGACGCCGGGCGAGGACGCAGCGCTTGCGGGCGGTACCGCTGAGCAGAGTGGCGCCGAGGTTTCGGATTCCGTGGGCGCGCCTGCAGCTAGTGCCGCCACAACAGAGGCAGCAACTGGCGACGAAGGCTCGACGATGGGGGAGAGCCCTGCCACGAGCGAGCAGTCTTCGACGGCATCCGCTGGCCAAGCAGGATCTGCCACCGCGGCTGCCGTTCAGACAGAGAACCCGACAGAAACCGGCGATGTCGCCAAGAAGCAGGTCGAGGTCTCGTTCTCGATCATCGGCACCGATGCCGACGGCAGGGCTCAGACCTGGGTGGCACCTACGCAGCTTAAGCTCGACGAGGGCTCGACGGCTGCGGATGCCTTCGTTAAGCTGCAGCAGAAGACGGGCTTTAAAGCGGATTACGAACCGAACACGGCATACGGCTTCTACCTCAAAAGCATTACGTCCCCGACAGATGGCCGCACGCTTGCCTACGATCCGACGACTTACGCCTTCTGGCAGCTGTTCATCGACGGCGCGTCTTCCTCGGTTGGCGCGAGCAGCGTTAAGCTCACCCAGGGGCAGAAGATTGAGTTTGCCTATACGGCTGGTAGCGCGTCCCCTGTCGTTAAGGACCAGGTTGCCGCAAATGTGACCGTCATTGGTCGCGATGCCCAGGGCAAGACTCAGACTTGGGTCGATAACACGCAGTATGTGGTGACGTCCGGCTCGAGCGCGCTTGATCTTACGAAGGTCGCGCTCGAGGCGAATGGCATCGACGCCGTTGCTGCGGGCTCCTTCATTCTGAGCCTTAAGTACAACGGCGTTGAGCTGGGTACGCCGTTCGATTATTCGACCTATTGGCAGCTGTTCATCAACGGCAAGTCGAGCGACTATACGGCAGACAATGTCACCATCCATGCCGGCGATACCGTCACGTGGTTCTACGGTGGCTGGGGCGACCAGCTGCCTTCCGATTCTGTCCATGCTTCCGTTCAGGTCCTCGGTAAGGACAAGGATGGCAAGCAGCAGGTTTGGGCTTCGACGGGCCAGACGAGTCTCAAGGCGGGCTCTACTGCCAAGGATCTCCTTGAGCAGACCGGCCTTACTCTCGATGCTGGCGAATCGTCTTGGGGCTGGTTCCTCAACGGCATTACTTCGCCGTTCGATGGTAAGTCCTATGGGTATGATCCTGCGACCAATAGCTATTGGCGCTTCTACGTAAATGGCAAGTTCGCCGACGTTGGCGCCGGTGCCTACGAGCTCCAAGAGGGTGACGCCGTCACCTTTATGTATGGTGCTGACGCCGATGCCCTTCCTGGCCAGGTTCTTGGGTCTGTCGATGTTATCGGTCCCGATGTCAACGGCAACAATACTCGCTGGGGCTCGGCAAGCAATGTTTCTCTGCCCGAAGGCTCTACTGCCCAGAACCTTATTGAGACGGTTCTGAAGGCCAAGGGCGTTACGTACAACGGTTCCCAGAGTGGTGAGTACTGGTTCCTGAATTCCATCACTTCGCCGTTCGATCACAAGCCGTATGTCTGGGATGCTACGACCAATAAATATTGGCACCTGTATATCAATGGAGAGCCCTCCTTACTCTGCGCCAATCAGATTACGCTCAAGAGCGGCGATAGGGTTACGCTTGCCTATACCACCGACGATTCGGCCATGCCCGATCCCGACAAGATTGTCGTGGACCCGAATGCGACGACTCCTGATTGGAATGCCGAGTGGGCCGGCTACGGCAACAGTGGCAACGGTTCGACCGTAACGGATGCCAAGACGCCTGCGCAGGCCGCCGGTCTTAAGTGGGCCTTCGATTGGAAGGCCGAGTCTGGTCAGCAGTATGCCAACTGCAGCGAACCTGTCATCGCTAACGGCTTTGTGTATATTGCGACCGAGAACGAGCTCATTAAGATCGATTCGTCCACGGGCAAAAAGGTTGCCTCTGCGCCGCTTGCCTCCAAGGTGAGCTATACCTCTCGTCCGATCTATACCAATGGCCTTATCATCGTTCCGCTCAACGGCGGTGCGGTCCAGGCGATTACTGCAGACAAGCTGATCTGCAAGTGGCTGGCGCCCGGTTTGACGGACTTGACGCAGAGCTCCTGCACCGTCGTTTCGGACGGCGAGTACGTCTATGTTGGTACGGTCGATATTTCGTATGACGAGAACTACAACGCGACCTACGGCAACGGCTCCCTTAAGCGTATCAAGATTGCCACGGGCGAAGTCTCTTGGCAGAACATTGACGCTTCCGAGGGCTATTACTGGACTGGTGCGGCTTTGACGGATAAGTATGCCATCGTTCCTACGAGCGCGGGCACGCTTAAGTGCATTGATAAGACGACGGGCGATGTCGTTTCGACCATGAAGCTCGGCGCTGTTGCAAATGCCGATTGCATTGCCGATCCGTCCAATGGTTCGACCTTCTATCAGATGACGCACGACGGAAAGCTCCATGTGATTTCGCTTTCGGCGAAGGGTGTACTGAGCGAGCAGAAGACGGTTGATCTGGGCCTTACGAATAATCTGAGCGCCCCTGCGGTGTCTGGTGACAATCTGATTGTCGGCGGACAGACAGCTACTGGCTCTGCTCTGGTTCTCTATAACCTGAAGACGGGTAAGACCACGATGGTCGCTGCTGCCGACGGCAAGGCGCTGCCGGCTGGCCTCAACGGTATTGCTGCTACTCCGCTGGTGAGTGTTCAGGGCGGCAAGACCTATGTGTACTTCACCGTTAACAGCGCGGATAGCAAGGATTACGTCAACTACTCTACTGGTGGTGGCGTGTATCGCTATACGCTCGGCGATGCAGAGGCGACGCAGATTTATGATGCGGCTGGCCATTACCAGTACTGCGACTCTCCGGTCATTGCCGATGCATCTGGCAACCTGTACTACATCAATGACTCGGGCGCGCTGTTCAAGCTCGGGGCCGTTGAGTCTTGGACGGTTGCCTTTAATTCCAACGGCGGGTCTGCTTGCGACACTAAGTTTGTTGCTACGGCCGATGGCAAGCTGGTCAAGCCGGCCGATCCGACGCGCGATGGCTACACTTTCGGCGGTTGGTATACCGATGAGGCTTGCACGCAGGCGTATGACTTTAGCACGTCGGTAACGGCCGACCTGACGCTGTATGCCAAGTGGACCAAGAATGCCGTTAACCCTGGCGGTAATGGCGGCGCTGGTTCGAATGGCGGCGGTTCTGGTATCGGTACTGGTTCCGGCACTGGCGCTGGCGCTGGCGCGGGTTCTGGCTCCGGCTCGAAGGGCGGCGCTATTGCCCCGGGCAAGAAGCCGGTGACCAAGACGACGGTGTCGACCAAGAGCGAGACCAAAGACAACAAGTCCAACAAGAAGGACTCCGATAAGTCCGATAAGAAGGACGAGAAGAAGTCTGACAAGAAGGACAGCAAGTCCGACAAGAAGTCCGATTCCAAGTCCGATACGGGTGCTGCTTCCACGACCACTGCTAAGAAGTCCTCTAGTACTGCCGAGCAGGAGACTGGCACCAACCCGCTCGCCATCGTTGGCATCGCCGCCGGCGTGATTGGCCTTGCGCTCATCGCCGTCTTCGTGCTGACCAAGCGCGGCAAGGGTGACGGTAATGCCCGATAAGCCCAAGGAGACCAGCGGGCAACAGCCCGACTCCTCGTTCATTCAGTTCGACGATGCAAAGCAACAGGGCGCCGCTTCGGCGGCGTCCGCCCCTCGTCGCAAGGCGCTCCTTGGCGTTCTGACTGCCGCGTGCACCATTCTGATCGTCGTCTCGCTGGGTTTCGTCCATCCTTCCACAAGCGGTGCCTGGTCCATCGACTGGATCATTCAGACCGTGACGGGGGAGAGCGTCGTCACCAAGGACACCAGGGCGTCTGGCTCGACTACGACTTCGGGCGAGGCCAGTTCCGAGGATTCCAAGTCATCGAATGATGCAAAAGACGAGTCCAAGGGCTCGAACGACGCCAAGGACGATTCCGAGTCTTCGCACAAGGAATCGCATAAAAGCTCGGATAGCAAGAAGTCCGATGGTCAGGGCGGCAAGAAGTCTGGAGATAAATCCGCTGCCCAGAATACGGGAGCCGGCGTTACTCCCAATGTGTCTGGCGGTGCTTCTTCGGGCGGCGGTCAGTCGTCTGATGGAGCCTCCAGCTCCTATGGCGGAAGTGCTCCCTCGGGCGGACAGGGCGGCTCACAGGAGTCCAGCTACGTTACGGTGACGGTTTCGGTCACATCGAGCGCCGTGGGCAATCCTGTGTCCTCTGGTGGCACCTTTACCTTTAACGAAGGCGCTACCGTTTACGATGCCCTGTGCGCGCTGGGCCTTTCTGTCAACGCGCACGGCTCGTCGTACGGCACGTATGTTTCCGCGATTGGTGGTTTGGCCGAGAAACAGCACGGCGGCACGAGCGGCTGGATGTACTCCGTCAACGGCACGACGCCCATGACGGCCTGCAGCAACTACGTTCTCTCAAACGGCGACAACGTAGTCTGGTATTACGTTACAGGCTAGAGGCCTCGACATATTGCATCAAACGGGCGGTTCGGACCAACATCCGGACCGCCCGTTTTTCATGCGAATGGGACTGGCCGCTGGGTCTCTCGGCAAACAAAAAACCGGTTGGAACGGGAATTCCAACCGGTTATACATTCAAGCAAATAGTGAATCGACTACGACCGTGCACCCTCGAGGAAGAAGCGGCGGCTGAAGTAGTTGTACCAGGTGACGAGGAACGTTGCGATGGCCTTCATGGCCTGGTAGCCGATGCTCAAAAACGTGACACCCACAAACATGTACAGGTCGTTGAGGCCCAGGCCGATCACCGACAGGATGGTGAAGATCGTGAACTCGCGCTTGCGGCTCATGCCCTCGCGGTGGTCGAACACGTACTTCATGCTGAGCCAGTAGTTGACCACGACGGACGTGATAAACGAAACCGTGGTGCTCATCAAAAAGTCGAGGTGGAACAGCTCGACGAGCGCAATGAGCATGCCCCAGTCGATGCCAAAGGAGATAAGACCCACGACGGCAAACTTGAGGAACTGCTTGGTATGAGGTTGTGCCAGCGCCTTGCGCACGTAATCACATCCAATGCGTTGATGAATCGAGCAGAGGATACTTTAGAGCTTTTGCAAGGGAAACGTAAGGTCTTTGCCAAGAACTATACGAACTCGTCAAATTTTCAAGAGCTAATCCGCAGACGTTGAAAAATGGCCCGTAAACGAGCGGCACCCACGGACGATACTGCGCTGAGTGCGCGTCGTACGTGGGCGCCGTAATGCTGCAGGGGTGTCGAGCTATTTGGTCTCGTCGCCCTCCAGGAAGATCTTTCGGGTCACAAAGTTGTAGACCATGACAAGCGCGGTGGCGCATATCTTGGCGATATTGGCCTCGAGCCCCAGACCGGCGTTGAGTGTCAGCACGATGCCATCGTTGAGTACCAGGCCGATCACGGACAGTACGACAAAGATAATGAACTCGCGGCGGCGGCTCATGCCTTCCCTGTGCGCAAACACGTACTTCATGCTTGCGAGGTAGTTAAAGATGAATGAGACGATAAAGCCGCTGGTGTTGGCGATTAGGATGTTGAGGCCCAGGCCATAATGGAGCAGATTCATGATGCCAAAGTCGATGACGGTGGCAATGACGCCGACGACGCCAAACTTCATGATCTGCGCAAGGAGCTTTTGCATGGTACCTGCCTTAGGGTGGCGCCGGGGCGCCGTGGGGATGACAAACTCAGCAAGTTTAGCCAATCCCCGTAGGCGGGGCTAGGCGCGCTCCTCGATAGCACCGTTTCTATATGCATCGAGCAGCTGACGCAGATCCTGGATTTGGCTGCGAATTGCAGCTCCAGTATCGGTGTCGCTCACCATGCGGCGACGGTCCGCTTGGTCAAAACGGTTGGTCTCGCTTTCGATGTCCACGTTGCGCGTGAGTGCCTCGGCAACCGTCGTAAAGGCCCGGTGCGACTTGAGGCGGCAGCCGCGCGAGCTCGAGATGAGCGTATAGCCGGCGATGCCCGTCTTGGGATGGTAAGCGCGGCAGAAGCCGCCATCGATGACCAGCAGCTTGCCCTCGGCGCGGATGGGCTGCTCGCCCTTGGTGGTTTTAACGGGCGTGTGGCCGTTGATGATGTGGCCGGTCGGCGAGCATGCCATGGGCGCGACGCCAAACTCGCGCATGATATCATCGCAGACCGAGGGCGACTTGGTAAGCGTAAAGTACGGGTCCATCGGCTCGACCCAGGTGCTCTTATCGGCGATATAGGCGCGCTCAAAGGTACGCACCAGGCGTCCGCTGGCGGGTGAATTGAAGCCAATCCACAGGTACCACATCCAGTCGAGGGCATCGCGGTCGCCCACGCGCCACGCGCGGCGGGCGATGTGGTCGCAAAAATCGAGATAATCGCGGCCAGCGTGCCAGGTGCCCAGGCAGTTCATGCTGCTGAAGGTGCCGTCTTCGTTGAGTGGAACGCAGCCGTGGAAGAGCAGGTTGCCGTTGGCGACCTTGTACATCGAGCCGTGGGTGTAGAGGAAATCGATATGGCGATGCAGGTGATCGGCGGTGACAAACTCGGACACGAGCTTGTCGATGATGTGCTGCTCCTGAGGCGTGAGCGTATAGGGGTCCGCCGGGTCGACGGTGGGGAAGTCGTTGGTCGTGAGCGGCCATACGCTGCCGTCGGCGAGCGTGACCGTGCCGGTGTCGTGGTCGATCTTGTCGAGTAACAGGCGGTCGGTCATATCGAACTCGGGGTGGCGCTGGATAATCTGGCCCTCGAGCTTAAAGAGCAGCACTTTGATGGCCTTGATCAGCGGGGTGATGGACTCACCGGCGGTGTAGGTGGCATCGGCAAAGGCGACAAGCTCACGCAGCGAGATGCCGTAGTTGTTCTCGAGGATCTCGTAGTTGTCGTAGCGTAGGTTGTTGCGCAGCACCGTGGCGATGCAGGCGGGCTCACCGGCCGCAGCGCCCATCCACAGCAGGTCGTGGTTGCCCCACTGGATGTCGAGTGAATGGTAGGTGAGCAGACGGTCCATAATCTTGGCCGCGCCGCCGCCGCGGTCGAAGATGTCGCCCACCAGGTGCAGGTGGTCGACGGCCAGGCGCTTGATGAGCGAAGCGAGCGACTCGATAAAGTCGTCGGCGCTTGCGGTTTCTAGGATGGACTCAACGATGCGCTCGTGATAGCGCACGCGATAGTTGTTCTCGTCCGGGTGCGTGTGCAACAACTCGTCGATGATGTAGGCGTAATCGCGCGGGATGGCCTTACGCACTTTGGAGCGCGTGTAGCGGCTTGAAAGCGAGCGAGCGACCATGATGAGCTGGTCAAGCATCGTCTTGTACCAGGTTGGCGAGTCCTCGCGTCGGCTGCGGACCAGGTCGATCTTCTCGCGCGGGTAGTAGATGAGCGTACACAGCTCGCCCTTTTCGTCAAAGGAGAGCGTGTCGCCAAAGATCTCGTCGACATGCTCGCGCACGACGCCCGAGCAGTTGTTGAGGATGTGCATAAAGGCTTCGTACTCGCCATGCACGTCGCTCATAAAATGCTCGGTGCCCTTGGGTAGGTTGAGGATGGCCGAGAGATTGATGATCTCGGTAAATGCGGATTGTTCGGTGGGGAACTGTCTCGACAGCAGGCGCAGATACTTGAAGTCTTGCGGGTTGCGATCGAATGCGACCATGAAACACCTTCCGATGGGGCTGGTAAAACTGATAAACAACGTCAAACGTTTATCAGTATGCGCCGCTTTTGTTTCGATTTTGCGCCAGCGGCTGAATTGTCGGCTGAACGGTTTGGTAAATCGATTTAGTTGAGGTAGATATGGCGGTTGGGTTGAGACGACAGAGGGTGCTTTCTCAGATATTTATGCGTGGGGCCGGTGGAGACGATGGTGGTAAAGATGTTCACTATTTTTGGTTCGATTTGGTAAATAGTGGACATATGTACCGCATGTAGGCTCACTGTGCGATAATTTGCGCAGCAATGAGTAAGGAGCATCATATGAGTGATTTTGTCCTGACCTGTGAATCCGCCGCCGACCGAACCCGTGAGTTCTTTGCGTCGCGCAATATCCCTGTCGTGTGTTTTCATTACGAGATCGACGATGTTGTCTATACGGACGATCTGTATCAGTCGATTACGCCGGACGAGTTTTTTGCCCAGATTGCCGCGGGCGCCATGCCCAAGACGTCTCAGGTGAGCGTGGGCGAGTACGAGGAGTTTTGGGAGCCGTTTGTTGCCGAGGGTAAAGACGTGCTGCACCTGACGTTGTCGTCGGGTATTTCGGGCACGTATGGATCGGCCTGCGTCGCGGCGCAGATGCTCGCGGATCGCTATCCCCAGGGCGGCAAGGTGCGCGTCATCGATTCGCTGGGGGCGTCTTCGGGCTTTGGTCTGTTGCTGGAATATGCCGCCGACGTGCGCGATAGCGGGGCTTCACTTGACGAGACGGCCGCTTGGATTGAGGAGCATAAACTCAACCTGCACCACTGGTTCTTCTCGACCGATCTGTCGAGCTACCTGCGCGGCGGTCGCATTTCGGCCGCGAGCGCGATCATCGGCACGGCGCTTAAGATTTGCCCGCTTATGACGGTCGATTGCGAAGGTAAGCTGTCGCCACGTGAGAAGATTCGCACTAAGAAGCGCGCGATTTCCGAGATGGCTAAGACCATGATGGCACACGTACAGGACGGTGCAGATTATTCGGGTAAGTGCATCATGTCGCAGTCGGCGTGCCGCGAGGATGCCGAGGCGGTCGCGGCGCTGATTGAGGAACAGGTTCCGCAGCTTAAAGGCAAGATTGAGATCAATGACATCGGTACTCTGATTGGCTCGCATACCGGACCTGGTACGGTGGCGCTCTTCTTTATGGGCGACAAGCGCGTGGATTAATTTGCCCCATCACGTCGCTGCATGATTGCTCAAACGAAAACGGCCCGCCTCACGTTTGTGGGGCGGGCCAAGATGTTTTGCTAGCGTTTCTTTCCGCGGAAGAAAAAGCCGTGCAGTGACGGCTTGAGGCCGCGGTTGGCGCGATGCTCCTCGACGCGCTCGTGGATCGAAGCGACGCGCTCGATGACTTCGTCGGGAATCGGCACATCGGGATTCATGTTCTCGACTTGGCTGACCTCGGCGGCGGCGACCTGGTCGATAATGGGCACGTCGTCGCGCGAGATGACAGGTGTGGCGTCTTCCTTCATCTTGCGATAACGCTGCATCATGTCGGTCTGTAGCTGCTGGGCCGAAGGCGGTGTCCAGATGATGGCGTTGGCGCCGGCGGCGATGGTCTCGCGAATGCTCTCGGGCGTCTTGCCGCCCGGCGCGATAAGCGGCAGGTTGGGATAGTGCTCGCGCAGCTCGCGTAGGACCTGGGGCGTGTTCTTGCCGGCGGCGATGTTGAGAATCTTGGCTCCAGCGCGCACCTTGGCGTGGGCATCGTCGTCGCAGCGAACGACCGTGGCGATGACGGGGATGTCGGCGATGTTGGTGATGTGCTCGACCATCTCGGCAGTAGCGGGGGAGTTGACCACGCAGCCCGCCGCGCCCTGCATCTCGGAGACGGCTGCCATCTGCACGGAGCGCTTACCGGTCGTAGTTCCGCCACCCACGCCTACAAAGACCGGGCACTCGGCGACGGTCAGCAGCGCTTGCGTAATGGCGGGCTGCGGCGTGAAAGGGTAGACCGCAAAGACGGCGTCGGCGTTGGAGTTGCGGATAACCGCGACATCGGTGGTGTAAATGAGCGACTTGATGCGTCGGCCAAAGAGCGTGAAGCCGCTGGCCTCCTCGATCTCGTCGGGCATGCGAAGGGCAGCCTTGCGCAGGCGTCCGTCGATGGGCAGGGGCTCCATAGGGAGCAGGCCGTTGGGCGTGACGGCTATTTGGGGCTCGGTGAACTCGTCTGCAAGCTCGACCTCGGAAAAATCGACCGAGGCGACGATGTCCTCGTGCACCTCGGCGGGCACATCGATGGGAGCTTGGTCGTTTGCCGCCGCAGGCGTGTCGAAGGAGCTGGTGCCGACGAAGGCGTCGACGCGCTCATTTAGATCGTTGAGGGTATCCATGGAGGCTCGATTCTATGTGATGATGGCCGGCGCGATGCAGCCGGAATTGCGAATGCTAAATCGTTTGACGAGTTGATTTTTCCCCGCCGCGCCATCCGTTAGACCGAAGGGCCGGCGAACGTGAAGGAGCTGTGGTGGCGGGTATCGAGGTGCTATCTTGAAAGCCCCGTTTAAAAGAGAGGTGACGCGGTATGGAATTGACAGCAATGTTTGGCTCGATCGGCCTGTGTGTGGCCGCAATCGTTGCCGCCGCGGTCATCTACTTTGTGGTCACGGCCATTAAGGGCAAAAGGGCCGAACGCAAGGAGCGCGCGATGCTTAAACAGCATCGCGACCAGCAGGGCAAACGCGCACAGAGATAGCTTGTTGAGTTTTAGATCCGTGCGCTAGCTGCGTTTTCGGATCAGGGCAATGTAGAAGCCCTCAAAGTCGCGGCTAGGCGGAATGGTGAGCGTGCCGGGCAGGCCGTTGACGATGGCCGATACCTGACCCGCGGCAATGGCTTCGGTCAGAGCGTTGGACTCGATGCGCGGCTCCTCACCAGCTTCCTGGGTGCGTCGTGCTTCACTTTCGCTTGGCGTGCCGTCGAGGGGGATGAGCTCGCAGTCCATATGCTTGTCGAGGGCCTCTTGCAGGGCGTCCTCGTTTTCCTGCGGCAAGATCGAACAAGTCGAATAGACGAGCGTGCCGCCCGGTTTGAGGGCCCCCATGGCGCGGTCCAGAAGTGCTCGCTGCGAGCGGGCGCACTTGCTCAGCAACTGCTCGGTGAGGCCGCGCAGGCTTTTCTCGTTGCCACTGATGACGGTGCCCGTGCCGGTGCAGGGAGCGTCGAGCAGGATGCGGTCAAAGCGGAAGAACTCGTCGAGCTCGCGTGCGTCGATGCGCATGACGGGCACGTTTTTGGCACCCTGGCGATGGAGGTTCGACTCGAGCTTTTCGGCGCGGGGAATGCTCATCTCACAGGCGGTGAGGTGCGCCTGTCCCTGGGTGAGGGCGGCGATCTGCGTCGTCTTGCCGCCGGGGGCTGCGCACATGTCCAGGATGTCCTCGCCTGCCTGGGCGCCCAGGACCAACGGCGGCATCATGGATGACAGGCTCTGCAGGTAGATTTTGCCGTCGCGGTAGATGTCGAGATCCCACAGATCTGAAACCTGGGCCTCGGGCAGGATAAAGGCGTCCGGATACCAGGTAACGGTTTGGTGGGCGATGCAGGCGGCATCGAGCGCCGCAGCGATGTCCTCGGCGGTCGCCTTGAGCGTGTTGGCGCGCAGCGTGACCGGGCGTGTGGCCGCGGCGCCGAAGCCCTCGATCATGAGCTTGGCATCGGCGGGCGCATAGGCGCCGGCGACCGTGTCGACCATAAAGCGCGGCAGGTCGGCGGCGGAGTGTTGGGCGGCAAGCTGGTCGGAAAGCTCGGTAGCAGCAAACTGCCTGAGCTTGAGCTCGGCCTTGACCTGCTTTTTCTGCTTACGACGACGCGGCTTGGACATCCGTCTTTCCTTCCCGTCCCAAATTGACTACTTTCCGGGCACGCCGCTGCTGGCGTGCTTTAGTACTGGCTCTCGTGCTTGCTAAAGAAGTCGAAGCGCGGGGGCAGCGGCTTCACGCGGTGCTCGCCGGGCTTCTCGCCCAGGCTCTCCACAAACTCATCCGTGGAGGCAAAGATGTTATCCCAGCTAAAGAAGGCGACCGGGTCAACGTCGAAGTACTCGCAGATGAGCTCGCAGCCGGCCGGCACGATGCCGTGCATCAGGACGGTGGCCACGCGCAGCTCGGTAAAGGCGTCGACGAGGGCCTGCGTCATGGCGGCGTTGGCCGGCTCGCCCTCGAGCTTGTTGGCGGCCTTGGAGGCATCGCTCCAGCGCTTGTTGGCGGCGCGCAGGTAGTCGTCGCACACAGCGAGCGCTCGGTGCGTCTCGAACTTGTACATGGCCTGCTCAAAGGCAAGGGCTGCCTGCTCGGCAGCCTCGACCACGGCGGCAGAGGCGGCACCGGCGGGGATGCAACCGTTGCGATAGGGACTCTCGTCGCCCTCCTTGACGGCGACGCCGTAGAAGCAGCTGCGGGCCAGGCGGTTGAACACGCCGGTCAGCAGCGCGCTCTCCTTAAGGGCGGGGTCGATAACGCGCTTGTCGTCGCAGGCGCGCACCTCGTTGCCGTCCTTGTCCTTGCCGGTCACGCGCGTGTCGTATGCCTTGGGGCTAAAGCTCACCGGCTTCTCGGACAGGCCGAGCGACAGCCAATGCGCGCGCATCTGCTCGCAGGTGTAGTGGTTGAGCAGGTCGTCTGCCGGCGGGGGAGGAGTCTGCGAGGACGAGCTTGCCTTTTTGCCCATGTAGAGCAGGTGGTAGCAGGCGCTGACGGTGCTCTGCGTGAGGTTCCAACCCAGGGCCTCCCACATGGCGGTCTGCGCGATGCAATAGAAGTAGATGTTGTCCTGGCCAATGAACTGGTAGATCTGTGCGTCATCCGAGCACCACCAGTCGCGCCAGTCGAGCGAGCTGTGCTGGTAGGTGGGCGCGGGGACCTGCGTGGAATCGGCGGCGGGCTCGCCCATGAGGGCGGCATCCTGGGCGGCGACGCCCTCGGTCACGCCGGCGGCCTTGGCATCGCGTGCGAGCACGGTGCGCGTATAGCTGATGGGAGCCCACAGGCTCTCGGGCCAGCACCAGCAGGTGACGTCGGAGACGCCATCGACCTCGGGCACCGGAACGCCCCAGTCGATGTTGCCGGTGATGCGGAAGGGTACGAGCGCCTTGCCGCTGCGGAAGCGCACGCCGCCGTTGGCGAGCACCGCGTGGGCATCGTCGCGCTCCTTCCAGCTGGGGAAGGTGACGGTAAAGCTGCTCTTGTTGCCCTCGGGCTCCAGCACGGTGTGCTCGGGAAGCTGATCCTCGACGGCATCGAAGGCCTCGCGGAACTTGTTCTGGATGTAGAGCTGGGCCGGCAGCAGCCACTCTTCCATGGTCTTGGAGACCACGGAGCGAACCTGCGGGTTCTGGGCGAGCTTGGCGGTATAGGTTTTCATAAAGTCGAGGTAGGCCGGCAGGTCGAAGTAGAGGTTGTCGACCGGGCGCAGCTCGGGCACCTCGCCGGTGAGCTGGCTTTTGGGCGTGATGAGCTCCTCGGGCTCAAACTGGTGACCCAGGTCGCACTCGTCGGCATAAGCCTTCTCTGACTTGCAGCCCTGGATGGGGCAGCGGCCGATCACCTGGCGGCCGTTGAGGAACGTGCCGGCCTTGGCGTCGTAGAACTGCAGCGTGGAGCGCTTGGAGATGGTGCCCTGCTCGTGCAGGCGCTCGATAACCTCGGCGGTCACCTCGTTGTGAATCTGCACAGCTGGCTCAAGGCCCGAGCCGCCGTAGATATCGCAGCTGATGTTGTAGTTGTTGAGGGTCGCGGCCTGGCGGGAGTGATTGGACTCGACATACTCGCCGATGGACTTATCGTAGCCTTCGTTCTCCTTGAGCTTGCGGTAGCTCTCCATGATGGGCGAGCCATAGCAGTCGGTGCCCGAGGTGAAGATGACGTTCTCGCGGCCCAGGCGGTCGCGCAGGAAGCGGGCGAAGAAGTCGGCAGGGACAAAGACGCCGCCAACGTGGCCAAAGTGAAGGCCCTTGTTGCCGTAGGGCTCGCCGGCGGTAACGATGGCGCGGCGAGGCCAGCTGGGACGGTCGTTCATGGAGTATTTGGATGCCATGGGACTCCTTCGCATATGGTGAGGGCGCGGCCGGGCGCGGGGCTCGGCGGCGCGGTGGTCAATTCGTGCATATCGTTCGACATTATCGCACATGCGGGCGGGTGCGTGGCAGGGGCGCTATCCTAAGATGCTATGAATGAGATTTCCAACATACATGCGTTTGAGGACGAGGATTTTCTGCACGCTTGCTTCGTGTGGGGGATGGTCGTAGTCGGCGTGTTTGCCGTGTGCCTGGTGCCGGTGTTTATGCTGCTGGGCGGGCCTGCAGACTTGGATGCGGCTGACGCGGGCGGCTGGATGGCTGTCGTGGGCTGGATAGTCGGCTTGGCTGCGGTTTCTGCGGCGTCATTTGCCGTGCACGAGCTGGTGCACGGTGTGTTTTTTAAGCTGCTGGCGCCTGCGGGCGCGCAGGTGACCTTTGGGGCGAATCGCGAGACGGCGATGATCTATGCCTGCGCCGAGGGCGTTGTGTATTCGCGCCGGCGGTACATGGCGGTTTGCCTGGCGCCGACGGTTGTTGTGACGGCGGCGTTTGCCCTGGGGTTTGCGTTTTCGGGCTATCCGCTGCTGTGCTACCTGGCGGCCGGCTTGCATTTGTCGGGCTGTGTGGGCGACTGGTATTACGTGCGGACCATTTTGCGCGACCGCCGCATTGTCGCCTGCGAGGACACGTCCTTCGGCGTGCGCTTTTTCGGGTGAGGAGATGTCGATGAAGCCGTTGTTGTTGCACGCCTGCTGTGCGCCGTGCTCTCTTGAGCCGGTCCACCTGCTGCGCGAGGAGGGGTTTGAGCCTGCGATTTGCTGGACCAACCCCAATATTCAACCGCGCGATGAATGGCAGCGGCGTTTGGACGAGCTGCGCCGGTGGTGTGCCGATGGCGACATCGAGCTTATCGAGGCGGGGGAGGACCGTGAGCGCTGGGAGGCCGGCGTGGCACCGCTGGGTGCCGATCGGCCCCGTCGCTGTCGTGCGTGCTATGCCCTGCGCTTGGCTGAGGCGTGCCGCGTGGCCCAGGAGCGTGGGTTTGAGTTTGTGGGTACGACGCTCGCCGTCTCGCCGTACCAGTTGTTCGAAACCTGCAATGATGTGTTGGAGCGTCTGGCTGCCGCCCGCGGTCTCACTCCGGTGATTCGCGATTTTCGTCCGTATTACCCCGAGGCGACACGCCGTTCGCGCGAGCTGGGCATGTATCGGCAGAACTACTGTGGTTGCCGCTTCTCGGCTGTCGAGGCGGCCATGGACCGCGCCCGCATCCGCGACGAGCGTAAAGCCGCCAAAAAGTAGTTCATTTGGGCTGGGGCCTTGAGCTGTCTGTGCGGTACGGTCGTTTTTGGGAAAGTCGATTTAATTAAGCGTGTGATCGTGGCTCGCTTGATACCAAACGACGACTCCTATGATTCTAATCCTCCGTTTGTTAAACATCAGATCCGGACTTGCTGTTGCATATGAATGGGACGACAGCACAATCATGTCGTTTCCTTCTGCAAATCGCCTAATTACCGGTGTTTTACCGTCTGCGAGCGCCAATACAGCACAGCCGTTCCAAGGCTTTGCGGTGGTATCGACAAGTAGTAAGCTGCCGGGAGGGTAAATGCGGGACATTTCGTCACCTTTGATTTTAACGAAAACGCTATGTGGGTGACGCTTGGCTACGTCTACGGGCGCGCAAGCATTTTGTTGGCTGTGCGTGATGCGGCGCTTTTGCGATTCGATATCGATGACGGGAAATGCGCCCTCCATTTCGTGGATAGCAGGGTCTTCGTCGGTGACGATTCTTTTATTTGCGAGCTTTACGGCCAAACCGTTTTCCTCGCCAACAAGTTCATCGCGGGTGCAACCGAAGAGCGCTTGTAACTTTTCAATATGGCGCTCACGGGGGGCATACCGACTTTTTTCCCAACGACAAACGGTCTCTTTAGATACCCCCAACATCTCTGCAAGTTGCGCCTGACCAAGATGCTCCATGGTGCGGAGTTTACGAATATTTGCCCCGAAGCCCATGGCTATAGATCCTCTCGCCACAGGGGGAGGCATAGACAGTTTGTGCCACCATAGCCTTTGGTGAGCTCGTCAATGGATAACGGGAATAATTCCATTCCTGCTTTCTCAAGCGCTTCGTTGGTCCAAACGTTTTCTTCATATACGCATAGTTTTCCTGGCGAGAGCGCAAGGATAGACGTTGCGTTGTTCCGGCGCTCTCTTTCGTAGGCGGTTTGATTCCCGCCTCCGCAGTCAATTACTTTTATTGGTTCGCAACAGGCTGCAGAGAGTATTTCCGGAATCGTGCGATCGATAGGAGTGATCGTAAGGCCCTTTCCGGATCGTTTTAGTTGAATGCTGTATGCATCAACGGCATTGCATATCTCACGATCGATGAGGAACGCGTCGTGATCAATTCTACTTATGAACGTATCGAGGTGGATACGCAGCCCGTCAGAGGGGACTCGAATCGCAATTAGCTCGGTGGTCTGGAATTTATTTGAGGTCAGGAGCTCTTTTGCAAGTGACTCGACGGCGGCGGGTTCAGTTCGGTCAGAGATTCCAACTAAAATTGTCTTAGCACTGATAACAAGAATGTCTCCGCCTTCGATATGGTAACTACTCCTGTTCAAATCACATACTGGGGTTTCTCCCATGATCTTGTGGTGGGTGAATATCTGCCGGTATAAGGCGACCTCACGATCACGCTCAGGCCAATACATATGATTTAGGATGATGCCGTCTCCGACTACCACAGCAGGATCACGAGTGAAAAAAAGCGTGTTGAGGGGATTGACCAAGAGCGAGGCGGGGTCAAATTGCTCGTGCACGAGCGCTCGTAGTGTTTCCGACTGGTTTGAACATAGCTCAGTGTCTCCAAAGCGAATGCCGTTAAGTACTATATTCACCAATTCCTGGGTGTTCTTAGCGTTCTCAAACAGCTGGGTTATTGTCTCGAGGAACTCTCTGCCTGTTGCTCCGCTGCAACGGAGGTAGTCATCAATAAAATATTTAAGTGATTGGGGCTCAGTTTCAAGTGAGTCTTCGAGAAGGTCCCTAATTTCAATGGTTTCTACGCCATGCTTCTTAAGCAATTGAACCATGGAATCGTGCTCATATATTGCTTTGTCGAGGTCAAAACGACCGCTCCATTTTCGCAGGGAGAAAACTTGGCTGAAGTCGGCATCAGGGTAGTTTTGTGTTTCAGCTCCAGGTCGATGGACAAGTACGGCTTTTAAATGACCGATTTCATTTGTTATGTGTACGCCTTGCATGTCTGTCTCCTGTCCTGCTGGTTTTTATATAAGGCTAAGGCAGGTTCCTTGTTGTGTTGCGGAAAAGTTTAAAGACGTATGTAATTGATAAATAACATCAATTTTAAATATCAGATTGATTAATAACGTCACTTTAGCTGCCGTTCATAGGTGAAAAGCGACACGATGGCGATGGTTGGCCGACCAACGCTGAGCAACCTCATACATTTATGGTGCCAGCTGGATAGATGGGAAAAGGAATGAAGGAGGAGATATGGCAGCGGAAAGTTCGAAAGGCATCAAGCAGTTCAAGGTCCCGCACGTATATGCGATCATCTTTGCACTTATGGTCATCTTCGCTGTTCTCACGTGGATTGTTCCCTCTGGGTCCTATCAGCGTCAGGAGGTGAACGGTCGTGAAGTCACTGTCGCAGGTACGTATGAGCAGAGTGAAAAGACATATATTGACGAGGAAACCGGGGATGAAGTAGATCTCAGACAAGGCGTCTTCGATGTTCTTCAGGCTCCAACGCGCGGTATACAAGAGGCAATTGAGGTCGTTGCATTCATCTTGATTGTGGGCGGTTCGTTTCAGGTTATTACTAAAACGGGCGCTATCACGAGCGGAATGGGTCGTGTCGTTCGCCGCTTTAAGAACAAAGACATTCTAATTATTCCTATTGCGATGGTTCTCTTTGCATTGGGCGGAACGAGCTTTGGCATGGCGGAAGAAACTCTCCCGTTCTTTGCGATCTTCATGCCAATTATGATGGCTATGGGCTTCGACTCGATGACGGCGTTCATGGTCGTGTTCGTTGGAGCGCGCACGGGTTACATCGCCTCAACGATTAATCCGTTTAATGTTCTCATTGCGCAAGGTATTCTTGGTATTCAGGGCAACCCCCAGCTGTGGCTGCGTATGATTGCCTGGGTTGTTTTGACTGCCGTTGCAATTACTTGGGTTGTCCTCTATGCACGAAGGGTAAAGAAGAACCCTGAGTCATCGATCACATTTGAGGATGATATCGCCAAGAAAGTCGAGTTCGCTGCCGATGAATCTGCCCTTGACGCGGAATTTACGGGTCGTCAAAAAGGCGTGCTTGCGGTATTTATCGCTGGTATGTGCCTTATCATCTGGGGACTTGTGACCCAGGGCTGGTATATGAACGAGATTTCTGCGGTCTTTTTGGCCATGGGCCTGTTGGCTGGTGTTATTGCGGGCTTTAGTCAGGACGTCATCGCTCAGGAATTTGTTGCGGGTATCGCTGACTTTGCTTTCTCGGCAATTGTCGTTGGACTTGCGCGTGGCATCCTTGTCATTGCCTCTGACGGCATGATCATCGATACCATCCTCAATGCGCTCGCCACTGGTCTGGGCGGCATCCCGGCGGTTCTCTTTACTACGCTTCTTTATGCGGTTGAGAACCTCCTGGCGATTCTGGTTCCCAGCTCATCTGGCCTTGCAGCACTGACCGCTCCCATTTTTGGACCTTTGACCGAACTCATGGGCCTAAATCCCGAGGCCGCCGTGTGGGCTCTCTCCATGGGTAGCGCGACGATGTCTTTGATCTGTCCTACTAGTGCCATTCTTGTAGCGGGTTTGGGCGTGTGCAAGATCAAGCTTGGCCAGTGGTGGAAGACCGTTTGGAAATTCTTCTTGGTCGTGTCGCTCATCAATATCGTATTCGTAGCAATCTCGGGACTTATTGCCCTGTAGGTTTCATGGCTGAAATGGAGTAACAGGAATGTCTAAAGGACTGAATGTACACAGCGAGATTGGTAAGCTCAAGAAAGTTGTGCTTCACCGCCCCGGTCGTGACCTTGTGAACGTAAAGGCAGAAGAGTTCGAGGATGTCTGGATTCACGACTGTTTCTATCTTGATGTGGCTCAAAAGGAGCATGATGCCTTTGCAGATCTTCTGAGGAGCGAAGGTGTTGAGGTTCTCTATATGGAGAAACTCGTTGCTGAAGCGCTGGATGCATGCCCCTCGGCTCGCGCTGAGTTTACCGATACATTTATGGCTGAGAGCGGGATTGTCAATCCTATGCTTGAGCAGGCTGTTCGTGAAAAGCTCGACGCTATTTCAGATTCGTATCAGTTTGTACTTGAGGCTATGGGGGGGTATCGTTATCGTGACCTTGAGCTGCCTCGCGTTTCGACTACGCTTAGTATGATGGATAATGAGGATGCGAAGCCCGATGATTTGGTGTTGAAGCCTCTTCCGAGTTCATATTTCTCTCGCGATCCTCTTGCTTCCGTGGGCAAAGGCGTTCTGCTTCACCATATGTATTGGAAACAGCGAGATCGTGAAGTGCCCTTCTACGAAGCGATTTTCAAATACCATCCCGATTATGCAGGGACTCCGATTTGGTACGACCATAAGAATCCCTGGCATATCGAGGGCGGTGATGTGCTTAACATTAACGCTCATACCTTGGCTATTGGAATTAGCCAGCGAACTGAGGCGGCTGCGATTGAGGAGCTTGCAAAGAATTTGTTCTGGGGATCTGGGAATTCTGAGATCGATACCGTTTACGCTATTAAAATCCCCAACGGCTATGCTTACATGCATCTTGACACCGTTTGCACCATGGTGGATTTCGATAAGTTCACAGTTTATCCCGGTATTTTTGAGACCCTTCGTGTTTATCGTCTGACTCGTGGTGACTCTGAGGGAATGGTCGCTGTTCAAGAGATTGATGACACGCTTGAACATATTCTTGAAATGGCTACTGGCGTGGAGAAGGTGCAGCTTATTGAGTGCGGTGCCGGCGATATGGTTGAGGCATCTCGCGAGCAGTGGAACGACGGGTCGAACACTCTTGCCGTTGCTCCTGGTAAAGTCTGTGTTTACGAGCGCAATGTTGTCACAAATGATGAGCTCTACAAGAACGGTTTGGAACTTTTGGTCGTTCCCTCCGAGGAACTGTCCCGCGGTCGTGGTGGCCCGCGCTGCATGAGCATGCCCTTCTGGCGCGAAGATATTTAGTTGCAAATCCACTGTGATGGGAGATGGCGAATATGGGTGTTAATATCGCTGGGCGCAGTTTTCTGAAGCTGCTTGATTACACGACGGAAGAGATTGAGTATCTGCTTGAGCTTTCTGCTAACTTCAAAAGCATGAAGCGTGCCGGTGTTCCGCATAAATACCTTGAAGGCAAGAATATTGTTTTGCTATTTGAGAAGACTTCCACGCGTACTCGCTGCGCCTTCGAAGTTGGTGCACTTGACCTTGGCATGGGTGTAACTTATTTGGATCCGGGCTCGTCTCAGATGGGTAAAAAGGAGTCGATTGAGGACACGGCTCGCGTCCTTGGCCGCATGTATGACGGAATTGAATACCGCGGCTTTGAACAGGCGAAGGTTGAGGAGCTTGCTGCAAAAGCTGGGGTTCCCGTTTGGAATGGGCTGACTACTGAATTTCACCCGACTCAAGTGCTTGCCGATATTCTGACCATGCGTGAAGAGTTTGGAGAGATTAAGGGCAGGAAACTTACATTTTTTGGTAAGGCGGCCGGAAACGTCGCTGATTCGCTCATGGTCATTTGCGCTAAGCTCGGCATTAACTACTGTTCTTGCGGCCCAATCGGGGGAAATTCGGAGGGGGCTACATCCTATGATCCTGAACTCCTTGCAGAATGTAGTCGTATTGCGGCCGAGCGTGGATCGACGATTACCATTACAGAGGATATTGAGGAAGGCGCTCGTGATGCCGATGTAATTTACACGGATGTTTGGGTTGGCATGGGTCAGCCCGCAGAGCTGTGGGAAAGCCGCATTAAGCTCATGTCGCCGTATCGTGTGACCGCTGAGGTGATGTCTATGGCAAAGCCCGAGGCGATTTTCCTCCACTGCCTTCCGAGCTTCCACGATACTAATACTACTGTTGGTGCCGAAATTGCTGAGAAGTTTGGAGTTACCGAAATGGAAGTCACGGACGAGGTTTTTGAGTCCGATAAGTCTCGTGTTTTCCAAGAAGCGGAGAATCGCATGCATACGATTAAGGCGGTGATGTACGCAACGCTTAAGTAGCAGGGCGTTGAGAAAACAGTCGCAAATCTGTTTCCATACTATATTTCTCTCAACAAGCTGATAGGATACAGGGGAGAATGATGTGCGCGTCAGTCGATTTTTTCGACTGACGCGCTTTGTGAAAGAGGCAAAGATGCGTACCGATGATTTTGACTATAACCTGCCCGAAGAGCTCATTGCCCAGGCTCCTGCCGAGCCGCGCGACTCCTGCCGCCTGCTGGTGGTGGATCGCAAGGGCTCCCAGGCGGGAACGCCGCTGGAGCACGGCGGTACCGTTGAGCACCGCATCTTCCGCGACATCATCGACTATATCGAGCCGGGCGACGTGCTCGTCATCAATCAGACGCGCGTGATGCCGGCTCGCCTGATCGGTTGCAAAGCCGGCTCGGGCGGCGTGGTCGAGACTCTGCTGCTCAAGCGCCGCGAGGACGTGGATCCGCTGGGCCATGTTTGGGAGTGCTTGGTCAAGCCGGGCAAGCGCCTGAAGCCCGGTGCTCATATTGAGTATCGCGCCGGTGGCGCCCATGCGCCCGAGGGGGCTCCCATGGTGCTGACGGCCGAGGTTGTCGACTTTGTCACCGATAGCCGCGGCGGCCGCCTGGTACGCTTTGAGCCGGCCGGTTGCAATGCCGCCGGCGAGCCGCGCACGCTCGACGAGGCCATCCATGCTGCCGGCCACGTGCCGCTGCCGCCCTACATTACCGATTACGAGGGCGATCCCGAGAAGTACCAGACCGTCTACGCCATGAAGGAGGAGCATTCGGCCGCTGCTCCCACGGCGGGTCTGCATTTTACTCCCGAGCTCATGGCTGCCATCGAGGCCAAGGGTGCCAAGTTTGCCGCCGTCGAGCTCGAGGTGGGTATCGATACCTTCCGTCTGGTGGAGGAGGACGACCCCACGCAGCACGTGATGCACACCGAGCGCTACCACGTGTCGCAGGAGGTTGTCGACGCCGTGCATAAGGCTAAGGCCGAGGGGCATCGCGTGATTGCTGTCGGTACCACCGCAGTGCGCTCGCTCGAGAGCGCCTTTGACGCGGACGCGCCGGTGTCCGATCCGGCCGTGACGGCGCGCTATTTTGAGGGCCGCGAGGACGGGGCCGATACACTTGGCCGCGGTGACATCGTGGTGCGCGAGAACGCGACAACGCAGCTCTACCTCATGCCCGGCTCGACCTATCATGTGGTCGACGCGCTGATCACGAACTTCCATGTGCCTCGCTCCACGCTCATGATGCTCGTAAGCGCGCTTGCCACCCGCGACCAGATCATGGATGCCTACGCCGCCGCCATCGAGGAGCGCTACCGCTTCTTCAGCTTTGGCGACGCCATGCTCATTCAGTAGGTTACGGCGTTTTACAAACGCCGTAACCAGTCGACGCTGCGCGGGCCGCATTTGGACAATCTGACGTTCAACTTCAAGGGCGCGACCAAAAGGTCAGCGCCCTTTCGTTTCACGTCACCTTGTCACAAATGCGACCCGCTCGCTGACTCTGCCATTACATCGGTGTTGCCGTGGTTGTTGAGTAGTCATTGGGCACTTGGCACTTGGGGACGTTCCTTTTGTGCCGGCACCTGGGGACACTCCTTATGTCAAGAGATTGGTGCAAGAGGGATAGATTGCCTTGCGTCGATCTAAATAAGTTGCGGTGAGATAGTTCTTGAATTGGCCTTTTTGGGGCTAAACAGGAACTATCTCACCGCAACTGCGTTGAGCGCTTTTTGGCGGCTGGTTTACTTACTTGCGAACAACCAGATCAGGATGATCACCAGGATTGCGGCGACGATGCAGACGATGGCGCCGGTGAATTTGATGCGTGAGTCGCGGGTACGCTCGCGCACCGCGTCCTCGGTGGCCTCGAGCTGGGCAACTTCTCGCTCGGTCTCGGCGTGTTCGGCTTTGTCTCGGGCCAAGGATCCTGCAAGCGACTCAGTAATCTCTGGGTGGTCGTGTACTTCGGTCGCCTGTTCGATAATCGACTGCGCATGCGCGGCATCTGCTTGGGCGTTGGCTATGCTCTGCTCTTGGTCGCGGCGTGCCTTGTCCTCGGCGGCGATCTTCTCGCGCAGTTCGCGCTGGCGCGTCGCGGCGGTGGTTTTTGCGGTCTGCAGCTCGTCGCGCGCGGCATCGGCCTCTGCCGTCACGGCCTGATGGGCTCGCTTGGCGTCGGCAATGGGGGCTTGAGCCTGCTCGACGGCCTGCTCGGCTGCGGCAAGCGAGTGCTCAAGGTCGGCGGTGATGCGCGGGACATCTTCTTCGGCTTTACGCAGGGCATCTGCCGTGTCGGAGATCTGCATCGAGAGCTCGCTGGTGCGCACCGTATAGTTGGCGGGATTTGCCGAGGGATTGCGTTGCAGCTCGGCATACTCATGACGCAGCGTCTCGAGCTGGGCGCGCGTGGCGTCGACGGTTTGTTGTGCGGCCGCAATGCCGGCGTCTCGCTCGGCCTTCACCTTGTCGCGGATGCGCTTGGAATCCTCAAGACGTCGAACGAGGCGGTTGCCGGTCTCGCGAGAGCTTGCCTCGCGGGCCTCCACGGCGTCGAGCGCGGCCTTCAGGCGGAGCTCAGTCGCGTCATCCTCTGTCTTCATTTGTTCGAACTGACCCTTGAGCTCTGTCGCTTTGGCGGCGTGGGCATCACGGTCAATCTCGGCTGCCGCGGCGGCCTTTTGCGCTGTAGCAATCGCTTGGCGCTGGTCGGCGACGATCTGGTCGTAGCGGCCTGCGATATCCTGGCGCGTCTCGAGTTCCTCGGCCTGATCGGCAATGCGCTGCTCAAGTTCGGTCAGGTGGGCGCGGGCATCGGCAAGTGCCTTTTTCGCGGCGTTCATCTCGCGCATGGCCGAGGCGCCCTGGGCGATAAAGGTGCCCACGGCGTTCGCGGTGTTCGAGACAGCGGTCCCCAGATCGCGGCTCGCGGCGGGGGAGTGCGGGGCGGTCGGGCGAGTGGTGTCGGCAGCGTCCGCATCGGCAGTCTGCGGCGCGGCGATATTGCCGGTACCGCCCTCGACCACAGAAAAGCCTGCTGCGTGCGGATCGACCGCATCGGCGCCAATCGTGGGGTGCTCGAGCTGGAGAAACGAGGGCATGGTACTGCCCTGGTCGGCAACCGGAGTCTCGCCGGGCACAAAGGTCGAGGCCGCCTCGGCGGCCTCCTCTTCCTCGGCATCAATATCGGCATCGGCGACGGCGTCTTTCATCGCTTTGACGGCATCCATCATGGAGTCCATGACGGCATCGAGCTCTTCTTCCGAAGACACCTCGATGGGGCCTGCCGCCTGTGGCGCGGGGTCTGTGTCGGGTTCGGCATCGCTCGGCTCCGGCTGCTCGCTTTCGTCATGCTCGACAGTATCGTCTGTGTCTGTTGCTTTATCCGCATCGGCGTGCACATCTGCGGCAGCGTGCACATCTGCGGCAGCGGGCGCATCTGCGGTGGCGGGCGCATCGGTGGAGGCGTCGACGCAGGTAGGAGTATCGCAGTCGTCGACGGCGTCTGCGGAATGATCAATATGCTCTTGAGTCTGGGGGTCCAGCTCGTCTGTCATAGGCATGTGCTCCTCATCGTTGTTTGTCACCCTATGATAAGGTCTCGCGCCGACATCCCGCGCGCCGCAGCAAAGTTTCAAAACGTGTTCGATGGCTCGATCTGATAACAATAACTCGGCCGTTTTATCCAGTTTGTACTTGACAATCCCTTCGCCGAACTACGTGGTGCCGTTCGCCTACCGCGGTCTTTTATTTTTGCTTGAACACGCTAAAGTTGCATCTCAGCTTTTGGCGCGTGAAGTTGGATACGCGCAGTCGGCGGGCGTGCCCGTCGCGATTTGAAAGGACTTTGTATGGGACTTTTCACTGGTAAGACCGTGATCGTCACCGGCGGCGGCAAGGCCACGCTTAAGGACGGTTCCGCTGGCTCCATCGGCTACGGCATCGATATCGCATTTGCCAAGGAGGGCGCGAACCTCGTCATCACCGGCCGCAACGTCGCCAAGCTCGAGGCCGCCAAGGAGTCTCTCGAGGCCGAGTACGGTGTCAAGGTTCTGCCTGTTCAGGCCGATGTCTCGGCTGGTCAGGACAACGAGGCCGTCGTCCAGAACGTCATCGACAAGGCCATTGAGGAGTTCGGCCGCATCGACGCCGTCGTCAACAATGCTCAGGCTAGCGCCTCGGGCGTGACCATCGCCGATCACACCATGGATCAGTTTAACCTGGCCATTTACTCCGGTCTGTATGCTACCTATCTGTACATGCAGAAGGCCTATCCGCACCTGAAGGAGACCAAGGGCTCCGTGGTCAACTTTGCCTCGGGCGCCGGCCTGTTTGGCAACTATGGCCAGTGCAGCTATGCTGCCGCCAAGGAGGGCATCCGCGGCCTGACCCGCGTTGCCGCCAACGAGTGGGGCAAGGACGGCATCAACGTCAACATCGTGTGCCCGCTTGCTTGGACCGCTGCGCTCGAGAACTTCCAGGATGCCTATCCCGAGGCGTTCAAGGCCAACGTCCACATGCCGCCGGCTGGTCACTACGGCGACGTCGAGAAGGAAATCGGCCGCGTGGTCGTTCAGCTCTGCGGTCCCGACTTTAAGTACATGAACGGCGAGACCGTCACCCTCGAGGGTGGCATGGGCCAGCGGCCGTAGGGGTTACGTCTCAGGTTCCGCCGTTCTAACGAACGGCGGACCAGCCGACGCTGCGCGGTCACCAGAGCGACAACTTGTCATTCAAAGAGGACGGCATGACCAGAAGGTCTATGCCGTCCTCTTTTCATGCCAATTTATTCGCTCTGGCGACCGCTCGCTGACGTTGTCAGAGCATCGGCGTTGCCTTGGCCGTTGGAAATAATCCCAGATGTAGTCGTTGGGGACGTTCTTAAATGACTAGTCGAAAGGGACGCTCTTGCCGGCACCTGGGGACGGTCCCTAAGTGCCGGCAGATTGGGACACTTCTTTGCAAGATGGCGCTGAAGATTGTCCCCGACGACTAGTCGTTTAATGCATCAGTTTCTGTCGAGTCGGTGCTTCTTGCGGGTTGCCCGTATAATGGTTTGCGTATGAACCGCAACCAAGGAGTTCCAGTTTATGGACCAGAGCCTTTTTAAATTCGACCTGATCGCCGAGGACCCGACGACGCATGCGCGTGCCGGCGTGCTGCACACCCCGCACGGCGACATCGAGACACCGATCTTCATGCCCGTGGGCACCAAGGCAAACGTCAAGGGCATTCCTACCGAGACCGTCAAACAGCTCGGCGCCCAGATCGTGCTTGCCAATACCTATCACCTGTCCATCCGTCCCGGCGAGGACACCATCGCCGAGCTGGGCGGCCTGCACAAGTTTATGAACTGGCACGGCCCTATCCTCACCGACTCGGGCGGTTTCCAGGTCTTCAGTCACAACGATGCCGTCAAGCTCACTGACGAGGGCGTGCGCTTTATCGTCAACGATTACGACGGCCGCCACGTGTTCTGGACACCCGAGGACAACATGGAGATCGCCATGAAGCTCGGCTCCGACATCTGCATGCAGCTGGACCAGTGCCCGGGCTATCCCGCCACGCGCGCCTACGTTGAGCGCGCCGTTGAGCTGTCGAGCATGTGGGCCGAGCGCTGCTATAAGGCGCATACCCGCGACGACCAGGCACTCTTTGGCATCGTTCAGGGCGGCATGCACCTGGACCTGCGCCTGCGCTCGCTGCGCCATCTGGAGGAGTGCGGCGACTTCCCCGGTTACGGCATCGGCGGCTACTCGGTGGGCGAGGACCACGAGACTATGTTCGAGACGCTGGCGCCGCTGGTTTCCGAGTACATGCCCAAGCACAAGCCGCGCTACCTGATGGGCGTCGGCAACCCCACCACCCTCGTGCGCGGTGTTGGCGTGGGCATCGACATGTTCGACTGCGTGCTGCCGACGCGCACCGGCCGCATGGGTACGGCGTTCTCCAGTGAGGGTCGCCTCAACTTCCGTAACGCGCGCTTTGCGCACGACGACGGCCCCATCGACCCCACCTGCACCTGCCCGGTGTGCACGGGCGGCTACAGCCGCGCGCTCATCCGTCACATGGTCACGCAGAAGGAGATGCTCGGCGGCATTCTGCTTTCGATGCACAACATCTACTACCTGCTCAACCTTATGCAGCGTGCCCGCCAGGCCATTATCGAGGGCCGCTACGGCGCGTTTGTGAGCGACTGGATGAACAGCCCTGCGGCGGTGGATTACTAAGGGCGACAGACACGCTTGCAGAGCGTGGGCAATGGCAAAGGCTGAGCGGCAACCGCTCGTCACATTTGCTGACACCGGCTGCGCGACCGCTGACCGATAGCTTGCAAGCACTTGATGCATCGTGGGTACCATACCGAATAGTTGATGTTCGGGCGGGTGTTTGGCGCATGGCGTCGACCCCGCCCGCTTTTCTTTTTCTCGATAGGAGTACCCATGATTAAGAATGAGAACGTCGAGGGCGAGCCTGCCTACGACGAGACGTACCGCCGCGGCCCCGTGGTCATGCGCGGCCCCATGATTCCTAAGGACAACACCTACGCCAACCTGCTGGCGCCCGAAGATTCAACCGACTGGTTGCATGCCGATCCGTGGCGCGTCCTTCGTATTCAGGCAGAATTCGTCGATGGCTTTGGCGCGCTTGCCGAGCTCGGGCCCGCGGTGACCATCTTCGGCAGTGCCCGCACGCCCAAGACCGATCCGCTCTACAAGGCGGCGCGCACGGTCGGCCGCAAGATCGCGCAGCGCGGCGTGGCGGTTATCACCGGCGGCGGCCCCGGCATTATGGAGGCGGCCAACAGGGGGGCGGCGAGTGCCAACGGCAAGTCGGTCGGCTTGGGTATCGAGCTTCCGCACGAGCAGGGGCTCAACAAATACGTGAACCTGGGTATGGACTTCCGCTACTTCTTTGTGCGTAAGACCATGTTCGTTAAGTACAGCTCGGGTGCCATCGTGTTCCCCGGCGGTTTCGGCACGCTCGACGAGATGTTCGAGGTGCTCACGCTGGTGCAGACGCACAAGGTCAAGCGCATGCCGCTCGTACTGGTGGGCAGCGAGTACTGGCAAGGCCTGTTCGACTGGCTCAACGGCCCGGTGATGGATGCCGGCATGATTAGCCCGCTCGATCCAGACCTCGTCCACATCACCGACGACCTCAACGAGTCCGTCGACATTGCGCTCAGCGGGTTGATGTAGAGCAATCGTGCCCACCGCGACATGAATATGTATGGCAATCTGATGCTATCTAACGTCAGTTTGCCGTTTATATTGGGTATACTGATGCAAAAGACGAGAGCGAGGAGGTCGCAAATGTCTACAGCAACAGTTAAGCCTACGACGGTTCGCATCGAAGAGGGGCTCAAGGAGCAGGCGACTGAGTTCTTGGGTTCGGTCGGCCTCAGCCTCAATTCCTATCTCAATCTTGCCGTTCGGCAGCTGGTAAATCAGCGAAAGATTCCTTTTGAGATTGTAGGAAGGGCGGAGGTGCCCAACGAGGCGACGAGGCGTGCCATGGTGATCGCCGAGGCTCATGAGTTGGGGGTTTTGCCGGACGATAGCCCGTCATTCAACAACGCTGATGAGCTTATATCATTCCTCGATGAGGACTAGCGATGTTTGAGATTAAAGTCGAGGCTCAGTTTAAGGCGGATTATAAACGGACGATGCGCATCCATCCGCAGCTAAAAACCGAGTTCAAGGCGGCGGTCGCAGAGCTTGCAGCTCACGGCTCGCTTCCCGCGGAATATGGCGCCCATGAGCTTTCAAACCCGGGCGGAAACTACAACGGCCACATCGATTTCCATCTATCCGATGGCTTGGTCGATGTGGTCGTTCTTTATCTTCCCCATAAGACTAACCCAGTGATTAGGCTGGTAAGAATGGGCGCTCATCAGGAGTTGTTTCAGGGTCCGCTGGGCTGATCGCCGATTTCCAAGTTGCGGTGAAATAGGGACTGATTGGCGGCTAATAAGCCAAAAACAGTCCCTATTCCACCGCAAGTGGTATGGGTAGCCCTAATTGGCGGGTTGGTAGCAGGGGCAGTAGCTGATGGCGATGGCGTCGACGCCTACGTGGGTGGCGATGGTGCAGCCGATGGGACCGGTGCCGGCGTCTACGTAGTCCTGGCCTGCGAGCGCTTGGTTGACGAGCTCCTGCTCCTCGGCGGCGCCAGTCGTGAGCACGCGCACGCTGGAGCCCGGGTGCTCGGCCAAAAATGCGAGGCAATCGGCCATGGTGTTGGCGACGATGCGCTTGGCGCCGCGGCCCTTTTTGATGGCCTTGATCTCGCCCGTTTTCCACTCCGGCGAAACGGCCAGGCGAATGTTGAGCATCTGCGTGAGCTGGCCGGCGAGCTTGGGCGCGCGGCCGTTCTTAACGAGGTTCTCGAGCGTGCGGGGAATCAGCAGCAGGTGGGCGTCGGGCAGCGTCGCGCGGATCTGCGCCTCGGTCTCGTCCAGGCTGCGACCGTCCTCGCGCATGGCCAGTGCGTACTCCACCAGCAGGCCCTCGGCGCCCGAGCCGGTGCGCGAGTCGATGCAGCGCACGTCGAGCTCGTGTGTTTCGGCCGTCAGGCTGGCGTTGGCATAGCAGGCGGACCACTCGCTGCACAGCGAGATAAAGATGGCGCTGTCGTGGCCGTCGGCGAGCACGCGGTCAAAGAGTGCCTTGAACTCGCCGGCGCTCGGCTGCGAGGTGTGCGGCAGTTGCTCGGAGCCGGCCATGCGCGCGACGTACTCCTGGGCGGTAATCTGCACCTGGTCGAGCAGGTCCTCGCCCTCGATAATCACATGCAGCGGAATCACGTAAATGCCGAGCTCTTGGGCGCGGGCGGGGGAGATGTCCGACGTGGAGTCGGTTATGATGGCAAAAGACATAATTGCACCTTTCGTTGGGACGCTTGCGCGCCGCCTTCTGAGAGCAAAGTGCGACAAGTATAGTAGAGTCGTTCCACATTACTAGGTTCAATTGTTGAATAGTCAACAGTTTGAAGTGTCGGTGTGGAAATCGTCAACTGGGGAAGAGGAATGCCGATGGGGGCGTTGGAGATAGGCAAACGGCCGGTTGTGCTGTTCGATTTTGACGGCACGGTGGCAGATACGGGCCGGGCGGTGATGACCTCGACGCGCAAGACGCTGGCTGCGCGCGGGTTTTCGGAGGCGCAGATGGGTGATCTGCGCCGCATGATCGGGCCTCCGCTGTGGAAGAGCTTTCACGACTTTTATGGCTTCTCGCGCGAGGAGTCGCTTGTGGTGGCCGACGAGTACCGCGCCTTTTTTGATGAGCTGGGACCGGAGGAGTACCCCGTGTTCGATGGGATCCCCGAGCTGCTGGATGGGTTGGCCGCCCGGGGCAAGCGTATGGCCGTGGCGACGTCGCGCATGGAGGCAAAGTGTATCGACATGGTACGTGAGCTCGGACTTTCTCAGTTTGAGGCGGTGGTTGGCATGAATCCGCCGCAGGGACGCGAGACCAAGGCCGATTCGGTCCGCGATGCCCTGGCGGCGCTCGGCGCGACGGCCGACGATGCCGTGATGATCGGCGATCGCTTCAACGATGTGGAGGGCGCGCACGCGATGGGCGTGCCGTGCATTGGCATCTATTCGGGCGCGGCGGCGCCGGGCGAGCATGAGGCAGCGGGTGCCGATGCGGTGGTGCACTCGGTGGCCGAGCTTGCTAAACTTTTCGCTATCTAATGACGTAATGTGAGGGGCGGGCACGCTCGCCGCTCATTGCTAAGGAGGTCGTCCATGAATCAGGTGGAGCAGAGCGTCGCCGAGTATGTCGACGAGGTCTGGGAGGATGTCGTCGCCGATATCGAGCAGCTGGTGAGCTATCCGTCCGTGGCCGTTGCTGCCGATGCGGAGCCCGGTGTGCCGTTTGGCCGCCCGGTCCGTGATGCGCTCGATTGCGCGCTCGGCATTGCGCAAAAGCTCGGCTACCAGACGAGCGATGACGAGGGTTATGTGGGCATCGCCGATATCCCGGGGCGCGGCGATAAGCAGCTTGCGACCATCTGCCATGTGGACGTGGTGCCTGCCGGCCCCGGTTGGAACACCGACCCGTTTGCGATGGAGCGTCGCGAGGGCTGGCTGCTCGGTCGCGGCGTGATCGACGACAAGGGCCCGGCGGTGCTGTCGCTCTACGCCGGCGCCTATCTGCTCAAGCACGGCATCACCCCGCGCTATACCTTCCGCGCGCTGCTGGGCTGCGATGAGGAAGTGGGTATGTCCGACGTTCACCATTATCTGGAGAACCACGCGAACCCCGACTTTCTGTTTACGCCCGATGCCGAGTTCCCGGTTTGTAATGCCGAGAAGGGCCAGTTTGGGGCGACGTTTGTGAGTCCCAAGATCGACGGCGGGCGCATTGTGTCCTGGAGCGGTGCCGAGGCGAGCAACGCCATTCCGTCGCAGTCCATCTGCGAGCTCGCGATTGCCGCCGATGAGCTGCCGGCGCCCGTTGAGAACGCCGACCGCCTGGAGATCACGGCGCTCGATAACGGGCACGCGCAGATTTTTGCCCATGGCATTGGCGGTCATGCCTCGATGCCCGAGGGAACGATTAACGCCGTCGGCCTGATCGTGGCGTATCTGCGCGAGGCCGAGGACGCGTTTGGTGCACGCGACGAGCGCCTGCTGACGCCTGCCGAGCACGAGTTCGTCAAGTTCCTGGCCTTTGTGCATGCGGATGCCTATGGCCGCGGCCTGGGTATCGATGCGACGAGTCCGGCGTTTGGCCCGCTTACCTGCAACGCTGGCGTCATCCGCGTGGCGGATGGCCATATTGAGCAGGTCATCGACGTCCGCTTCCCCGATAGCACCAGTGCCGATACCATCCGCGAGCAGCTCGACCCGCTCGTGGGCCGTTTTGGCGTGACGTGCCAGCTGGGTCGCGCTAAGGTGCCGTTCTCGGTGTCTGCCGACGATCCGGCCGTGAAGGCGCTTATTGATACCTATAACGAGTTTACGGGCAAGCATGCTGAGCCCTTTGCCATGGGCGGTGGCACCTATGCGCGCAACTTTGCCCGCGCCGTCTCGTTTGGCCCCGAAGAGACCGGCCTGGAGCTGCCCGAGTGGGGCGGCCAGATGCACGGTCCCAACGAGTGCGCCAACGAGGAACAGCTTAAACAGGCGCTCAAGATCTATATTGTTGCGATCCTCCGTTTGAATGAATTAGAGCTTTAAGGTCTCGCGGTTTCCCAATCTAAGTTGCGGTGGAATAGTTCCTAGAATGGGCCATTTGATGGCCAAGCAGGAACTATTTCACCGCAACTTTGTTTTTATTGGTGTAAAAGGCTGGCCATGTTTGGCGGCGGGTTTGTTATTCGTTTGTAAAGCCGAGCCGCGCTTGCGGTAAGGGTCTATCAGATGCCCGTAAAAAACCGCAGTTGGCGCGGGTGCTGCCCGGTCGGGGTCGTATCTTTCCAAACAGCAAAGCGGGCAGGGTGCCCGCGATTCGCATGTATGAAAGGAAGATCATGCTCGATCAGGCTTATTCTCGTCGTCAGTTCCTCGGCCTCGCTGGTGGTCTTGCCAGCATCGTCGGTCTCGGTCTCGTTGGTTGCGGCGGCTCTGGCGCATCCGACGCCGCCGACAAGGGTAGCGCCGCTGCTGCCGAGTCCGTCTCCGGCGAGGTGACCTACGACGGTGCCTCTTCGTTCCAGGCTCTCGTCGAGGCCGCTGCCGAGAAGTTCATGGACGCCAACCCCGATGTCTCCGTCTCCGGCTCGGGTAACGGTTCGGGCAAGGGCCTGACCGCTGTCGCCGCCGGCACCGTTGCCATCGGCAACTCCGACGTCTTCGCCGAGACCAAGCTTGAGGCCGATCAAGTCAAGAACCTCGTCGACCACGAGGTCGCCGTCGTGGGCATGGGCCCCGTCGTCTCCAAGAACGTCAAGGTCGACGACCTGTCCCTCGAGCAGCTCAAGGGTATCTTCTCCGGTCAGATTACCAACTGGAAGGAGGTCGGCGGCGACGACGCCACCATCGTCGTCCTCAACCGCAAGGCCGGCTCCGGCACCCGCGCCACCTTCGAGGCCGCCGTCTTTGGCGATGAGGCCGTCGACTTTAAGGGCGACGCCGAGCTCGACAAGTCCGGCGACGTCCAGACTCAGATGGGCAGCACCGATAACGCCATCTCCTACCTCGACTTCTCGCACTTCGATGACTCCAAGTTCAACGCCATCAAGGTCGAGGGCGTCGAGCCCAAGAGCAAGAATGTCACTGATGACTCCTTCAAGATCTGGGCTACCGAGCACATGTACTGCTCCAAGGACGCCGACGAGGCCACCAAGGCCTTCCTGGAGTTCATGCTTTCCGACGACGTCCAGGGCAAGCTCGTCGAGGAGCAGGGCTTCATCCCCGTCTCTGCCATGAAGGTCGTCAAGGACGCCAGCGGCAAGGTCTCTGCTAAATAAGTAATCGCCCCGGAAAGGTTTGCAATGGCAAAACAGCTGCCAAAGCGCGACCTTGAGAACGTGGGCCTGGGCGTCACGGGCGCGTGCGTAGCGCTCGTGACGCTTGTCGTTGCCGCGCTCATCTTTATGGTCGCCCAAAAGGGCCTCTCGGCTTTTGTTAAGGACGGCGTCTCGGTCGTCGAGTTTTTCACCGGCACCAAGTGGGACCTGGCCAACACAGCCGAAAACGGTCTGCCCTATACCGGCGCCCTGCCCCTGATCGTCACCTCGTTTGCGGTCATGGTGCTCTCCACGCTTATCGCGCTGCCCATCGCCATCGGCTCTGCCATCTTTGCGGTCGAGATTAGCCCTAAGTTTGGCTCTAAGATCTTTCAGCCGCTCATTGAGCTTTTGACCGGCATCCCCTCGGTCGTCTTTGGCCTGATCGGTTTTCACGTGGTCGTCGGTCTTATGAAGAGCGTTTTCCACGTGAGCACGGGCCTGGGCATCTTACCCGGCGCCATCGTGCTGGCGGTCATGATTCTGCCGACGATGACCACGCTTTCGGTCGATGGCCTGCGCGCCGTGCCCGACGGCTACCGCCAGGGCTCGCTCGCGCTGGGCTACACCCGCTGGCAGACCATCTGGCACGTGGTGCTCAAGTCCGCCATGCCGTCGCTCATGACCGCGGTTATCTTGGGCATGACCCGCGCCTTTGGCGAGACGCTCGCCGTGCGCATGGTCATCGGCGGCATCGAGGCCATGCCGACGTCGCTGCTGTCGCCGGCTTCGACCATCACCACCACGCTCACCACGTCCATGGCAGTCTATGCCGAGGGCTCGGCCCAAGACGATGTTCTGTGGGCGCTCGGCCTGCTGCTGATGGGCATGAGTCTCATCTTCATCCTGATCATCCACCTTATCGGCCGCAAGGGGGCGAAGGCTCGTGGCTAGCACGCGTATCCACATCGACGAGGCGAGGCTCGGGCGTGTCCAAAAGCAGGACCGCTTCGCCACGGGCGTGTTGACGGCGATCGTCGCCATCGTCATGCTCATCGTCGTCTCCATGGTGGCCTATATCCTGTTCGAGGGCATCTCGACGCTGTTCCAGCCGGGCTTTCTCACGGAGCCGTCGCGCGCCAACGGAACGCAGGGCGGCGTGCTCTACCAGCTGTTCGACTCGTTCTACCTGCTGCTGATCACCCTGATCATCTCGGTGCCCATCAGCCTGGGTGGCGCGGTCTTTTTGGTTGAGTACGCACCCGACGGACCCGTCCGCGACATTGCCTCCACCGCCATCGAGACGCTGTCCTCGCTGCCTTCCATCGTTGTCGGCATGTTCGGTTTTCTGGTGTTCTCGGTGCAGCTGGGCAGGAAGTACTCCATCATCTCCGGCGCCGTCGCGCTCACCATGTTCAATATCCCCATTCTGGTGCGCGTGATCCAGCAGGCGCTCGAGGACGTGCCGCAGGCCCAGCGCGATGCGTGCCTGGCCATGGGCCTCACCCGCTGGGAGGCCACGCTGCACATCCTGATTCCCGAGGCCATGCCCGCTATCGTGACCGGCATCGTGCTTTCGGCCGGCCGCGTCTTTGGCGAGGCCGCGGCGCTGCTCTTTACCTCGGGCATGAGCTCGCCGGTTCGCCTCAACTTCTTGAGCCTTAACCTGTCGAGCCCTACTTGCGCCTGGAACGTGTTCCGCCCCGGTGAGTCGCTCGCCGTGCATATCTACAAGATCTATGGCGAAGGCAGCCCCGAGGCCCAGCAGATCGTTTGGGGTACCGCGGCACTGCTGATGATTTGCGTGCTGCTGTTTAACGTAATCGCCCGCATTGTGGGCAAGCAACTGGCAAGGAAGATGACGGCCGAATGAGCGAGATGAATGTAACGCCCGCAACCGAAGCGGCATCGTCCGACACCCGGGACTTCCTGTCGAGCGTGGGGGAGAGCGAGAAGCGCGTGCGCGTGAGCGGCAAGGCCGTGAGCGACGAGGTTGTGCTCTCCACCAAGGACGTCAACGTGTACTATGGCGACCACCATGCACTGCACAATACGTCGCTCGACTTCCACAAGGGCGAGATCACGGCGCTCATCGGGCCTTCGGGCTGCGGTAAGTCGACCTTCTTGCGTAGCCTCAACCTCATGAATCGCGAGATTCGCGGCTGCCGCGTGGAGGGCGAGATCAACTATCGCGGGCGCAACGTGAACACCAAGACCGAAAACACCTACGAGCTGCGCCGTTCCATTGGCATGGTGTTCCAGCAGCCCAACCCGTTCCGCAAGTCCATTCGCGACAACATCACGTTTGCGCCTAAGCGCCACGGCATCACCGACCGCGACGAGCTCGACCGCATGGTCGAGGAGAGCCTGCGCGGCGCGGCGCTGTGGGACGAGGTCAAGGACAAGCTCGACAAGAGCGCCCATGCGCTTTCGGGCGGTCAGCAGCAGCGCCTGTGCATCGCGCGCACGCTGGCGCTCAACCCCGACGTGATCTTGTTCGACGAGCCCTGCTCGGCGCTCGACCCCATCTCGACGCTGGCGATCGAGGACCTCATGTCGTCGATCGTTGCCGACCGCGCCATCGTTATCGTGACGCACAACATGGAGCAGGCGTCGCGTGTGTCCAACCGCACGGCGTTCTTCTACATGGGCGATATGGTCGAGTACGACGAGACTGACGAGATTTTCCAACGGCCCAAGGACAAGCGGCTGAATGATTACCTCACCGGCATGTTCTCCTAGTCCGGGACATGCTTGAGGCCCGCGGTGGCCACGGTCGCCACGGGACTGATTGGAGAGGCGGGTCATCTCTTGTGGGAGATGGCCCGCCTTTTGCTCTGCGACCGAAACGACCACCACAAAGGGGACAGGCGCCTTCGTGGTGGTTTGGGGTGGGGCTCGCTGCTATCATGGACAACGTTGAATTTCTACGAAGGAGCAGGGCATATGGCGATTCTTTTGGGATGCGATTCCGTCAGCCTAGAGTTTCCCACCAAGCATATTTTCGATAGCGTTACGCTCGGCGTGGGCGAGGGCGACCGTATTGGTATTGTCGGTAAAAACGGCGACGGTAAGTCGACGCTGCTGAGCGTGCTCGCCGGCACGTTGGAGCCCGACGACGGCCGCGTGACGCACCGTCGCGGCACCACGATCGGTCTACTCGGCCAAAAGGACCAGCTGGTCGATACCGACACCGTGCATCATGCCGTTGTGGGTGACGTCCCCGAGTACGAGTGGGCGTCGAGCCCCCGCACGCGCCAGATTCTGGCCGGCCTTATTAGCGATGTGCCCTGGGAGGGCACGGTGGGCGAGCTTTCGGGCGGCCAGCGCCGTCGCGTGGACCTCGCGCGCCTGCTGATCGGCGACTACGACGTGCTCATGCTCGACGAGCCCACCAACCACCTGGACATGCGCACCATCAACTGGCTCGCGCGTCACTTAAAGGCCCGCTGGCAGCGTGGCCAGGGCGCCATGCTCGTGGTCACGCATGACCGTTGGTTCTTGGACGAGGTCTGCACCAGCATGTGGGAGGTCCACGACGGCCAGGTCGACCCCTTCGAGGGCGGTTACTCGGCCTACATCCTGCAGCGCGTGGAACGCGACCGCATGGCCGCGGTTACCGAGGAGCGCCGTCGCAATATGGCACGTAAGGAGCTCGCGTGGCTGAGCCGCGGTGCCCAAGCGCGCTCCACCAAGCCCAAGTTTCGTGTGGATGCCGCTCGCGAGCTCATCGCCGACGTACCGCCCGTACGCGACGAGCTGGAGCTCAAGCGCCTGGCGGTGAGCCGCCTGGGCAAGCAGGTTATCGATGTGGTCGACGTGGACGCCGGCTATGCGGATACCGATGGCGCGCCCAAGCAGGTACTTTCCGACGTGACCTGGCTCATCGGAGCGGGCGACCGCTATGGACTTTTGGGCGAGAACGGCGCCGGCAAGTCGACCTTGCTCGACGTGATCCAGGGCAAGATTGAACCCACGCGCGGCCGTGTAAAGATCGGCCAGACAGTGCGCTTTGGCGTGCTGTCGCAGCGGCTCGAGGAGCTCGAGCCCTACATGGGCGACACGATTCGCGAGGTGCTCAGCAACTATAAGAAGTACTACGTCATCGACGGCAAGGAAACTTCGCCCGAGAAGCTCTGCGAGCGCCTGGGATTTACGACGCAGCAGCTCTGGAGCCGCATCGGCGATCTTTCGGGCGGCCAGCGCCGTCGCCTGTCGCTGCTGCTGACGATTCTGGACGAGCCCAACGTGCTCATCCTGGACGAGCCTGGCAACGACCTGGATACCGACATGCTCGCGATTGTCGAGGACCTGCTCGACGGCTGGCCCGGCACGCTGATTCTGGTGACGCACGACCGCTTTTTGATGGAGCGCGTGACCGACCAGCAGTGGGCGCTGCTCGACGGCCACCTGACGCATATGCCCGGCGGCGTGGACCAGTACCTGCGCCTGTGCAACGCTACCGCCGAGGGCGAGCCCGTGGGCGCACCGAGTGCCAAGACCGGCGCGTTCGACACCGGTGCCGCGGCAGCTGCGGCCGAAAAGCCCAAGTCGAGCGGTCAGCCCAACGGCCTGTCCAACGCCGAGCGTCAGAAGCTCCGCCGCGAGGTGAGCTCGCTCGAGCGCAAGATGGAGACGCAGCGCGCCCGCGTTGAGGAGGCCGAGGCAGCAATGGCCCAGGTCGACCCCACCAACTACACGGCGCTGGGCGAGCAGCAGACAAAGATCGACGAGGCTCACGCCGCCATGGACGAGTTGGAGATGGCGTGGCTCGAGGCGAGCGAAAAGCTCGAGGGCGAGGAGTAGGCGAGGATGATCAAAGCCGCGTTTTTCGATATCGACGGCACGCTACTGAGCTTTAAGACCCACCGGATTCCGGCGTCGGCGCAGCAGGTGCTCGACAGCTTTCACGAGCAGGGGATCGCGTGCGTGATCGCCACGGGCCGTCCGACCTACCAGATGCCCGATTGGCTGTTCGACCTGGGCTGGGATGCGTACATTACGCTCTCGGGCCAGCACTGCTTTGATGCCGAGGGAGCTTACCGCAGCTGTCCGATTGATCCGGACGACGTTGCGGTGATCGTGGACCAGGTGGCGCAGGGGTGCTATGACTCGCTGTGCATGCAGAGCGAGAACTCGTTTGTGAACCGCCTGTCCGAGCGCGTGGTGACGGCTGGCAGCAACGCGGGAATCGTCTACCACGAGGAGCCGTTTGAGCACGCCTTTGACGCACCGGTCTACCAGTTTTGCGCCTTTGTGGACCCGGCCGACGAGCATATCGTGACCGACGCCGTGTCGCATTCGCTCACCACGCGCTGGTGCGACCTGTTCTGCGACATTATTCCCGCTAACGGCGGCAAGGACCTGGGCGTGGCGGCGACGCTCGAGCGGCTTGGTATCGACGCGAGCGAGGCGATTGCCTTTGGCGACGGCGAGAACGACCTGTCGATGTTCTCGGCCGTGGGCACAAGTGTGGCCATGGGCAACGCGCAGGACACGGTGAAAGCTGCAGCGACCTATGTGACGACCGCCGTGGACGACGACGGCATCTGCAACGCCGCGAAGCACTTTGGACTGTTATAACTGCGGCTCGGCACTTAGGGATGCTCCTTTTCTGCCGGCAGCTGGGGGACACTCCTTGCGGGGCGTCCCCATTTTGTTTTCGTCCCGCATGTTTTGTGAAACACGGCTAACTTTTAGACAAAGTAGTAAGACATGGGCAACTTTTGCGGTAAAGTTAGCCGTGGAAAGTATCCAAAGGCTAACTAGCAATCATCGCGAAAGGCGGCCCATGGCCCTACGTGAATCCGGAGAAGACTATCTCGAATCGATCTACGTTCTGTCGGAACGTCAGGGCATCGTGCGCTCGATCGACGTCGCGGAGTACCTCGGCGTAACCAAGGCGAGCGTTTCCAAGGCCATGGCGACGCTGGAAAGCAACGGCTATGTCGAAATGGGCAAGCGCGACGTTCATCTGACGGAGTGTGGTCTGGAGGTCGCTCGCCAAATGTGGGAGCGTCACTGCTTTTTCGTGGGGCTGCTGGAGGATGCGGGTGTTTCGGCTGAGGTCGCGTCGCAAGAGGGCTGCCACATGGAGCACTGCCTGAGCGAGGAGAGCTTTGAGAAGCTACGGGCGATGTTGGGTCGGGAAGATGCAGCGGGTCCAACAACAGAAGCCTAACTGTCCCACAGTAGCGCGGAGTTCACGCAAAGCGCGAACCAGCGACCGGGACCAGCGGTCCTTTCGGCCAAGTCCATTTCAGCAAAGGAACCCCGCCAGCAAGCGATGCCCAAGAACTGCCACCTACGTCACCGCAGGCCGGGGCCGGGTTTGGTTTTGAAAACACTCCACAGCGCGAGGCCCGCCTTTCCGTTGCTCCGCAGGAGCAGGAAAGACGGGCCTCATGCGCGAGGACGTTTTCAAAACCAAGCCCGGTCCCGGCCGGACAGCCCACGAACGCTACAGGTTCTTGACACCCATCGCGCGCATGGCATTCAGGATGGCGATAATCGCCACGCCTACGTCGCCGAACACGGCAAGCCACATGTTGGCGATGCCCAGTGCCGCAAGCACCAGAATCAGCAACTTAATACCCAGCGCAAAGATGATGTTCTGCCAGACAATCGCCATGGTCTTGCGTGCCACGCGGATCGCGCGGGAGATGTTGGACGGCTTGTCATCCATGAGCACGACGTCCGCCGCCTCAATTGCGGCGTCTGAGCCCATAGCGCCCATGGCGATGCCAACGTCTGCGCGGGTAAGCACGGGTGCGTCGTTGATACCGTCGCCGACAAAAGCGAGCTTGCCCTTGCCGCTTTCGCCCGCGAGCAATGCCTCGACGCGCTCGACCTTGTCGCCCGGCAGCAGCTGTGCGTGGAACTCGTCGAGCCCCAGCTGCTTAGCCACAGACGCCGCAACCTCCTCGCGGTCGCCCGTGAGCATAACGGTGCGCTTGATGCCGGCGGCGTGCAGGTCACGGACCGTCTGCTCGGCATCGGCCTTAACGGTGTCTGCAATCACGATGTGGCCGGCGTACACGCCGTCAACGAGCACATGGAGGATCGTGCCGACAACATCACAGTCCGGTGCTTCAACGCCGGCCGCGGCGAGCATCTTGGCGTTGCCGACGACGACATGCTTGCCGTCGATGGTCGCCGTCACGCCGTGGCCCGCGTCATTAGTGGAATCCGTTACGCGCGTGGGGTCAAGCTCGCCCTGGTAGGCGACACGCACGGACTGCGCGATGGGGTGATCGGAGAACGACTCCGCAAGGGCTGCGACCTCGAGCAACGACTGCTCGGTATAGCCAGCCTCGGGGTGCACCGCGACCACCGAGAACGTGCCGTTGGTGAGCGTGCCGGTCTTGTCAAAGACGACGGTGTCCACATCGGCGAGCGTCTCGAGGTAGTTAGAACCCTTGATGAGAACGCCCAGCTTGGATGCGCCGCCAATGCCGCCAAAGAAGCTGAGCGGGACGCTAATCACGAGCGCGCACGGGCAGCTGACGACCAGGAAGGTCAGGCCGCGCAGGATCCAGTCGGACCAGGCGCCGGTGACCAAGCCGCCGCCGAGCGCGAGTACCGCGGCAGCGCCGGTGACGGCGGGCGTGTAGACGCGGGCGAAGCGCGTGATAAAGTTCTCGGTGCGTGCCTTCTTTTCGCTGGCATTTTCCACGAGCTCCAGGACGCGTGCGACGGTGGACTCGCCAAAGGGCTTGGTGGTGCGCACGTGGATGAGGCCCGTCATGTTGATGCAGCCGCTGATGATGTCGTCGCCGGACTTGGCGGGGCGGGGGATTGACTCGCCCGTGAGAGCGGCGGTGTCGAGCTGGGTTTCGCCCTCGACGATGACGCCGTCGATAGGCACGCGCTCGCCGGGCTTGACCACGATCACGGTGCCGACCGCGATGTCATCGGGGAAGACCTGTTCGAGTGAGCCGTCGGGTTGCTCGACGTTAGCGTAGTCGGGCGCGATGTCCATCATGGCGCTGATCGACTTGCGGCTCTTGCCCACGGCGTATGCCTGGAACAGCTCGCCGACCTGGTAGAACAGCATGACGGCGGCGCCTTCGGCCATGTGCGGGTCTGTGTCGGGGAAGAGCACCATGGAAAATGCGCCGATGGTTGCGACGGCCATGAGGAAGCTCTCGTCGAAGGCCTTGCCGCGGCGGATGTTATTGAATGCCTTTTGCAGTACGTCGTAGCCGGCAATCAAAAACGGCACGAGGAACAGCACAAAGCTGGCGTAGATGTCGCCCGGGGTGCCGAATGCGGCGGTAAGGGTGCTGAACTCATCGAGGGCGTACACCACGGCAAAAATGCCCAGCGCTACCAGGATGCGGTTGCGCTTATGCTCGAGTGATTCTTTTTTCTTGCGCTTCTTCTTTTTCTTTTTGGGGTCGGCGGTGGCCATGACTCGTATCCTCCCATTTGAATGTATGAACACTCGCTCATATAATTTCGCGAGCAAAGGCCGCGGCAAGCGCGGCCTTGCGGGTTGGCGTAAACCTGGGCTAGAGAATGATCTCGCAGTCCGGCTCGGCGTCGGCGGTGAACTCCACAACGCGGTCGAGGACCTCGTCGAACTCGGCTTCATCGGCCTCGAGCGTCAGCTTCTGGGTCATAAAGTTGACCGAAACGGACTTGACGCCATCGAGCTTGGCCAGCTCGTCCTGAAGCTCACGCGCGCAGTTGGCGCAGTCGATCTCGTCGAGCTTGAACTGCTTTTTCATGGTGGATTCCTTTCCCCGTATTTGCGGCTTGGGTGCAGGCCGCGCTGGTGCCGTGGTTAGTTGCTATTCGCAGATGTGGCTCATGCCTTGGTTGAGCATGGTGTAGACGTGGTCGTCGGCGAGTGAGTAGAGGATATTGCGCCCGTCGCGCCGGAATTTAACCAAGTGCGACTGCTTGAGTGTACGCAGCTGGTGCGACACCGCGGACTGCGAGGTTTCGGTCGCTTCGGCGATGTCTGCCACGCAGAGCTCGCGGCCCATGAGGGCATAGAGGATCTTGATGCGCGTGGTGTCGCTGAAGACCTTGAACAGGTCGGCGAGGTCGTAGAGAAGCTCCTCGTCGGGAAGGTCCTCGGGCGAGCAGGTGGTCGGGATCGCGGGCTCGGTGGCCTCGATGTCGAGTTTCGTTTCACCAACGCGGATGCTCATTGCAATATCCTTTCATATGAACATGCGCTCATATAATTTACTTTCGATTATATGAGTGTATGTTCATGTGTCAATACAATTTGCGATAATTTCGATGACTGCTTTCCGCCTCTGCGATTTTCTGTGGGTTGGGAGACATCGACGCAATGCTCGCCAACATATTTCGAGATGTTCGGCCAGCATGCTAAGAAAGCCACCTTGAGAAGCATTAGAACTGTTCATATTTGTACTTTATCGTGTTAAATACCGCGAGAATCAGTTCTTCCTCTACGGGAGTTCCTGCAGAATCAGTTTTATCTAAAGTTATATTGAGCATTGCTGCAACCAATCTGGCACATCGGTGGCCGAATAAGTCGAAAAATGTAGGTGGACATCCGCAGAGATCGCCTTTAGAAGAGCGAATTCTCAATTAGATCAATAATCGTGTCGTCTTCCGTGCGGTTTTCATCGATTTTTGCGGACATGTCGCATTCCCAAGGCCCATTGATTTCCTCAGCAAGGGCCCCGACGTGTTGCATGTCGTCGGGTTCGGGCACATCGTTGATGCTCGGGTCATCAGCTTGCGGATATTGGCTTGCAATTTCGCGCTTGGTGGCCTCTTCTTCTTTGAGTGTCTCCAGGACGCGGCGACCGTATTCGAAGTAGCGCCGCAAGACAAATTGACGAAGAGTTTCTTGCAGGATGGCGAAGTTATCCGGGAGTCGACCGGGCCATATCTTCTCGCGAATGCGAATTGCTTCCATGACCCGTCTAAAAGCGGACTGCTTGAAAAACGAATGACGATTAACTGTGATAACGGCATATCCCATGTTTCGCAGCGTGTTTCGGCGCTCCTCGTCAATTGATTGCTGCTCGGGCTCGTCGTGGTAAAAGCCGTTGTATTCGATATCGGTCATCGAATTTTCGAGCAGCGCGTCGAGGTAGAAAACCGTCCGTCGCGTTAGGGCGGCGTATCTTTTGGGGACTGGGATCGGATAATCCGTTTTGATGGCACGTATGGCTAAGCCACCCATTGACTTGGGCATTGTCAGCATCATGACAAACGCCGTTTCGAGTGGAGAGCGACAGCCTCCGCGTACATAAGAAAGTGCCTTAAGGGCTTTATTGGATCCACGATACCCCGATGCCTTTGAAAAGAAGGCTCTGAGCTCTTCAACGCTGGTTAGGGCTGGGCGCTCGCGATATTGAGTTTCGTCGGACGTTTCAAGCGCGTAGGAGCCGCAGATTTCAAAGTAATACTCAACGAGCTCAGTAAGGTTGAGGTCGGCTGTTGCTTCTAACGCGCACAGCTTGATATCGACGATGTAGACGTTCGGCTCGAGTTCTAGGTAGCTTTCTGCATCAAACGTATAGCGCGAGCAGTGGCAGATGCAGCCCTTACGGTGCCTTTTGGCATTATTGGAAAACGTCAGCACATGGATGCTTTCAGAATCGACATTCTTTCTGTTGAGCCATGCTCGCGCCGCTTCCAGGTCGGACGTGGTCGGCGCAGACACCCTGATCTTTTCCATAGGTAAGGGATCGATCGCGTAGCTTGCGAGCGAGTTGGCTGTTTGGTATACAGCGCGTGCCGTGGTATGTGACAGAACGATTCCCATACGCGCATGATGGCATAGCAGACGCCACATACGCTCGAAACTTCGGGCAACGGTATTGGGGCGCGGCTTATCTTCTGCAAACGGTGGGCTTTTGAGCTGTCGTATCGAGGGAGCAGCTTCGGCTGGGGAGGTTTCTGCCAGCTGCGCCTTTTTTGGTGAACTTTAGTTGCGAATTCGTAGCCTCTAAGCGTTTTTGCTGACCGTCCAGATGCCTCACCAACATAATTTGAGTTATTCGGCCTTATCCTAAATGAATGGTGCGATCGCAACGTCTTATTCGAATTGATTCAGGTAGATTAATGGGGCTTGGTTGCGAAATTAAGGCGACTACAGCGCTCGATTGCGGTTCGAGGGGCCTTGACTAGTGGTTCAGCTGGCCGAACAACTCGAAAAATGTAGGTGAGCAACCTGTCGACTGTGTGAAGCACGCGTATTTGCTCGTTTTGATGAAAACTAGGGTGCAGCCATAAGGCTACGCCCTAGTTTACTACGCGCCGGTGCGCCCAGACAGATTGCGCTGTGACTGGCAGGCGCTCCCGCAGATTGATTGGTTATTTCGCAAACAAGTTCTTGAGGTTGAACTCGGCTTGGACGGTACGGAGCATGAGGTCAGTGTCGTCGAGGCCCAGATGCTGCTCGTTGGCGTCGGCGGCGAGGGTGCCGCGTCGGCGCGCCCAGTTCTCGAGCGCAGCGGGCGCGGACTCGCGGGGGAGCGAGCGCACGTCGGCGTCTAGGCTGCGGCAGATCTGGCGCGAGTCGATGACGATAATCTTGCCTGTGCGGCGTGCCTCGGCGTAACCGTCCAGATGAATTTTGAACCAGCTGTCCTCGAAGGCGGCGTTGTGCGCCATATAGGGATACTTCTTCATGAGCTTGAGCAGCTGCTTCTGCAACTCCTTGTTCTCGCGGAACGGTTTTTTGCCGTCGATGTCGTCCCAGGTGATGTGATGGATATTCGACAGCGGCACATCCTCGCCGCGGTAGATGTCGGGCAGGCCGCAGTAGTGCGCCTCGGCGTCATGCGGCACGGCGTCGCTGGTGAGATCCATGATCTCCCAGCCCACGTTGATGATGTAGCCGCGCTCGGGCGCGCGACCGGTGGTCTCGATGTCGATGCCCAGCACCGTGCCTTGGATGGGCTTGCGGGCATAGGCCACGCCGAGTGCGTCGCGGTCACCGCGGATCTCGCGCATAACCGATGCGGCGGTGCGCTTTTGCATCTTACCGATGGCGGCGCAGGTGTCGGCGTCGGACAGGCCGCGCGAGAGCGTCGCGGGCGTCACGTTGCGCAGGCGCGCCTCGCCAATCTGGTCGCACAGGTCGCGGTTGCGGTCGGCCAGGTCGCGCACAGTGGCAAAGTCGAAGCCGGGGTCGCCCTCGGCGGTAAAGTACTCGGTCTCGAGCACCTTGAGGGCCTCCTCGCCCTTCTGGCGCTCGGACTCCATGGCACCGTGGTCGCCGTAGATAAACATGGGGATAAACGGCTGGCGCTCGTATTCGAGTGCTTGCGAAACATTCATAGACTGCTCCTTGGACGGGCCGCGTCGCGCGGCTCGGGGTTACTGAGTTGTGGCGAGATGATAGTTTACCATGGGCAACTATTGGCACCGCGCCCGGGACAACTACAATACCCTAGTTGACCGCTAGGACTTTTACAATGCTGCCGAAAGACACGAAAGGTTCCATCCGTCATGGATTTACTGATAGATATTCTGCTCGATGCCGGCAAAGACACGCTCTCGCTGGTGCCGTTCTTGTTGGTGACGTACCTTGCGCTCGAGACGCTCGAGCATGTTGCGGGCGACCGCGTCAACGGCGCCATCAAGCGCGCGGGCGCCGCCGGCCCCGTGGTTGGCTCGTTGCTGGGCATGGTGCCACAGTGCGGGTTTTCGGCCATGGCGGCGACGCTGTACGCCGGCCGTGTCGTGACGCTGGGCACGCTAGTCGCTGTGTTCCTCTCGACCTCCGACGAGATGTTGCCGCTGCTGCTTGCCGAGCAGGTTCCCGTGCAGACCATGGCGATGCTTTTGGCTTCGAAGGCGCTGATCGCGCTGGTCACGGGCTTTATCGTGGATGCGGCTATCCGCGGGTTGCGCCGCAACGTCCGCGCGCATGCGGCGATTCGCCGTACCGTACTGGGGACCGCTGCCAATCCGGCTCATGTGAACTGCGCGCACGACGACCATACCGGGGGCGACATCATTGACGAGGTGGCCGAGGCGGGCGTAAGTGCCGATCACATCCACGAGCTGTGCGAACGTGATCATTGTGGCTGTGACGAGGATGAGGACGATCACGGGCACGACCACAGCCACGACCATGGTCACGCGGACAAGCACGAGCACCACCACGACCACGGCCACTCCCACGAGGGCGCGCCCATTCTGTCGATCATCCGCAGCGCGATCTCGCACACCGTGCAGGTGTCGGTTTTCATTTTCCTGGTAACGCTGATTCTGGTCGCCGTCCTCGAGACCTTTGGCGAGTCCGCAATCGAGCAGTTCCTGCGCGGCAACGAGACGCTTGCGGTTCTGGGCTCGGCGCTTGTCGGTCTGATCCCCAACTGCTCTGCTAGCGTCGTTATTACGCAGTTGTACCTCGAAGGTGCGCTGCAGCTGGCGCCGATGCTCGCCGGCACGCTCATTTCCGCCGGCGTGGGCTACCTGGTCCTGTTCCGCACGAACCGCAGCGCTCGCGAAAATGCCGTGTTCCTGGTCATGATGTACGTCATCGGCGCCAGCTGGGGCCTCATCCTATCCGCCTTCGGCCTCTAAGTAGGCTTAGCAAAACGGGCTTCAAAATAGCCATGCTCGGCGCCTGCGCAGTGCGGCGACGCATGGCATTTTGAAGCCCGTTTTTTTGTTAAGCCATGGACCCTGAGCGTCCACACCGCCCAAAACAAAAAGGCAGATTTTTAGGCATGTCCCAAAAATCTGCCTTGGTTAGTGCAGCAGCTCGGTGAGGTTGCGTTTAAAGCGGGCTCGGTCCTCGCTGGTGAAGGCTGCCGGCCCGCGGGTGCGACCGCCGGCGCGGCGAACCTTCTTTTCCTCGTGGCGAATAAACAGCTGCATGTCGATGGTCGCCTTATCGTAGACGCGCCCGCGCACGCCGATGGCGGCGGCATCGCGTCCGAGCACCATACTCGCCAGGCCTATGTCTTGTGTCACGACCACGTCGCCAGCCTGCAGGCGCTCGATAATGGCAAAGTCGGCGCTATCGGCTCCCACGCTCACATCGAGCGTCGTGACCCAAAAGCCCCGACGCGCGTGCTCGGCGTCGCGCGGATCGTCGCGGCGAATGTGGCGTTCCAGGTTCTGCGTGCTGTTGCCGGCAATCACTACGGCAACGCCCGCCCTCCGCGCGCAGTCGATCGACTCGCGCGTGACCGGGCAGGCGTCGGCATCAATAAAAAGCGTCTTTGGCATCTAGTGCACCAGTTTGCCAAACTGAATGGCGCGAACAATCAGCGTCACGCCAAACACCAGCAGCGCGGCGCCGCTAAAGATGACGAGCATCTTGGCCGACCACAGCGGATAGATAAACACGAACATGCCCGCGATGATGGAGAGCGCGCCGCTCAGGATGGCGAGGGCGCGGTTAGACGAAAGCTCGGACTCCAGAATCGACATGACGCCCTCGACGATCCAGCCAAAGCCGGCGACGACCACTACAAGCGTGGTGAGCGTCGCGGTCGAGAAGGCCTGGTTGCGCAGGATTATGACGCCGCCCAGAATGATGAGCAGGTTGGAGATGATGCTCGTAACGCGCCAGCCGGTGGGCAGCAGCGGCTCGAAAACAGCGGTAAACAGCCTGATCGCGGCCGTGATCACAAAGTAGAAGCCCAAGACGGTCGTTAGGAAGACGAGGGACTTGGCGGGCGCAAACAGCAGTGCGATGCCGGCAACGAGCGCTAAGACGCCCGTGATGGCGTAAATCCAGCGCACGGCCTTGACGGCCTTGCCTGCCATGCTTTTCTCGTCAAATCCAAACGCGCTCGATTGCTTGTCATCGTTCTTAAAGATGCCCATGATGTCTCCTTTCCGTGCGGCGTAAGCCGTAGCTCTTGCAACCAGTATCGCCCAAGGGCGCCGTCGCGTGGGGCGGAAAGGGCGAATGGGAGCCTCACCTTCGCGAATTGTCACCTTTGTTCTCGTTTGGATGTGGGATATTCAACAGATGTAGAACATTACAGCTCTGTTCGTTATTGCCTACGTTTTAGGTTAGATTTTCTTAAGAACAATTGGCTTTTATTGAGGGGTCCCTATGAACGAAACAGTTCCCGCGGCGCCGGTAAGCGCTGAGTCGATGGCAAGGCAAGGTTGCGAAAAGCTTGGCCTGGACACGTTTGACGCGCTGGTCCGCCGCGCGCGTACGTGCCGCCGCTTTGATGAGTCCATGCGCGTACCGCGCGAGTTTTTGCTCGAGCTGGCGGAGCTGGCACATCTGGCTCCCTGCGGCGCCAACGCTCAGCGTCTGCGTTTTCATGTGGTGAGCGGTGCAGAGGACTGCGCGCGCGTATTTGATGAGCTCACCTGGGCCGGTGCGCTCAAGGATTGGCCGGGTCCCGATGAGGGCGAGCGCCCGACCGGCTACATCGCGATTCTTGCCGAGCGCGCTGTTCCGGGTAAGCCCGCCGCGCCCATCACCGAGGTCGACACCGGCATTGCTGCCCAGACGATGATGCTCGCCGCTCGCAGCGCCACGCCCGAGGTGGCAGCCTGCATGTTCAAGGCCTTTACGCCCCACGCGATCGATGCCATGGGGCTCGATAACGACAAGTATGAGCTCAAGCTGATTATGGCGTTTGGCGTTCCGGCCGAGACGCAGGTGATCGACGCGATCGACTCCAACCCGGATGGCTCTATCAATTACTGGCGCGATGAGGCACAGATGCATCACGTGCCCAAGCGTCCGCTTGCTGACGTGCTGCTGTAGCTGCGTCGTTGCGGCGCGATCCGGCGGCAAAACCACCACAAAGGTGCCTGTGAACTGCCTCCCATTTCTTGGACATCGGGAAATGGGAGGTTTTCCATGAGTATAGACCTCAGGGTGAAGCACGACCTGGAGTCCAGGAGGCGGGCCGTCGAGCTCTTCGACGCCGGCGTCGGCTGCAAGCCGGCGGCCGAGGCCCTGTCCGTCCCCCGCGAGACCGTGAGAGAATGGCAGTGGGTATACCGGGCGTTCGGAAGCGAGGCGCTGCTGTCCATGGGCGGGAAACAATCCAGGTACACATTCGAGCAGAGGGTCGCCGCGGCGTCGGCCGTGGTCGACGGCGGGATGGCGAAGACCGACGCCATGGTGTTAGCGCTACTGTAAAAACAACCAATTTCGCCATCGCACTTCAGCCGATTCCG
>USAJ01000002.1 GCA_900552685.1 uncultured Collinsella sp.
CGCGATTGGCGAAAATGCGTTGGTGGAAATGGTGAAAATTATATTGACGCTAACACCTGACGTGCTCGGGGCGGCCGAAGGACCTCGCCAAGGGCCAGGCCCCGGACCGGGGCGCCCGGAGGCATGCCGCCAAGGGCGTGCGGAGGCTGGCCGAGAGGCGGGAGGCGCTGCTCGCGCGCGGGGTCCACGGCAACAAGGCGAACGTGGCCACGGCGCGCGAGCTCGCCTGCTGGGTATGGGCGGTCGGCCTCATGGCCGAGGAGGCGTAGGGGGGCGGTCCCCCGCACATAAGCCAGTCACCCCGGAAGCGGTTCGATCCGAAGCCGTTGAGGCGAACCTCAGGTCCCTTTTCTGCGAGCGCCCAGGGCGCCACACGCGTGCACAGACTGTCGGTTCGACGTAGAAGCCTCAGCCGTAGCAACGGATTGCCCAGCGAGAGATCGCCGCGGGCGGATATTAAACTGCAAAGACGAGCGTCGGTAAGACACGCCGAGGTCGCCGCGGACGGGCTGATATAGGGAGAGGGCCTGACCCCATATCGTTGGGGCCAGGCCCGATTTTGCCTCTTGACAATGTCCTGCTCATATTAAAAGGAACGTCCCTATGTGCCGGGCTTGGGCTACCATGGTGGCACCCTAGCGAAAGGACGATGTATGGCACATGTCGATGATCAGCGCGTGGCGCGCGTGCTCGATGCGCTCGAGGCTCAGCACCCCGGTGCGCAGCTGCTCGTAAACGACCCGTGGTCGATCTATTACCTGACCGGCTTTTATGCCGATATGTTCGAGCGTTTTTGCGGCGTACTACTCGCGCGCGGTGCCGAGCCGGTGATCCTAGTCAACGCCCTTCATCAGTTGCCCGAGTATGACAATGCCCGCGTCGCGTACCACACCGATACCGACGTCGTGGCCGAAGCCATCGTTCGCGAGGTCGATCCGACCAAACCGCTCGGCATCGACACCGTTATGCGCTCCGGCTTTTTGATGCCCCTTATGGAGCGTCACGCCGCGAGCGAGTTCTTCCTAGGCGACTCTGCCGTCACTGCCGCACGCACCTACAAAGACGCTACCGAGCAGGAGCTTATGCGAGCGTCCTCTGCCGCCAACGACGCCGTGATGGCCGATGCCATCAAGCTCATACACGAAGGTGTGACGGAGCGCGAAATTGCCGACCAGATGCTCGGTCTGTATCGCATGCACGGCTGCGAGGGCTTTAGCTTTCCGCCGATCGCGAGCTTTGGTGCTAACGCCGGCGACCCGCACCACGAGCCCAACGACACCGTGCTCAAGCGCGGCGACGTGGTGCTGTTCGACATTGGCGGACGTCACTGCAACTATTGCTCGGACATGACGCGCACGTTCTCTTGGGGCGAGCCAGACGAGGAGACGGCGCGCATCTACGACATCGTGCGCCGCGCCAACGAGGCCGCCGAGGCGCTCATCGCACCGGGCGTGCGCATGTGTGACCTGGACCGCGCCGCACGCGACGTGATTGAGGATGCGGGCTATGGGCAGTACTTTACGCATCGCCTGGGACACTCGATCGGCTTGCAGGACCACGAGTCAGGCGACGTTTCACTCGTCAACGAGCAGGTCGTAGAGCCGGGCATGACGTTCTCCATCGAGCCGGGCATCTACCTCCCCGGCCGCACCGGCGTCCGCATCGAGGACTTGGCCCTGGTGACCGAGAAGGGCGTTGAGATTCTCAACGCCTACCCTCACGATCTGGTCCGTCTAGTCTAGCCAATGTGACAAAGGGACAGTCCCTTTGTCACATCCCACCAACACCGCGCCACAAAAACGGCCTATCTACTACGTTTAACCCGCATAGGTCGACCATGCGGGTATTTATTGAAAACCGGCAAGTCTTCTACCTGCGGTTTTGATTTCACGATTTTCCGTGTGGTCGAGGGTGACCAGTCAAACGTAGTAGATAGCCCCATTTCGTGGCGAGCAGTCCGCTCAAGGCAAAAAGCCCCGTCCCAAATTAGCTGCCCTGCAGTCAAACGAAAGGCCTCCCGATTCCCCGACGAGAACCGGGAGGCCTTCTTGTGTCCTAGAGCCCTAAGGCTCTAAGCTCGCAGCCTTACTCCGCACGATGGCGCAGCTTCTCGATCGCTGCGGCAATCAACGCCAGCAGACCGGTTCCGCCAAGCGCCGCGATAGTCACGGCAGTGTTGTCGCCCGTCTCGGCCAGGCTTCCCTTAGCGGCCTTCTTGCCATTCTTCTTGCCCGAAGGATCCTTGGCATCGGGCTTGGCACCGTTATCCTTGCCGCCGGTCGGTTCCTGTACAACAACAGCTTCAACAACCTCGACAGTCACCGAAGCCGTGAGCTGCTGAGGCGCCGGCGTCTCCGCAGCGCCATCCTCGGCAAGCGCCGCAATCGCCGCGGCGTCACCGTCAACGGGCATCGTCGCGGTAACGACGACGGTACCGTTCTTGAGGGCCTTGACCTTACCGTTCTCGACCGTAGCGATCGTCGGGTCGGACGAGGTCCACGTCACGTTACCACGCAGCAGCGCGCCATCGGCCGCATTGCTCGCCGCGGCAGCAAGGTCAATTTCCTTGCCGCGCTCGACCTTGAGCACGGTCTCGGAAGTCGTTGCCTTACCGTTTTGGTCAACGATAACGAGCCCCTTGGCTGCCGGGCGCGGCTTAACGCGTACCATGCAGCTGACCGTCAGATCCGTACCGCGAACCTTACCGTCCACGGTCACATCATCGGCACCCCAATCCAGTGCGGGGACATTCTCCCAATCGACATCGTAGTCTTCCTGGCTGTCGTCTTTCATCATCACGGAGACCTTCTTGGGCAGCGCCTTCAGCACATCGGCGGCAGAGCTTGCCTCGAACACCTCAACGGGAGCGAACGTCGCAGGCCTCACGGGAATCTCGCTTGCCGGCGTCTCGACGACCAGCTTGCAGGTCGCTTTGAGCGTCGTGCCCTCGACGGAGCCCTCGATCGTGTACTCGCCAACGGTGGCAAGATGCTTGTCCAGGCCATCCGTATTCCACGTGACCGCGGCCTCGTCCGTGTGGCCATCGGAGTACGTCACGGCAACCTTCTTGGGCAGCTGCCCCGTCACAGTGTCGGCCTTGGCATCGCGCTCAACTTTGATCTGCGGCACCTCGGCAACCTTGTTGATCGTCGTCGTGGAGGTAACAATGACCTCGACGGGCAGGTTGCCGTTCACCGTCACGCCCTTGGCAACGACGCCGTTGCCGTACGTGTCGGCCGCGGCAGGAACCTCGGTCCATGTGATCTCGGACTCCGCCGTCGTTTTGCCGTCCTTCATGCGAACGGTCGCCTTCACGCCCTTGAGTGCCTCGCGCACCGCATCGGCAGACGCGCCCTCGGGAACGGAAATTCCGGCAATAGGCTCAACGGACGCCGGAATCTCGGCATCGCTCTTTACAACCGTCACCGTGCACTTGGCCTTGACCGAAGAGCCCTCGACCGCGCCTTCAAGTGCGATGTCACCCAGCTTGCCCAAGGCATCTGCCGTGAGCGGGCTCTTATCCCACGTGACGGCAGCGGCCTTCGTCGAGCCATCAGACATGTTAAGCGTCACCTGGGTGGGCAGAGCAATGTCGTCGGCGGCAGTGTTGCGAGCAACCGAAAGCTTGATGTCAGCGACGCTCTCGACGACCGGCACCAGGTTGACCGTAGCCTTGACCTCAAAGCTACCAACCGCGGTTTTGCCCATAACGACAACGCTCGTGCCATCATTCTTGATGGTGAGGTTCTCCTTGGGAGCGGTCCAGGCGATCTTCGAGTCGATCTCGGATCCGTCCTTCATCGCAACCTTCACGGTAGTAGGCAGCGCGGCCACAACAGCCTCGGGCTTTGCCCCGTCGTCGAGCGTCACAGGGTCAACCGTACCAGCCAGGTGATCAGGAATCTCACGAAGCGGTTTGACGACCTTGATGGTGCACTCTGCCTTTTGATCGGTACCGGCAACCTTGCCCTTGACCGTGACCTCGCCCTCCTTGGCAAAGTCCTTGTCGGATAGACCCTTCGTGTCCCACTTCACGTCGACATCGGACTCAGTATCATCCGAGTAAATCGCCGTGACCGTGGCGGGCAGCTTGGCCAAAACGTCGTCCGCCTTGGTGCCGCGCACGACCACAATGTCTTCAGCGACATCGATGTCGACAATATGCGCGGTTACCTTGACCTTCACCTTTACGGTCATACCGTTGTCCGTTAGACCCGTGACCTCAAACTCGGTGCCGGCACGGCCCAGGCTGTCGACCTGAGACCACTTAACGGACGTCTCTTTCTTGGTCTTGCCGTCCTTCATGACCACCGTCACCTTGGACGGCAGTTTATCCATAAGGTCGCTGACCTTGGCATTGTCCGCAATCTCAACAACATCGATCGGCTCGACGTGGTCGGGCGTCTGGGCATCCTGATCCACCACGGTCACATTGCAGGTTACCTTGGCGCCGTTGAGCTTAACCGTACCCGTGATCTCCACGGTGCCGGTTCCTCTGAGCAGCTCGTCCGTGACGTTAGAAAGATCCCACACGTCAATGTCGAGCAAATCGGTCGAGCCGTCAGAGTAAGTCGCCACAACCTGCTTGGGCATCTGGGCGTACAGATCCTGCTTGGACGTACCACTGGCAACGCTAAACGACTTGGCCTCGAGCTTGGTGATGGTTCGCGGCGCCTCGGAGACGTTGACGTACACGATAGCGTTGACGTTGTCGACATCCTTGAGCTTGCCGACGAGTTTATACGTACCCTTCTTGGCGAGCGGCTTGGAGAGGTCGATGCCGTCGGTGTCGGTCCACTTTTCGATCTCGATGCCGCCTAAACTGCCCCGAGTATCCCGCGCTGAGCCATCCGAGAAATATACGGACACGGCATCTGGCAGCTCCAGCATCGATCCGACCGTGGTGTTGACCACGACCGCCTCGGGCTGCAGTGCAACCTTCTTTGCCTTCTTATCGGCAACCGTCACCTTGGCAGTCACGTTGCCGTTCTCATCCACACCGACCTTCTGGCCGTCATCGTCAAGCAGCGCCATAACAGCAGCGGCATTAAAGCCGACCACATGGCCCGTCGCATAGAACGTGCCAGGCCGCTCGTACTTCTCGGGCGCAATCGGATCCCAATCAATAGCCGCCGTCGAAACGGAGCCGTCGCTCATCTCGACCGCCATCTTGGAAGGCATGGCAGGCGCAGTGCCCGCCTTGGTGGTCACTGCGGTCTCGCCGTTATCGATTGCCTTCTCAACGCCTTGGATAACGATCTTGGTCTGAACAGTGAGACCGGTGTTAGTGCCGTCACCGTATCCGTCGAGGCCGCTTGCAAACAGCGTGCCAGACACCGTCGTGACCTGACCCGACTCTCCGGTATAAACCGAGGGACGAACGTAATCCCATTGAACCTGGGCATTATGAGTTTTGCCGTCACTCGTGGCAACCGAGACATTCCACGGCAGATCGGGGAAAACACCGCTGGCCGTATTAATGCGCTCAGGAACGCTAACGGAGGTGACGGAACAGACGTCAACAGTGATTGTCGCCTCGGCACCACCTTGGAGCTTGCCCTTCACCTTAAACGAACCGTCCTTGGCATACGCGTCTTCGGCGACACGGTCCCATGTGACCTTTTCGCGCTGGGGCTCAGAAGACACATCGTTGTCGTATCGAACCTCAAGGTATTCCGGCAGCATCGGCTTGGTGCCGGGGACGGTCCATATGGTTCCGCCCTGAACCGAGGTTGCCTTACTCGCGATCTTAACGGTGGCAGTAATCGGAACGTCGACAGTCTGCATGCCGTACCCTGCATTAAAGCTAATTGTTGCAGTGCCGCGTACCACGCCGCCCTGGGTCCAATCGAAGCCCTTCGTGTTCCACTTGGTCTCGGCGTATTTGTGCGAATAGTCCGGATGTTCTGCCGCATCGGGGCTGATAAGTTCGACATAGCCGGGAAGCATGGCGGTGCCGTCGCTGCCCTTGAGCACTGTAATGGTTTGTGGCTGAGCCTCCCAGTTTTTAGTCACGATGACGTGCACTTTCACGGGGATATTCGTTCCGGCGACCGTTCCGGTAATCGTGCAGTCCTTCTGGGGGCACCTATCGTAGGTATCCCAGTTGACGCCGAGACTGTCAAAAGTCGTTCCATCCTGCAATACGCCGGACACGTAGAAGTAGTCCAGATTGACTTCCTCACCGGGGTAAATAACGCGCCAGTCCTCGTACGACTGCCCAAGCGTCACGCCATTCTCGCTATAGTTATTGACGCCCTTGACCTCGCTGCACACCGCGATCGCGTTGACCTTCGCCAGCGAGCCAGTGATAGTACCGGTAATTTCGTACTCGCCAGGCTTGCCGTCCAGCAGTTCTTGAGGAAACTCATCCCAGCTATAAGGCTGCCCCGACGAATACTGGGGATAGAACGAGCTGCCATCCGACAAATACAGCGTGGATGTGTAGCGCGGAGCCAGAAGTCCGGCGCCGGGAACATAAGCAATCTTGCCGATGTTGCTGTCCTCGAGATCGCAGACGTTGACCGTCGCCGTAGCCGGAATGTTAGAGCCGGTAAAATATCCGCTAACCGTAATCTGGCCAAGGTTCTTTAGGGCGTCCTGACTAATCGTCGACCACTGAACGGGGAAATTGCCTCGCGAGCCATTCCACATCGTGGCCTCGATTGAACCCGGCATATTGGGCTGGCAACCGATAAGCGTGCTTGTCGATGTCGAGGAAGGCATCTGCAGAGCGCGGACGGAGATGGTCGCCGTGACTCGGTTGCTGTCACCCAGCTCCACCTGAGTAGACGATGAAGATGAGGTATTGGTCCAATACGACAGCGAACCGGAAAGCTTAAACGACCCCTCGCTTGCCACCTGCGTGTCCAAAATAGGGTCCCACGCAATGTTGCACTGCTTCTTTGTACCGTCGGTGAATGCAACCTCAACGCTGTAGGGAAGACCGCCGCCCGTTGTAGGACGTACGCCGACGGGCGTGTTAACGGGAGCAAGAGCGTCGATAGAGGCAACTTCTTTGACCTCGACCTGAGCAGTTACCTTTAGGCCATTAGCGGCTGAAGATTCGTTATATGTCACAAGCGTGCCCGTGACCGTATAGGTGCCTGCCTTTTGGAATTGAGACACGTCGGCGTTGTCCCAGTTAACCTGATAACCTTGGGTGTATGTAGTGTTATTTGACTGCGTAAACGGGAAATAGACATACGTGCTAAGAGGAGAAATGTCGCCGACCACGCGCTCGAACCTCAGAGAATTAAGATCGAGTACGTCCTTAGGATCTTTGACGGTAACGGTGCAGGTAACCTCACGGTAATCAAAACCGTTTAGTTTACCTTTAACCGTAAACGAGCCCACCTTAGAGTAAAGCGACGCGTCGAAAGAATCCCAAGACACCGGGATCTGCTCGGTGGCCCCGCTATCAAAGACAACCGAAGCAGAATACGGCAGAGACGGGACCTCACCAGTTAGGGTCGTACACGTCAACTCGGTCTGGACGCTCTTAACAGAGCGGACTGCGACCGTGCACTGTGCGAGCATAGAGGGATAGCTCTTCAAATGTCCCTCGACAACAAAGGTTCCTTCCTTTTGGTACTGATCAGCCGAGATCTCATTCCACTCAACAGGGCATGTATAAGATTGACCATTTGAATAACTGGCCGACATGCTAGACGGAAGCGCGGGGGCAATACCAGCTGCGGTCCATGCCCATGAGCCATTGCTGGTTGAACGGGGGACGTACACCTTAAGTACGCCACTCACTTCGTAGGGCTCCGCAAGCGTAACCCAATTACTATTTACGCTAACGCCGGTAATCTGTCCGGTGATGGGAATTTCGGATTCCTCCGTCGCCGTATCAAATGCCGCCTGCGACTTTTCGTCCCAATTAACATAAGCCGAGGTCTCGGTGCCATCCGACAGCTTTACCTTAACGCTCGAAGATTGGATCTGGCCGTAGTAATCGGCGCCGACGTATTTTTCTAGAATTGGGTTGGCATCGATCGACTCGACTGTGATTCCGCTTTCGTTGCTCATCGCGGTGACATTGGAGGTGTTTACTGCCGCCGGATCTACCGCGGCCAGATCAGCCGCCGCAGCCTCGATAATCACGCACTGCTTAACCGTCTGCGTGGTGCCAGCGACGGTACCTTCAAACTCATACGAGCCGGCGGGCAGTTGTGCGAGAGTTGTCGGGGCATCGGCACCGTTCAACTTCCAGGTGACGTTTTCCTGCTTGGTGGTACCGCTCTCGTAGGTTGCCGTTACAGTTTGGGGCAGCGTGGCATCGGAACCCTCGGCAACGTGCAGCTCGTTCAGGCTGGCAAAAGAGGCAATCTTATCTTCACTCTGGTCTTGCGATGTTGGCTGGGTGGTGTCCGCAGACGCGGCAGACGCACCCGTCACATCGCTTTACTCGGCAACGACTTGGGTGGTATCACCCTGCATCATCTCGGCGAATGCCTGCGGCGGCACCGAGCCGACCGTCATCGTCAGAGCCAGACCCGCGGTAATGGCCGCGTTGACATGCCTTCTGTTCATGTTTCCTCCCGACACGCTCAACGGACCAAACAGCACTGGTCCGATTGGCAAGTTAAGTTGAGCCTATCCTTCGCCGATGGAGGTTTGCAATATGCTACAGGTTAAGCGGCATAAATGGTTTCGTAAACGGGAGAAATCAGATGACGTATTTAAGTGACGAAGGGGCAGTCCCTTTGTCACATTCCACCAACACCGCGCCACAAAAACAGCCTATCTACTACGTTTAACCCGTATGGATCGACCACACCCGCGTTTTCGCAAAACTGGCAAGCCTTCTACCTGCGGTTTTGATTTTGCAATTCTCGGTGTGTTCAGGGGTAACCGCTAAAACGTAGTAGATAGGCCTATTTCGTGGCGAGCAGGTCAACTAGCTGCCCTGCAGAAAGGTTCTAGCGTAGCAGCCCCGCTACTTCGCCGGCTAGGGTGATGGTGCCGGCTGCTACGAAAGGCTCGTCCGCGGCTTCGAAAGCTGCGAGGGCCTCGGATACGCTGGGGTACACGCCCGCGAGCTTATCGGCATCCACCAGGGTAGCAAGCTCCTCCGCCGGTAGGGCGCGATCGGAATCGGTCTGCGTCACGACTACGCGCGGGAAGGCCGGGATCAGCACATCGACGATGCCCGCCACATCCTTGTCGGCCAGCGCAGCGCACAGCAGCGTGGGGCGATTCTCCATGCACGGGTCGATCTCGTCCAGCGCGCTCACAAAGTTCTCGCAGCTCTGAGGGTTATGGCAGGCATCAATCAGCTTGAGCGGGTCGATCCCCAGCACGTCAAAACGGCCCGGCGTGGGGCAACCCATAAGCGAGGTGTCGAGCGCATCGTGGTCGAGTTCGCGGCCCAGATACCCCTCGCAGAGCATAATCGCGCACGCAGCATTCTGCGGCTGGTAGGCCGGCTTGACCATGCTCGACGTATAAATCGCGCGCGGCGTGGTGCAGCTGAACTCCACCGTGTCGCCCACATGCGCCGGCACCTTGGTCGTGGCGTGGCTCACCACCAGCGGCACCACACCGCACTCACGGCAACGGGCATCCATCACGCGCTGAACGCTCGGCTCATGCGTGCCCTCGCCCAGCACAACCAGTCGCCCGGGTTTAATGACCGCGGCCTTCTCCCCCGCAATGGCCTCGAGCGTGTCGCCCAGGATGCGCGTGTGGTCGAGGCCAATACCCGTGATGGCAACGGCGACGGGATCGGTCGCACTCGTGGCGTCCCAGCGCCCGCCCATGCCAACCTCGAGCACGGCAACGTCCACCGCAGCCTCGGCAAACACCACCAATGCGGCGGCCGTCAGCAGATCAAACGGCGTGATGGTATAGGCGCGCTCCCCCGCCGCCACACGACGAGCATTCACGCGATGTCCCGCCTCGACGGCGGCAGAAACGCCGCGGGCAAACGCCTCATCGCTCACGACGCGCCCATCGACCTCCATGCGCTCGGGATAGCGCACTAACTGCGGAGACGTATACAGCGCGGTCTTTAACCCCTCACCACGAAGAATGGCAGCCGAAAAACGCGTGGTCGAAGTCTTGCCATTAGTACCGGCAACCTGAATGCAATCGAAATACTCGTCCGGACGTCCCAGCTCATCGAGCATATCGACAACCGTCTCAAGCAGAGGCCCAGCATCCCCAGAAATCCGCCCCGTATCAGCAGCAAGTCCCACAGCCTCACCAAACGAAAGCAACTCAAACGAGAACGGCACCGAATAACAGCCGGAACGCCTAGCCATAAACCAAAGTCCCCTCAACATAAAAAGAGGCCCATCAAAACAACGAGCCCCTCCCATTCAAAATATCAGCCAAACACCGCTTTGCAGCGACCTCAAGGCCACAACCCCGTGGCCCTGACAGGCAGCGGACGCCCCCGTAACCGCCGTGGGAGCGGTTTGGGGCTTTGCTCGATACAAGTTCCGCACGAGCCGAAGGCCACTTAATGTGGCCTTCGTGCGAGCAGGACTGTCCGCAGTAGCGAGCAATGCCCCAAACCGCGTCCCCCAGTAACGCCTACGAGAAGTCAGCAACCTGAGCAGTCAGCGCCGCCAGGATCTCCTTGAGCTCACCTGCACGGTCCCTCTTCTTCTGGACCACCGCGGGAGCGGCCTTAGCCACAAAGCCCTCGTTGGCCAGTGTCTTCTCGCAGCCGGCGAGCTCCTTCTGAGCCGCGGCGATCTCCTTCTCCAGGCGCGCCTTCTCGGCCGAAAGGTCAACCTTGCCCTCGAGCACCACAAAGACCTCGACGCCGCTGTCGACCACGGCGATGCTCGCAGCCGGCTTCTCAACGTCAGTACCCATGACCAGCGAAGCGGTGTTGGCCAGCGGCTCAATGGTCGAGCGCAGGCTCTCGAGCTTCTCGATGTCCTCGGCACCAGCGCGCACGACCACGTCGAGCTCGGCCTTGGGGCTTAAACGATAGCGCGAACGCGTGGCGCGGGCGGCGGAAACGACGGTGCGGCACAGCTCAAAGGCGCGCTCGGCGTCCTCGTCGACGTACTTGGCGTAGTCGGCGGGCTCAGGCCACTTGGCGATCATGAGCGCGTCGGCGCGGTCGACGTTGCCCTCGGCGTCCAGATCGAGCACGCTCGCCGGCATGTTGTCCCAGATCTCCTCGGTGACAAATGGCATAAGTGGGTGCATCAGGCGAATGGAGGTGTCGAGCACAAAAATCAGGTTGCGCTGCGCCTGCAGACGGCCCTCGCCTTTCAGGCGGGCCTTGGTGACCTCGACGTACCAGTCGCAGACCTCGTTCCAGAAGAACTGCTGCACGCCGCGGGCCATGTCGCCAAAGGTGTAGTTCTCGATACCCTCGGTGACCATCTTCACGGCCTTAGCCAGGCGGCTGAACATCCAAGCGTCGGCCGGCGTCTCCACGACAGGCTCGCCGGGCGTGTAGCCCTCCATGTTCATGAGCAGGAAACGACTGGCGTTCCAGATCTTAGTCACAAACGACTTAGCCTGCTCGGTACGCGGGCTGTCGATGAGCTTCTTGGTCTTCTTGTCGATGTTCGCGTCGAACTTAACGTCCTGGTTGTTGGTGCACAGCGTGAGCAGGTTGTAGCGCATGGCGTCGGCGCCGTACATGCCAATGAGGTCCATGGGGTCAACGCCGTTGCCCTTGGACTTGGACATGCGGCTGCCGTCCTTGGCCAGAATCGTCGGGTAGATGACGACGTCCTTAAACGGCACCTCATCCAGGAAGTACAGCGAGCTCATGACCATGCGGGCGACCCACAGCGCGATGATGTCGCGCGCGGTGACCAGCGCCGTCGTGGGGTGATGGCCCTCGAGCAGCTCCGGCTTTTGCGGCCAGCCCTGCGTGGCAAAGGTCCACAGCTGCGAGCTGAACCAAGTGTCCAGCACGTTCTCGTCCTGATGCACGTGATGGCCGCCGCACTTGGGGCACACGTCGGTGTCCTCGGTAAGGGCGTCCTCCCAGCCGCAGTCCTCGCAGTAGAACACGGGAATGCGGTGGCCCCACCACAGCTGGCGGCTGATGCACCAGTCCTTAAGGTTCTCCATCCAGGTGGTGTAGGTCTGCGTCCAGCGCGCGGGGTGGAAGGTGACCTTGCCGGAGTTGACGGCGTCGAGCGCCGGCCCCTTGAGCTTGTCGACGGCCACAAACCACTGCTCGGACAGCCACGGCTCCAGGGCGGCGTCGCAACGGTAGCAGTGCATGACGGAGTGGTCGAGGTCCTCGACGTGATCGAGCAGGTCGTGCTCCTCGAACCACTTGATGACGGCCTCGCGGCACTCGTCGCGGTTCATGCCGGTGAACTCGCCGTAGCCCTCGACGACCACCGCGTGCTCGTCGAAGATGTTGATCTGCGGCAGGTCGTGGGCCTGACCCATGGCGTAGTCGTTGGGGTCGTGGGCTGGGGTGACCTTAACGAAGCCGGAGCCAAAGTTGGCGTCGACATGCCAATCCTCAAAGATGGGGATCTCGCGGTCGACGATGGGGAGCTTAACGGTCTTACCCACGAAGGCGGCCTTCTCGGGATCCTTAGGAGAGACTGCAACGCCCGTGTCGCCGAGCATGGTCTCGGGGCGCGTGGTGGCAACGACGATGTAGTCCTGGCCGTTGACCGGCTCAGTCAGCGGGTAGCGCAGGTGCCACAGGTGGCCCTTCTCGTCCTTGTACTCGGCCTCGTCGTCCGAGATGGCGGTGGTGCAGTTGGGGCACCAGTTGACGATGCGCTTGCCGCGGTAAATCAGACCGTCGTGGTACCAGTCGCAGAAGACCTTGCGCACGGCCTGGGCATAGTCCTCGTCCATGGTGAAGCGCTCGTTGTCGAAGTCGACGGAGCAGCCCATACGCTTGATCTGCTCGACGATGATGCCGCCGTACTCGTGGGTCCAATCCCAGCAAGCGTCGACAAACTTGTCGCGACCGATCTCCAGGCGGCTAATGCCCTCGCTCTTGAGCTTCTTGTCGACCTTGGTCTGCGTAGCGATACCGGCGTGGTCGGTGCCCAGCACCCAGCGTGTGGACTTGCCGCGCATGCGGGCCATACGGATGATGGCGTCCTGGATGGAGTCGTCGGTGGCGTGACCCATGTGGAGCTTGCCGGTCACGTTGGGAGGCGGAATGGTGACGGTGCAATCGCCCACGCCCTCACGGCGCTTGTAGTAACCGCCGTCGAGCCACTTCTGCAGGATCGCCGGCTCGTTAGTCGACGGATCGTAGTTCTTGGGCATTTCTTCCATATATCTCTCCCTGTCCCGCCGGCGTGTCCGCCTGCTTGGTTTTCGCTCGGTCAGGTCCTGGCTCGCACGAAGAGCACATTAAGTGCTCTTCGGCTCGTGCGGAATCTACGAAAACCAAGCAGGCGGACACGCCTTAGGTATCGATTACTTCAGTCTGAATTGACTTCGCTTTGGCTTAAACAAACACACAGAATAACACAGGTAGTTGGGTGTTTTGCGTATATATAAAATAGCCTCCGACCGCGGGTGGTCGGAGGCTATTTGCAAACACGTTTTAGGCAGGTCTAGCCGTAGATGCGCTGGGGTTGTTCTTCTCCCTTTACGGAGGCTTCGGTCACGATGACCTTGGTGACGCCCTCCTCGCTGGGGAGATCGAACATCGTCTGCTGCAGCACGTCCTCGCAGATGGCGCGCAGACCGCGGGCGCCGGTCTTGCGGGCAAGCGCCATGCGGGCGATCTCGTGCAGGGCGGCGTTCTCAAACTCAAGCTCAACGTCCTCGAGCTGGAACATCTTGCGGTATTGACGCACCACGGCGTTCTTGGGCTCGGTCAGGATCGACACCAGGTCGTCCTCGTCGAGCGCCTGCGTCTGGGTGACGACGGGCGTACGGCCCACGAACTCGGGGATCATGCCAAAAGCGTTGAGGTCCTGCGGGAGCACCTGACGCAGCAGGTCGTTCTCGTCGACCGAGGTGGGGCCGGCGATCTCGGAGTTAAAGCCCACGCCCTTGTTGCCCACGCGATCGGCAATGATCTTATCCAGACCCACAAAGGCACCGCCGCAGATAAACAAGATGTTGGTCGTGTCGATCTGTAGCAGCTCCTGCTGGGGATGCTTGCGGCCGCCGGTGGGCGGAACGCTGGCCACCGTGCCCTCAAGAATCTTAAGCAGTGCCTGCTGAACGCCCTCGCCCGAAACATCGCGGGTGATGGAGAGGTTCTCGGCCTTGCGGGCAATCTTGTCAATCTCGTCCACGTAGATGATGCCCACCTGTGCGCGCTCGATGTCGCCATCGGCGGCGTTGATGAGCTTGAGCAGGATGTTCTCCACGTCCTCGCCAACGTAGCCAGCCTCGGTGAGCGCGGTAGCGTCGGCGATGGCAAACGGCACCTCGAGGATGCGCGCGAGCGTCTGGGCCAGCAGCGTCTTACCAGTGCCGGTGGGTCCAAGCAGCAAAATATTGGACTTGGCGAGCTCCACCTCGTCCATATCGTCGTCAAACTGGCCGCCCATGCCCGATGCCTCGTCAAAGGCGGACACCGCGGCACCGCCCTCGATCACGCGACGATAGTGGTTGTACACGGCCACCGACATGGCACGCTTAGCGTCCTCCTGGCCCATAACATAGGCCGAAAGCTCGTCATAGATCTCGTGCGGCGTCGGCACGTGCGTGATGACCTGACGGTCGTCCTCGAGCTCAAAGCCCTCGGTTTCGGGGTCAACGGCGGGCTGGGACGCAGCCTGTCCGTGGTCGTTGAGGAAACCCGGCAGATTGCCGTTGCGGGCGGCGTCCATAAAGTCAGAAGCCAGCGACTCCTCAAGGATCTCGGAGCACGCAGCGACGCACTCGTCGCAGATAAAGATGTTGGTCGGGCCCTTTACGAGACGACGGACCTGGCCCTGCTCTTTTCCGCAGAAGGAGCAGCGGATGGGGTTGCCGTTCTCGTCAAAGTTGTCCTGCATGTTACCGGCCATCCTAGGCGTCCTTCGCGGCGAGATCGCGCGAGGTGACGATACGGTCGATCAGGCCGTAGTCGAGGGCCTCGGCAGCGGTCAGGTAGTTGTCGCGCTCGGTGTCGGACTGGACCTTCTCGATCGGCTGACCCGAGGCATCGGACAGGATCTGGTTGAGCTCGCGGCGGGTCTTCTTGATCTCCTCGGCCACGATCTCGATCTCGGTCTGCTGGCCCTGGGCACCGCCGCTGGGCTGGTGAATCATGACCTTGGAATGCGGCAGGCAGAAGCGCTTGCCCTTGGCGCCGGCCGAAAGCAGCACGGCGGCCATGGACGCAGCCATGCCCACGCAGATGGTGGAGACCTGCGGCTTGATGAAGTTCATGGTGTCCAGAATCGCCAGGCCGGAGTAGACCTCGCCACCGGGCGAATTGATGTAGAGCGAGATATCCTTCTCGGCATCCTGGCTCTCAAGATGCAGCAGCTGGGCAACGACCAGGTTGGCGCTGACGGAGTTGATCTCCTCGCCCAAGAAGATGATGCGGTCGTTGAGCAGGCGCGAATAGATATCGTAGCTGCGCTCGCCGCGCGGCGTCTGCTCGATAACGTATGGCACGAGGGCGGAATCGAACTTAGCGATCATACGCATCTCCATTTCTCTTACGGACCAATAGTGGTTCTAGACAAACGTACGGTGCCCGCATGCTATGCATTGGCTGGCACCGTACGAAGCAACCGGATAACCGGTTTATAACTTTACCCCATCACGGGCGCATCCATGCGCTCGCGGAAAAGGTGGCGAGAATTACTCGGCGTCCTTGGCGGTCTCGTCGACCTCGGTCACCTTGGCGTTCTCGACCAGGTGGTCGACGGCCTTGGAGCGACGGATGGACTCGCGGACGGCAGGCATGCGGCCATCGGCGATGAACTCGGCCTTGGAAGCCTCGACGTCCTTAACGCCAGCCTTCTCGAACTCGGCGTTGATGTCGTCCTCGGTGACCACGATCTTGAGCTCACGGGCGAGGGCGTCGAGAGCCAGGGACTCACGGGCGACGTCGTTAGCCTGCTTGTGCAGGTCGCCGATGAACTGCTCCATGGTCAGGCCGGAAGCGGGCAGCCAGGTGTCCAGGGTCATGCCACGGGCAGCGAGGTTGGACAGGAAGTTCTGGCCAAGCTCCTCAAAGACGGACTGCTCGTAGTCGGCGTCCATCTCGTCGAGCTGCAAACGCTCGGCGAGAGCGGAGACGCAACGGTTCTCCTTCTCGGCCGGGAGGCGAGAAGCCTTGTCCTGCTCGATCTCGATCTTGATGGCGTCGCGCATAGCGTCGATGCTGTCGAAGCCAAAGTCGGACTTGACGAGCTCGTCGGTGAGCTCGGGGGTGTTGCGGACCTTGATGCCCTTGACGGTGACCTCGACGGTGTGGGTCTCGGCCTCCTCGCCCTCCTCGACCTCGTCGGTCCAGGTGACGGTCTTGACGTCGTCGACGTTAGCGCCGATCAGGGCCTCGTTGAACTCCTTGGGGTTGCTGTCGCTACCGGCGATGAGCATACGGCCCTCGGCGGCGAAGTTGTCGGCGTTCTCGACGGCCTTGAGGTCGACGGTCACATAGTCGTCAGCCTCGACGGCGCGACCCTCGACGTCCTCGAAGGTGGCACGGTAGTTGAGGAGCATCTCGACCTGGTTGTTGATCTCGGACTCGGTGACCTCCGCAGGGGGCATCTCGATCTCGACAGCGTCGAAGGAGGAGAGCTCGGCAGCGGGACGCAGGGAGAACTCGACGGTGTAGGTGTAGTCCTCGTGATCCTTGGCGAGGTCGAGGTCCTTGTAGTCACCGTTCTTGGTGGGGACGATGTCCAGCTCGTTGAGGACGGCGGGCTCGTTGGCGGCGATCAGGTCGTTGGTGGCCTGAGCGAGGGTAGCCTCGGCGCCAAGTGCGGAGTCGATGACCGGACGGGGAGCCTTACCGGCACGGAAGCCCGGGAAGCGGTACTTCTTGGCGGTGTCCTTGTAGGCCTTCTTGATCGCGGCGTCGACGTCGGCGGCCGGGATGGTGACCGTAGCGGTGAGCTTGGCGTCCTTGACGTCAGAAGCGGTGATGTTCAACACGTTCCTCCTCATACTGCCCAGCTTATCTGAGGTGCTGGTACCTTTATGCAACAAAGTGTCGCGACGGCCAAGGCCGACGCAGGTGCGATGGTGCGGGCGAAAGGACTCGAACCTTCACGGGAATCCCACCAGAACCTAAATCTGGCGCGTCTACCAATTCCGCCACGCCCGCATGAGCGCACAGACTAGGAATGATAGCAGATACGAACGGCAAGCGCACGCACACGTTTTTAGCTCACGACCTCACCACGAGCGCAAGGCATCCCATCTCATAAGTTGCGGTGAAATAGTTCCTGTTTGGGGCTCCAGTCCTCCAAAACAGGAACTATTCCACCGCAACTTCGGTGCGACTCGGCAGTCTGGCGGTGCTGGCCATGCGCCGGAAAGCGTGTCCCAGCTTGGGGCCTCGGAATGGGATGCGGCTTCCGCTATAGCCATCAACCGGAAACTGCAACCCGTTTTGAGCCCCTATTCCGGGATGCACTTTCCGCCGAGGGCCTCAAACGGAAACTGCAGCCCACAATTCGGTCGAAAAGTGGGCTGCAGTTTCCCCGGGCTAGGCAAAGAGCGGCGGATGCGTCGCCTCGCCTACTCCCCCAGCAGGGCCTTCTCGGGCGTGATGGGCAGCGAGCGAACCTGGTGGCCGGTGGCGTGTGCGACGGCCGAGGCCACGGCGGCGAGTGGCGTGTTGATGACGACCTCGCCGATCGACTTGGCGCCAAACGGACCCGTCGGCTCGTAGCTCGGCTCAAAGGCCACGCGAATGCTGCCGATATCCAGGCGCGTGGGCAGCTTATAGCTCATAAAGTTGCCGGTGCGCAGGCGGCCGCGGTCGTCATGCTCGACGATCTCGTAGAGCGCGTGGCCGATACCCTGAGCAATGCCGCCCTCGGCCTGGACGCGCGCGAGCGCCTCATTGATCACGGTGCCGCAGTCCACAGCCGCCGCATAGTCCACCACGGTCACCTTGCCGGTGGCCTTGTCGACCTCGACCTCGGCAATGCCGGCCATAAACGGCGGAGGCGAAACGGGCAGGCAGGCAGAGGCATGTGAGGTCAGCGCGTCGCCGCCCGCGATGTTCTTGACGCACAGGTTGGCAAAGTCACGCAGCGTGAGGTAGCGGTTCTGCTCGCGCGCGGCACGCTCGTCGGACAGACGCACGTACTGGCCATCGAAGACCACGTCGGCGGCGTCCACGTCCCACATCTGGGCTGCCTTGGCGCAAATCTTCTCACGCAGCTCGGTCGCGGCGTTCTTGGCGGCAAGGCCCGTCACGTACGTACCCGAGCTCGCGTACGAGCCGGCATCGAACGGCGACACGTCGGTGTCCACGCCGCGCACCACGATAAGCGAGCTCTCCACGCCCAGCTCCTCGGCGGCAATCTGCGCCAGAATCGTGTCGACGCCCATGCCGTTATCGGTGGCGCCGGTGCCGATGGTAATGAAGCCGTCCTCTTCCAAGCGCATGTCGATGCCGGCGATATCCACGTTGGAGATGCCCGAACCCTGCATGGTGAGCGCGCAGCCCAGGGCGCGCACGCGGTCGCCCAGGTCCACGGCTAGCGGCTTGTCGCGCCAGCCGATCATGTCCATCGCGCGCAGCAGGCAGCGGTCGAGCGCGCAGGCGTTGAGCTTCTCGTTGTAGTACTGCGGCATGATCTCGCCCTCGCGCACGATGTTCTTAAGGCGCAGGTCGGCGGGATCCATGTGCAGCATGTCGGCGAGCTCGTTGACGGCGCTCTCCACGGCAAACTGGCCCTGGGTGGCACCGTAGCCGCGATATGCGCCGCCGCGGTTGGTGTTGGTGTAGACGGCGTCCCACCTAAAGCGGCTCGCCTTCACGTGGTTGTAGATGGGCAGGCTCTTGTGGCCCGAAAGGCCGATCGTCGTGGTGGCATGCTCGCCATACGCACCGGCGTTGGACAGCGTATGCAGGTCGATGGCCGTGATGGTGCCGTCGTTCATGGCGCCCAGCTTAACGGTCATCTGCATCTGATGGCGCGAGTTGCCCGCAGTGATGGTCTCCTCACGGGTGTAGCAGCAGTAACTCGGACGACCGGTCTGCTGGGTCACGAACGCCACGAAGATCTCGCAGCAGCCCGTCTGCTTGGAGCCAAAGCCACCGCCGATGCGCGGCTTAATGACCTGCACCTGCGACTGCGGAATGTCGAGCGACTGCGCGACCATGCGGCGCACGTGGAAGGGCACCTGCGTAGAAGTGGTCACCGAAATGCGGCCGAAGGCGTCGGTCGTCGCGAAGGCGCGGAAGGTTTCCATGGGCGCGGTCTGCGTCGCCTGACTGGTGTAGGTGCGCTCAAAGACGATGTCGCTCTGGGCGAACGCCTCGTCAAGGTTGCCAAAATCGCTGGTACCGCTGCACACCAGGTTGCGCGGAACGTCGCCGCCCTGCGGAAACATAAAGGTCACGTCGCCCTCGGGGTGGACCACGATGTCGTTATCGAGCGCCTGGGTAAAGTCGAGCAGGGGCTCGAGTACCTCGTAGTCGACCTTGATGAGCTTGAGCGCCTTGTCGGCGGCCTCCTCGGTTTCGGCGGCGACGATAGCCACCTCCTCGTTTTGGTAACGGACGAGATTCTCGAGAATCAGGCGGTCGTAGGGACTCGGCTGCGGATAGCTCTGGCCGGCGATGGTAAAGCGGCGCTTGGGCACGTCCTCGTAAGTGTAGACGCCCACCACGCCGGGCACCTTCAGGGCGCGCGACGTATCGATGGAGCGTATCTTGGCGCGGGCATACGGGCTGCGCTTGAGCTTGACGATCAGGGCGCCGGCGGGCACCAGGTCGCCCGTGTAGACGGGACGGCCCTCGAGCAGGGCCTTCGAGTCCTTCTTGGGCTGCTTGTGAGTGATCTGCTTGTAGGAGACGCCGTCGCAGCTGGTATCGTTGACCGGCAGTTCGGGCATCTCAAAGCCCACCTGCACGCCGGACTCGTTAAGGAAGTGGACGATGGCGCGCAGCTGGCTTTCGTAGCCACTGCAACGGCAGAGGTTGCCGGCGAGCTGGCGCGAGAGCTCCTCGCGCGTGGCGACAAGGCTCGGGTCCTCCTTGGCGGCGCGGGCAAGCGCCAGCACGTTCATGATAAGGCCGGGGGCGCAAAAACCGCACTGCTCGGCGCCTTCGGCAGCCATCGCGCGGGCGAGCGCCTCGGACTCGGCCTTGAGGCCCTCGAGCGTGGTGATGGTATGGCCCTCAACACGGGCGGCGGGAACCGAGCAGCTCAGCACCGGGTCGCCGTCGAGCCACACCGTGCACAGACCGCAGTTGGTGGTCTCGCAGGCGCAGCGCACCGACGCGCAGCCCTGCTCGCGCAGCAGCGCAAAGAGCATAGTGTCGGGGGCAATCTGAACCTTGACCTTGCGGCCGTTGAGCGTAAAGGAAAGATCGATGAGTTTGGCAGCCATTAGCGCACCTCGCTAGAATCGACGCCGGGCACGCGGCGGCAGGAATACTCGTCCGTGGCAAACTTAGGAATCTGCACGCCCTCGAGCTCGTGGGCAAGCGCGGCCGAAAGCTCGATGCCGGCGGCGCGGCGCACAGCCTGGATGGCGAGCGGGGCCGAGATGCGGCGGCGGTAGTCGGCCGAGCCCCACAGGTTGGTGCCGTAGCTCAGCGAGCGTACGGACGCGGTCAGGGCGCGCAGCTCGTCCTCGGAAGGCTGCTCGGCGGTAAGGCCGCATGCCTCACCTTGCAGCAGGGTCGCGCGCAGCGGGCGGGCACCCACGGTGACGTGCCAGGAGCCGTTCCACCAGGCGGCGGTGACGTTGAGCGAGGGGAAGTCGGTCGCGGCCTTGCGCACGGCCTCATAGCTTGCGCGGTAATCGTGCTTAACGACCACCACGTGCTCGATCACGTCGCGCACGTAACCCATGTCCACGAACTCGGCGAGCGGCACGCGGCCGGCGCCCGTCAGCTCAACATAGGAATCGAGCGCGAGGAAGGCGGAGAGCACGTCCGAGAAGCCAAAGCGGCCGTAAATGCTGCCGCCCACCGTGGCGGTATTGCGCAGCTGCACGCCCACGATATCGTGGACGGCGAACTCAAAGACATGGTTGACAAGCGCGTTGAGCCCGGCATGACGCTCGAGCTGGCGCAGGGTGCACATGGCACCGATGCGAAACTCGGTCTCGGTCTCCTCGATCTGATCGAGTCCGCAGGCCGAAAGGTCAATCGCCGTCGCCACACGACGCGAACCCAGGCGCATCCAGATGCCGCCGCCCACAATCTTGTTGTTGCGGTTCTTCTGTAAGAGCTCATAGGCTTCGGCCGCGCTTCCAACACGGACGTAGGTACCGAACTTGAGCACGTTCTCCCCCATCTCTTTACTTGTCCAGTACCCCTAAGTGTACCAAACGAGGGCGCACAGCCCTCGCCACCATAGAAAAAGGCTCCCAGCCGGAATGGCTGGGAGCCTCATCACATGCTATGTCGAGCGAAGATTTAGCAGACGCCCTGGGCGAGCATGGCGTCGGCGACCTTCAGGAAGCCGGCGATGTTGGCGCCCATGACGAAGTTGCCCTCCTGGCCATACTCCTTGGCGGTGTCGTCCACGTTGTGGAACATGCCGCGCATGAGCTGCTCGAGCTTGCCGTCGACCTCCTCGAAGGTCCAGGACAGATGCTCGGCGTTCTGGCTCATCTCCAGGCCGGACACAAGTACGCCGCCGGCGTTGGCAGCCTTACCGGGCATAAAGGCAACGCCGTTCTCCTGGAAGTAGGTCGTGGCCTCGATGGTCGTAGGCATGTTCGCGCCCTCGCCGACCACCTTGCAGCCGTTGGCGACGAGCGCCTGGGCGTCCTCGAGCAGCAGCGTGTTCTCGCGAGCGCAGGGCAGCGCGATGTCGCAGGGCAGCTGCCACACGCCGCGGCCGTCGCCCTCGTGCCACACGGCGTTGGGCTTCTCGTCAACGTACATAGCGAGCGTGACGCCCTTGTCGCGGCCGGAGCGCTTCTTGTTGTAGACGTGCTCGAGCACGGTGTAGTCGATGCCGTCGGGATCCTCGACCCAGCCGTGGGTATCGGAACAGGCCAGCACCTTGCCGCCGAGCTGGGCGACCTTCTGGACCGCGTAGATGGCGACGTTACCGGAGCCGTGAACGACGACGTTCTTGCCCTCGAAGGAGTCGCCGCGGCTCTTGAGGTACTCGTCCACAAAGTAGACCAGACCGTAACCGGTGGCCTCGGTACGGGCGAGCGAGCCGCCAAAGGAGAGGCCCTTGCCGGTGAGGACGCCGGTCCACTCGTTGGTCAGGCGCTTGTACTGACCGAACAGGTAGGCAACCTCGCGGCCGCCAACGCCCAGGTCGCCGGCGGGAACGTCGGTGTTGGGGCCAATGTGGCGATAGAGCTCGGTCATGAAGGACTGGCAGAAGTGCATGATCTCGTTGTTGGACTTGCCCTTGGGGTCAAAGTCGGAGCCGCCCTTGCCGCCGCCCATGGGAAGGGTGGTCAGGCTGTTCTTGAGGATCTGCTCCAGGCCCAGGAACTTGAGCATGCCCAGGGTGACCGTCGGGTTAAAGCGCAGACCGCCCTTGTAGGGTCCAATGGCAGAGTTGAACTCGACGCGATAGCCGCGGTTGACCTGAACCTTGCCCTGGTCGTCGACCCAGGGAACACGGAACATGACGATGCGCTCGGGCTCGACGAGGCGCTCCAGCAGGGCGGCCTCCTCGTACTCGGGGTGGGCGTCGAGCGCCGGCTGGATGGTGCCGAGGATCTCGGTCGCGGCCTGGATGAACTCAGGCTGCTCGGGATAGCGGGCCTTGAGCTCTTCGAGAACTTTCTGCGTGTAGCTCATGCTTCCTCCAATGATGGGAAACGAAAATGTTGGTCGCGGCACCCTATGCGCCGCGAACTTTATCGAGTATGGATAATATCGCACTGTTGCAGCAAAGTTTCGCATAAGCCGACGAGCAGATGTTTCGTTTTGATTACGATGCAGGTAGAGGCGTTTTTGAGTGCCTGACGTGCAAAACCTGTGTTTCAAACCTGTTTCGTCCACGTGTTCCAAACCACAACAAAGGTGCCTGTCCCCAATGTGGTGGTGTGGTGGTTAGAGGACGAGCTGATGGTAGTCGGCGGGGGTTATGCGGCCCTCGGTGGCAGCGCGGAAGGCAGCGAGCGCATCGCCCGAGAACGGCATGGCCCAGCACAGCCCGCAACCTGCGGTAATGGAGCCGGGCAAAGGCATAATGCGCCCGGGCACGCCGGCATCCAGGCACAGTTGTTCACATTCCATCACATCGAAGGTGCTATCGAACGACACGATAATCTTGCGCTCGTGGTCAAGGGCATCACCGGACGGGCCTTCGCGGTGTGTCTCGCGATACGCCGCAGCGGCTGCCTCCTCTTCCGCAGTATGTCCACAGTCACCGCAGCCGCAGGTACAGGGCTCGGAACCATCGCAAGTGCAAGGCTCTCCCGTGTCGGGGCAAATATCGTGAGACATGGCAACTCCAATCGTCTAGGCGAGCAACTCGGCCGCCGCAAACTCCTCGTGCGTATTGACGTTTTCGAAGCAGAGCGTCGAGCCGGCGACCTCGACAATCTGAGGCCCGTCCAAATACCCGGCATTCACCCGGTCGATCAGGCAGCGGATTCGCTGACGGTCACCGGCGAGCAGCTCTTGGGCAACCGGCGCACACGCGTCACGGCGCCAGACGGCGCAAAGCGGCTCAATCCCCCGCTCCTCGCGCGGCACGCACACGTCGAGCGCCTCGGCCTCAACACGATCGGCAAGCGCGCCGATCAGTTCTGGCGAGACGAACGGCATATCGCAGGCGACGATCGCCACGAGAGGCAGCCGAGCCGCAGCCAGCGAGCTCGCGATGCCGCGCATGGCGCCTGCCGACCCTTCAAGGTCCGCCACCACACGCGGCACCAGGCCGCCAAACGCGCGCTCCTCAAGATAGGCAAGCTCGCTGGGACGCGAAGTCGTCACGACCAACTCGCCGGCAACTGGCGCCAGCCGACCCAGCACACGCTCGATGAGCGGCTCGCCGCAAAACGCCATGCGCGCCTTATCGCAGCCCATGCGCGAGGACAGCCCGCCCGCTTGGACGACACAAGAAAGATCGGCACGTCTTACGGTAGTCATACGGCAAAACACCTCCATCGGCATGCTCAAAACCCGGCACACGAAGCCAAATACCGTCGCCGATAAAGCGGGCGGCACGGCAAACCCATGCAAAAACAAAACAGCGCCTTTGCGGCACGCAGCAAGACCGCGAGCACAAAAGCGCTGGTAGCGTATGGCGGGAACGTATGTGAATCGAACACATCCAAGACGTTTTGCACGCCTCGCAACGGTTTTGAGGACCGCGGAGCCCACCGGAGCCCATCCGTTCCCAAGTGCGGCGGTATTTTACCAAACCGAGCAGTCAATCTAGCGCAGGGACCTCAGGCCACCGGCATCCTTGTCGAGCACCGTGAAGCGCACGGCATCTAGGTGCTCCAAGATGCTGATGGCACGTTTGCGCGACACGCCCAGAGCCTCACGCAGCACGCTCGTGGTGGCTGCGCCACCGGCATCGGCGATGGCGGCGGCGACGAGCTCGCGCGCATGGGCCTCGGCGGCGGCAGACAGGGCAACGTCGCGCTCAACCTTAACGATCGAGCGATTGAGCGAAAGCTCGCGCAGGGCACGCGTCATGGTGTCGCGATCGAGCTGCAGTTGCTCGCCCGCCTCGGGCAACGTCGGCGCATCGAGGCCGGCTTCGTCCAGCAAAGCAACGATACGTTCGCAGGCTTCGCGAACCACGCGTGCCGCCGCGGCGGCCGAATGCGGATCGAATACCTCGGCGCCCTCCGAGGCACACACACCACGCGAGCAGCCCTCGGCAATCAGAGCCGCGGCAACGCCATCATCAGCGGCAGGCCACGCAGCATGGGCAACGGCGCCGGGCGTAAAGCCCGTCTCCTTGGGAGACGCCGCATGCATGGCTGACAGGGTCGCCGCCAGCACGTCCATGGCGGCATCGAACACGGCAGCATTCACATACAGCCTACAGCCCGAGCCCGCAAGCTCGCGCACAGCACCTCGCGCCACCAACTCGTTCAGCGCGGCATCGGCCCCACCGGAAACAAGGTCTAGCGCCGCGGCAACGTCGGCAGCCACGACCGGCAACGTCTGCAGCGCCAACCACGCCTCAACACCAGCGACGGCATCGCCGGCCTCAAGCGCTGCAAGCAGCGTGCGCTCCCCCGTCGAAAGCTCGCGCGAGCGACGGCAGCGCGAAAGTAGCACGCGCCCGCCGCCGATGAGCATAACGGGCGAATACGACAGCACCACGGCATGGTCTCCGGCACACAGCGGCAGCGGCTCCTCCAGGCGCACCTGCACGGTACGGGTCTCGCCCACCGCCATGGGGGCCTCGCCCTCCAAAAGCATGATGCGGCCGATGACCTCGGCCGTGCCGGCCATCACATGCACACGCGCGCCCGACTCGAGCACGCGCGGCTTGGTGCCCTCGCGGCCCAGGTAGGTGAACGTCATCATAAAGCGCAACGTCTGGCCAAAGCGGTCCGCCACGCCCAGCATCTCGCCACGGTCAAGCGCCGCGACACCGTCACCAACCAGGTTGAGCGCCACACGCTGACCAGGCAGCGCGCGCGGCGTATCGCCATGCACCTGGATCCCACGCACGCGACAGACCGTACGCGACGGCAAAGCCATCAACTCGTCGCCCACCGCAACCGGCGCATCGTGCAACGTTCCCGTCACGACAGTGCCGACGCCCTTGATCGTAAAGCAGCGGTCAATCGGCAGACGCGGCGCGGCATCAGTGAGCTCGGCACGGGCACGGCAGGCATCCCAGCAAGCGGCAACCTGCTCGTCGAGCACGGCGAGCAGCCTTTCGATCCCCTCGCCTGTTTTGGACGACACAGGCACGATCGGCGCGTCCGCAAACACGGTACCCGACAAAAAGTCATCGACATCGAGCTCGGCAAGCTCGGTCATCTCGGCATCGGCAAGGTCGCACATCGTCAGCGCGACCACCATATGCGTAACGCCCAGCATCTCCAGCACGTGCACGTGCTCGCGCGTCTGCGGCATCACGCCCTCGACGGCAGAGACCACCAGCACGGCAACGTCGATGCCCGTGGCGCCCTGCACCATGGCGCGCAGGTAATGCGCGTGGCCCGGCACGTCGACCAGGCCGACGATCTTGCCACTCGGCAGCGCCAACTCGCCAAAGCCCAGCTCCACGGTCATACCGCGACGGCGCTCAACCTCCAGACGATCGGGATTCTTGCCGGTCAGTGCCTCGATCAATGCCGACTTACCATGGTCAACGTGACCCGCCGTGCCAACGATAACGGGACACTCCACCAGCGCCTGAACCTCACTCATCGAGCAATCGCCTTCTCAACGCACGCGACGAGCGTCGATGCCGCCGTCTCGATATCGCGGTCGCCCACGAGTGTACGCATGTCAAACAGGACGCGATCGTGCGAGGCGCGTGTGACGACCGGCGTGTCGAAATCTTGGACGAGCGAGCGCTTGAGTGCGTCAACGGAAAGACGCTCATCGACGAGGCGCACGGCAACGCACATGGTAGGCAGCTCGACGGTAGGCAGCGAACCGCCGCCGGGAGTCGACGACTCCTCGACGATTTCCACCTGCACGGCGCGCGGGCAACCCGCCTTATCGAGGCCCGCCACCATCAGCTCGCGCAGTTTGCGTGCGCGGCGCTCCAGATGAGCCTGCGGAAGCGTGAGCATGTTTAGCACCGGCACCTCGCGATGGGCCACATCCGCCCCATCCATGTAGATGCGCAGTGTAGCCTCGAGCGCCGCCAGTGCGAGCTTGCCCGGGCGTAGGGCACGCATAAGCGGATGCGACCCGCAGGCCTGGACCAGATCGCGACGGCCCATGATAATGCCCGCCTGTGCGGCACCGAGCAGCTTATCGCCCGAGCACGACACCAGATCGAGCCCTGCCGAAACCGAAGCCGGCGTGGTTTCTTCGCCGCCGCGCACCAAGATGTCGTCGGGCAACAGCGCGCCCGAACCCTGGTCCTCGTAGAACAGCAGACCATGCTTGTGGGCCAGGGCGGCAAGCTCCCGAGAGCCCACTTCCTCGTGAAAGCCCTCGATGCGATAGTTGGAAGGATGGACCTTGAGGATCATCGCCGTATCGGGCGTGATGGCTTGCTCATAATCAGCCAGGTGCGTGCGGTTGGTGGCGCCGACCTCGACGAGTTTGGCGCCCGAAGCCGCCATGACATCGGGGATGCGGAAGCTGCCGCCGATCTCGACAAGCTCGCCGCGGCTGACGATGACCTCCTTGCCTGCGGCATGGGTCGCCAGCACCAGCAGCACAGCGGCGGCGTTGTTGTTAACGACCAGCGCGTCCTCGGCACCGGTAAGCGAGCGGATGAGCTGCGCGGCGTGCTCCTTGCGCGACCCGCGCGAGCAGGTGTCCACGCTGTACTCGAGCGTGCTGTAGCCACGCGCGACCTCGGCCACGGCCTTTGCCGCCGACTCCGCGAGCGGGGCGCGACCCAAGTTGGTATGGATGACCACACCCGTGGCGTTGACGGCAGGGCGCAGGCTCGGCAGTGCGGATCGATGCGCACGCCACTCGATGGCCGAGGCCAGGTCGCGCTTGGAACGCGGGGCGGCGCCGGCACGAATCGCGGCGCGCTCCTCGTCGAGCTCGGCCGTGACGGCGGCATGCACCACCGCGTCGCAGGTCTCCCCCGCCGCCTTCACAACCGGCCACTCTGCGAGCAGCTCGTTGACGGAAGGAATAGCGCGAAGGCGGGCGCGTACCTCATCGGACATGTTCTGGCTATCGCTCATGTGCGACCTTTCAAAACCAAAGGTGAATCAATCGTTCGAACGTCAAACTATCAGCCAATTCGATCGGCTGAGTCAATCAATCGCTATTATCCTCGCGTGCCGCGATCTTTTCCACGCGAACGGCGTTTTCCTGGGTGAGCGCAGCGCCCGTCAACGGGTCCCAACGCAACGGCGTATGGTCGAGCGGACCCACGCCCAAGGCTTGAGCGCCACCGACATCGGCGCCAAACGAACGCCCGCCGGGAGCGGCCGGGGTGAAGATGCACGCCGGATGCAGATACGGCGTCGTCTCCACGCGCACGCGATCGCGGCCCATATCGCTCACGAGTTCGACGACCTCGCCGTCGGCGATGCCCATGTGCGCAGCAGCATCGGCATTCATCTGCACGGCATCCAGGTCCGATCCAGCCTCGGCGGCACCGGCCGCCGCAAGCCTTCGCGAGGTATGCGACTCAAAGGGACGGTTGCCGCTAATGAGGCGAAACATCCCCGGGCCGGGCTCCACCATGGGAGCAATCCAGTTGGGTACACGGCCCAGGCCGGCTCGTTCCCATACGTCGCTTGCCAGCGCAATTTTACCGCTATCCAAGGGAATCGCCGGCTCGCCCGTACGCGACGGCAACGTAACACCCGTGTCGGCCCAGCCGCGCTCCTTGAGCTCGTCCAGATTGATCCCAAAAGGCGCCACCTGGGCAGCCGCCAGATCGTCAGACGTAAACTGGAAGTACTCGCCCACGCCACACGCCTGCGCCAGACCGGCAAAAATCTCCCGACCGGAACGCGTGTCGTCATGTAACACGGGCAGCACGGCGTTGCGGTAGAACACGCGCGAATCATTGGCGCCCACGACTGTGCCCACACCGCGGTCGGCCTCCAGATACGTCACGTCGGGCAGCACGAAGTCAGAAGCGCGCGCTGTCTCGGACCAGCGAATATCAATCGTCACGAGCAGGTCAAGCTGCTGCAAAATACCCAACCAAGCCTGCGCATTGCCATAGCCCGCACCGGGGTTACTGGCATAGACGATGAGTCCACGCAAATCGCCGGCAAGAATCGACTGACCGATGGTCGTGCACAGGCCGCGCACCGGATCGACCAGTGGATAGCGCTCGGACCCCAACTTGGGCTCACGTGGCATCGACGGCGTCGCGAAACGCGCAGGGTCCAAATCGCCCAAAGCAAGCGGCGTGGGCGGGTTGAGGGCACCGCCCGCGTGTCCGATGCAGCCCAGCAGCACATCGACCAGACAAATCGCGCGCGCGGTCTGGGTGCTATTGGCATACGCGATACCGATGCCGCCATGAAAGCCGGCGTCCACCACGGCAGCAGGCGCGGCGGCAGCTAGATCACGCGCCGTGGCGGCGATCTCTGCGGCCGGCACGTCGCACATCGACTCGGCCCACTCGGGCGTCCAAGCACGGGACGCCTGCGCCAGCTCGTCAAAGCCCGTGGTATAGCGGGTCACGAACTCGTGGTCGTACAAGTCCTCGGCAATGAGCACATGCGCAATGCCCAGCAGCAAGGCCAGGTCGCAGCCCGGGCGCACGCGCAGCCAGCGGTCGGCAAGCGCAGCCGAGCCGCTGCGCCGGGGGTCGACCACGATAATCTTCGCCCCACGGCGACGGGCATCGTTGAGCGCGTCAACGGCCCCCATCGTCGACGAATCGACAATGGAACGCCCAAGGTACATGATGCAATTGGTGTGCGCTAGGTCGGAGGCGGGACTATAGCCCAGGCTGTGCTCCCAACCGGTAAGTCGGCTTACCTCGCAGGCGCCATCGGCACCGTACACGTTGGGCGAGCCCAGCGCATGCATAAAGCGATACGCCCAGTAGCGGTCGAACGAGGGCACGCCGAGCGTCATGCCCAGCGCACGGGGCCCGCATTCGTCAACAATCCCCAAAAGACGCTCGGCAATCTGGGCAAACGCCTCGTCCCAGGTAATCGCATCGAACCCCGAGCCATCAGTTCGTCGGCGCATGGGATGCACAATGCGATCGCGCTCGTCAAACGGCATTGCCAGGCGATGCCGTCCGCGGGCGCACAGGGCACGCGCCGCGCACGGATGTCCCGGCACCGGCAACTCGGCCACCACACGCCCATCCTTAACATGGGCCGCAAAGGCGCAATCGGCATAGCATCCCCCGCATGTGGTCACCACGGCGCGACCGTCACGCTTCACAGCAGATGCCATCTCGATTACCCCTTTCATCAGCCAAACACAACAGGCCAAAAGCCCGGCAACGAGCCCCAGACCCAAAAAGCCTCCCGCACGGCAACGCCCCGCGGGAGGCCCAACGTCAAACAGACGGTACCTTACGCCTCGGACTTCTTGGCGTAGATAAACCAGTAGCCGAGCGCGACCAGAACCGCGCCGCCCACGATGTTGCCCAGCGTGGCGGCGGATAGGTTAAACGCAATACCCGCGACGTTGAGCGCATCGGCCCCGGCAACCTTGGCACCATAGCCGCACGCGTGCATCACGGCACCCATGGGCAAAAAGTACATGTTGGCAACGCAGTGCTCAAAACCGCAGGCCACAAAGGCGGCGATGGGCAGCAAAATGCCCACAACCTTATCGACTACGGTCTTGCCCGCAGTACCAATCCACACGGCCAGGCACACAAAGATATTGCACAGGATGCCACGGAAGAAGATCGTCACCCAGTCGATCGTCACCTTGCCGGCGGCGACGCTCACCATGGAGTTGGCGACCGCCTCGCCGTTGAGTTTATAGATGCCGGCCATGTACACCAAAAAGACGATGAACAGAGCACCGACAAAATTGCCGACCCACACGACGACCCAGGCCTTAAGCATCTGGACCAGGGTGATCTTTTTGCTCTTGAGCGCGCAGACCATAAGCGAATTGCCGGTAAACAGCTCGGCGCCGCACACCAGCACCAGCACCAGGCCCAGGCAAAAGCACAGGCCGCCCACGACGCGCTGGGCACCCCAGCCCAGCGTGCTGTCGCTCAAAAACACCGTAAAGAACAGGCCGCCGAAGGCGATAAACGCGCCGGCGAACATTGCCAACAGAAAGGCCTTAGCGACCGGCAGGTTAGCCTTGGTCACGCCGGCGGCCTCGGTCTTGGCCTCGATCGCGGCGGGCGCCAGGCAATCGGGAGCGGGATACTCCACCTTGGAATCTGCCATGTCAATCACTTCTTTCCTAATCAGCAGGGACAAGCGCACCTATTGCTCTTGTCCCAAGCGGACAAAGTGGGAAAAGTCGTTGGCGGCCACGGCGTCGTACACGGCGTCGACGGCGTCAAAGACCTCCGGGGACATGGGGTTATAGAACTCCGTATCGCCCGGCTGAATCCCTATGAAGACGATATCTTCGCACGATTGCTCAATCTCTTCGATCAGAATCGACAAAGGGAGCGAATGCGTGGTGAACATCGACTTGCGGGCCACGTCGCGTTTGTCAAGCAGACGGATGGAGCCGACGGGCAGCGCCATGTCGGCCGCATCGACCAAAACCAAACGCGGCGGACGCTCGCGCTTGACCTCGATGATGTCGTCCTCGGGCGTTTGTCCGCCGTCGATGGTGTACCAACCGGCGATGGGCGCGTCCTCCATCTTTTTGGAGAGCACGGGGCCGGCGGCATCGTCGGCGCGCAGCACGCTTCCCGCCGTGAGCACGATACCCGCAAACGGTACGCCGTTCACACGACCATCCACAACGCGACCCATTACTGCAACCTTCCCGTCAGATACACGCCCGACACATCGCGCACGCGCTCAACCAGATCGCGAAACTTCATTAAAAACGCGACCTGCTGGGCATGAAGGCCAAAGTCGTCATCGAACACCGAGATGCCGGCCTTGGCAGAACCGCGAAAACCGCGCTCGTCGAGCAGCGCATCGCAGGCCTCGAGCAGCGACGGCACCGCCGCCTTGTCGAGCTGGCACTCACCAAAGGAGTGGATGGCCTCAAACTTGGTCTTGGCCTCCCCCTCCGGCAGCGCGTCGACGAGCGAATAGAACACGTTCACCGGCACCGACAGGCGCGGCTCAAAGCAATCGAGCACGCCGGTGTGGTGGCCCACGGCGAGCGTGTAGTACAGCACGTCGCAGGCCTCCTGGGGAACGTCTTCCTCGGTCTCCACAAACTTACGCGTGAGCTCGTAGAAGACCACCTGGTCGGGCGTATGGCCCAGGCAGGGGTCGGCGACGCCCTCGGCAGCCTCGTCGCTTGCGCGCGAGGCATCGCCAAAAGAGCCGCCGAGCATGCCGGGACCCGCAAAGTAACCAGAGCGGTCCGTGAGCTCCATCTAGCGACCTCCGGCCAGCACCAGATCCTGCAGCGCCGAGTACACCTCGACGCGGCGCGGATCGTCCTGCTTGTCAATGAGCAGCGCCATGGCACCGCGGATATCGCCCTTGGGCGCGCCCTCGAGCGTATCCATAAACTCGTTGGCCAAGTCGCGGCCGTAACGGTAGCCGCTCATGGCGCGAGCTTCGCGCTCAATGGCAACGCGCAGCTTGTACGGCACGCCGGGGTGCAGGATATCGGCCTGCTCGCCGGCGGCCTCCACCGTGGTCTCGGCATGGAGTTTTTGGTCCAGCAGACCAAGTGCCATGGCAAAGCCGTAGACGGTCTGCGCGGGGCTGGGCGGGCAGCCGGGGATGTAGACATCGACCGGCAGAATCTTGTCCGTGCCGCCCCAGACGCAGTAGTTGTCGTAGAAGATGCCGCCGGTGCAGCCGCAAGCGCCATAGGACACCACGATCTTGGGATCGGGTGCGGCCTCAAAAGCGCGCAGGGCCGGCATGCGCATGGCACGCGTCACGGCACCGGTGTACAGCAGCACATCGGCGTGACGGGGCGAGGGCACGACCTTGATGCCAAAGCGCTCGACGTCGAAGACGGGCGTGATGGAACCAAAGATCTCGATCTCGCAGCCGTTGCAGCCGCCGCAGTCGACACGGTAGACGTACACCGAGCGCTTGATCTTCTTAAGAAGGGTCGCCTTGGCCTTCTCGATGCTCTCGTCGAGCTCGATCTTGGTCGGGCGGTACTGAAGCCGCTCGGGTAAAAGCGTGGGTTCGGCCATGGTTACTCCTCCTTCGTATCAAAATCCATGATGATGCCCTCGACCGGCGCAGGACCGGCGGGAATCTCGGGCGCATCGGGGTTGAGCTCACGGTCGATATACTCCGGGTTCACGCCGTGGCCGCCCAGATACTCCATGCCGGGGCCCTGGGGCTCACCGGACGCAAGCGTCTCGTTGGCAGCCATGCCGTGTGCGTTGCCGGTCTTTACGGCCGAGGCGGCGCGCAGGGCGTCGAGCTCGCGCTTGCACTCCTGGCACATACCGACGGTACGGGCGACCTGCTCGGCCTCCATGCCGCCGGCCTTTTGCAGCAGGCGCTTAGCGTAGTCGACCTCCTTGTGCGGGGCAAACGGCTTACCGCAACGCGAGCAGTGCTCGAGCGTATAGACGCTCTTGCTAGTGAGGTCGTCCTTGCTCATGACGGCCAGCTCAAACTCCTCGGTGAGCTTGATGGCCTCCATGGGGCAGGCTTCCTCACAGCGGCCGCAAAAGATGCAGCGGCCGTAGTCGATCGACCAGGTGATGGTGTCGGCCGCAAGGTCGGTGTCCATGCGAATGGCATCGGCCGGGCACGCCACGCCGCAGGCAACGCAGGCGATGCAGAGCTCGGCGTTGTGCTCGGGCTTGCCGCGCATGTCCTTGTTGGTGGGGAACGGCGCAAACGGGTACTTGACCGTCGCGTCGCCGGCCTTGGCGTTAACCTTCCAAAGCTTCAGCATATTAGAGCGCCTCCTCATCGAGCGGAGCGGCCATGGTGCCCTCGCCCGCAAGCGGCGACTTGTCGCGCCAGACGTTCTCGAACTGCTCCTTGTCAAGCACGTGGTCGCGCTTGGCGGCGACATCGGTCACCGTCACGCGGTCGGTGCAGGAGTAGCACGGGTCGAGCGAGCCGACGATCAGCGCCGCGTCGCCCACGGTGTTGCCGCGGAACATGTAGCGCAGGACCGGCCAGTTGCTGTACGTGGCGGCCTTAGCGCGCCAGCGGTAGCACTTCTGGTTATTGCCGAGCATGGCCCAGTGCACGTCCTCGCCGCGCGGCGCCTCGGTGGCGCCGATGGCGTACTTGTGCGGGGTGTACTCCCAATCCGTGGTGAGGATGGGGCCCGACGGGCAGTTCTCGAGCATGGTCTCGATCATGTCGATCGAATCATAGACCTCCTGGATGCGAACGGCGGTACGGCCGAAGGCATCGCAGGTGTCGGCCGTGGCGGCGTGCATCTTTTGAACGTCCGGATCGGCGTAGCCGTCGAAGGGATGGTCAAAGCGCACGTCGCGGGCATAGCCCGAGCCACGCATGAGCGGGCCGACCGGCGAGAAGTCGCGTGCAATCTTGCGGTCCAAGATGCCGATACCGCTCGTACGCTCAATAAAGTTGGGCGTGGAGAGCAAGACGTCGACGAGTTCCTGAACCTCGGAGCGCAGCTGGTGGATGGTCGTGAGCGTGGAAAGCTTCTGCTCGGCCAAAATGTCGCGACGCACGCCGCCGATCACGTTGAGGCCGTAGGTCTTGCGGTGACCGGAGAGCTTCTCGGCCAGATCCATGGACTTCTCGCGGACGCGGAAGAACTGCTGGAAGCCGGAGTCGAAGCCCGTGTAGTGCGACGCAAGGCCAATGTTGAGCAGATGCGAGTGCAGGCGCTCGACCTCGAGCATGATGGCGCGGATGTACTGGGCGCGCGGGGGGACATGAATGCCCTGGGCGCGCTCGACGGCCTCGGCATAGGCCACCGAGTGGGCGCAGCCGCAGATGCCGCAGATGCGGTCGGCGAGGAACGTCACGGCGTCATAGTTCAGGCGCGTCTCGGCGACCTTCTCCATGCCGCGGTGCACGTAGAACAGGCGGTAGTCGGCGTCGACGATCGTCTCACCCTCAACGAACAGGCGGAAGTGGCCGGGCTCGTCGGAGGTAATGTGTAACGGGCCCATGGGGACGAGCGTCGTCTCCTTGCCCTTGGTATCGGCCAGGAACTCGTAGTTTTCCATGTCACTCGCGGGAGCGGGACGGAAACGGTAGTCCATGGAGTCCTTGCGCAGCGGGTACAGGCCGCTGGGCCAGTCATCGGGCAGTACCAGGCGGCGACGGTCGGGCAGACCCTCGGGGATCAGGCCGAACATGTCGCGCAGCTCGCGCTCGCCCCACACGCAGGCGGGGACGAACGGCGTCACGGACGGGAACGTCATCTTGGCGGGATCGACCTCGGTGCGCACGGTCACCCAGCCGGGGTCCTCCCCCTCCATGGAGATGACGTAGTACACGGCGTAACGGCCGCACAGGCTGCGCTCATCGTTGCCGATGATCACGGGAATCCAGCCGTAGCGCTCGTAGTACAGGTAGTGGACGGCCTCGGGCAGCTTGTCCTGCTTGACGGTGATCGTCAGCTGGTCCTCGCACTGCCACTCGACCTTCTCGATAGCGCCCGGCACTGCGGCGCGCAGGGCCTCGACGTGGCTTTCGCAACGACGAGCGTAGTCCTTCTTTTCAGGTTCTGCCATGGTGCTAATTCACCTCGCTTGTCTTGGTCTGGGAACTGAACACCATGCGGTAGAGAGGAGCCTCGTGGAGCTCTTCGACGCTCTGGTTCAAAACGACGGACGTTGCATCCTCGACGCCGCTCGTGATGGCGACCGGGGTGGCGATACCGAACCACATGACCACGATCGCGAGGGCGATCTCGGGGATGATCATGAGGGCGGGCACCTCGTGGCGCTTCATGCCCTCGGGCGCCTTGCCGAAGATGGACTTGAGCGCGATGCCGGTAAGGGCAAAGTACACGCCGGTGAGGCCAATGGCCACGAGCACGACCACCCAGATGGGACCGGACTGGACGCCGGCCACGAAGGTGAGGAACTCGGAGATGAACAGGGCGAACGGCGGGAAGGCGGCGAGCGTGAGCAGGGCGATGATGGTGAGCGCTGCCGTGACGGGAGCGATCTCGACGACGCCCTTGATCTTGTTCAGGTCGCGGGTGTGGTAGATGTGCTGGATGTTACCGGCCATGCAGAAGGCGAGCGCCTTCGTGAAACCGTGGAAGATGCAGTGCAGCAGGCAGGCGGCGATACCGAGCGGACCACCGATACCCAGGCACAGCGCGACCACGCCGACGTTGTCGACGGAGGAGTACGCGAAGCGGCGCTTGATATCGTCCTGCTTAAAGATGCACAGGGCGGCCACCAGGATGGACAGCGTGCCCAGGATGAGCAGGAGCGTACGCGGATAGGTGTCGCCCACCGTGATGATGGACAGGGAGTAGAAGCGGATGATCACCAGCATGGCGCACTTGAGCAGCACGCCCGAGAGCAGCGCGGAGACCGGGCTCGGAGCCTGGGAGTGCGCGTCGGGCAGCCAAGTGTGCATGGGGAACAGGCCCGCCTTGGTGCCGAAGCCGATGACGATGAACGCGAACGCGAGGCGCACGAGCATCGGGTCGAACTGGTCGGCGTAGGGCATGATGGAGGTGAGGAAGGCTGCCTCATGCGCGTTGGGCATGATATCGGCGGCGTTCGCGTAGATGAGCAGCGTGCCAAACAGGCCGAAGGCCACGCCGGCGGTGCAGACCATCGCGTACTTCCAAGACGCCTCGAGCGCCTGCTTGTTCTTGTAGATGCCCACGAGGAACACGGTCGACAACGTGGTGGCCTCGACCGCCGCCCAGGTGAGGATGATGTTGTTGGACAGGCAGGCGAGCAGCATCGTGAAAACGAACAGGCTAAACAGCGCGTAGTACTGCTTGGTGCGCTCGGCCGGCATGGTCTTCTCCTCGATATCGATCTTGATATAGGAGATGGAGTACACGCCGGTGATGAACCCGATGATGCCTACCAGAAGGACGAAGATCGACGAGAGCGAATCGAGATGGAGCCACAGGCCCAAAGCGTCGATATTCTGCCCGCTCGAGAGCATGGTTCCCGCGGTGACGACCGAAAGGACGAGGGTCGCCGCGACGGAGATGGTGTTGAGCCCCGCAAAGACGCTGTAGGACGTCGTCTTGGGGAGCGCAGCCATAATCAGGGAGAACACGAGGGGACAAGCGAGCAGGGCGACCGTCAGCATTGAAACATCCATGGCCTACCCCTTCAATTCGGTCAGGTCGTGGGAGTCGAGCGACTTGGTGTCGTTCCAGATCCTCACGACGACGGCGGACATGATGATGACGGCGAAAATGGCGTCGGTGGCGATGCCGATCTCGATGATCTCGGGGGCCGTGGGCGCGAGCAGGGCGAGCGTCACGTGGCTACCGTTCTCCATAAGGCAGTACCCGAAGATTTGCTTGAGGATGTTGCGCTGGGAGATGATGCACGTGAGGCCGACGAAGAAGTGCGCGAAGCTGATGGCGAGGGCCGGAGTAGCCACCTCAGCGGTGGGCAGGCTCAGGCGCGTGACCACCGCGAAGCAGATGGCCACCTCCAGACCGGTGAGGATGATGGTCCAGGCCGGCTTGATGGAGGAGGTCAGCGTGCTATCGGCAGGCGAACCCATCTTTTTGTAGGCACGGTTGAGAATGAACGGAACGAGGATCACCTTGGTGACGAAGGCCGACGCGGCCCACATGAGAAGCTCGGTGGCACCGGTGGTGAGGCCCAGGGTGAGCAGCACGCCCACCAGGACAACCGACTGGATCGCGTACCACTTAATGGCGGACGGGATGGTCTTCGAGACGACCACCATGGTGGAGGTCACGATCAGAAGACCGCCCAGGATATTGACTAACGAATAACCCATGTCCTACCTCCTAACCCATCCAACTAGAGGACAGAGGACCGGCGACGACGACCATGATCATGAGGACGACGAACACGAACGCCATGGCGCGCGGAAGGGGCTGGCCGGCGGCCACGGTCTCGCTCGGCTCACCGGGCAGGACCTTACCCATCCAACGCAGGAACCATGCGAAGGTGGCGACGGTCTCGACGACCATGACGCACACGAGGACGAAGATGACCGTGTTGGAAGCACCAACCGCGAAGCCACCGGAAATAATCTGGAACTTGGAGAAGAACGTGCTCATGGGGGGCACGCCGGCGATAGCGGTCGCGGCGACCGCGAAGCCCACGCCCGTGACCGGGTACTTCTTCATGAGGCCCTGGATCTTGGGCAACATACGGGTTCCCAGCGTGAAGCTGAGGGAGCCGGCGATGAGGAAGAACAGGGTCTTGGTGAACGCGTGGTTGAAGATGTGCTCGACGGCGCCGTTGAACGCCATCTGGCTTCCGAACACGGAGAGGCCCAGGCCGAAGAACACGTAGGCGAGCTGCGCGATCGTCGAGAAGGCGAGCAGGCGCTTCATATCCTTCTGGGGCAGGTACATGAGGAAGCCGAAGAGCATGGTCACGACGGCGTCGATGATGGCGACCCAACCGACGATCTCGGGGATATCGCCGGCACTCGCAAGAGCGCGGGCGAACACGCACACGCCGACCTTCACCATGGACGCGCCATGGAGGTAGGCGGAAACGGGCGTGGGGGCCTCCATTGCGGAGGGCAGCCACATGTAGAGCGGGAACTGGGCGGACTTGGCCCAAGCGGCGAACAGGATGAGCAGCAGCACGACGGTCTTCATACCGGAATCGAGCTGGGAGATCGCGCTCAGCGCGAACGTGCCGGTTCCGGCGAACAGGAAGGCCGCGCCGATGTAGAGTCCCAGAGCGCCGATATGGGTGATGATGAGCGCCTTCATACCGGCCTTCTTGGCCGTGGGCGTCATGTAGTAGCTGATGAGGCCCCAGGAGCACACGCCGGTGATCTCGAAGAAAACGAGCTGGCCGACGATGGTGGAGCTGTAGGCGAGACCGGCCATGGCGCCGATGAACGTGGAGAAGTACACGTAGAAGCGGCGACGGGGCGCGTCGGGATGCTCCTTGTTCTTATCGCTCATGTACGGGAACGAATAGATGACGACGAGCAGGCCGATAGCGACGAACGCGGGTGCGAGCAGCGTGCTCATCCGGTCGAATATGAAGCCCATGACCAAGGTCTGGCCCATACTCGCCCAGGTTACATCGACCGCGTTCATGCCGTTTCCGGCAAACGTCGCGGCCAAGCCAACGGAAGCGACCGTGGCGATGCCGCCGGCAAAGGCGCAGATCCATTTAGCGTAGGGACGCGGCAGCATGACGATGAGCAGGGAGCCCAGCATGGGGACGGCGATCGCCACCATGGCAAAGAGGGACAAGCTCGATTCGATTGACATAGTTTCTCCCTTCTCCCTACACGCCTACGACGACGAAGACGAACGCGAGGACCGCGATGCCGACGACGGCCCAGGTCTGGTTACCGAGCACCTTGAAGCGCGAACGGGAAACGGAGTTCTCGAGCACGCCGCAGACAACGAAATCGACCAGGCACTTGACAAGGAAGACGACGGCGCCCACGAGAGCGGTGACGCCGATGGTCGCGGGCTCTCCCCAGGGGATGAAGATGGAGGTGAACCAAGCGACGACCACGACCTGCTTCATGCCCATGGCGAGCTTCATCATGGCCAGGGACGGGCCGGAGAGCTCGGCGAGCGGGCCCTCCTGGAGCTCCTGCTCGGCTTCGGCCTGATCGAACGGAAGCTTGCCGAGCTCCATATAGCAGGCGGCCGCGAAGGCGACGCCGGCGAGGATGACGGCGACGACGCTCGAGACGTTGCCCGTAACGATGTGCTGACCCATGGTCGCAATGTCCGTGGAGCCGCACACGATGGCGACGGTAAACAGCGCGATGAGCATGGACGGCTCGATGAGCACGCTCATGAGGAGCTCGCGGATACCGCCGAAGCCCGCGTAGGCGTTGGAGGAATCCACGCCGGACAGCGCGAAGAAGAAGCGGGACAGCGCGAGCGCGTACATGATGGTGATGGCGTCACCAAAGACGGGCATGGGGCTCTCGAGCGTGAACATGGGCAGGCCCATGGCGAGCATGAACGACACCGCGAGGAACAGCGGCGGCATGATGCGCAGCACAAAGCTCGAGTCGGAACTCACGGACTCGGGACGCGCCATGAGCTTCGCGAGGTCCCGGTAATCCTGAAGGATGGACGGACCGCGGCGATTGTGCATCTTCGCGCGAATCACACGGGCGAGGCCGGAGAAGAAGGGCGCGACCAGCATGACCACGAGGCCCTGCGCTATCGCAAGAACGATGTTCATAATATCCTCTCCCCTCTCTAGACCATGACCACGGCGAGCACGAGGAAGACCACGAGCGCCGCGACGATGTAGCAGATGTATACGGAGTAGTTGCCGCCCTCGATCTTGGAGGCGAGGCCGGCCAGCTTATCGGCACCCTCGCTCGGTGCATCGACCAGGAAGCGGTCGGGCAGGGGCTCAACGCCCTGGGCGACACCGGTGAGCTTCTGGAACACGTGCGCGATGGACCAGCAGATCTTGGTGCATACCTCGCGCAGGGTGTAGAGCGGGCCCATGAAGAGCTCTACGTCTGACGCGAAGCTCGTGGCGACGACGGGCATGTGCTCGTTGGGCTCGTAGCCGCACGCCCAAGGGTCGGTCTTCTTAGCGGGGGCCTTGGTGCCGAGGCAGGACCTCAACACGAACGCGAGGCCGGTGAGGACCACGAGCGCGATGGCGATCGCGGGGGTGGAGGTGGCGGCACCGGAAATCTCGTTCACCAGAGACACGCCCGAGGTGGCTGTGATGGCAGAGCCGGCAAGCACGCTCTGGGCGACGTCGCCCAGAACCGGGGCGATGACGGGAGAACCGATTCCCAGCACCACGCAGATGGCCGCGAGGAGCATCTGCGAGAACAACATCGGAGCCGGGGACTCCTTGGCGTTCGCGGCCTCCTGGGAACGAGGGCTGCTCGCGAACGAGACGCCGTAGGCCTTCACGAAGCACGTAACGGCCAGGGCACCGGTGATGGCGAGGGCGGCCGCGGAGGCGACGGCGAACACCATGACGACCGGGTCGGAGAGCGTCGAGATGTTGAACAGGGATTGGTAGGTGAACCACTCGGAAACGAAGCCGTTGAGCGGCGGGATAGCCGAGATGGCAAGGGCACCGATGAGGAAGCAGACGGCCGTGACCGGCATACGGCGGAACAGGCCGCCCATCTTCTCCATGTTGCGCGTACCCGTGGCATAGAGCAGGGAGCCCGCGCCGAGGAACAGCTCGCCCTTGAACATGGCGTGGTTGAGCGTGTGGTAGAGGGCGGCCATGAGCGCGATCGTCGCGATGACGTCGTTGCCCAGGGCGTGCGCCGTCATGGACGCGCCGACACCGAGCAAGATGATGCCGATGTTCTCGACGGAGTGGTAGGCCAGCAGGCGCTTAATGTCGTGCTCGTGGAGGGCGTAGACGACGCCCAGGACCGACGAGATGGATCCGAAGACCAGGACCATGAGGCCCCACCAGAGCTGGACGCCCGAACCCGCGAGCAGGTCGAGACCGACCTTGAGGATTCCCAGGATGCCGATCTTGATCATGCCGCCGGACATGAGGGCGGACACGTTGGACGGCGCCTCGGGGTGCGCCTGGGGCAGCCAGGAGTGCAGCGGGATGATACCGGCCTTTGCGCCGAATCCGAAGAACGCGAGGACGAAGCACGCGGAGGAGACGGCGGGTCCAAAGTCATGCGTACGGAAATCACTGAAGCTGAAGGAACCGCCCACGCCGTTGGTCATGAGCAGGAAGCTCGCCATGATAAGGACAAAGCCCACGTGCGCGATGACGAAGTAGAGCCAACCGCCCCTAATGGAGTTCTTGTTCTCCTCGATAACGACAAGGAAGTAGCTCGTAAGGGACATGAGCTCAAAGGCGACCAGGAACCAGAACACGTTGTCGGCGGTGATGACGAGCATCATCGAGGCGACGAAGGTGTTCATGAAGAAACCGGCGCGCCCGACCTTGCCCGGGTACTCATCGAAGTAGGACAGACCGTAGATGAAGCCCGCAAAGGCGAGGATTGAGATGAGGACCACGATCAGGCCCGCAAGGCCGTTGAGCAAGAGCTCGAGACGGGCGAACGGGAAAAGAAGACCGTGTTGAGGGACGAAACGTCGCCAAGCACGGCCTCGAGGCCCGCGATGAACGACAGCACGGCCGCGACGGCGCCGATCAGGCAGCCGGCGGTCTTGGCGGCGTTGTCGGCCTTAATCAGCAGAACCGAGGCGAGCGCACCGATGCACGAGACGGCAAGCGATGCGATAAACAGCGTCATGCTATCCATTGTTTACGCTCCCTTCTGCTTTCTCGGACAGGCCCTGGGCCACAGCGGTAACATCGACGGCCGGACCGTTTTCGATCGAGCGCAGGCGCTTGGCCTCGTCGAGCTCGCGATCGGCCGCGCCGCCCATGACGGTCAGCGCCTTGGTGGGGCACGCCGCCACACAATGCGGGCCGTCCGGATCGAAGGCACACAGGTCGCACTTGACAGCGCAGGTGTACTGGCCAGGAGCCCACGTAAGCAGGCTGCTCAGGGACTTAGGATACGAAGGCGTCGGGTCGCACATGCCTGCGACACCGGCGATAGACGTGCCATCGGGATGGATGGCTCCGAAGGGGCACGCAATGGCGCACAGCCTGCACCCGATGCACTCCTGCTCCTTGACGTGGATGCGATCGCCATCGTGCTCGATGGCATTCACCGGGCAGACCTCGGCGCAGGGGGCACCCTCGCAATGGTGGCAGGCAAGGGCGGCCGAAATACCGCCGGTCTTCACGAGCGCCAGGCGCGGCGTATCCTGAAGACCCTGCATCCGGTGGGCGTCGGCGCAGGCAGACTGGCATGTTCCGCAGCCGATGCACCTCTCCGGATTGATGTCGATGAAGCGGTTCATCCCCACTTCCTTTCAAAATAACGGGCCGGGCTCCCGAACGTACGGGACGCCCGGCCCAAAAAGCCAACGAGAACGGGACTACACGATTTGATTCACGTGCGTCTCGTCGTCGAACTTGGCGGCGCCAGGCTCAACGTCCTGGGGAGCGGCGGCGTCCACCAGAGCCTGCTTGAGCTCGGTGTACTGACGCTCGACCTCGCCCTCGGCCCAGACCTGGTCGGCGATAGCGTCGACCTGGCAGGCGGAGAACTTGTCCTCGGGCGTATGCGAGACCGGGTCGACCTTGTGAATGGTCAGCTCGTTGCACTTGCCGATCCACCACTGGTAGGTCATATAGACCGTGCCCTTATTGATGCGGTCGCTCACGTCGGCGCGGCTGTATACCTGGCCGCGGCGGCTGTGAATCGAGACGATGTCGCCGTTCTTGATGCCGCGCGCCTCGGCGTCCGCGGGATTCATGCGGACAAAGCCAGGCTCGTCGGCGAGCAGCGCCAGCGTCTTGCAGTTGCCGGTCATCGAACGGCAACTGTAGTGGCCGACCTCGCGGACGGTGCACAGGATGAGCGGGTACTCATCGTCGGGAAGCTCGGAGGGCGCCTCCCAGTCGTGCGCCATCAGGTTGGCGCGGCCGTCCTTGGTGGTGAACTTGCCGCCAGCGAACATGTCGGGCGTACCGTGGTCATTCACATCGGTGCTCTTGACGGGCCACTGGGCGTAGCCGCCCTCGGGAGCCATCTTCTCGTAGGTTGCGCCCACAAAGTTGGGGCACAGGCTAATGCACTCGTTCCAGATCTGCTCGGTGTTGTCGTAGTGCATGGGGTAGCCCATGCGCGTGGACAGGTCCGCGAAGATCTCCCAGTCGTGGCGGCACTCGCCCTTGGGCGGAACGGCCGCGTCAAAGTGCTGGAAGCTACGGTCGGATGCGGTAAAGACACCCTCGTGCTCGCCCCAAGAGGTGGCAGGCAGGATGACGTCGGCGAGCATAGTCGTCTGCGTCATAAAGATGTCCTGGCAAATGAACAGATCCAGCTCGGAGAGCGTCTTGCGCATACCGGCCGAATCGGGCTCGGTCTGCACCGGGTCCTCGCCGTAGTTGTAGAAGCAGTGCACCTTGCCCTCGTCGACCAGGTGGCCCAGGTCGGTGAGCTTGTAGCCCTCCTCGAGCGGGAGCTTTTCCTCGGGCACGCCCCAAGCCTTGGCAAACTTGGCACGCACTGCCGGGTCGGTGACCTTCTGGTAGCCAGGGTACAGGTTGGGCAGCATGCCCATATCGCAGGAGCCCTGGACGTTATTCTGGCCACGCACGGGCGCGAGGCCGGAATTGGGTTTGCCGATCTGGCCGGCAACGCAGGCGATGGAGGCGATGGTGTGCACCGTCTTCAGGTTCTGCTTCTGCTGGCATACGCCCATACCCCAGCCAATGATGGCAGAGGGCTTCGCCGTGGCGTACATCTCGGCAGCTTGGTGGATCAACGCGGGCTCGACACCCGTGATGTCCTGTACGGATTCGGGAGTGTAGTTCTTGATGGTCTCCCACCACTCGTCAAAGCCGTTCGTGTGCTCGGCGACGAATTCCTTGTCGTAGAGGCCATCGTTGACCAAGCAGTTGGCAAAGGCGTTGAGGAACGCGACGTTGCAACCGTTCTTGATCGGAAGGTAGAGATCGGCGATACGCGCGGTTTCGATATGGCGCGGATCGGCGACGATGATCTTGCAACCCTTTTCTTTGGCTCGCACGATACGCCTTGCGACGATGGGGTGCGAATCGGCAGGGTTATAGCCGAAGAGGAAAATGCAGCCCGCATCCTCCATACCGGGGATGGAGCATGACATGCAACCTGAACCAACCGTGTCCATCAGACCGAGGACAGTAGGGCCGTGTCAAGTACGGGCGCAGTTGTCTACGCTGTGGGTGCCGATGCACGCACGCGTAAACTTCTGCATGACGTAGTTCGCCTCATTGCCGCCGCCTCGCGAAGAGCCGGTGGTCATGACAGCGTTAGGACCATATTCGTCAATTATGGCCTGCATCTTAGATGCGGTGAAATCCAGTGCCTCGTCCCAGCTTACGCGCTCAAGATCCGCGCCCTTAGTGCGGCGGATCATCGGGTGCAGTACGCGAGGAGTCAAGATCTTGGTGTCGTTGATGAAGTCGTAGCCGCTCATGCCCTTAAGGCACAGCTCGCTCTGGTTGGTGATGCCGTTGAGCGGTTCGGTGCCCACGACCTGGCCGTTTTGGACCAGGAGGTTAAACTGGCAACCGGCGCCGCAGTACGGGCAGATCACTTTATGCTTCTCCATGACACCCTCCTTCCTTTTTCTGCTACCGATTACTCGGTACTAATTTGACAATCATTGGGCCTGTCGCCCCAACGCTTACGCCTCGTTTTCGATGGTGGCGCGGGCACGCTCGGCAGTCAGTTCTGCCAGGCGCTCCTCGTCTACCAGGGTGAGGCCCTTGGTCGGGCACGCCTCGGCACACGCCGGACCGCCGGGACGGTCCACGCACAGGTCGCACTTGAGCACGAAGCTCTTGGTCTGCGAACCCACGCGAACGTCGCCCATCAAGACCGGAACCTGCGTGGTCGCCACGCTCACGGCGCCAAAGGGGCATGCCATGACGCAGCTCTTGCAGCCGATGCAGTTGTCCTCGTTGACGCCGATACGATGGTTCTTTGGATCAAAGAACAAGGCGCCCGTAGGACAGGCCTTCGCGCACGGGGCGTCCTCGCAGTGATGGCAAGCCACCGGTGCGGAGATCTCGTACGTACGCGTCACGCGCAGGCGCGGCGCGGCGATGTTACCGGGAATATCGTGTGCCTCGATGCACGCCGCCATACAGGTTTGACACCCAATGCAGCGCGAAGAATCGGCTACGACTCGTTTATTGCCCATGTTGTTCACTCCCTCCTGAATCCCATGCCGGAGAGACCCTGTCGACATTGACCCAAGCCGCCCGTGGCCTGGCATCGGCGTATCGAGCGCATGCGGCGAAACAGGCGCTTCGATAGAGTTCCTCCAACGATATGCAGGCTAAATATACGCAGTTGCAGGGGGCAAACTTGAGCATAGGCCCTGCAATACGGGTGTATTGCAGGGGTTTTGGCAGGTTGGAATTATTCTCTAGAAGCTATAAAGGTGAGTGTATTACATGCGTACACCTCTGAGATTTTTACGCACTCTCATTTTGGATGTACTACGCTTGTATTCGTGTTAATGGTTATTTACTTGAGCGAAATAAAGTAATAGTTATAAGATGCTCAGGTATCGGCACGTGCCGCATTTGACCGACTATATTGCGCGCTCATTAAGGGGGCCAGTGATGTCATCGACTCAAAAAAAGAGCCATCCTGCAGGTGCGCATTCGCGAGGAAGACAAGCAGCATGCCGAGCATCTCTACGATGCCATGGGCACATCGCTCGCCGAGGCTGTCCGCTTATTTGTCGCGCAGAGCATTTTGATGCGCAAGCTTCCCTTTCAGCCGGTCGCCGTGCGCTCAAAGGACGGCACCGCCGCCTATGGATCGCTCAAAGCATATGGGGACCCCAATCGCCGCTCCGAGGAGCGCAATGCCTGGATTGAGTACCTTGCTACAGAAAGCGACGATTCGATTTTGGGTCCCGAGGAAGTAGATATCCATGAGTAGCACCATCATCGACGAGACCGTCATCCTGCGCTACCTGCTTGACGACGACGAAGTTCTGTCACCGCGCGCTGCCAAGGTCATCGCCACGCGCACCGCTCGCGTCTACCCCGAAATCATCACACGCGTCGTGGTCACGCTGCGCGACGTCTATAAGGTTCCCCGCGTTGAGATTGCTGCGGCCTTGAAAAGGCTGCTCGATGATGTCATGGTCGACGAGCCCACCGTTGTCGCCCTTGCCGTCAAACTCTTTGGCAAGACCCATATGGACTTTACCGACTGCCTCCTCGCAGCCCGAACCGCCATCTACAACGATGATGTCGTGAGCTTTGGCAAGCCCATCATCCAAGGCATGATCGATTACCGCCGCAAGCGCCAAACCGCCGCCGACGCCCGCGACCGCGCCGCCGAATCCCGCAGCCGCAGCACCGACTCCACCATCGACAAACTCCGCCACCACGGTCGCCACTAACCCCATCCCCTCCTAAGTTGCGGTGAAATAGTTCCTGGATTTAGGCTTATTCGAGCTTTTCAGGAACTATTTCACCGCAACTTTCTGTAAGGGTGGTTGATTAGTGCCGCCGAGGGGCACTAATCAACCGTTTGCCGATATGTTTGGCTCTGACTCATGACTCTGACCTGCCCCGTCAAGCTTTTGGTCAGTTCATGGCAAGGTCAGGCGGGCCAAATATGGGATAGCGTAGTGTCATTCACTCCCCCTCGAGACCATGGGGTCGAAAATGAGTCATGATAAACGCTGTACCAAACCGCAAGTAGAGCTGTTCTTCCGGTTATTCGAGGCCCATCATGGCGGGCACCTATTTGTAGCTACCAAAAAATGGGATGAACGCTGTGCCTACGCGCTCATGCAAAAAGAGATGATTATTCGACTCTACAACCATGTCTACGCTGATCCCGCGTATTGGAATGGCCTCGGCGTCGAAGATCGCATCTTTCAATTGACATCCGCTATTGCAGTCGTTGAACCGGATGCCGTGTTTTGTGGAGCAACGGCGGCACTGCTCTATGGCATCGGTTCTGCATATTCGCTTCTCGACAAGGTGCAAGTGCTGCTACCGCGTTCCACCAGACGCGATATGTACGAATTCGTTGAATACCGACGCTGGCGGCCGGGCGACGTATGGCAGCTCGGTCCTTTTACGTTAACGAATCCATATCGCACGGTGGTCGACATCGCCCGAACTAACGCTTTTCGATATGCACTAGGCTATGTCGACGGGTTGGCTCGTGAGTACGGTGTCGAGCGTGAAGAATTGCGTGCATATGCACAAACGAACTGCCGCGGACTGCACGGCATCGCGCGCGCATTTGACGTTTTTGAACACATGGATGGCAGATCGGATAACGGTGGAGAATCCGAAGCACGGACGGCAATGATTCTGGCGGGAGTTGCCGCTCCCGAACTACAGGTTGAAATCACTCGACCGGGAAACGCCGGCTATTATTTGGCAGATTACGGCTGGCAGATGCCAAACGGCTCTTGGATGCTGGCTGAGCTGCATGGACTAGGCAAGTTTGAGGACGATGCCCAAAATGATCCGGAACATACTGCGGCAAAAACCTATCGAGCTGCCCTCATGCGCGACACGAACCTGCGTGCCATGGGCCACAACGTCATTCATTTCAAGCTCTCAGACACCTACGATGTCAAAGCGTTCGGCTCCATGATGCGCGGCTACGGTATACCAACCACAAAACCCTACGCAGACTCCTGACCGGCTGTCCTCATCTTCTCGACAACAGAACCCATCATCGACCCAGCCCGCACGGCCTCAATAAGTTGCGGTGAAATAGTTCCTGGATAACAGCTTTTGCGGCTAATCGGGAACTATTTCACCGCAACTTAGGAGGGGATGTGGGGTCCCCGGCATGTATATGAAAATGGCTCTGGTCCCAAAAGGAACCAGAGCCATTCATCTATCTTATGGAGCGGGCGACGGGAATCGAACCCGCGTCATCAGCTTGGAAGGCTGGGGTTCTACCATTGAACTACGCCCGCAAGATATGGTCGGGACGACAGGATTTGAACCTGCGACATCCTGCTCCCAAAGCAGGCGCGCTACCAAACTGCGCCACGTCCCGAAGGTGTTGAGCAGCTAAGGTCTAAACCTTGCGTGTCCCAAAGCGAAGGAAATTATAGGGGAGACTCCCCGCCTGTGCAAGCATTGATGCCTTAGCTCCTCGAATGTGCAACAAAACGACTATGGAGCAGGCCGATCACAAACGCCACCACGGCAACCGGCGCCCACGCGGCACCGATATCCGCCAGCGGCAGCACATCGAACGGCAGCCACGCGCCCGCAAAGAACGCGTCGCGGACCGAAGTGATTACGCTCTGCACCGCGACAACGCCGCCGACCCAGACCCACACCTGCGGATGTGCGTCGCAAAAGCCGTGAACCAGGCCCATAAGCACCAGCACAATGGCAACGGGGTACAGGGCATTGAGCATAGGCACCGAGAACATAAGAATCACGTCGAGGCCCACGTTGGAAAGCACGCACGAAAACGCTGCGAACACAAACGCGAGGATTGCGAAGGGGCGGCGCATGGCCTCCTCGGAAGCCTCCGCTCCCCCTTTAACCACATACGTCTCGCAGAAGTAACGCGAGCAGCAGCTGATGAGGCCGATGCACACGTTCATGCAGGCGAGAAAGAAAATCGCAAATACCACAACCGTGCCGGCAAGGCCAAAGTGCATGGAGGCCGAGCGAGCAAGGATTGCAGCGCCGTTGGTGGCGTCGGGCATCACGGTGCCGAGCTGCATACCGGCAAGGGCCAAGCCGCAATAGATGGTGGCCATGAGCACGCCGGCGATCACACCGGAACGCGAAATCTCGAAGGCCACGCGTTTGTCATCGGTAACACCCAACTCGTGGATGGTCTCGGCGATGATGATGCCGAAGGCGAGCGACGCAAGCAGGTCCATGGTCTGGTAGCCGGTCAAGAAGCCTTGAACCGCAGCGCCGGCATCATAGGGAGCTTGCGGGGCAGCAGCCGGTCCCAGCGGCGAGATCACGGCAGCACCCACGACCAGCACGATGAGCGCGATGAGCGCGGGGCCCGTAATGCGACCGAGTACGCGTGTGATGACCCCCGGGCGCAGCGTAAGCACAAACGCGACGACAAAGAAGCCGACGGCAAACACCAGGCGAGCCGTGCCGAGCGAGACGCCCTCGGGCAGCAGCGGCACTAGCATCTCGAACGCCGTAGAGCTTGTGCGCGGAATGGCCAGGCACGGACCGATGGCCAGGTAGACCGCCGCAACGAAGAATTCACCAAACTTAGGATGCACGCGCCCGGCCAGCTCGCGGGCCGTGCCGGCGAGCGCGACGGCGATAAATCCCATGACGGGCAGACCGATGGCGGCAATCAGAAAGCCGAGCATGGCGACCGGCGTGGCAGAACCTGCCTGGAGCGCCAGCAGCGGCGGAATAATGAGGTTGCCGGCGCCGAAGAGCATCGAGAACAGGGCGATGCCAACGGTAACGACATGATCGGAGCGTAGACCACGCGGGGCGGATGAGGCCATATGCACACCTTTCGGGTCGAAACAAAAACGGGACGGGCAAAAACACCCGTCCCGCAAGTATAAACGGTCTAGCAGCTTTAGCAGGCTAAATCGCATAGAGCATCGATAGCCGTGTCAACTTCTTCGGTAGTGTTGAAATACCCAAACGAGAAGCGAACGATACCCTGGCGCTCGGTCCCCAGCGCGCGGTGCATGAGCGGAGCGCAATGGGCGCCGGGGCGCGTCGCAATCCCCCACCCTTGCATGAGCGCGTCCGAGATCTCGGCAGAGTCGATATCGCCCACGTTGAGCGACGCAATCGCAGAGCGCATCGGCTGGTCAAAGGCACCATAGAGCTTAATCCCCGGAATCTCGCGCACGCCGGCGAGGAAACGCTCGGCAAGCGCGCGCTCACGCGCCGCAATCGCCTCGGCCCCACCCTGGGCCTCGATAAAGTCGAGACCGGCAGAAAGGCCCGCGATGCCGTGACCGTTGAGCGTGCCCGCCTCAAGGCGCGTGGGCCACTCAAGCGGCTGCAGCGCATCGAAGCTGTGCACGCCCGTGCCGCCCATGGCCCAGGGCGCCACGTCGACACCCTCCGCCACGGCCAGACCGCCGGTGCCCTGCGGGCCCATCAATCCCTTGTGGCCGGTAAAGCACACGACGTCGAGCCCCATGGCCTGCATGTCGATCTTCGCCGTACCGGCAGACTGGGAGGCGTCGACGATCACCAGCGCACCGGCAGCATGAGCCATGGCCGCCACGCGCGCAATGTCGACCGCGTTGCCGGTCACATTGGAGGCGTGCGTCACCACCACAGCACGCGTGCCCAGCGTGACCAACCGCTCGAGCTCGTCGTAGTCGAGCACGCCGCTCGCATCGCAGCCCGCATGCTCAACGGTCACACCCTGCTCTGCCGCAAGGCGGTTAAGCGGACGCAGCACGGAGTTGTGCTCGAGCACCGTTGTGACCACACGGTCGCCGGGGCGCACCACGCCGTTTATGGCAGTGTTGAGCGCCGCCGTGGAGTTGGGCGTAAAGCACACATGGTCCGCCCTCGGGCAACCCAAAAGGCGCGCGAGCTTGGCACGGCAAACGTGAATCGTACGAGCGGCATCGAGGGCACCCGACGTGGCGCCGCGCCCGGCATTGCCGAGCGAGCACATCGCCTGCGTCACGGCATCGATGACCGTCTGCGGCTTGTGCATGGTCGTCGCCGCGTTATCCAGATAGATCATCGCACGACCTCCCACATATCAATCACGGTATAGCCCTCGGTGGGAACACCCGCCTCGGCGAGTTCGCCGCGCAGCAGTTCCTCATCGGCAGGCAACGCCTTCCACGCCAGACCGCAGCCGGCAGCGACCTCCCCGGGCACGGGAATCGTTCGCCCGGGAAGGCCGCGCTCAATGCACAGGGACTCGCAGCCCATGGCGGCCGCCGTGGTGGGAAACGTGATGACAAGCGCCGGGCGCTTCTCCCTCATGGCAACTCCAACCAATACGCTACGGGCGCACGACGCGCACGGCCTGCTCCATCTTCTCCACGATCACGTACATATTCGTGACCTCGCCCACCGCAAGCTGGTCTTTAATGCCATAGTGGTCGAGGCAGGTACCGCAGGTGAGAATCTCGACGCCCTGCTCGGCCAGGCCCTTCAGGTCATCGAGCACCGGCGAGCCCTCGACGGTGAGCTTGGCACCGCCGTTGTAGAACAGCATGGTCGCGGGCAGTTCCTCCTGCTGCGTCACGGCAAAGATAAACGCCTTCATGAGCTTGTGGCCCAGCTCGTCGTCGCCACGGCCCATGCAATCGGTGTAGACGGAAATGACGAGTTTGCCCTTGCCGGCGCTGGCGTCGCAGAAGGCAGCGCCATCCTGCTCAGGATCGGCCACGGCAACGGCGCCAGAGGTCGCCACGGTCACGTGCCACTCGGCGTCAGAAACCTTCTCGACCGAGGCCGTGCAGCCCTTCTCCTGCGCCATCTTGGAGATGTTCTTGACGGCAGTCTCGTTATCGACCGAGGTCACCACGGCGCCCTCGCCATCGAGCTGCTTCAGGGCTTTGAGCGTCTTGACGACGGGCAGCGGGCAGGCATCGCCCATGGCATTGACTTCAATTTTGGTAGACATAGTTTTTCCTTTCGAAAGAACCGTTCTAGAGAACGGTAAACAGTTACATAAACGTGCGGGCTAGCGAACAACGTGGACGGCAGGACCGCCTGGCACCGGCTCGCACACGCGACCGACGACGGCGGCAATACGTCCTTCGGCATGCAGACGGCGCGCAAGCTCATCCACATCGGCAGCAGGTGCCGCGATGAGCAGGCCACCAGACGTCTGCGGATCGTACAGCGAATCCAACATGCCCGGCTCCAGGTCTTCGTCGGCAGCCACGCGCGGGCCAAAGAAGTCCTGGTTGCGGTAGGAGCCCGCGGGAATAATGCCCAGACGCGCCATGTCTAGCACCTGGTCAAAGAGCGGCACCGCCCCCGACGCAAGCTCAATCTGCACGCCCGAGCCCTCGGCCATCTCGCACGCATGCCCGATCAGGCCAAAGCCCGTGATGTCGGTGCAGCCGTGAAGCTCAAGTCCCTCGGCCAGACGAATCGGAGCCTCGTTGAGGGTGCGCATCGAGTCAAACATGGCTGCGGCCTCGTCCTGCTCGATGAGCTCGCCCTTAATGGCCGTGGTGATGATGCCCGAGCCAACCGCCTTGGTCAGCAGCAACGCATCGCCCACGCGCGCGCCGCTGTTGGCGAGCATGCGGTCGAGCGCGACAAACCCGCTCACGGACAGACCGTACTTGGGCTCGTCGTCGTTGATGGTATGGCCGCCCGCGATAGAGCAACCGGCCTCGACGCACTTGTCGGCGCCACCCGCCAGAATCTGGCCGGCGACCTCGACGCCCAGGCAGCTCGGAATGCACAGCAGGTTCATGGCATGGCTCGGCCGCCCGCCCATGGCGTAGATGTCCGACAGCGAGTTGGCCGCAGCGATCTGGCCAAACAGAAACGGATCGTCGACCATCGGCGGGAAGAAGTCGATGGACTGCACAAGCCCCAGGTTCTCCCCTACGCGGAAGACACTCGCATCGTCGGAGGTATCGAACCCCACGAGCAGATTGTCGTTGGGCACATTTGGCAAGTCGCCCAGGACCTGGGCGAGGGCTCCGGGAGCCAACTTAGCGGCTCAACCGCTCGCGGCCGTCATAGACGTGAGCTTAATCTGATCGTCAGCCATCGATACCTCCTCTCATCGGTCAATCATTTTCTCCCAGTATACGCATGAATGCGAGCCTGCGGCGGATGCATTAATTGAGCGCCTGGGCTCGAATGGCCGCGCCGATCGCTCCGGCAAAGCGAGCCTGGGGCGAGGTGGTCACCGGCGACCCCAGTAGCTCGCCCAACCGCTCCACCACGAAGGCGTTCTCGCACAGGCCACCGGTCAGATAGTACGGGGCGCCCGCTGCCTGCCCGGCCATAGTGGCCACGCGCGACACGACACTCTCGACCACGCCGCGCGCAATGTTCTCGCGCGGCTCGCCACGACCGATCAGGCTGATGACCTCGCTTTCGGCAAAGACCGTGCACATGCTGGATATCTTGGTGGGCTCACCGGAACGCGCAAGGTCGGCCATCTGCTGCTGGGTAATGCCCAGGCGGTCGGCCATGATCTCCAGAAAGCGCCCCGTGCCGGCGGCGCACTTGTCGTTCATGGCAAACTTGGCCACGCGGCCGCCTTTAAGCTGGATGACCTTGGTGTCCTGGCCGCCCACGTCGATCACGGTACCGTGGTCACCAAACAGGCGCACGGCACCGGTACCGTGGCAGGTAATCTCGGTCACGACCTTATGCGCATAGGGCACGGCAACACGACCGTAGCCGGTCGCGATCACGCGAGCATCGTCGTCCGTCACGTCATAGCCGGCTGCGGCAAGTGCCTCGCGCAGCCGCTCGGAAGCATCGACCGAGGAGAACCCGGTTGGCTGCACGCACGTCCACGCCACCGAACCCTCCCCGTCGACCACAGCAGCCTTAGCCGCCGTAGACCCGATATCGATCCCGATCCCTATCATGGCTCTCTCCCAATCTAAACATCAAAGGTAGCGGCGCGTTCAGGCGCCTTAGCTCTAGGTTTCTCAGGTGCCGGAGATTGCCCCGAAAGAGGAGCGCAGCGTACTTTGGGTACGCAAGCGACGGTTTGAGGGGCAAGATCCGGTGCCTGAGAAAGCTAGAGGGTTTCGATGAAGGCGGCGATGCGAGTCTCGATCTGACCCATGTCGCCGTTGCTGTAGTCGGTCTCGATCTTCATATACGGAATACCCGCGCTCTCGACAGCCTCCTGCATGCGAGCACTCTCCACGTTAAAGGTGTGGCAGGCCTGGAGCACGTTTTCGACCACGCCATCAACGTGATACTTCTCGCACATGGCCAGCGTATTTTCCATACGACCGTCGTTGGGCGTCATGACCGAGCAGTTGATGTCCAGGTAGCGGTCGGCGATGGCGCGCAGGATATCGGGAGCCTCCGGGTCGATCATCATGGCCGCCGTGCGCTCGCCCGAGCAGTCGTCCATACACACGACCACACCGCCGTTGGACTCGATAGTACGGCCGATCTTGTTGATCACGCCGCCCACCGGGCAACCGGTGATCAGAATGCGCTTGGCATCCGCCGCAACCGGGCGCTCGCCCGCATCGTAGGCCTCGCGCAGCTTGGCGACCTTTTGCTCCAGCTGCTGCGTATAGGCCTCGATATCAAAGCTGAACGTACCGGCAAACATAGTGCTCATCAGGTCGACGCCACTCATGGCCGCAGGCTGGTTGGCCTGAAGCGCGAACATATCGAGCTGCGCCGCACGCAGGCGATTGCGGCGACGGACGGCGGCGCGCAGGTCGTCATCAGTAATCGTAATGCCGTAGAAGCCCTCGAGCTCCTCCTTGAGCAGGCGGCACTCCTCGTACCAGCTTTCACGCTCGTAGGCACGATCGCGACCCTGCGGAAGATGCAGAATGTGCGTGCGCTTGAGCTCGTTGAGTAGCTCGTACATCTTCTTCTTGCCGTCGCAGGTGGTCTCGCCGATGATCATGTCGCTAAAGTACGTAAACGGGCACTTTTGCGAAGAGGCAAAACCGTACGTCGACTTGATAAGCGGGCAGAGGTTTGCCGGCAGCACCTTCTCGGCCTCGGGAATCACCTCGTCGGACGTGCCGCACAAGGCCACGCTCGCAGCCCCCGCGGCATCGATAATCTCGAGCGGCGTATAGCTGCACAAAAAGCCGACCAGGCGATTACCCGCCTGCTTATAATCCTTGACGCGAATAAACGCCGCCTTGCGCTGTTCGTTGAACTCCTCAAACGTGGACGGCAACGGCTGCTCAATATTTTCCGACATATAACTCCTTAACAAACCTTTTAGCCAACCAAGGAAACGGCTTTCCCAGGTGCCCGAGGTTGCCGTGAAAGAGGAGCGCCGCGTATTTTGACACGCAAGCGACGGTTTGAACGGCAAGATCGGGTGTCCGGGAAAGCCGCCGGGACGGATGGCCCTAAATGGTTTCCAAGAAAGCCTCAATCCTGGTTTGTAGCTGGCCTGCATCCTCGCCGGCGTAGTCGGTCGTGATGTGCATAAACGGAATGCCGGCCTCCTCGGCGGCCTTCTCCACGGCAAACGACTCCATCTCGTAGAGCGTGCAGAACTGCAGGGCCACGTCGACGATACCGTCGGCATGCAGGTCCTTGGCCATCTGGACAATGTCCTTCATACGCTGGTCGTTGGGCGTAAAGACAGCGCAGTTGATCTTAAAGTAGCGCTCGGCGATGGCGTCGAGCATGTCGTCAACCGTCTCACCGGACTCATCGACCAGGTCCTTGTAGTAGCGCGAGCCCGTGCAGGACTCCTCGCCCACCACGACGCCACCGGCCTTCTCGATGAGGTTGAACAGCTTCCAGTTGGGCACGGCCATGGGCGTACCGGTGTACAGGATGCGCTTGGTCCCCTTGGGCGCCACGCCCTCGCCGGCCTCGACACGCTGCTCGCACTCAGCCGCCATCTCGTTGATGGCTCCGGTCAGACGCGACGTGTCATCCATAAAGGCGGCCTGCACGGTCAGTAGGCTATCGAGACCGCTGATGGGCGCCGGGTCGGCAGCGCGCGTGGCAGCGAGGCGCTGCAGGGCGCGACGCTTCTCGTTGACGGCGTGGATGGCGGCCTTCAGACGCTCGGGCGTAATCTTGACGCCGCACTCTTCCTCAATCTTGGCGGCAAGCTTTTTAACCTCGGCCTTCCAGGTCACGAGCGTCGACTCGTCGTGCACGTTGGGAATATCCATGACGTACATGTTCTTTTGCGTGGCAAAGAACTCGTAGGCCTTCTTCTTACCATCGCAGGTGTTCTCGCCCACCACCAGATCACTCGACTCAATGTAGGGGCAAACCTCGCCCAGCTTAAAGCCGGCAAAGCTCTTGATGAGCGGGCAGGTGTTGCGCGGCAGATGCTCCTCGACCTTGTCGGTCGCCCAGTCGGCACCCGAGCACAGGCCCACGGGGATGCCATCGCAGGCAAGCACGATCTCCTCGGGCACGTACACACAGAACGAACCGACGATCTTGGTGGCCTCGCCGGCCTCCTTCTTGTCGAGCATCTCCTTAATACGGCCGCTGTGGATGTTGGTGGCGACAAAATCCAGGTAGGACGTAGACTTGGGGCGATTGTTCTGCGTCAGGAACATATCGCCGTACATCTGGCCCACGGCGCCCAGCAGCATGTCGTGGTCGGCAAGATTCATGCCGAGGCTCTCCCACATCGGATGGAAATCGAATTCTTCAGCCATGACGGTTCCCCTCTCGAACCAAAAATGAATAGCTACGGTATTTCTGCACGGTGGGTGGCGAAAACCCAGCCGTGCTCAAACCCGGAATTTTGGGGAACCCGCTTTGCGGTCGATTATTTAGTTGTGCGTCGTCTCTCCCGGAGCCGTGAACATACCTGCTCATATGCGGCTCCGAGCCATATACAGGGCGCGCGCGGCAACGCGACGCGAATATGTCTTCTGCAGCATCGGCGCGCCCTCCTTTTCTCGTCGAAGGTAACTATATCAACGGTTGTCGTCAAGACGAACACCGCCGACACGCGTACGACAACGTTGGGATGTGAGCATCTCGCTGTCTGATAATTAATTATCAGACTGATAAGGTTTAGTCATGTAGAAATCGGCGAACGGCGAAGTGAAAACAAAGCGGTCGAGGACTACCTCCTCGACCGCATCGCACCCGCATTATCGGCAAACGAGATGGATCCTGCTTGCATCAAAATGCATGCGCAGAGTCTCACCCGCCTGCGGCAGCTCTTCCACGGGTACACTCACCTTATTCACCTTCCACTGCAGACGCGTGGGCGCATCAGCACGCGGCACGTCCAGCAGCACCAGCCGCTCAAAGCGCGAATCGCTCACACGGGCCACGTGCAAATCGTAGCTGTTGCGACCGCGCTCCGCGCGATTGTCAACATGGAAGTAGCTCGCACGAATACCGAGGTACGTCACGTTATCGGGAACCTCATGGCCCACGTTAAAGGTCATGCCCCAGTCCAGGGCTTCAACTTCCTGAGACCCGATCTTGCGCGCCCGGCTTGTGTTCTTGCAGCCCGTCAGGCGCAGTGCCGCCAGCGTCTGCGGACGGCGGACCACGTCCTCGACGGAGCCGATCTCCTCAACATGCCCGTCGTGCATCACGCAGATGCGCCCGCACAGGCGGCACGCTTCGTCGATGTCGTGGCTCACGTAGAGCACGGTGCGGTTGCATACATCGAACAGGTCGAGCATGTTCTGTTCGAGGGCGCTCTTAAGATAGGAATCGAGTGCGCTCATGGGCTCGTCGAACATAAAAATGCCCGGATGCGCCGCCACCATGCGGGCAAGCGCCACACGTTGTTGCTGACCGCCCGAGAGTCGCGCGGGATAGCGGTCGGCAAAATCGGACAGACCGAAAATGCCCAGATAGCGCTCGGCGAGCTTTTTGCGCGCGGCGGCGTCGCCCGCATCCTTTACACCGGCGCATACGTTATCGGCCACCGTCATGTTGGGAAACAGCTGATAGTTTTGGAACAGCAGGGCGCATTTTCGCTCCTGGGGCGACAGGTTGATGCCCGTCGCCGAGTCAAAAAAGGTCACGCCGTTGACGACGATCTTGCCCTCGTCGGGCGTCTCCACGCCGGCGATGCAGCGCAGCGTACAGCTCTTGCCACAACCCGAGGCACCGAGCAGCGCCACACGATCCTCGCCGGCCTCAAGCTGCATGTCGAGCATAAACCCGGGATAGCGCTTTTTGATATCCAGAACGAGCGACATGGCCTATCGACCTCCCTGCAAAGCGGCATCATCGCGCATGAGCTCGGCCAGCGCCTCGCGATCGATACGCAAGGCATCGCCGCCCGCCGGGTCGAGCGAATCGCCCTGTCCGGCAAGATCTTTGATCCGCTTGCGCTCCGCACGGGAAAGGCCCCGCTCGCGATACTTTTGCGAATGAGCGGTGTACATGTTGATGAACAGGATGACCAGGAAGCTGAACACGATCACGACGGCGACCCAAAAGAGGGCCACCGAGGTGTTGCCGCCCATCCACTCAAAGTAAATCGCAATGGGGATGGTCTGCGTAATGCCGGCGTAGTTGCCCGCAAAGAACAGCGTGCAGCCAAACTCTCCCATCGCGCGGGCAAAGGCGAGGACCGTACCAGCGGCAATAGAAGGCCACCCAAGCGGCATCATAAGCTTGGCAAAGATGCGACGCTCGGACCATCCCAGGGTTCGCGCGGCGTCAAGCATCTGCGTGTCGAGGCTCTCAAAGGCGCCGAGCGCCGTACGGTAGACCAGGGGGAACGATACCACCACGGCAGAGATCACCGCCGCCGGCCACGTAAAGACAATCGAGACGCCGTGCGCAATCAGCCACTGGCCCACCCCGGTCGAGCGACCAAACAGCATAAGCAGCAAAAAGCCGCAGACCGTGGGCGGCAACACCATGGGGATGGTAAAGACCGAGTCGAGCAGGCCCTTGATGCGACTCGAGGTACCCATAGTCTTCCACGCGGCGAACAGGCCCAGCGCAAGGGAGATCACCAGGGCAAGGCCGCTCGTTTTAATGGACACCCAAAACGGGCGATAGTCGATGTCGCCCAAAAAGGAGACCAGAGAGGTCAAGGGCCCCTGCTCATCCCGCAATATGACAGACGACGCCTCTACCATTTGAGCGCTATCAAGCCAACGCGCGCCGCCCTTGGCATCACCCGAGGCTGATGCAATCACCACATAGCGGTCCCCATCCGCACCACGCTCATCAAAGCCATAGGTATACCCGCCGGCATCAAACGTTGTTTCCGCCGTGACATACCAAGGAAGATCCACGTCCCCCAGCCGCGCACCTCCCATGCAGTTTGCGCTGTCGAGGTCACAGACGAGGGCCTTGAGACCCGATACGCACTCGTTGTCCTGCGGATCCAATCCATACTTCTCGACCGCCTTGGGCGATATCCACGCCACAACGCGATCGGCAGCAGGCGCCACTACAAGGTCCACATCCTCGTCAACGGGAAACCGGTAGCCCTCAGGCTGGCCCTCCATGGCACGAGCGGTCCCCTTCGCCAACCGCTCAAAACCCTCGATTCCATAGGAAAGCCCATGAGCGGTCGCAGCAACCTGGGCCCCGTCCTCGGCGTCCCCGGCAAACGCAAATCCCGGCACCCAGCAAAGCGCGAAGGTCAAAGCACAGGCGGCAAGCATGCGGAATCTATTAAGCACGAAAAGCTCCAAGCGAATACAAAGACGGAGTGAAACACAAAACGATGGAATTATCGCGCCAAGCCGCACTACTCGGAAAGCTCAAAGCCGTACTTGGCCCAAATCTTCTGGGCCTTCTTGTTGGTCAGGCAGAAGTCGATGAACGCCTTGGCCTCGTCGGCGTGCTCGGAGCTCTCGGCGACGGCACCGGGATACACGATGGGCTTGTGCGAGTCCTCGGGGCACACAAAGGCCTCCTCGATGCCGTCGTAGCGGAAGATGTCGGAGCTGTAGACAAAACCCGCCACGCAGTCGCCTGTAGAGACGTAAGACGCAGCGGTGCCGACCTTGTCGGCCAGGGCTACCTTGTCGGCGAGCTCGGGCGCGTACTCGCCGTCGTCGCCCTCGGTACCGGTATAGAGGCCCACGGAAGCCAGCGCCTGGTTGGCGTACTTGCCGGCGGGGACGGTCTTGGCGTCGCCGATGGCAATCTTACCGTCCAGATTCGCGACGTCGGCGATGGCCTCGACCTTAGTATCGGAGCCCTCGGCGCGAATGATCACGAGGTCGTTGACGAACATGTCCTCACGCGTGTCGGCGTCGACGAGCTCGGCGGCCTCGGCGTCATCCATGGTGCCCTTGGAGGCCGTGATAAGCACGTCGACGGCGGCACCGGCGCGCATTTGCTCGACAAGGTCGCCAGACGCCTTAAACTGCGTGTCGGCAAACGTGGTACCGGTCTGGTCGGTGTAGAGCTCCTGAACCTCGGGCAGAGCCTTCTCGAGCGAGTTGGCAGCAAAGACCTGCAGCTCGACGACCTTCTTGGAAGATGCCTTAGCAGAACCGGCATCGGGTCCGGCCGGCTCGGACGTCTTGTTGCCCGAGCAGCCGGCAAGGCCAAAGCCGGCGGCAGCGGCAGCAGAAAGCGAGACAAAACCGCGGCGTGAAACCATATCGAACATATTCAACCCTTTCGAACGCTATGCCCGGGCACCCCGCCGCAGGCTTTATTCTGTTACTAGATTATACTTCCGCGCGAATAATGATAATGAGATATTATTCTCTCTAGAGAATATAGTTTCGAGTTGCCGTGCACCTCGGCGTCGCTTCGGCGGAAAACAAAGGCGGAGCAGCCGTTCGGGTCGCCCCGCCGCAGGTAAACCGCTTAGTTGGTATGTCCGCCGCCCGCCGTCATTTGGGCCGCATGCTCCAGCTGATCGCTCACGGCCTCCCAGCTTTCGCGGGCCGCTTTCGTGGATCCCGGAAAGTTGATGACAAGCGTATGCCCACGCTGCATGCACACGGCGCGCGAGAGCATAGCGCGGCGCGTCTTGGTCATGGAGTACGCACGGATTGCCTCTGCAATACCCGGCACATCGCGGTCGCAGACGGCACGCGTCGCCTCGGGCGTCACGTCGCGCATCGAAAGTCCCGTGCCGCCACAGGTGAGGACGACGTTGGCGTGGCACTCATCGGCAGCTTCCACAATGGCATCACCGATCTCGCTGGCGTCGTCGCGCACGACCACATGTGAGACGACCGTCCAGCCCTGCGCCTCGATAAGTTCCTCGAGTGCGGCTCCAGCCTCATCCTGAGCAAGATCGCGCGTATCCGAGCACGTCACGATCGAAATCTTCAACTCCATAGTCTTCCTCCTACAACACCGTGCCCTCGGGCAGGTCGACACGCACGACATCCACGACGTCGCCCGCCTTGAGCTCGCACGGTCCTTCGTCAATACGCAGCAGGCAGTTGGACCGCTGCATCGTGCCGAGCAGCGCCGAATTCTGCGTCTTGGCCTCGGTCACCAACAGCTCACTGGTCTCGGGGTCGCGCAAAACCGTGGCGCGATCGAAGAAGCGTCGGTCCTGGCGCTTTTTCACGCCGTGCGTGAGCGTCGCCTGCTGCACGGGACGCACGCCCTCGGCAAAGCCGCGCATCTTGCGAATCGCCGGACGGGCGAGCATCTCAAAGCCCACATACGCCGCGGCCGGATTGCCTGAAAGCCCTAGGTAGGGCTTGCCCCCGAGCAAGCCAAACGTGATGGCCTTGCCCGGACGCATCGAGATGCGATCGAACAGCACCACGCCCTCGCGCCGGACGAGCGCCGTCACGTAGTCGTAATCGCCCGCCGAGGCGCCGCCGCTCGTAATGACAAAATCGCACTCTCGCGTGGCGCGATGCACCAGCTCGCCAATCGCCTGCTCATCGTCGGGCGCAATACCGTAGAACACGGGCTCGGCGCCGGCATCGAGCGCCTCGGCCATCAGCGCCGAGGAGTTGGAGTCGCGAATCTGCCCGCGTGCCGGCAGCTCACCCGGCGCGACCAGCTCCGTGCCCAGCGAGATAATGCCCACGCGCGGAGCGGCATGCACCTTCACGTTCGCATACCCTGCGCTCGCCAGCAGACCCGCGCCCGCCGGAGCCACGACCTCGCCGGCGTGCATCACAACATCGCCGGCATGGGCCTCCTCGGCAGCAGAGCGAACGTTCTCTCCCACCTTGGCCGGCGCCGAGAAGCGAACGTGCGAGCCCTCGTTGCCGTCACCATCGAGCACGTCAACGATCTCGTACTTCACCACGGCATTGGCGCCTTCGGGCACCGGCGCGCCTGTCATAATGCGGACCGCCTCGCACGCGCCGATAGCGCCCTCAAACACATGGCCCGCGGCCTCGTGTCCGATAACGTCGAGCGTCACCGGCGCCTCGCCAGATGCCTGCGCCAAGTCCGCCGAGCGCACGGCATATCCGTCCATAGCGCTGTTGGCAAACGGCGAGATGTCGATATCGGCCACCGCGTCCTCGGCCAAGGGAAGACCAGCCGCCTGCCACACGGGAATCTCGACGAGATCGGTCGGAGCAACGTGCGACAGGACAATCGACCGTGCGTCATCCAGCGGAATGAGTTTCTCTGCCATATGCACCTCTTAATGTCACGGCGCACAACAGGGGCGCCGATTCTTTATGCTTGTCTCAGTATAATCCCCAGACGCACGACCGCGACTTGGCCTGTACCCGCAAATACACCTGTCGGCCGCAAGCCACGAAACAGAATCGAAACCAACCCACCGGCTCGTCGCGTTTACCGCGTTTTATAATGCTTGCGTTACAACCTAAAAGAGGAACGTATGACTCATAACGACAAACCCGAAAGCGCAAACGAGGCGCAAGACCATCCCCAGTCGCTCGACGACGGCGGCTTTTTCTCCCTGAACGACGTCATCACGGCAGGCAGGCATCAACTTACCCGCTCCGAGCATCTCTTGGCTGCCGACACGCGCCGCAACGCCCGCAACCTACTCGCGAGCGCCAAGTTGCTCGCACTCGTCGTCATCGTCTCGCTCGCCATGGGCGTTGCCGCTTGGGCGTTTTTGGCCTCGCTGAATATCGCGACCGACTATCGCGAGCACCATGCGTGGATTTACGCACTGCTTCCCGTTGTGGGCGTTGCCACCGCATGGGTGTACAAAAACCACGGTCTTGCCGCCAAACGCGGTAACAACCTGGTCATCGACTCCGCTCTGGGCACCCGCCTCATCCATATGCGCATGGCCGTCCTCACCTTCGTCTGCTCCACGCTCACGCACCTAACGGGTGGATCGGCCGGTCGCGAGGGAGCTGCGGTGCAGATTGGCGGCACCATCGCCAGCAACATCTCGAGCCTCGCCCACCTCAAAAAGCATGACCACCACGTCCTCATGCTCGCCGGAATCTCGTCGGCCTTTGGCGCCGTATTCGGCTCGCCCCTTGCCGGAGCTTTCTTTGGCATGGAGATGTGCTTTATCGGCAAGATCGACTACACCGCGGGCATCTATTGCCTGGTCGCGTCGTTTACCGGCTACTTTACATCACTCGCCCTGGGTACCGAGTACGAAGTGAATGTCATCGCCAGCGTTCCCGCTATGACGCCCAAAACGGTCGTCATCGTTGTTATCAGCGCCATCATCTTCGGTCTGACGGCACGCCTCTTTGCGTGGTCGGTTCGAACCGTCAAGAGCCTGTACGGTCGCTTTATCACCAATTATCTCGTTCGCGCACTTATAGGCGCACTCGTGGTTTTGGCTGCCTATGCCCTCCTCGACGCCTGGGACTACGCCGGCCTTTCCACGTGGCTTTCCGGTGCCGGATTTGCCGGCAACACCACCCTGGCGGACGCAGCCATCAAGTTGGTCGTCACAGCGCTTACCCTGGGCGCGGGCTTCCAAGGCGGCGAGGTCACGCCCCTGTTTGGCATCGGTGCGGCGCTCGGCGGCTGGATCGGTTGCCTCGTCGGAATCGACCCCAGCTTTCTGGCGGCGCTGGGCATGCTCGGCGTGTTCTGTGCCGGCCTCAACGTGCCCATCACCACCTGCATGATGGCCATCGACCTGTTCCACGGCACGGCCGCCGGGTTCTTTGTCATCGTGGCCTTTATCAGCTACCTAACCGCCGGACACCGCGGCGTGTACCCCGCCCAGCGCATCATCTCACCCAAGCGCCGTTCGCTTATTGTGGATGAGGGCGGTACGGTAGCGGATGCTATCGAGCGCCACAACGACCTGATAGAGTAGACGTAAGTATTCGCCGTGCAGCCACAATCGGGGGCAATTCGACCTGAGCGCGACCGCACCGTCACGTCATACGCCGGGAGTCGCCCCATGCACGCAACTGATTTTGGTCGCACGCTCATCATCGCCAATCCTGCCGCCCAGTCGGGCGCCGCTCACGAGGTTGCCGAGCGCCTGCAACGCTTTTTGGATATGACCGCGCGCGCATCCCAGTTTGACCTGGTGCTGACCGAGCGCATGGGACACGCCAAGGAGCTGGCCGCACAGGCTCAGGGCTATCGCACCGTTATCGCCCTTGGCGGCGACGGCGTGATTCACGAGGTCGTCAACGGGCTTATGACGCAAGAGGAGGGCACCCGCCCCGCCCTTGCCGTCCTGCCCGTGGGCTCCGGCAACGATTTTGCCCAAACGCTCGGCATCGACGATTTCTCCGGCAAGGATTTTGGCGCGCTGCTCACCTGCGAGCTGCAGCGTCAGGACATCGGGCGCATTCGCTCGTGGAGCCCTGCGAGCGGCAGCGGCGAGGCTACCGTTGAGTACTACGACCAGACACTTTCGGTCGGCATCGATGCCGCCATCGGCCTGGGCACCACCAAGCTGCGCAAAAAGACGGGCTTGACGGGCGCTCCGCTCTACACTCTCTCGGGACTTGAGCAGTTTGGCCTACGCTATCGCAACTACCCCATGACCATCAGCTTTGATGGCGCGCCCGCCGAGCGCGTGCGGGCGATTATCATGGCCATCCAGCTGGGACCCACCTATGGTTCGGGCTATCGCATCTGTCCCAACGCCGACCCGTGCGACGGCATACTCGACGTCTGCTACGCCTGCGGCCCCGTTCCGCGCGCGGTCGCGCTTCCCATGTTCCTTTCGGCCAAAGATGGCCACCATACCAAGCTGCCACCGGTTCGCATGCGCCGCTGTCGCCATGCCGAGCTTACCTTTGAGGAGCCCGACTACCCCATTCAGGCCGACGGCGAGCCCGTTGTCGCCTCGTGCATCGAGGTCGACGTCCTCGCCGGCGCCCTCCACGTCTGGCACCCCACCCGCTAGCCCCACCTAAGTTGCGGTGAAATAGGGACTGTTTATGCAGCAAAAGCCGCAAAACAGTCCCTATTTCACCGCAACTTATGAGGAGGCTATTCGTCGCTGCCCGGTTTGCGACGGTTGGCCTTTTTAATGGCGTTGAAGTGCTTGTCATTAAGCCTGCGCTGGCGAGAGCGCTGAGGCACCTTGGTCTTTACGCGTCGACGCGGTGGACGCCCGCGACGCTCAAGCTCAGCGCGCAGCTTACGCAGGCAGCTCGCGCGATTCTGAAACTGGCTGCGGCTCTCACGCGCCGTCACGACAATCCCCGTGGGCCCATGTTTCATGCGCACCGCAGAGTCCGTCGTGTTCACGCCCTGCCCGCCCGGACCCGTCGCGCGAAACACCTGTACCTCGCAATCGTGCGCCAGCTCCTCGACCGACATCTCGGCATAGCGCGCATACTCACGCCATCCCATCTTGTTCTCATCCATATCAGCACCTCCCCTCATACAAAAAATGTGACAAAGGGACCGTCCCTTTGTCACATCGCATACCAATCGCTTGTGTTGCGCGCTTAGGCGAAGGTGATCTCGCCGTTCTCGCAGTCCATATCGGCGATACGGGCCAGGCTCTCAACGCGGAAGCCGCGCTGACGGAGCTTATCGCCGCCGCCCTGGAAGCCCTTCTCCACGGCAATACCGATGCCGGCAACCTCGGCGCCCGCAGCCTCGCAGATCTTGATGAGACCCTCAAGCGCACAGCCGTTAGCCAAGAAGTCGTCGATGATCAGAACCTTGTCGCCCTCGGACAGGAAGCGCTTACCTACAATGACCGGGTACTCCTTCTGCTTGGTAAAGGAATAGATGGTCGTGGCATACTGCTCGCCGTCAAGGTTGATGGACTGGGCCTTCTTTGCAAAGACCACCGGCACGCCGCCAAAATGCTGAGCTGCGATGCAGGCCATACCAATACCCGAAGCCTCAATCGTCAGGATCTTGTTGATCTCGACACCCTCGAACAGACGGGCCCATTCGGCGCCCATGTGGTCGAACAGCTCAACGTCGCACTGGTGGTTGAGGAAGGCATCAACCTTAAGGACGTTACCGGCCTTTACGATGCCGTCATGGCGAATACGATCCTCAAGCTCCTGCATGGCGCAACCCCTTCTCGCGGCAACGATACCGCGCGATTAATAAACGTTGTTCGATAGTCTACCACGGACCGACCCCCGCCCGCCCCACAAGCCACATCGCACCACAAACCAGTCTTTTTGGGACGGCGCGAATCGTGGCAGACAGCCTCCCAACATGCTAATGGCGGGCGCGCATCTTCACCAAACGCACCATGGCAAGCGCAAAGCCCACGGCGGCCACAGCCATGAGTACGTAGAACACCGAGCGAAAGCCGAATAGGAATACGTCCGGACGACCTGTAACAAAACTGGTCACGGCCTCGCCCATCGCCACGCTCATCTGCCCATACAGGATATTCGACGCCACCGTAATGCCGAGTGCCATGCCGGCATAGCGCGCCAAACTGCCCAAGCTGCCCGCAAAACCGAGTGCCTCGCGCGGAGCCGAGCCCATATACAGCGAGTTATTGGGGCTCTGGAAAATCGACGTGCCGCACGACATAAACGCGGCACAGCACACGATCACAGGGATGGAAGAGCACTCGTCGAGCGTGCTTACCGCAAAAAGACCGCACACGTACACGCCCAGGCCGACTGCCGTGGGGCCCTCGCAGCCAACACGGTCCGAAACCGTACCCGAAAGCGGGCCGATAAAGGCATTCACCATCGGCAGCGCCAAAAACAGCAATCCGGAAATGTCGGAACCAAAGCCGTGGGCGTCCTGAAAATAGAACGGCAGGATAAACTCGGATGCGCCAATACCAACGAACACGATGAGCATGCAGGCAAGGTTGATGGTAAAGGCCGAATTTGCAAAGCAGCGACGAGTGGCCTCGGCAAGGGACATGGGACGGTCGCCGGCCTCCGGCTTAACATGCGGCAACGTGTAGAGCCCCACGATAAACGAGATGACACCAATGGGCAGGTTGATGAGGAAGATACTCTCCCAGGGAAAGCTTGCCACCAGCATGCCGCCCAGCACGGGGCCACACATCATGCCGAGGGCCACGAAGGTCGCGAGAATACCCATGGCACGGCCTCGTTCGCGCGCCGGAAACGACTCGGTGATGATACCCATATTGTTAGCCATGGCCGCCGCGCAACCGACGCCCTGAACAATGCGTGCCAGAATAAGGACCTCGAGCGAGGCCGAAAGGCCGCACAGCAGCGAACCGACCGTAAAGACGATGACGCCCAGCTGGAACACGCCGACCTTGCCGCGCACGTCGCCCAGACGGCCAAACGGCAGCATGGCGACGCACGTCGCAAGCAGATACACCGAGCTCACCAGCTGAATGCGATCGAGGCCCACGCCCAGCTCCTTTTGCATCACGGGCAGCGCCACGGTCACGACGGTCGAATCCAGACATACCATAAACGTCATGATGAGCACGGTAAACAGAATCGCCCACTTGTTCTTGCCATGGGTGTCGCCCTCTAGGGCAATGTGCTCGCGGCGCAGCTGCTCTGCAGTTTTCTCCATATCCATCCTTTCGAGTGGCCCAACGCAAAAAACGGGGCCCCAATCGCCTGCGAACAGCCGCGATTGGGGTCCCGCCTACGGAATCGGAACTACAGGTCGCCGAAGCTTTCTGCCAGCATCGGCACCTTGTACGGAGCTAGCCTAGCACTGCTCGAGCGCCTGCTCAAGGTCGGCAATCAAGTCGGCCGTGTCCTCGAGGCCGCACGACAGGCGCACCATGTCGGCGGAGATGCCACAGGCGATGAGCTCATCATCGTTCATCTGGCGATGTGTGGCATTAGCGGGATGCAGGCAGCAAGTGCGGGCGTCGGCCACGTGCGTGGCGATCTGGGCGAGCTTGAGGCTCTTCATAAAGGTCTCGGCCGCCGCGCGACCACCGTTAAAGCCAAAGCTCACAACGCCGCAGGTACCGTTGGGCATGTATTTCTGAGCGATGTCGTAGTACTTATCGCCCTCCAGGCCCGGATAGCTCACGAAGCGTACCTTGGGATGGCTCTGCAGGAACTTGGCAACGGCCAGGCCGTTCTCACAATGACGCGGCATGCGCACGTGCAGGCTCTCGAGCGAGCTGTTCAGGAAGAACGCCGCCTGCGGGTTCTGCATGGGGCCGAGGTCGCGCATAAGCTGCGCAGTGGCCTTGGTAATAAAGGCGCCCTCGCGACCGAACTTCTCGGCATACGTCACGCCGTGGTAGCTCTCGTCGGGCGTGGTAAGACCCGGGAACTTGTCCGCATGAGCCATCCAGTCAAACTGGCCGTGGTCAACGATTACGCCGCCCAGGTAGGCAGCATGTCCATCCATGTACTTGGTCGTGGAGTGCGTGACGATGTCGGCGCCCCACTCAAAGGGACGGCACATCACGGGCGTCGGGAAGGTGTTGTCGACCATCAGCGGCACGCCGTGGTCATGTGCAGCCTTGGCAAAGCGCTCAATATCGAGCACGGCAAGGGCGGGGTTTGCGATCGTCTCGCCAAAGACGAGCTTGGTATTGGGCTCAAAGGCTGCCTCGAGCTCCTCATCGGTGCAGTCGGGGGCGACGAACGTGCAGGTCAACCCCATACGGCCCATGGTGTGGGCGAGCAGGTTATACGTACCGCCGTAAATGGCAGAGCTTGCGACCACATGATCGCCGGCACCGGCCACGTTAAAGATCGCGAGGAAGTTCGCAGCCATGCCCGAGCTCGTGAGCATCGCGGCGGTGCCTCCCTCCATCTCGCAGATCTTGGCGGCAACGAGATCGCACGTGGGGTTCTGCAGGCGGCTGTAGAAGTAGCCCGACTCCTCCAGGTCAAACAGCTTGCCCATATGCTCCGACGTGTCGTACTTCCACGTGGTGGACTGGTAGATGGGCACCTGGCGCGGCTCGGCATCTCCCGGGTGATAGCCGCCCTGAACACATGTAGTACCGATGGTCTGCTCGCTCATATCTAGCTCCCTTGCCTGGGTTTTAGTTTTATTCGGTTCACGATACCGCTACCCCGCACCCCTCTCAACCCATTCCCAAGGTAGGTTATGGGACAAATTGATCAGGGGTATTTATCTCAAGCCTTGGGCATTTGCTCGATTGATAAAAACGAGGCATACATGAAGCTCTCGATGATTACATGCCCCGTCACGGGTACCATAGGCGGGTACACCGTGACCAAGGAGACAACGATGAAGCAAATCGATACGGCCCAGCTCGATATCACCGCCTGTCAGGCTCAGGCTGCCGAATACCACGCACGTGGCTTTAACTGCGCCCAGGCCGTCGCCTGCACGCTCGCGCCCGCCGTCGGGCTCGACCCCCAGGTCGCCTTTACCCTCACCGAGGGCTTTGGCGCCGGCATGGGCGGCATGACCGAGACCTGCGGCGCCATCTCGGGCGCCGTGGCCATCATGGGCTTTGTAATGAGCGACGGCATGGAAAACCCCAAGACCAAGGGCCAGACCTACAAGCTGTCGCGCGAAATCGCCAAGCGCTTTGGCGAGAAGAACACGACGACCGTCTGCGGCACGCTCAAGGGCATCGGATCGGACAAGGGTCCGCTCCGCAGCTGCCCCGGTTGCATCGACGATGCCGTCGAGATTGCCTGCGATGTGCTAAAGCAGCTCGCCGAGTAAACGGCAGCAACAGAAAAACGACGGCCGGCGCGCTTGGAATCCATCCAAAAGCACGCCGGCCGTCGCCGTTAGAACTCGGCAAACTCGGGAGCGCCGACCTCAATCTCCTCGCGCCCCGCCATAAGCTCGCGCATCTTAGCGCAAAACGGCTCCTGTCCCCCTGCCTTAAACGCCAAATGAAGTGTCACGGCATCCGCGTAATCGGTATCCGAAACCTTGGCACCCGAATCCTGCGCCAAGCGAAGCACCTGCTCGTACTGCGGATAGGCCACATGCACGTCAACCGGCACGACGCTTGTCATCTCAACGATCTGCCCGGCCTCCTGAGCCGCGGCCACCGCCGCCTGCGTCGCCGCGGTATAGGCGCGTACCAAGCCACCAGGCCCCAACAGCGTGCCACCAAAATAGCGCGTCACTACGCAGCAAACATTTTTGAGCCCCGCGCCGCGCAACACCTCGAGCGTCGGCATGCCGCTCGTGCGGCTCGGCTCACCGTCATCGCTCTGGCGCTCGCGTCCATCGACCAAAATCCACGCGGGAACATTGTGTCGAGCGTCGTAATGACGCTTGCGAACCGTCTCGATAAAGGCATTCGCCTCATCCTCGGACTCAATATGGACCAGCTGGGCAATAAACCGGCTCTTGCGGTCCACAAACTCGCCCGAAGCCTCAATATTCGATTGCAGAGTAAAATAGCTGTCCAACAAAGCCCCTCAACAAAATAAAGCGCGACAACAAACGGCCTCAATAATACGGCAAAGGCCGTACCGATAACCCCGGTAAATAGAACGGCAACGTCAATGACCAGGCAAAAACAGCGAGACACCAAGGATGGTGACGCCGATGATTCCGTAAACGAAAGCGAGAACCCGTCAGCGCGAGCAAGGTGCCTTGAAAGACGAGACTGCAACAAAAATGAGGCTGCCGATGACCAGGCAAAAACAGCGAGACGGCGTCAGCTGAGTCGATTTGGCCCGAAAGAGGAGGGAGCACGCCTTATGGCGGCGACCGACGAATGAGCGACAAATCGGCCAGCTGACGCCGTCACAGCGTCAACATAGTTGCTGAGTGGGCCTATAAGCCGGGTTCTGTCGTGAACGGTCATTTATCTTGTCTGCACGTTACCGTGCAGCTCCACGCACGCTACCCGAACGCGGACCGGGCCGGCCCATAGCGTTCCTATTCGCGCTTGCTCCGGATGGGGCTTGCCAAGCCGCCGTGTTGCCACGACGCTGGTGGTCTCTTACACCACCGTTTCAGCTTTTCCCTTTACGCCTTGCGGCGCAGGTGGGAGTCTTCTTTTCTGCGGCGCTTTCCGTCGGATCACTCCGCCCGGCCGTTAGCCGGCATCCCGCCCTCTGGAGCCCGGACTTTCCTCACGCGTACTGCAAGCAGCACATCGCGCGACCGTCTGGCCCACTCAGCAGTGCAAGAGTGTAACACACCGTTGCCGCAGGCAATGGCACAACGCAAACGCTCGACACGATAAACCAAGAACCGCCATGCGTTACAATGGTCCTGTCGATGGGCAACGTCGTCAGTCGAGACGCGACCGCGCTCCGCACCCCTCCGTCTACTCGGTGTGTTCCCGCCTCCTCCCCGAGGCGGGATGTCGGCATTTTTCATGCACCGACAACCCAATAGCAAACAGACAACCCGGGCAGCATTGCGCACGGATAGCATCGCGCGCCTCAGCAGCAAATGCAAAAAGGGACCCGTCCATTGCGGACGGATCCCTTAAAACAAGTGATTGTCAAACCGATTTACTCGGCGTCGGTCTCCTCGTCCTTCTTCTCGGAAGGAAGCGGGGTAACCTCGATCTCGACGCCCAGAGTCTCAGCAGCAGACTTCATGGACAGGGAGATGCGACGACGGTCGAGGTCGATCTCCATGACCTTGACCTGAACCTTGTCGCCCACGTGGGTGACCTGAGAAGGCTGGTCGACGTGCTTGTTGGCCATCTCGGAGATGTGCACCAGGCCCTCGATGCCCTCGCCCAGGTCGACGAAAGCGCCGAACGGGACAAGCTTGGTCACAGTGCCCTCGACGATAGCGCCGACGGGGTACTTCTTGACCAGTGCGCGCCACGGATCCTCGGTGGTCTGCTTGAGACCCAGGGAGATGCGCTCGCGGTTGAGATCGACGTCGAGAACCTCGACCTCGACCTCCTGGCCGACCTTGACAACCTCGGAAGGATGGTTGACGTGGTTCCAGGAGAGCTCGGAGATGTGGATGAGGCCGTCGATGCCGCCGAGGTCGACGAAGGCGCCGAAGTCGACGATGGACGAAACGGTGCCCTGGAGACGCATGCCAGACTTGAGCTTGGACAGGATCTCGGAGCGCTCGGCCTTACGGGACTCCTCGAGCACAACGCGACGGGAGAGGACGACGTTGTTGCGGTTGCGGTCCATCTCGATGACGCGGGCCTCGATGCGGGTGCCCATGTAGGAGGTAAGGTCCTTGACGCGACGGAGGTCGACGAGGGAAGCGGGCAGGAAGCCACGCAGGCCGATGTCGAGGATCAGGCCGCCCTTGACAACCTCGATAACTTCGCCCTCGACGTTCTCGCCGGAGTTGAACTTCTCCTCGATGCGGTTCCAAGCACGCTCGTACTCGGCACGCTTCTTGGACAGGACCAGACGACCGTCCTTGTCCTCCTTCTGGAGAACCAGGGCCTCGATGGGATCACCGAGTGCAACGATGTCTGCAGGGTTAGCGTCCTTGCGGATGGACAGCTCGCGGACCGGGATAACGCCCTCGGACTTGAATCCGATGTCAACGAGCACCTCGTCATGCTCGATCTTAACGACAGTGCCGTTAACGAGATCGCCCTCATCAAAGTCGGTAATCGTACCGTCGATGAGGTTGTTCATCTCCTCCTCGTTGACATCGTCAAGAGAGAAAATGGACGAGTTCTGAATCTCACTCAAAGGTGGACCCCTTTCGAACTACGGGGCCCCGATTGCTAGGACCTACAGAAGGGTGCGACAAGCACACAACGTTTAGGAACACTCGGGAGCCGACAGATACTAATGTGACGCTTATGCAATCACGTTCGTATAGGTTACGGGGAAATCATTTCGATTTCAAGCGTGAACTGCGATTTTTTACTCGTATGGAGACTTTTTCGCAATCTTGTGGACGACCGTCTCCATAAGTTGACGATAGGCAGTTAGGCATACGGCTTTGCGGTAAAGTATCCGGAGCCAACGATTCTGGAACGATTTTTCGAGAAAGGTGCCCGCGTGCTCAAAGCAGTCGTTTTCGATATGGACGAGACGCTTCTTAGCATCAACCTCAACGCGTTCATCCTTCGCTATTTTAAGGATGTCTCGTCGATGCTCGCGGATATCGGACGCCGCAGCCGCGGTGGCACGATGGCACGCCTCGGCACCATCCTGGTCGACCTCAATGCCAATCGCCGCAGCGGCACGGACAACCGCACCAATCTTGAGTTTTACCGCACCGAGGTCGAGCGCCGATGCGGCATCTGCCTCTCCGATCCCCTCATCTACGAGGCGTTTACCTACTACGACCGCGAAGTGCTTCCGCACAAGAATGACGATGTCATCAACGCCCACGCCATGCCGGGCGCACACGCCGCGCTTCAGGCCGTACAGGACGCAGGGCTGCGCTGCGCGCTCTTTACCAACCCCAGCTTTCCGCAGGGGGCCATCGAGTGTCGCATGGGTTGGGGCGACCTGGCCGACGCCCCCTTTGAGCTCGTCACGCACATGGGAAACACCACCCGCTGCAAACCCGATGCCACCTACTATCTCGAGCAGCTTCAGGTGATGGGACTCGAGCCGCACGAGGTCCTTATGGTGGGCAACGATCCCAAGCGCGACTTCCCCAGCCCCGCCTGCGGCATTCAAACTGCCTATGTTGGCCAGGGAAAACCCGGCCGAGCCACCTGGCACGGAACCATGGAAGACTTCGCCCGCGACTTTAACGCCGTAGTAGAAGCCTTCTACGAACACCAAGTAGCCGACGAACTGTCATAGGACTCCTCGCTCCAAACAAAATAGCGTCGTAGGTTGAGCATAAGTCAGCGAAAACGCCCCTAAGCGAGCAATGTGCCTTGAAAGAGGAGAGCATAGGCCTTCTGGCCATGCCCGACGATTGAAAGGCAGATTGCCGCTTCGGGGCGTTTGCAGCGTCGACTGGTTACGCGGTTTGGTAAAACCGCGTAACTAGCACACTCGAGTCTTGCCGATCATGATGTTGAGGATCTCGACGTCGGTGTCTTTCATGCCCACACGGCCCACGTAGCCCATGCTGGCGATTGTCTGCTCGACGGTATCCTGGATCAGGCCCTCACCGGCGCGGAAGCCGCGACCCTGCATGGCCATATCGTGACCCAGAATCGCCGCATCGACGGCAGCGGAAATCTTGGCGGCACAGCTTGCCTTGGCGCCATCGCACACGATGCCGCCCACGTTACCGAGTGTGTTCGAAACCGTCGCGCCAATCTGCTCGCGCGTGCCACCGCACAGCCAGGTAATTGCGGCACCGGCACCGCACGCAGCGCAAATAGCACCGCAAAACGCCGAGAGCGCACCGATATAGCTCTTGATATGCACAGCGATAAGATCGGACAGCATCACGGCGCGCACCAGGCGATCGTGGTCGCAGCGAAGGTATTCGGCATACTCCATAACGGGTAATGCACAGGTAATGCCCTGATTGCCCGAGCCGCACACAATGGCGACCGGCAGCGCGCAGCCGTTCATGCGGGCGTCAGATCCGGCGGCTGCACGGGCACGGGCACGACAGGCGACGTCATCGGCACGAGCGCCCAGCAGCGTACGGCCCACCTCGGCACCCCAAGCGTGCGCCAAGCCCTCTGCGCTAATGGCGCCGTTCAGCTCGATCTGACGCTCAACGGCAGCGCGAGCACCCTCAACATCGCCGTCCTCGATAAAGTCAATGATGGACTCGATCGACATGGGCGTGTCGGCGCTATCTGCCGCACGCTCGGCCACCACGCGTTCTGCGCAGGCGGCACACTCCCCCGCCGACTTGCCGCATACCGGAATACCGTCGAGCGTATGGCACGTGACATTGGTGTGGTGGTCGGTAATCTCGACGACCGCGGTATGGCCCCCGGCTGTGGCAGTCACCTTGATGTAGAGGTTGGGCACACCCTCGACAAGCGACACATCGCAGTAACCGGCATCGGCGAGGAGCTCGGCCACGCGAGCACGGTCCTCGTCGTTAACGCTCTCGAGCACCTCGAGCGCGCTCTTGGCGTCGCCGCCCACGGCACCCAGCACGGCCGCCGCTTCAATACCGTGCATACCGCCCGAGTTGGGCACGGTCACGCTCTTAACGTTCTTGATGATGTTGCCCGAGCAGGCGACATCCATATGATCGGGTTCGCAACCGAGCGTCTGGCTCGCCAGCGCCGCTGCATAGGCAACGGCAATAGGCTCGGTGCAGCCGAGCGCACAGACAAGCTCGCGGTTCAAAACATCGCAAAACGCGGTATCACGGATGGAATCAGTAGGCATAGGTATCTCCTGTATATATATCGAACTGGACTCTCGATAATAGTTAACTCTATTTATTTGATAACAATGCATCAAAAACCGCAACCATGGTTCCGGCGGACGGCATTCAAGCACAAACTGACAGCATTCATTCATGAGAAGCCGGTCTTGTAGCCTGCTAAAGCGTTTGACCAAAAAACGCCCGAGCGTTTACGCAAAAGTCGCGCTATCATGCAGTCGAACGCGGTAAACACCTTTAGCATTTGCGCCGCACAGACCAGAGAGGAACCATCCATGAAGATCGGTATCGGTAACGACCACGCCGCCGTCGAGCTCAAGAACATCATCTCCGAGCACCTGAAGGAGCGCGGCTGCGAGGTCGTGAACTTTGGCACCGACACCTCCGAGAGCTTTGACTACCCCATCGCCGGCTACAAGGTGGGTAAGGCCGTTGCCAACGGCGACGTCGACCTGGGCATCCTGATCTGCGGCACCGGCGTCGGTATCAGCCTGGCTGCCAACAAGGTAGAGGGCGTGCGCGCCGTCGTGTGCTCCGAGCCCTTCAGCGCCAAGCTCTCCCGCATGCACAACAACACCAACGTGCTCGCCTTTGGCGCCCGCGTCGTGGGCTCCGAGCTCGCCAAGATGATTGTCGACGAGTGGCTCGACGCCGAGTTTGAGGGCGGTCGTCACGAGCGTCGCGTTAACCTCCTCAACGAGATCGACCACACGCGCGGCCTCAAGGTCGTCGACGAGGCCTAAACTACTCAGTGCCACAAGCTAACAGCAGGGGCCCGCTCGGAATTCATGTCCGAGCGGGCCCCTTCATAGATTCTGGAATAAAAGGGCGCCGCGGATGGAGTTCCGCGGCGCCCAAGCCACACGCTAACAGCTTTAAGGAGTCAAAGCTGGTTTAGCCAAAGAAGCGCTTGATCTCGATCTCGGCGTTCTCCAGGCAGTCGGAGCCGTGAATCACGTTGGCGTTGACATCGACAGCGAAATCGCCGCGAATGGTGCCGGGGGCAGCGTCAAGCGGGTTGGTAGCGCCCATGAGGGTGCGCATCTTGGAGACAGCGGAGAGACCGGAAACGACCATCTTGACGACCGGACCGCTCGTCATAAAGTCACAGAGACCGCCAAAGAAGGGCTTGTCGGCCAGATGGGCGTAGTGCTCCTCGACGGTAGCGCGCTCGAGCGTGGTCATCTCCATGCGCTCGATGACAAGGCCGCTACGCTCAATGCGAGCGACGATCTCGCCGATCTTGCGGTCGCGCACGGCGTCGGGCTTAATCATGATGAAGGTCTTCTCGATAGCCATAAGGTAGCCTTTCAAGTAGGTTCGCGCGTGCCCAAGTCCCATTCCGGCACCCGCCTGGACTGCATCGTAACAGAGTTTTAGCTGCTGTTAAACAAAAAGCTGTTTATTGAAACGTTGCAATTTATTGAAGCGTTCCATATGTGTCACTTCTGTTTCGAAGCCCGATTAGAGTACCATCCGACTGTCCACCAACCGCACCGAGCAGAGCAGACGGTCGATTGCCGCCCGCGAACGTATCCCCTTCACAACCTGCCCAAAGGTCCTACAGAAGTTCTCGACAAGCCCCTCCCCCATAGCAACAAAATACGGACGCCCACATCAGCAGGCGCCCGTAAAGCGAAACCGATTTATCAATACATGGCCAAAACGGCTTCAGCCAAACCTCTACTTTGCCCCATGACCCATCTCGACGACCTTGGTCAGCGATCCAAACACGCCTTCGTCGGCCACGAGCTGTGCCTCGGCGCGCTCAAGCTGCACGGCAACGGCGGCAGGAGCGGTACCGCCCTCGGTCGTGCGCGCGGCGACAATCGAGGGGATGTCGAGCGCCTCGGTAATATCGCGCTCAAAGAGCGGGCTTGCCTCCTGGAACACCTCAAACGGCAGGTCTTCAAGATTGCAGCCGCGCTTCTCGCACATCAGGACCAGATGGCCCACCACGGCATGTGCCTCGCGGAACGGCAGACCACGTTTAGCCAGGTAATCGGCAACATCGGTGGCGGCAAGGTGTCCCACGCCGCACTCGCGCGCCATGGCGTCCTCGTTGACGGTCCAAGTCGAAATCATACCGGCCATAACGGACAGGCACTGCATGAGCGTGCGAGCGGTATCGAGCGCGCCCTCCTTGTCCTCCTGCAAGTCCTTGTTATAAGCAAGCGGCAGGCCCTTCATGGTCACGAGCAGCTGCACCAAGTTGCCATAGACTCGGCCGCTCTTGCCGCGGATAAGCTCGGCAAAGTCGGGATTCTTCTTCTGCGGCATGATGGACGAGCCAGTGGAATAGGAGTCGGAAAGCGTGATAAAGCCAAATTCGGAGCTCGACCACAGCACGATCTCCTCGGAAAGACGCGACAGGTGCATGGCCATGACGGAGCCGGCGTAATGCAGGTCGAGGAGGAAATCACGGTCGGAAACCGCATCGAGCGAGTTGGGAATCACACCCGCAAAGCCAAGTTCGGCAGCCGTCATCTGGCGATCGAGCGGATAGCTCGTACCGGCAAGCGCGGCAGCACCCAGCGGGCAGTTGTCAGCGGCATCAAAGGCGGCCTTCAAACGCGTAAAGTCGCGCGCGAACATCCAGGAATACGCCAACAGATGATGTGACAGCAGCACGGGCTGAGCATGTTGCAAGTGCGTGTAGCCCGGCAGAATCACCTTGCCGTACTTCTTGGCCGCATCCACCAGCACATGGCGCAGCTCAAGATTGGCCTCCATGAGCTCCTTGGCCAGCGCCTTGACGCCCAGGCGCGTATCGGTCGCCACCTGGTCGTTGCGCGAACGCCCGGTGTGTAAGCGCTTTCCGGCCTCGCCGATGCGGCGCGTCAGTTCGCTCTCGATGGACATATGAATGTCCTCGTCGTTGATATCGAAGGTGAAGTTGCCGGCATCGATATCCCGTTCGATTCCGCTCAGACCCTCGGCAATCGCCCGCTCGTCCTCGGAACTGATGATGCCCTGGGCCGCCAGCATCTTGGCATGCGCCTTAGAGCCGGCGATATCCTGCTTATAGAGGTGCTTGTCGACCGGCAGCGACGCGCCAAACTCCTGCGTGACCTCGGCCACGCCCGCCTCAAAACGACCGCCCCAAAGAGCCATGGAACCGTCCCCTTTCTCCAAATACCAAAACAAGCGCCCAAAGTAATGCGCCATGTCGCTAAAGCGATTTTTCAACCGCTAGTTTTGCACATTCCCCACCGTGCACGGGGCCATGTAGCTAATTTGCAAAGAAGTGACGCGCCATGCACTTGGCGCCCAACGTCTCCCTCCGAATATTGCCCTGCGATCCATCGATCCAGGCTTTCAGGCTCATGGGAACGTCCTCGACCTTTGCAGCATCGAACTCGGGCGCAAGGGCAAGCAAAGCATGCGCGATAGCATTGAACATAATGGATACTCCTCATATATAGGCACAGAGCCGCCAAATTGATAGAAGGAGCCCCGCCGGACAACCCCGGCGGGGCTCGGACTCAGCCGCAGACGCGGCATCATATATGCGGGCGGAACGTAGGGGCCACCGATGTTAAGAAGTGTCAGCAAGCATAACGAAAGGTAGGGACCCCGTGCGCCCGTTATGTATCACGCGGATGGGCCGCGCGGATACCAAGGGAAGGAGGCACTAGGCCTGGGCGGCAGCGGAGCTGGGACCCTGGACCTTTGCCCACGTCTTGAGCGACAGCGTATCGATCTCGATAAAGCCGGCGCTGGCCTTCTCGTCAAACGTGGTGTCGCGGTCGTAGGTAGCCAGGCCGTAGTCGTAGAGGCTGAAGGGACTCTTGCGGCCGACGACATGGCAGTTGCCCTTAAAGAACTTCAGACGGACAGTGCCGGTCACGAACTTCTGGGTATCGGCCATAAAGGCGTCGAGCGCGTTCTTGAGCGGGCTGTACCACTGGCCGTTGTACACGGCGGTGGCCCAATCCTGCTCGAGCTTGATCTTGGTCTTGAGCAGGTCGCCCTCGACGCAGATGTCTTCGAGCGCCTTGTGGGCGGTGATGAGCGTCAGGGCGCCGGGAACCTCATAGCACTCGCGGCTCTTGAGGCCCACCAGACGATCCTCAACCAGGTCGAGACGGCCAAAGCCGTTATCGCCCGAAATCTTGTTAAGGGCGATGACGATCTCGGAGAGCTTCATCTTCTTGCCATCGACGGCGACGGGCTTGCCGGCCTCAAACTCAATCTCGGTGTAGGTCGGGGTGTCCGGCGTGTCCTCGGGGTTCTTGGTCATAACCCAGGCGTCGTCGAGCGGCTCGTTCCAGGGATCCTCCAGGTGGCCGCACTCAATGGCACGACCCCACAGGTTGTCGTCGATGGAATAGGGGTTGTCGTTGGCACCCTCGGGAACCGGCACGTTGTGGGCGTGGGCATAGGCGACCTCGTCGGGACGGCACTTCAGGTCCCACTCGCGAACCGGGGCGATAACCTTGAGCTCGGGGTCGAGGGCCTTTACGGCGGCCTCAAAACGGACCTGGTCGTTACCCTTGCCGGTGCAGCCGTGGGCGACGTAGGTAGCGCCAAACTCGTGGGCGACCTCAACAAGCTTCTTGGCAAGCAGCGGGCGAGACAGGGCGGAGAGCAGCGGATACTTGTTCTCGTACATGGAGTTTGCTGCGATGGCCTTAGTCAGGAACTCATCAGAGAACTCGTCGCGCAGGTCGAGCACCTGGCAATCGAGAACGCCCAGGTCGAGCGCCTTCTGCTTCTTGGCATCCAGTCCGGTCTCTTCCTGGCCCACGTTGCCGCAGACACAAACGACATCGAGATTCTTCTCGTCCTGGAGCCATTTGACACATACGGATGTATCAAGACCACCGGAATATGCGAGAACGACTTTTTCCTTGCTCATGGCTGTTTCCTTTCGCCCTTGGTAGCTAGTTAGAACATCGGTCAGTTGCAAGTCACCTTGAGGTCAAAAACCGTGCAATATCAGGTTAAATAGCAAAAATCAGCACATACATGCCCTAGAAACATGCAGCAATGTCGTGCTAAAACCCAACGACCTCAAAATGACTCTGTTGAGGCAATTCGCCCCATGCGGACAGAGACGATTGTTATCGTCGTCGGGAAATTGCGCGCTGGCGTCGGATGGCATTGTCTGCAGTGGTGATGATCGTTACGAACTGCATCTGCCTCTCCTTTCACCTATCGCCGGGCGCAATTCTAATATCGTAAACGGTACCTTTTCCTCGGTAAGCGGTTGTTTTTCCGTCTCCGTTTTCGATGGTCACTATATTACGCTAAAGTGCCCGCAGCACAAGCGACAAATTCAAATTTCTGAAAAGTTTTTTCATTACTTTGTGAAGCGTGGTGCAAATACGCACCATTCCTGCGAAAATACGCTCGACTACTAGTTGATGGTTATAACGTCTGAAACAATCTCGAAACGAAAGGCGCATTTTTATGCAAACTTACGAATCGGACGCCAACATCGGCAACATTAAGATTCTCGCCGTCGATATGGACAAGACGCTGCTGACCGACGAGCGTGTGCTGCCCCAGGGTCTTGATGAGCGCCTGGACAAGCTCGCCGACGCCGGCATCGTATTCTGCCCCGCCAGCGGACGTCCCGCCCCCAAGCTCGAGGAGATGTTCGAGGGCATCAAGAACCGCCTCGCCTTTTGTCCCGACAACGGAGCTTGCGTGATCTATCGCGGCGGCTATATCTATAAGAGCAATATTGACGTGGAGCTGTATCAGCAGGTCTTGAACCGTGCCTCGGAGGATCCTCGCGCTGTCCCCGTCCTGTGCTGCTTCGACGAGTTCTACGTGCTTGCCCGCGACCATCAATACCACGACGAGATCAGCGTCTACTACAACACAATCAACTACGTCGACAGCTTTGAGGGCATTGATTTCGAGTCCAACAAGATTTCGGTCTTCTTCCCCGGCTACGACGCCGAGCCCGCTTTCCGCGAGACCTATAGCCCCGAGTTCTCGGACAAGCTCTACGTCACCAACGCTGGGCGCGAGTGGATCGACTTTATGAACCTGGGCGTCGACAAGGGCGCCGGCATCGCTCACCTGTGCGAGCACCTGGGCATCGATATTGCCGACGCCGCCGCCGTGGGCGACACCTACAACGACATCCCCATGCTCGAGCGCGTCGGTCACAGCTTTATCGTGGACAACGCCGAGGAGCACATGAACGCGCATGCCAAGTGGCGCATTCCGAGCAACAACGACGGGGGCGTACTGACGCTCATCGACGCCATCTTGGCGGCTCGTTAACGCAACCTGTCGGACCTGGCCGGGCGACGCGGGTAAGTTTTTCGTTCGGTCAGGTCCTGGGCTCGCTCGAAGGCCACATTAAGTGGCCTTCGGCTCGTGCGGAATCTACGAAAAACTTACCCGCGTCGCCCGGCCAGGTCCTGCGGTGACTTGCTTGCCGCATGGATGGCGTCTTGGCGTCTGGATACTTGGCTGATAGTTTGGAATGAAGGGGGCTCCTTGTTGGCAAGGAGCCCCCTTCTGTTTTGGTTACTTTGGGGTTGTTGGTATGTCTTTACTTGGCATCGGCCCAGGTTATGCCGGTGCTGGCTTCGGCGATTAGGGGAACGCGGAGGTCCACTACGTGCTCCATGACGTCGCGGACCATGGTGGTTAGGCGCTCGACTTCGTCGATGGGGCACTCAAAGTCCAGTTCGTCGTGCACTTGCAGGATCATGTGGGCGGCAAAGCCTTCTTCTTCCAGGCGACGACTTACGCGGGCCATGGCGATCTTGATGATGTCTGCTGCGGTGCCCTGCATGGGATGGTTCATGGCCGTGCGCTCGCCAAAGCCGCGGAGTTGCGGGTTTTTGGCCTTGAGCTCGGGAATATGGCGTCTGCGGCCATACATGGTCTCGGCGTAGCCCGTCTGCTTGGCGCGCGCCACCACGTTGTCGAGGAACGTACGCACGCCCGGGTAGGCCTCGTAGTAGCGGTCGATCATGTCGCGCGCCTCGGCCATCGAGATATGCAGCGACTGCGACAGGCCGTAGGCCTGCTGGCCATACACGATGCCAAAGTTCACGGCCTTGGCGCGACTGCGCAGGTCGGGCGTTACCTCGGACACCGGCACACCAAACACGCGCGCCGCCGTCTCGGCATGGAAGTCCTCGCCCTCGTTAAAGGCGCGCACCAAGTGCTCGTCACCCGAGAGATGTGCCAGCAGACGCAGCTCGATCTGCGAGTAGTCCACCGCCAAAAAGACGCTTCCCTCGCCTGCCGAAAACGCCGTCTTGACGGTACGCCCCAGCTCCGAGCGCGTCGGAATGTTTTGCAGATTAGGGTCGCTCGAAGACAGACGCCCCGTCGCGGTGATGGTCTGGTTGTACGTGGTGTGCACACGACCGTCACCGCGGCGCAGCGGGCCCAACGTGTCCAGATAGGTTGACTTGATCTTGGACTTCTCGCGCCAGTCTAAGATCAAACGAACAATCTCGTGGTCACGGGCAAGATCACTCAGTACCTTGGCATTGGTCGAATAGTAACCGCGCTTGGTCTTTTTGAGACCCTTGGTCGGAAGGCCCATCACATCAAAGAGCACATGCGAAAGTTGCATGGGGCTGCCGATGTTAAAGGTCTCGTCACCGGCAAGGTCGCGAATGCTTCGTTCGACCTCGGTGATCTGGGTCGCCAGACCCTCGGACAGACTGTGCAGGCGGTCGGGGTCCACGAGCATGCCCGCGCGCTCCATCTTGGCAAGTACCGGAACGAGCGGCATCTCGATGCCATCGAACACGTTGGCGGCGTTCTCACGGGCCATGCACTCGCGCAACGGCGCCACGAGCGCCAGCGTCAGAGCCGCAGTACGGGCGGCAGGCGCCGGAGCGTCCTCACCAGCACCCTCTGCACCGCGCGCCGCAGGCAACGCCATCTGCAGATAGGTATCGGCCAGATATGCCTCATCGAACTCGGAGCGATCGGAATCCAGCAGATAGGCAGCGACCACGGTATCGAAGATACGCGTGGAATCGGCAGCGAGCGGATCCATGAGCTCGGGCTCAGAAGAATCGATGGGCGAAAGCTCGTGCAGCAGCGCTTTCGTATCCGGGCTCGCCACGCGGCCCTCCATAAACAGGCGCGCAAGCACGCCGGCGATCACACCGTGAGCGAAGTTGAAGCCCTCAACCTCAGCCGCCGCACAGCTGTCGCCCTCCTCGAGCGCGAACAGGCCCTTGGACGTCGCCAACCACAGCGTGCGCGTCAGCCCAAAGAGCGCGCCCTCTTCCTTGTCGTCGTCCACCACGGCGGCGACCCACTCGCCGGCATCAATCGCGCGGGAGACCTCAGCCGCAACGGCACCAAGCGCGTCGGCATCGCCGGCGGCTGCGCGAACCATAGCAGGTATCTCAAACACACTGGAGGCAGCAGCCCCGCCCTCGCCGCCGATCAGCGCCAAGAAACGGTTCTGCATGGCGGTGATACCAAGCGTACCCAGCGCCGCGGAAACCTCATCGGCAGAAAACGCCGGGAAGGACGTCGCCTCAAAGTCGAGCTCGACGGGCGCATCGGTGCGAATTGTCGCAACCTTGCGGCTCAGTAGTGCGTCATCGATGTGTGCACGCAGGTTCTCGCCCATCTTGCCCTTGACCTCATCGGCATGCGTGATGACTTCGTCCAGGCTACCGTACTTCGCAATGAGCGCACTCGCCTTTTTGGGACCGATGCCCGGTACACCGGGGATGTTGTCGGACGTATCGCCCTTTAGACCGTAAAAATCGGGCACGAGCGCCGGCGTAATGCCGTGATACAGGTCGTCCACGCTCTCGGGCGTCATAATCGCCACGTCGGACAGGCCCTTGCGGGTCGAGACCACGTTGACGTGCTCGGTCACGAGTTGATACATGTCGCGGTCGCCGGTCACCAGTAGCATGTCGCAGCCGGCCTCTTCACCCAGGCGCGCCATGGTTCCCAGGATGTCATCGCCTTCCCAGCCCTCGGACTGCAGAATCGGCACGTTGAGCGCGGCGAGCAGCTCCTTAATCATAGGGAACTGCGCATGCAGATCGGGGTCCATGGGCGGGCGTTGCGCCTTATACTGCGGCAGCATCTCCATGCGCACGCGCGGTTTACCCTTGTCAAACGCCACGACGACGCCGTCGGGGTTAAAGGCATCGATCATCTTGAGAAACATGTTCAGAAAGCCAAAGATCGCGTTGGTGGGGCGACCGTCCGGCGCGTTCATGGTCGGCGGCACGGCGTGGAAGGCGCGATGCATGAGCGAGTTGCCGTCGATAACGGCAAAGGTGCGGCGCTTGTCAGACATATTGAATACCTCGCTTTGGGCTGGGCACGGTTTGCTCACTCCAGTTTACACGCTCCCCGCCCCGCGGCCACCTCACATCAAGCTCCCCCGCCACCGTGAGCCCGCGCGTGATACGATGGCTCACGGTACATCAACCAGCACGATCGATCCGAAAGGAGCCTGCGTCATGGAGCGTCCCTGCGCATGGAAAAAGTACACGCCACAGCAAATCGAGGAGCTCGAGGAGCTTTGCCGCGGCTATAAGCAGTTTTTGAGTGAGAACAAGACCGAGCGCCTGTGCGTCAAGGCCGGCATCAAGATGGCCGAGGAGGCGGGATACGTCGACCTGGAGACCGTAATCGCCGCAGGCCGCGAGCTTAAGGCAGGCGACAAGGTGTATGCCGCTAACCACGGCAAGGACCTTATGCTCGTCAATCTGGGCACCGCCCCGCTCGAGCAGGGCTTTAACATCCTGGGCGCGCACGTGGACTCGCCGCGCCTGGACCTTAAGCAGAACCCCGCCTTCGAGGCCGGCGACATGGCTTATCTCGACACGCACTACTACGGCGGCGTCAAGAGCTACCACTGGGTAGCCTCCCCGCTCGCACTCGTGGGCGTCATCTGCAAAAAGGACGGTACCACCGTCGACATCAATATCGGCGACAAGGCGGACGATCCGGTCTTTACCATCTCCGACCTGCTGATCCATCTCTCGAGCGAGCAGATGTCTAAGCCTGCCAAAGACGCCGTCGACGCCGAGATCCTCGACGTGATCGTGGGCGGCCGTCCCGTCAAGTTCGATGAGGACGACAAGGACGCCCCCAAGGAGCCCGTCAAGCAGATGTTCCTGGATATCCTCAAGGAGCAGTACGACGTCGAGGAGGAGGACTTCCTCTCCGCCGAGATCGAGGTCGTGCCCGCCGGCCCCGCCCGCGACATGGGCCTCGACCGCTCCATGATTCTGGGCTATGGCCATGACGACCGCGTCTGTGCCTACCCCTCCATGCTCGCCCAGATCAACGTCACCAACGTGGAGCGCACGAGCATCACGCTCATCGTCGACAAGGAGGAGATCGGTTCCGTGGGTGCCACCGGCATGACGAGTCGCTTCTTCGAGAACACCGTCGCCGAGATCATGATGCTCGCCGGCGAGGACAGCCCGCTGGCTCTGCGCCGCGCGCTCGCCCGCAGCCGTATGCTCTCCTCCGACGTGTCCGCCGGCTTCGACCCGGGCTATGCCGGCAAGTTCGAGACCAAGAACGCCGCCTTCATGGGTCGCGGCCTGTGCTTTAACAAGTACACGGGCAGCCGCGGCAAGGGCGGCTCTAACGACGCCGACGCCGAGTATGTGGCCCTCGTCCGCGACATCATGGACGAGGCCGGCGTGGACTTCCAGACCTGCGAGCTCGGCCGCGTCAACGCTGGTGGCGGCGGCACCATCGCCTACATCATGGCCAAGTACGGCATGAACGTCATCGACTCCGGCGTTGCCGTCCTGTCCATGCACGCCCTGTGGGAGGTCGCCAACAAGGCCGATATCTACGAGGCCTACCGCGGCTACAAAGCCTTCCTCGAGCGCGCCTAATCCACCCCACCCATAACTTGCGGTGGAATACGGATTGATTTGGTCTTTCAATAGACCAAACAGACCGTATTCCACCGCAACTTCTTTTTTTGGCAGAGGAGAGTCCATGCTGCAGGTCATCATTTCGCCCGCCAAGCAAATGCGCGCGGCACAAGATGCTTTTGAAGTCCTGGGCATCCCACCCTTTGTGCGCGAGACGGCTCGCCTCCACCGCGCACTGCTAGATATCGAGCGGAATGAAGGCAGCGGCGGCCTGCAGGCGCTGTGGAACGTGAGTGACAAACTGCTGGGACCTTGCCTCAACACACTGCATGAGTTCGGGCCCATCCTGAAAAGCGGCGATCTCGACAATCCCGCACTCGCCCGTCACCTCTCCCCTGCCGTCATGTCCTATCACGGCATTCAATACCAGAGCATGGCACCCGAGGTGATGGATTCCGCACAGCTCGCATGGCTGCAAGACCATCTGTGGATCCCCTCCGGCCTCTACGGGTGCGTTCGTCCCTTTCATGCCGTCGAACCGTATCGGCTGGAGATGGGCGCGAAGCTTGTCGTCGACGGTGCCCGAGACCTCTACGCATTTTGGAGCGATAAGCTCGCGCGGGCTATCGCCCCGGCAGGCTCAAACACCACGATCGTCAACCTCGCCAGCGTAGAGTATGCCAAAGCCGTTCTGCCCCACCTCGCGGGCGACGCCACAGCCGTCACATGCCTCTTTGGCGAGGGCATCCGCAACGGGAAGCCCATCCAACAGTCGACCGCCAGCAAAAAGGCACGCGGCTCCATGGTGCGGTGGATGGCAGAAAACAAGCTCGAGGATGCAAGCGAACTTACCGCATTCAATATCGGCTATCGGCACATCCCCGAGCTTTCAGACAACAACACCCTGGTTTTCATGAACGCGCAGGCACTATAGGCCCGCCGTTTCCAAACACCCCGTTACTCCGCCAAGCCATCGGCCTTTGCAATCTCGCTCGTCGAGCCATCTTGGTAGGTAATCTTAACGTGCTCTACGTCGGATACCGTAACGCCCGACGGAGGTTCCAGACGCCACTCCGTCAGAGCGATATCCATGGTCGTGGGCACATCGCCCTGATCTTTGAGCTTCACCATGAGTGTTTTGAGTGCCTCATCAAACGTCACGCGTTCGATTTCTTCGCCCGGAATAGACCCGCCGCTCAACTGCAGCTGCACAAACTCGTCGCGCGGATACCAATAGTCGCCCGGTGCGGCAACCGTGTTGCCACCAGAAACTTTCATGGTCATAATCGGCAGGGCATCGTCGGCTTCAAACCCCCAGGTGACGCCGCCACGACCGCCGAACGTCCAAATACAAAAGGCAATCACCAACACAGCAAGCACCGCAAAACCAATCGCGACAAGGCCATGGTGCGCACGGCTTTCCTCGGCCGATACATCCCATTGTGTCTCTCGATATAGATGCTTGTCTTCCATGTTCGCCTCCCCACAGGCACGCTTGTTGGCCCAATCGTACCCATTCAGGCTATACTTGAGCCCACCACATAAACGGGGAGCCTGCAGGACAAGACGGCAGGCTGAGACTGGGCGCGCCCGCCCTGACCCGCAAACCTGATATGGGTAATGCCAACGAAGGGAGCCGTGCCAATGAGCACACAGACCGAGCCCAAGCTCGTCACGCAAATCGACTTCGCCCGCGCCGGGCAGATCACACCGCAGATGAAGGAGGTCGCCGAGCGCGAGCATCGCGACCCCGAGTACATCCGCGAGCGCGTGGCCGACGGCCGCATCGCCATTCCCGCCAACATCGTGCACATCAAAAAGGGCATGCGCGCCTTTGGCGTCGGTGAGGGCTTGTCCACCAAGGTCAACGTGAACTTGGGCATCTCGGGCGACAAGGCCGATGCCGCCGAGGAATGGAAGAAGGTCAAGATCGCCGAGGACTTTGGCGCCGACGCCATCATGGACCTCTCCAACTCGGGCAAGACGCGCCAGTTCCGCCAGCAGCTCATCGACGAGACGCCGCTCATGGTAGGCACCGTCCCCATGTACGACGCCATCGGCTACATGGAAAAGCCGCTGGTCAAGCTCACCAAGGACGACCTGTTCGAAGTCGTGCGCGCGCATGCCGAGGACGGCGTGGACTTTATGACCATTCACTGCGGCATCAACAAGTCGGTCACCAAGACCTTTAAGGAGACCGGCCGCCTGATGAACATCGTGAGCCGCGGCGGCTCACTGCTGTTTGGCTGGATGGAGGTCACCGGTAACGAGAACCCGTTCTATGAGTTCTACGACGAGTTGCTCGAGATTTGCCACGAGTACGACGTGACGATTTCGCTCGGCGACTCCTGCCGCCCGGGCTGCCTCTACGACTCCAACGACGCCACCGAGACCGCTGAGATGATCGAGCTGGGCAAGCTATGCAAGCGCGCTTGGGCCGCCGGCGTCCAGGTCATGGTCGAGGGCCCGGGTCACATGGCGCTCGACGAGATCGCCGCCAACATGAAACTGCAGAAGCGCCTGTGCCACAATGCTCCGTTCTATGTGCTCGGGCCGCTGGTGACCGATATCGGCGTGGGTTACGACCACATCACCGCTGCCATCGGCGGCGCCATCTCCGCCAGCTCCGGTGCCGACTTCCTGTGCTACGTGACACCGGCAGAGCACCTATGCCTGCCCAACGCCCAGGATGTGCTCGACGGCCTCATGGCCACCAAGATCGCCGCACACGCCGCCGACATCGCCAAAAAGGTGCCCCACGCCCGCGACATGGACGACAAGATGGGCCAGGCACGCCGCAAGCTTGACTGGGACGCCATGTGGGAGTGCGCGCTCGACCCGGTTACGGGCAAGAAGCGCTACGAGGAGTCCCCCGCCGCCACCGAGGGCACTTGCACCATGTGTGGCAAGATGTGCGCCGTCCGCACCGTCAACAAAATCTTCGAGGGCACCACGATCGACCTCGGCATGGAGGACTAGCCTGTCGCCGCGGCCGCTTCTGGCGGCGAGCTGGTGCCTGTCAATTGTTGACGTGTGAACATTTGCTTGCATTTGCGTAAAGATTGCATCGCCCGCCCGGGTTCGACATAGAGTCGGCCCGGGCATCTTTATAATGCTGGCTTATAGACCCATTTGATTCCGACCGAACAAGGGAGCGAACATGGATCGCAGTAAGGTACCTGCCGTTCTATCCATCGCAGGATCCGATTCCAGCGGTGGCGCCGGCATTCAGGCCGACATCAAGACCATCACGGCACACCGCCTGTATGCCGAGACGGCCATCACCGCCATCACCGCACAGAACACCCTGGGCGTCACCGCCGTGCAGAACATCTCCCCGGATATTGTCGCGGCGCAGATCGATGCCGTTTTTGACGATATCCGCCCCAACGCCGTTAAGATTGGCATGGTTTCCTCTGCCGAGATTATCGATGTTATCGCCGACCGCCTGAGCGCTTGGAACGCGACAAACGTGGTAGTCGACCCCGTCATGGTAGCCACCTCGGGCGCACGGCTGATTGCCGAAGATGCCGCCGAGGCGCTCACCCGCCGCCTGTTCCCGCTAGCGACGGTTATCACGCCCAATATTCCCGAGGCCATGGCCCTGCTCGACTACGAGGTCGACTCCGAGCGCACGCAGCAAAATGCTGCCATGCTCCTCACCCGCCGCTTTGGTTGCGCATCCCTCGTTAAGGGCGGGCATCTTGTCAACGAGGCCAACGATGTACTGGCCGAACCCGCGCCACTCGATGACGAGGGCAACCATCTTGGAGATCCACTCACCACGTGGTTCCGCCACAAGCGCATCGAGACCGACAACACGCACGGCACCGGATGCACGCTCTCGTCCGCCATCGCCTGCGCGCTGGCCCAGGGCATGGATCTTGCCGATGCCGTCAACGCCGGCAAGGCCTACCTGACAGGCGCTCTGGCCGCCGGCCTGAACATGGGCAAAGGCTCCGGCCCCGTCAATCACATGTGGCAGTATTAAGATTTGCAGCCCAAAACCACCGCAAAGGGGACAGGCACCTTTGCGGTGGTTCCCACAAACATCTCGATCCGTAACAGTTAGAGCCCATTTTTCGGCTCACCTGTTACAGATTGAGACATTCAAATTCCGCAGAGAAGAAAATCTCGATCTGTAACAGTAACTCGGCAAAATCGACCCTAGATGTTACAGATCGAGACAAACGACCGATATCGGCCTAAATAATCTTAATCTGTAACATCTAGCCCGTTTTCGGCCTTACAACTGTCACAGATCGAGACAAAGCAACGAAACAAGCCACCACAAGGGGAACTTCTGTGGTGGCTTGGGGTCGCGCTACTCTCCGAGCATCTCTTGGAGCTTGGCTGCCACGGCGTGACCCAGGCTCTCATGGCTTTCGCGCATCATATGCAGATAGTCGATATCGCCCGGCTCGGCAAAGTCGGCGGCATTCAAAAAGTCGCAGCCAAACTGCTCAGCCACATGCGCGTAGTACTCACCAAAATGTTCCGAGGCTTCTACGGAATGCTCGTCAAAATCGGTCATATATACGTCGGCGATCTGCGGCTTAATCTTGATAGGCGCCATCAGCAGAATGCGCGGACAAGGCGCAGCGTCGGTCCACGGAAACGCGCGGACGGCGCGAATCAGCGCCATGGCGCCACGGGCGATATCGGAAGCTGTCACGTTAAAGACCGTCTTACAGTCGTTGGTGCCCAGCATGATCACAATGGCGTCCAGCGGCTTATGGGCCTCGAGCAGCATCGGAAGTGCGCGGATGCCGTTAAGATTGGTGTCCAGATGGCACATGTCGTCGCGTACCGTCGTGCGGCCGTTGAGGCCTTCTTCAATTACATGCCAGCCCTCGCCTAAGTCACGTTGGGCCACGCCGCACCAGCGCACATCCTGCGCATAGCGCACCGCGGTGCCGTCGCGCATGCCCGCCGGATCGTAACCATAGGTGTTGCTGTCGCCAAAGCATAGAACGTTTTTCATCGTAAGCCCCTCGCTCAGTAAAAAGCCGACGGAAGCAGCCTCTCCCGCCGGCTCGACCTATCTGTCAGCACGTACCAATTACAGGTACTTGCGCCAATCGTCCTCGTCCTCATCATCCTCGGTAGCAGCCTGGGTCTGCTCGGCGGCGCGAGCTGCCGCAGCGCGAGCGGCAACCTGGGCATAGGACTCCTCGTTGCGCTCGGGGAAGTTTGCCAGCACGTGCTCGAACTTGGCAAAATCCTCATCCCAGCGCGTAGAAGGCACGGCAAAGAAGACTTGCTTGACCTTAAAGTCGCCCGACGCGAGCTCCTTGCGGAAGAGCTCGGCCACGGCCTCGGCGTCAAAGCCGTTGTTGTCGCAGCCCCAAGCGCCCAGCACGAGCTTCTCGCGACCCAGCTCGTCGCAGATGGCAAGCACAAAGCGAATGCGGTCGCGCAGGGCATCCAGCAGAGCATCGTCGCTCACGCGATACTCCTGGCGGGCGCGCTTAACGTTGGGCGCGGCGGCCACGATCACGTCGGCGTATGCATGCACGTGGTTGCGGTCGAAGCGCACCGCAGGCACCACTAGGGCGCGGTTACGATAGAGCTCGCAGTTGATGTTGCGGCGACGGTTCTCGCCGTACCATTTGCGCTGCTTATCGAGAACGTTGTACAGATACGAATCGGCGCACAGTGTGGCCTCCTGGCCCAGATAACCCTGAATATAGCCACCGCCCGGGTTGGTGAACGAGGCAAAGGCGAGCACGGCCATGTCGCAGAACTGCGCATAGCCACGACCGTTGTCCAAGATGGCCTGTGTGGCGGAGGCATCGAGCACGGTGACCTCAGGCAGGGACGCAGCAGGCTCCTCAGCAGGCGCGGACTCAGCTTCGGCGATTTCCTCGGCAGGCTCCTCGACGGGCTCAGGAGCTGCCTCGACCTCGGCAGCCTCCGCGCCCTCGACGTCCTCGGCAACCTGTTCTTCGGTGGCCACAGCACTCTGAACCTTGGCCTTCATCGCCGCGACAAAGCCGGCAGGCATACCGTCAAACTCGCGAACACCGGCAAGCGAACGCTCGATATCCTTGGCGCACGCTTCGGACACAGTTGCCACGTGACGCTCGGCGGCCTTGGCACGGGCCTCGCGCTTGGGATTGGGCTGACCCGCTCGGTTGGACCTGCGGTTACGGTTCCTGTTGTCGACGTCTGCCATACGTGGCCACCTTTCCTGTCGCTGCCGCTATCGGCTTTTTCCCATCCATGATACCCCGCCGCGCACAAAAAAGACGGCCCCGAAGGACCGCCTTTCGCATCGTTTTACCGTGTCCGGCAGGAAGCGTCGCAATGCCGCGCTTTAATCGCGACGGCCGAGGATGTTCAAAATGCGCAAAAACACGTTGATAATATCCACGAACAGGTTAGAGGCCATAAGCACGGCATTGGGCAGTGTGGGCGGCACCGTCGTGGCAACATAGGTGTCATAGCCAATAAACCCGGCGAACACCACGATCACGATCAGGTCGGTGATGGTCTGCGAGACGCCCATGAACATCAGCACGATCTCAACCAGAATAGTTGCGAGCAGAATGCCAAAACCGATGCCATATACGCGCTGGAAAAACTTGGGGAACGTCACGCCCAAGGCGCCAAAGACAAAGGTGATGGCGGCCGTGGCGATAAAGGCAGTGTTGATGGTGGGCAGGTCGTAGTTGGCAAGGCCAAACGACGCGGTCAGGCCAAAGGTACTCGCAAAGATTACGTAGCCCACAAGGGACAGGCCCACGGACTGCTTGCTGGCGGCGGCCGACATCATGACCATGCCGACGATGGTCAAAATAAACGAGCCAAAGACCAGCGGCAGGGCGGCGTCGCTCATCATCATGCGCGCAAACGACATGGTGCTCGTAAAGTAGGCGCCGGCGCCCATGGCGCAAAAGCCCAAGAAGATCAGGGCAGACATGGCGAGATTGTACGCGCGCGGCGACATCTCCTTGGCGCGGCTTGCGCCGCTCTCGACGGGGCCGTTCTGATAGCCCTGGATATCGTTCATAGGTTCGTCCTTTCAAAAAGTGCCGTGAAAGACGGCGCAGCAGGTGACAAGATTCCTGTCATTGTACCCGAATGCCGTACGTCCTTACCCACGGCGCTCGCCCTCGAGCGTACGGTCGAATGCCCACACCCACCAACGCATCAGATGGGCCTGCGAACCATCTGGTCGTTCGCGCGTCTGGTCCTCCAGATACAACTCGGTCGCGTGCCCGCCAAAACGCACCTTATAGGTTGCCGTACGGATGCCGTGAACCGTCAGGCCAAACCCAGTGGTCGAGACAATCTCGTCAATCGTAAAGCAACGACCGTCGACCCAGCAGACGGTGACCGGCACGACCTGTCCGCCCGCGAGGATGCGAGCCACGACGTCCACATACTGCTTGTGCACGCGCCGAGTTTTGCCATCTGTCTGTCGATATTCCATGCCTCCTATTATCGAACGCATGTTTGCATGTTGTAAAGCGAACAGACTGTGGTTTTGGAGTGTCGTAGTAATCGCACGTGTCCGCATGGCGTGTTAGCAAAAAGAACACCCGCGGTCAACAGGGCTAATATTCAATTTTAGTGCCAAAAAGTTCACTTCTCCCATCAGAACTCGGTAAAGAAACCCACAGGAGGTGATACGATTTATCATGTTTTTGTAACGTGTCTGCAAACTTCGAGAAAGCCCATATATGGACGTAACGTTCTCAACCTTCCTCGGCCAAATTGTGTCGAACCCAGTCCTTGCCGTCACCGTGATCCTCGCGTTGGGCGCCATCTTCGTCAATGGATGGACCGACGCGCCCAACGCCATCGCGACCTGCGTCACTACGCGTTGCATGCCCGCCCGCGCCGCCATTCTCATGAGCGCCGCATTCAACTTCCTCGGTGTGCTCATCATGACGCACTTTAACGCGAGCGTCGCCAATACCATCTCGCATATCGTCGACTTTGGCGGAAACAGCACCATGGCGCTCGCGTGCCTCTGCGCGGCGCTGTTCTCCATCGTCGTCTACGGCGCCACAGCGTCGCGTTTTGGTATCCCCACCTCGCAAAGCCACAGCCTTATCGCCGGCCTGACCGGTGCCGCTATCGCCCTCGGCGGCGCGAGCAGCGTCAACGTCCACGAGTGGATGAAGGTCATCTACGGCCTGGCGCTCTCCATCGGCCTGGGCTTTGTCATGGGCTGGGTCCTGTGCAAGCTCGTCTCGATTCTTTTCGCCGCCGCCAACAGGCGACGTGCCAATGTCTTCTTTAAATACGCTCAGATCGCGAGCGCTGCGGCCATGAGCTTTATGCACGGCGCGCAGGATGGACAGAAGTTCATCGGCGTGCTCTTTTTAGGCGTGGCCTTTGCCAGCGGCCAGACGAGCGTCGGCGATGCAGGCATCCCCATCTGGATTATGCTGCTGTGCTCGGCCACTATGGGTATCGGCACCAGCGTGGGCGGCGAGCGCATCATCAAGTCCGTCGGCCAGAGCATGGTCAAGCTCGAAAAGTACCAGGGCTTCTCCGCCGACCTGGCGGGCGCCGCAAACCTGCTGCTTGCCACCCTTACCGGCATCCCCGTGTCCTCCACCCACATCAAGACCTGCGCCATCATGGGCGTCGGTGCCGTCAAGCGCCTTTCGGCCATCAACTTCGGCGTCGTCAAGGACATGATGTTCACCTGGTTCTTCACCTTCCCCGCCTGCGGACTCATCAGCTTTGTCATGGCCAAGCTGTTCATGATGTTCATCTAGTCAAACCGAGCGTCCATCCGGACTGCAATGCTTCGCCCACCCGTCTTCGCCTCGAAAGGACCCACCCATGGCAAAGAAACCCGATTCGTTCTACTTTGATAACTACGTTGCCTGCGCTGACCTCGCCGTTCAGGCAGCCGAGCTGCTCACCAAGATTTTTGAGAACTTCGACCCCACGCAAATCCATGACATGCTCGATAAGATGCATGCGATTGAGCATGCGGCAGACAAGAAGCACCATGAGCTCGAAGACGCCCTGCTCACCGCCTTTATCACCCCGCTTGAGCGCGAGGATCTGGACCTGATGAGTTGCTCGCTCGACACCGTACTCGACCGCATCGAAGGCGTCGTGCAGCGCGTCTACTTCACCAACATCCAGAGCATCCACCCCGATGCCATCGTCATCGCTCACAAGGTAACCGATGCCTGCCGCGCCATGAAGGACCTGATGGTCGAGCTGCCCAACTACCGCAAGTCCAAAACGCTGCGCGAACTGGTCATCCAGATCAACACCATCGAGTCCGAGGCCGACGAGCTCTACATCAACGCCATGCGCAACCTGCACGTTAACGGCAAGGATCCGCTCGAGGTCATCGCTTGGCGTGACGTGTACGCCTTCCTGGAGTACTGCGCCGACTGCTGCGAGAATGTGGCCGATGTCGTGGATTCGATTGTCATGAAGAACAGTTAATTGGGGGTACGTGTCCCGGCGGCGAAGGGCCGGCCACGGTTTGCTTTCTCACTCCGGCTGCTTTGCAGAGTCGTTCGAAAGCAAACCGTGGCCGGCCCTTCGCCTTACGTACCACCATTGGGAACTTTAGCTGATACTTTGAAAGCGATGGGGCTTTTGTTGGCAGGGCCTTTGGGCTCGATTGAGAACTTTGGAACCGTCTTAAACGTTTGGCTGAACGGGGCTTTGGGTACCCTTTGTTTTACTTTGGATTGATTCGTTAAATTTGGAGGGCTTGGTTATGAGTTATTTGGATTTGGCTCGGGGTCGGTATTCTTGTCGTTCTTTTGAGGATCGGGCAGTTGAGCAGGCTGTGGTGGATGCCATTGTTGGGGCTGGGCGTATTGCTCCTTCTGCTTGCAATAATCATCCAACCCGTGTGATGGTGTTGGATACGCCTGAGCTTCTGGAGAAGGCTGCTGCTTGTCAGCCTCGGTTTGCTCGTGATGGGTCTATCTTTGGCGCTCCGCTTATCTTCCTTATTTGCAGCGTTACCGATGATGCTTGGGTGCGCCCGTATGATCAGATGAACTCGAGTGCCATCGATACTTCGATCGTCTGCGATCAGATGATGATGGAGGCCACCGAGCAGGGCCTGGGAACGTGCTGGGTATGCCATTTTAAGCCTGAGGTGGCGCAGGAGCAGTTCAATCTGCCCAAGGGCGTTTATCCCTATCACATGCTTGTCTGTGGCTATCCTGCTGACCACATCGCCGACCCCGAGCATCGCGAGGCCCGTACCATTCCCCTCTCCGACTTCCTCCTCAAGTAGGTTTTGGGACATGCCTTAAAACCTACCCTTGACCGCTCACCCGTTCGCCGAGTTCTGCGCCACCATGTGCAGGGCTCGGTTTTTTATGTTGCGCGCCCCTGCACAGTCATAAAAAAGGACCTGCAAGCTGCGGGTCCTTTCGAGGCACTAAATTGTAGGCCGAATGTTAGTCCAGGTCGTCGGCAGCGAAGTTGTCGATCGGGGCGAAGGGATCGGCCACGGGGACAACCGGGTCAGCGACGGGCAGCGGCTCGGCGGGAACAGTCACCGCAGGAGAAGCGGCAGAACCGACCGGTGTGGAGGCCATGAGATCGGCCGGGAAGGAGTTCTGGGCATCGTCCATGAAGTGCTGGATGAGCTTGAGATACTCGGCCTTGAACTCCTCACGGGAAGCCTTGAGACGATCGATCTCCTCGAGCTCGGCCTGCTTCTCAGTCAGAGCCTGGCGGATAACCTCGCGGGCCTTGGCGTCAGCCTCGTTGCGGATACGCTCAGCGTTCTCGTTGGCATCGTTGACGATGGTCTCAGCGGTCTGCTGGGCAGCGATCAAGGCAGCGGAAATCTGGCGCTCCTGAGCGGAGAAGTCAGGGGCGGGAGCAGCCACGGGGGCGGCAGGAGCGGCCTGGGCGGTGGCATCCTGAGCCTGGGCAAGCTGAGCCTGCGCATCGGCAAGCTGCTGCTCGGTAGCAGTCAGACGACCCTTAAGGTCGACGATCTTAGCGAGCATAGCGTCAACCTCGGAGGACAGCGTCTCCAAGAAGACGTCGACCTCAGCAGGATCGTAGCCACGCTTGGCCTCAGAGAAAGTCTGAGCCTGGATGTCTGCAGGGGTAATAGCCATAACAAGTCTCCTTTTTCATCGCCTCGGCGCTACACGCCCGACGTAAGTTACTAAGTCAGTTCTACACGAGTATACCTATAAGAAGCTGCAGAACCAGCCTCTGCACCAACTGCAACGCAATAATCGCAACGACCGGCGAAAAATCGATACCGCCCATCGGCGGGATGAAACGACGGAACAGGTTAAGCCACGGACCGCACACGCTATCAAGCACCGCGGCAATATCCTGAAGCAAACCACCCTGCTTCATGGGAATCCACGTCATAAAGCAGTAGACGATAATGAGCGTGGAATAGAAGTTGAACAGCGTGTTGACCAGCTGGACGATAGTGTAGATGTTGATGGGAATCTCCTCGTCTTGTCTTTACTTGAGGTAGCCGTCGGCACGAAGCTTCTTGAGATCGGAATCTTTGACCTCGCAACCGGCGGGCAGCACCATGAACACGCGGTCGCCCACCTCCTTGACCGTGGCACCCAGACCGCAGGCAAAGCCGTAAGAGAAGTCCAAGACGCGCTTGGCAACTTCGGTGCGTACGCCCACAAAAATCAGTGCGACAGGCTGCTTGGTGCGAACGCGGCGCACCACGGTCTCCACGTCGTCATAGCTCTCGGGGCGCAGGACATAGGCCGGCAGCTGCGGTGTGGCGTTGATGATATTGCTCGCATAGGCCGAGGCATCGCTCGGTGCAGGCGCGGGCGCAGCGGCGGCACGGGCGCGGGTGTTCTCGGCGTAGCTCGACGGCGTGTCATAGGCACCAGGACGATAACCGCTCGCAACACTGTCCTGCGAGCGCGAAGGCGGATTATACGTCGTGGCATGGCGGGAGTCATCGCCGACCAGCTGACCGGAGCGCGTATACACGGCAACCGACTCAGCTTCACCGCGGCGCGTCTGACCAAGCAGGCCGTTGCTCGGCTCGTCTTGGGTGTAGAAGCCCTCGCCCGAAGCACCGCTGTAGCCGTTGCCCTGATAACTATCGTCATAGCCGTCATCGTAGCCGTAGTCGTCGTCCTGGCCATAACCCTGGTCGTAACCCTGCTGGCCGCCCAGGTGCATCTTATTTTTAATCTCGTCAAGGAAGCCCATGGTTGTGTCCTCTCGCGGTTTAGTGCAGGCGCCCCGATAATCAGTGCGCACTTCAGAGCCTTATTTTACTGCAAACTCCGGGCTAAATACTACCCTGCCCAGGCGAACGAGCGTAGAGCCCTCCTCAAGGGCAGGCTCAAAGTCCTCGCTCATGCCGCAGGAAAGCTCAGGCAGGTTCAAATCGGGATGCGCCGCCTCCAGCTCATCCCTCAGCTCACGAAGCCCCGCAAAGGTGCGGCGTGCCACATCCTTATTCCCCCGGGGCGCCATAGTCATAAGCCCCTGCACGCAAATTCCCTCAAGTTCCGCAAGCTCACCCGCGGCGGCGCGAATCTCATCGGGCGAAAAGCCTCCCTTCGACTCCTCACCACTCACATTGACCTCGATGAGCACACGCTGGGGGCCGGCGAGCTCGCCTGCCTCAATCTTGCGGACAGCACGGCTCGAGATCGCCTGCGCCAGATGCAGCGAACCCACCGAGTGAATCAGCTCGGCTGAGCCCAGCACCGCATTGATCTTATTGGTCTGCAGGTTGCCGATCATATCGAAGCGCACCTCGGGCAGCTCCGGATGCTCCGCCAGACCCGTGAGCTTGCGAACCAGCTCCTGCGGGCGGTTCTCGGCAAAATGGCGATACCCCGCCTGGATGGCGGCAACGGTCTCATCGACACCAACGGTCTTGGACACGGCAATGAGGCTCGCGGCGTCGTGGGGACGGCCCGCGCGATCGAGCGCCGCATAAAAACGTTCCAGAATCTGCTCGCGGCGAGCGCGCATCAAGTCCAAATAGTTATCCATTGCCAATCGCCTCCGCTGACAGCCAAACAAGTAGTCCCATGCTAACGCAAGAGCGCGGCCCCGCATGTGCAAGGCCGCGCTCACTTAGGTATTTACAATCTTTCGACGAACGGGGTTACTTACTCCTCGTCGTCCTCGCCATCGTCCTCATCCTCAAGATGATCGAGCAGGTAGCGAAGACCCTCGCTGACCTCGTTAACGGGCACCTTGGCAACGTAGCGTGCATCGACGGCGGGCCTCATGATAACACCCTCGCCCGAAGGCACGCGCATGCTCTCGAGCTCATCCTCATCAGTGCAGGCGATATCACCGGCAGTCATACGCTGTCCGGTCAACAGGAAGGTCAGACGGCAGGCGGCATCGATGGAAATCGAGGCGATGCGATCGAGATAGCGCGATACCATGATGGCGCGGCGCAGGTCGTCATAGTTGCTGTCGTCGTCCATAAAATCGCCCGTGTCCATGCGGTTAAAGGTGCGGAAGAACTTCTCGTAGGCGGCGTGCACTGGCTCGTCCTCGACGGCCAAGTTGCAGATGATGGACATGTCGTTGGTGACGAGCGCAGAAAGCGAAGAGCCCAGCACCTGGTAGACGGCCTCAGCCTCGGCCTCGACCGTGCCGACAAGCTCCTTGGGCAGCGAGATGTCGGCCTTGATCATATGACGCGTGGCGCGGCAAATCTGGCGAACCTTATCGGTCATGCGCTGCAGGTTAAAGTCGACGTAGATGATCGTCTGCAGCAAGCGGAAGTCGGAGGCGACCGGTGACTGCGTGGCAATCAGGTTGTAGCAGACGGCCTCCAGGTTGGCGCAGCGTGCGTCAATCGAAAGCGTGCGCTTCTTGGTCTTGGTGGCGAGCTTGCGGTCGTCGGTCACATAGGCCTTCACGGCATCGTGGAGGGCCAGATCGACGGCCTCGTAGATGCTCAGCATCTCGTGACGGGCCTCGATGAGCTGACGGGAAAACAGTTTGCGCATGGTTCACTCCAATCAGTTGGGTGCGGTCATGCCGCCCGCACAGTGAATACGCACCGGACCAGATCCGATCGGCTTGGGACTAGTCGCACCGATCAGCCAAAGCGGCCGGTGATATAGTCTTCCGTCCGCGAGTCCACCGGGCTGGTGAAGATCGCGTCGGTTTGACCATACTCGATGAGCGTAGCGGGCTCGCCGGCAACTTCCTGCAAGAAGAACGCGGTGTAGTCACTGATACGAGCTGCCTGCTGCATTGAATGCGTGACGATGATAATCGTCATCTCGGGCGCCAGCTCGGCCATCAGATCCTCGACCTTAGAGACGGAAGTGGGGTCGATGGCGGAGCAGGGCTCGTCCATCAGGAGGACATCGGGTTGCACCGCAAGCACGCGCGCGATGCACAGACGCTGCTGCTGACCGCCCGAGAGCGCCAAACCATCCTTGTTGAGCTGATTGGATACCTCTTTCCAGAGGTTGGCGCGCTTGAGCGATTCTTCCACGATGTCATCGAGGTCGCTTTTGCTAGTCACGCCCTGCAGACGAGGGCCAAAGGCGACATTCTCGTAGATGGATTTGGGAAACGGGTTGGGCTGCTGAAAGATCATGCCCACGCGACGACGGAGATCGACCGGATCGACACCCTCGGCATAGATATCGTTGCCGTCGAGCGTCATGGTGCCCTCGACGCGCGTGCCCTCAATCAGGTCATTCATGCGGTTGATGCAGCGCAAAAACGTCGACTTGCCGCAGCCCGAAGGGCCAATGAAGGAGGTGATGGCGTTTTTGGCGATGTTGAGGTCAAGCCCCGTCAGCGCATGAAAGTCACCGTACCAAAAGTTGAAATCCTTGGCCGTAATGGCCGCTTGCTCCAACGCGGGAGCGGACTGATAAACGGACATGGGACTCCTTAACTAGCGACGCTTGCGCGACAGGAAGCGCGCAAACAGGTTGAAGGCCAAAATGATCACCATCAGCAAGAGCGCGGTGCCGTAGGCTGCGTTCATGTTGATGCCGTCGTTGGCAAGCAGGTACAGGTGAACGGTCATGGGACGACCGGAATCGAGCGGCGAAATAGGTAGATTGATGGCCTGGCCCATGGTGTAGAGCACCACGGCGGTCTCGCCGATGGCACGGCCGATGGCAAGGACGATGCCCGTGGCAATGCGGCCAAAGGCCGAAGGAAGCACGATCTTGGAGACGACCTGCCACTTGGTAGCGCCCAGGCCGTACGCGCCCCAACGGATATAGCGCGGAACGGCGCGAATGGCTTCTTCGGTGGTGCGCATGACGATGGGAAGCATCAAGAGCGCGAGCGCCAGAGCGGCCGAGACCATCGAAAGGCCCAGGCCCATAGCCTCGACAAACAAGGCGTAGCCAAACAGGCCCATAACGATGGAGGGCACCGAGGCCAAAGCGTCAGCAGCGTAGCGAATGAGCTCGACGACCTTGCCCTGCTTGGCGTACTCGGCCAGATAGACGGCTGCCAGCACAGCGATCGGCGTGCAGATAAGCATGGCGAGCGCCGTCACGTAGACGGTCGAGACGATCGTGGGCCAAATTCCGCCCTCGGCGTTGACGCCCTGGGGCCAACCGAAGATAAAGTCGAGCGAGATGTGTGGCAGGCCGTTGATGACCACGTAGGCGATGATAGCGACCAGCACCAGCGTGGTGATGTAGGCAGCGGCACGAAACACGCCAAGCATGATCTTGTTGGACAGGTCCTTGTTGATGCGGCCCTTCTTGCCGTGGGAAAGGGCACGCTTGATGCGCTCGCGCGACGAGGTCGTATCGACCGTCGTGTCAACGGAATCGGACATAGCCTACCCCCTCTTCTTCTTGGAAATCAGACGAACGATACCCACCAGCGTGGCGGAGATGATAAACAGGACCACACCCATGCCGAACAGCGCCGAGCGGTGCAGACCCGAGGAATAGCTCATGTCGAGCGCAATCTGGCTCGTGAGCGTCGAGATGGGGCTCGCAATGCTGTCGGGAATAACCGGGGCGTTACCTACGACCATGAGCACGGCCATGGTCTCGCCGATGGCACGGCCCATACCCAGCACGATGGCATCAACGATACCCAGCTTCGCGGCAGGTAGCACGACCTTATAGATGGTCTGCCACTTTGTGGCGCCCATGGCATACGATGCCTCGCGAATGCCCATGGGAATGGAATTGAGAGCATCGATGGTGAGCGTGGTGATGGTAGGGACGATCATGATGGCGAGCACAAACCACGCCGTCAGCGCACCAAAACCAAGGCCGCCGGTCAGTTGTGCGATAAACGGGCGGATGATGATCATGCCAAAGAAGCCGTAGATGATGGAGGGTATGCCCGCCAGCAGGTCAACGGCGGGGCTGATGAGCTTGCGCACGCGCTTGCTGGCAATCTCGACCAGGTAAACGGCCGTACCCACGCCCAGCGGCACGCCCATGGCGAGCGCACCGACGGTCACCAGACCCGAGCCAGCAAGCAGCGACAAGATGCCGTAGTGGCCCTCGGAAGGCGCCCACGTAAAGCTAAAGAAGTCAGCCAGACCGATGTCAGTAAAGACGGGCAGCGCCGAGTACGTGGTAAAGACAAAAATCAGGATGACGGTAACGACCGCCAAGAACGCGCAGGCAAAGAAGATCCACTGCAGCGCCTTCTCCTTGATATAGGTACTGCGCGATACGAGCGCCAGCTCGCGCTTCTTGGGCGTCTGAACATTCTGCTCAGTCTGGGAGTTTTCCTGTGCTTCCATGCTACTCACTCCCCTTCTCGTCGTTGGTGACGGGAATAAAGCCCGCCTCGCGAATCTGCTTGTCCATCTTTTCGGACGTCACATAGTCGATGTAATCCTGCGCCTGCTGCGAAGGCACACCCTTCACAAAGAAGTAAAGGTCGCGCGAGATGGGATAGCCGCCACTCGCGACCGTCTTCTCGGACGCCTCAACATGATTGACCGAGACGGCCTTGACCGAGGTCTTGGCGTTGAGGCTATCGACGAAGCCCAGCGAAATGTAGCCGATGGCCCCACGCGAACGAGATACCACGTCGCGCACCTGGCCCGTACCCGAAAGAACAGCCGAGCGGCGATCGAACGGCGTGCCATCCATCACGATGGTACGGAAGGCCTCGCGCGTACCGGACGCCTCGTCTCGGTTGATGACCTGAATCCTCAGGTCCTCGCCACCGACCTCTTTCCAATTGGTAATCTTGCCGGCGTAGATATCGCGGAGCTGCTCGGTCGAGAGGTTATCGACGGGGTTGTCGTCGTTCACGATGACCGCAATACCGTCGTGGGCAATGACGATGGGAGTCAGGCCCAGATCCTGTTCGTCGGCATTGAGTCCACGGGAGGAGCTGGCGATATCGGCCGTGCCGGCGCTGACGGCCTCGATCCCAGCGGAAGAACCCAAACCGGAAACGAGCACGTCGATGCCGGTCTCCTCCTTAAAGCCCTCGGCCGCAATCTCGGCGATAGGAAGGCAGGTCGTGGAGCCGGCCACGGTAATGGAAGAGCTAGAAGATCCCGAAGAACAGGCGCACAGCGTAAGCGTAAGCACAGCGGCGCTCAGGACCGATACGATCTTTCTCATAGCATCACGCCGATCGCAGCATGGCGCCCACAGGTGCCGTCCTCGTTACGGTAGGAATAAAAGCGGTCGTTCTGACGCACGGTCGAAAGCTGGGTATCCACGATATTATCCGCGTCGACACCGACATCTACCAGCGCCTCGCGAATGGCAGCGGAAAGATCGAGCATGCGAGAGGTATTCGCATCGATGCAAGAGAACTCGGCGGCAAAGCGATCCATGAGTTCCTGGGATACCTCATATTCGTCACCCAAGATATGGGGGCCGATATAGGCGGAAACGTCGCTCGCATCGCAACCGGCAGCATCGCAAAGCGCCTGGCACGCCTTGGCGGAAATACGTGCAATCGTGCCCTTCCAACCGGAGTGCACCACGGCAAATCCGCCGGGAGCCACCAGCACCACGGGAACACAATCGGCAAAGCAGAGCAGCACGGGCACCTTATGCGCCGTGCAGACGAGGGCATCACAGCCCTCGGCAATCTGCTCACGAATGTTCTCGAGATCTTCGGCGCCGTTCGAGGTCACCGTCACGACATGGTCACCGTGTACTTGATTGGGGACAAGCAAGTTGTGCTCGCACTCGGCGGCACCCATGGCCTCGAGTACGCGGCGACGATTTTCTTGAACGGTAAAGGGGTCATCGCCAACATGCGAGCCCAGATTGAGCGAGGAGTACGCATCTTCGGAAACGCCACCGGTGCGCTCGGTAAAGGCAAAGCGGACATCGTGCGTCGCGCCCTCTACCAACGTAACTCCATCATGGTCGACACGCGAAACGTTGTCCGCACGTGCTGCCATACTAAAGCCTCCTAATAACACAAGTATCGCGGCGAAGCCGCAGCAGTCCGTGTCATACGGCTGCCATACTTCTCTAAAAGGATACCCGCAGCGGTAGGGACCAAACGTAAAGGGAACGTAAGGAGATTGGAGGCTTTCGTTTACAAACGAGAAACAAAAAGGGCGCATCCATACGGACGCGCCCCTGTGCAAAACAATGCGAAGAACGACTTAGAAGCTGCCTCGCTTGAGGAAGTCGGGAAGCTCAAACTGATCGTTGCCAAAGTTGGGCAGCTCGGTACCACCGACGTTGCGAGTCGGGGCAGCCTGAGCGGGGCTGGCAGCCGGAGCGGTGCGCTGCGGCTCAGCAGAAGCAGCGGCCTTGCTCTGGGACTGCTGGGCAGCGAAGAGCTCGTCCTGACGGTTGACGTTGGAGTCGGAGAAGCCCGTGGCGATAACGGTGATGCGCACCTGGTCGCCCAGGGACTCGTCAACAACGGTACCGAAGATGATGTTGGCCTCGGGGTCGACGGCATTGGCGACAACGTCGGCGGCGTCGCTGATCTCCTGGATGCCCAGGTCCTTGGAGCCGGCGATGGAAAGCAGGACGCGCGTGGCGCCATCGATGGAGCTCTCGAGCAGCGGACTGGAGATAGCCTGCTGGGCAGCGTCGACGGCACGGGTGTCCCCAGAAGCGGTACCGATACCCATCATGGCGGTACCGGCCTGCTTCATGATGGTCTTAACATCGGCGAAGTCCAGGTTGATGATACCCGGGACGGTGATGAGGTCGGTGATGCCCTGGGTGCCCTGGGAAAGGACGCCATCGGCAATTGCGAAGGCCTCGAGCATCGTGGTCTTCTTCTCGGCGATGTCGAGCAGCTTGTCGTTAGGGATAACGATCATGGTGTCAACGCAATCGGAGAGGGTCTTGATGCCCTCCTCGGCGCTCTTCTTGCGCTTGCGACCCTCGAAGGTAAAGGGCTTGGTCACGACGGCGACGGTCAGCGCGCCGACCTCGTTCATCGCGATATCGGCAACGATGGGAGCGGCGCCGGTACCGGTACCACCACCCTCGCCGCAGGTGATGAACACCATGTCGGCGCCAGCGAGCGCCTCGGCGATATCGTCGCGGGACTCATCGGCAGCCTTGCGGCCAACCTCGGGGTTGGCGCCGGCGCCCAGGCCGCGGGTAAGGTCGGTGCCGATGTGCACCTTGATATCGGCATCAGAGATCGCGAGCGCCTGAGCATCGGTGTTGATGGCAACAAACTCGACGCCGCGGATGCCCTCTTCGATCATTCGATTGACCGCGTTGGTACCGCCGCCGCCGACGCCGACCACCTTAATGACGGCAAGGTAGTTGTTGATCTCTGTCTCGTGCATGTCGGTCCTCCGAACAAAGGTTATAGCCATAGCATGGGTCGACCCCTGCGCACATTAACCTTCAGGTTGAAAGTAAATGCAAAGGTAAACCGTATTATGTTTGCACATTATGAACGTATCAGTCAAATAATTGACCGTGAAAACCAAACAAACCAGATAAACGGCGTGGTATGGCCCCTCAACAAAGCATCAACCAGCGCTACGAGGTCGGAGCGTTCCTAAATGTATAGTTACCCGGAGAGCGCACATTGATATACGTTACGCCCTCTACCTGCGAAAGCAGCTTGGTGACTACGCGCTCCTTCTTGACGATATCGTTCGAATCGCCCAGCGACACCTCAATGCCGTTATTGAGGTTTGCCGAGATGGCTTCGACCGAAGGCGTGGAAATATCCTTGACTTGTCCCAAGAACTCGCTCGAAAAACCACGCACATAATCCAAGCCAGCCTTAACGGCCTTGGAGCTCACTGCCTGGCCGGAAACCGGAGCGACATCCGCCGAGACATCAGTCAACAACACCGCGCCATAGTGCTTAGCGAGCGCCAGCGCGGCATCGATTCCGGTCAAGGTATTTGAGCCCTGCCCTGTCGTGATGACGTTGCCTTGGTCGTCCACTTCGACCGACGTCGACAGTGGGGCGATCCAGGTGTCATCATCCCCGATGGCCCAGGCAAGGTCATCGGAACTGATATAGGCAATTGCGATGACCTTGCGCTCCATCGGCGTAATGATGAGCGTATGCGGGAACTGACGCTGGACATCCACGCCCGAGACCCACGGATTCTGCTTGAGGTCCTCGGTAATCTGGTCGGGATCGACGTTAAAAAGCGACGTTCCCTCGGGCAAATCGATCAGCTGGATAGCATCGTGCTTCGTCACATGCTCGCTGCCTTGAATCTGAATATCAGTGGCGGTAAACAATCCAGAGTTGATCACCACGATGGCAACGACGACGAGCACGGCCAAGGCGGCCAGAACGCCGCCCACGATTTTGCCTTTGCCTGCAACGACAGAAGCGGCGTCTGATGTTTTATTTACCATCGCCCCAAGTGAAGACAACGGGTTGACGCTTTTTTTACCCGAAGGCTTCTTGGCGGTAGCCGGCACCGATGTCAGCGAGCGCGGTTTCGATGCGCCCAGCGTGCGACCTGGACGCGGCGCTTTAGTTCCCGTCGAGGGCTTAGGAGTTGCCATGGGACGGGCGGGTTTGGCGCCCATAACAGGCTTTGACGTCACCGAGGGACGCGAGGACTTTTTTGCGGCCGGACGATTACCGAGCTGCGAGCCGACAACCGGACGACTGGTCTGTCGAGCATGCCCGACAGACTTAGAGTGCGCGACGGTATTGCGTTGAGGTTTGGCAGGCGCGCCGGAACGCCCTCCGGCGCGGCGGAAGGTGGGTTTCGATGCTCTAGAAGCCGAGGAATTTAACTTCCGGTCTGAGCTCGATGCCATACGCCTCCCTCACCTTTCCGTGCACATGTCTGATAACCGCGGCAACGTCATCGGCCGAGGCAGTTCCGTTATTAACGATAAAATTAGCGTGAACGGGCGAAACTTCCGCGCCGCCAATCGAAAAACCCTTTAATCCACAATCCTCGATAAGCTTGCCCACACTCGCATCGGGCGGGTTGCGAAAGACCGACCCGCAGGATGCGCGACCCATGGGCTGCGTACGCTTGCGCCTCGTCAGGTACCGCTCCATGCGCTCGCGAATGTCGGCCTTGGGCGCCGGTTTAAGCTTGAGCACGCACTCGAGGATAATCTCATTGCGGGGAAGGCTACATTCGCGGTAGCCCCAAGTGATCTCGGACCCCGCATAATGCTTGATACCGGATGCCGGGTCAAACGTTACGACATCCTCAACCAGCGAGCCAATCCACTCGGTCCGTGTGCCGGCATTCATAGATATCGCACCGCCAACCGAGCCAGGGATGCCAACGGCAAACTCAAGGCCCGAGAGGCTACGCGACAGGGCATCGTTGACTAGGCGCGCAAACATCACGCCCGCACCGACCGTCAGCGTACAACCGTCATCGGCAACAACCGTGCGCTGAAACTCACGTCCGAGCGAAATGACGGCACCGCGATAACCGCCATCGGCAACCAGCAGATTGGAGCCCTTGCCGATGATGACCCACGGCACCTGCTCGCGATCGAGCACCGCCACGGCGCGGCGGAGGGCATGATAGCTATGGCACGTCACAAAGAGGTCAGCCTTGCCGCCGATACGATAGCTCGTATGACGCGCAAGGCGCTCGTCCTCGATCACATCCGTGTCGATCATGCCCGAGAGCGCCATGACGGCGTTAAACAGACCCATTAGACTTAAGCGTCTTTCTTGGCAGTCAAATACTCGATAAACTCGGGGCCGACGGTCGTAACGTCACCGGCACCCATAGTGAGCAGCAAGTCGCCCTCGCCCACCATCTGCTCGAGCTCCTGATTGAGCTCAAGACGGCTGGAGCAGTACACGACCTCCTTGCCAGGATGCTTGGCGCGCACGGTATCGGCGAGCATCTTAGAGGTAACACCCGGAATGGGCATCTCGCCAGCCGAGAACACATCAATCAGCAGCAGTTTATCGGCATTGGCAAATGCATCGGCAAAGTCGTCGCACAGGGCCTGCAGACGCGAATAACGGTGCGGCTGGAACACGACGTCGACATGCTTGTAGCCCAGCGACGAAGCGGCAGCAAGCGTCGCCTTGATCTCGGTGGGGTGATGGCCGTAATCATCGACCACGGTGATGCCATCGATATCGCCCACGTGGGTAAAGCGACGGCGGACGCCCTCAAAGCTCGAGAGCGCCTTGGCGGCGGCGTCGATGTCAAGGCCCAGGACATGGGCGACGGTGAGCACCGCCGTGGCGTTGAGCATGTTGTGGCGACCGGGATTGCTCTTGATCTCCACGGCATGCTCAGTGCCATCCTCAAAGCGAACGATAAAGTCACTCTGGATGCCCTTGACATCCGGGTGCATGCAGACGATGTCGTTGCTCTCGGCAAAGCCGTAGGAAAGCACGTGACGGCCCGTCGACTTGGCGAGCTCGACCAGATGCGGGTCCTCACCGCAGACGATGACGGTGCCGTCCTCGCCCACCAAGCTCATGAATTTGGCGAAAGTTGCCTCGATCTCCTCGATACCCGAGTAGTGATCGAGGTGGTCGGCCTCGACGTTGGTCACAATGACCACGTTGGGGTTCAGGAACAGGAAGGAGCTATCGGACTCGTCGGCCTCGGCGACAAAATAGTCGCCCGAGCCGTTCTTGCCGTTCGTGTCATAGCCCTCGACGATGCCACCGATCAAGAAGCTCGGATCCAGACCCATGCGGTCGAGCATGGTGGCGCACATCGAAGACGTGGTGGTCTTGCCATGCGTGCCGGCAACAGCGACGGTGGTGTAGCCGTGGCCCAAAGCAGAGAGCATCTTGGCACGGGGCCACACGGGAATACCAAGCTCGCGAGCGCGCACGAGCTCGGGGTTGGACTCCGGAATAGCGGTGGAGACAACAACCACGTCGGGCTTGACCTCGTCGATCGTGGCGGCCTCATGGCCCACATGCACCTTCACACCAGCGCGGGTAAGCTGGCGGATATAACGTGACGTCTTAAGGTCGGAGCCGGTAACGGCATAACCGCGCTCATGAAGAACGAGGGCGATGCCGCTCATGCCGGCGCCGCCGATACCGATAAAATGGGCGCTCTTAAACTCGGGCGCGGAGGTTGCAGTCTGGGAATCAGCCATGTGCTCGTGTACTCCTTGCGTAAACACTGCCTGTAACCCGTTAACTGTACCGCACCTACCGCATCAGCGCGAGGGCGACCGACGATATCCCGTCTAACTAACGCAAACCCTCTACCGCATCCGCCAGAAGAGCGGCGGCCCTATCCTGAGCCAGACCACGCGCCGCCTGACGCATGGCGTCGCGCGCCGCCGCGTCATCGACCAGGTGCAGCAGTTCATCGGCAAAGGCAGAACCGTCGATATCGGCATCGGCGCAGAGCACGCCGGCCCCGGCGTCGACCAGATAACGGGCATTGGTGGTTTGGTGATCGGCCGTGGCGTGCGGGTACGGCACGAGCACCGAAGGCACGGCGAGTGCAGCGATCTCGGCCACGCTCGATGCGCCCGAACGCGAGAGCACCAAATCGGCAGCAGCCAGCATATCGCCCATGTTGTCGATGTAAGGCTGGACGCGGTAACGCTTCGCCTCCTCGGGCGTCAGCGCCAAAGCGCGCTCGGTCTCCTCAAAGCCGTCGGCACCCGTCGAATGCAACACATAGAGGTTCTTGCGCGAAAGCAGCTCGTTTTTGAGCGAAGCCACGCGCTCGTTGAGGTGCTGGGCGCCAAGTGAACCGCCAAAGACGAGCAGCAGCGTAGCGTCCTCGGGAACGCCAAGTGCCTTGCGGCCGCGAGCGCGATCGCCCTCGATCACCGAGCGACGTACGGGGTTGCCGGTCATGAGCACGTGGTCAGGGTCACCTTCGCGCTCAAAGACCGAACGCGCTGCCGACACCGAGATGCACACGCGGGCGGCGTGGGAGTTCATCATCTTGTTGGCCAGGCCCGGAACGGAGTTCTGCTCATGCAGCAGATACGGAACGCCCGCGCCCTTGCACCACCCCAGCAGCGGAACCTCGACATAGGCACCAAAACCAATGGCGGCATCGGGCTTGCCGACCTTTGAGAAATGACTGGCGAGCGCACGCTTGGCTTTGTTGACACGCCACAGCGAGGTCAGCGCCGTCCAAGGACGGGAGCGGTCGAAGCCCGTGACCGTAATGGGCACAAAATCAAACCCAGCCTCGGGGACCAGACGACCCTCGAGCTTGCGCGACTGGCCCACGAACACAACGTGGTGGCCACGGTCACGCAGTTCTTCAGCCAAGGCGAGCGCGGGGTTGATGTGTCCTGCCGTACCGCCGGCTGCAATAGCAACGGTCATCTTATCGGTCATGGTAGTCCCTTCGTACACGCGGTCCCTGGTCGTCGGTGCGCAGACGCGCCGACGGGTCCGAGTTCAAATCGATTCGATTATATCCGCCGCCCGCATTGCGAGGAGTGGGGCGCTGAGGACGACCTTGCGGCGCCGTTCGCTGACCCGGGCGGGCTGCCGGCTCGGTCGCAGAGCCATCCAGGACGGTAAAACCGTTACGCGTAGATCGCTCGCCGCGCACGTGGGGCACGCCGGCGGTGCTCTCATCCATAACGGCAAAGCTCTCGCGGCGACGGTCGTACTCATCGCGACGGGCGCTCTCATACGAAACGCGCAGGATCAGACCGGCGAGCATAAGCGACACAATAATCGAAGAGCCGCCGTAGCTAATAAACGGCAACGGTTTGCCCGTCATGGGAAATACGTTGAGGATGCCCAGCGCGTTAATCAAAAACTGCACCGCGAGAATGACTGCGGAGCCAGACGCCATGAGCGCGCCCCGACGATCGGTCGCCTGCTCGGCAATGCGAAACGCCGAGTAGATCAGCATCGCAAACACCAAGAAGAACAGCACGGTTCCGACAAAACCGACTTCCTCGCCAATGATGGCCAGGATGTAGTCGTTGTGCGCCTCGGGCAGATACGAGTACTTCATGGTTGAGTTGCCGATGCCACGGCCGAACAGACCGCCCGAGGCAAACGCCATGATGGCAAGCGTGGCCTGATAGCCGTCACCATACTCGTCGGCCCAAGGGTTCAAGGCAACCTGAATACGCACCATACGGTATGGCTCTGCGACAAGCGCAATCACGATCACGAGAATGCCGAAGATTAGCACGCCGATGATAAATCTGGGGTCGAGACCTGCAAACAACGCCATGCACATGAGGGTCAACAGGATGATCAGAACGGTACCGAAATCGGGCTGGATAAAGATCAGAAAGAGCGAAATGCCCAGGTAGATGCCCATCTTGCGAAGGAATTCGTTGATGTTGCCACCGGGCGAAAAGAAACGATCAAGCATGATGGCCGAATACGCAATGGCAAATGGCTTTAAAAACTCGGAAGGCTGGAACTGAATACCGGCAATGTTGAGCCAGCGCGTGGCGCCACGGCTGCCGCTGCCCACCAAGAACACCAGAAACAGTAGCCCTATCATGCCTATGAGGAAGATCCTGAGCACGTCTTCCCCAAACCAACTGTCCGGCAAGATGCGCACGATGGCAACCATAGCCAGCACGCCAACTCCGGCAAACGCGGCTTGTCGAAACAGAAAAAACGTCGCCGAGCCATTCTCGTGCAGCGCCTCGACCGAAGACGCCGAGTACACCATCAGCAGGCCAAAGCACACCAAGGTAAACAGGCAGGCCATGAATATCAAACGGGGGCGCATGATACGGGCGGGAACGCCGGCAATATAGCGTTCGCTAAACGTCAGCCCGCCGCGACCGGAACGCGGTGTGCTGCGCCGCGAGGAAGCACGGTCCGAGTCGGGCCTCCTCATACCTTGTCGGGGGCTCTCCTCTCTCACCGGCAACCCCTATTCCATTTGCGATTTCGCCGCAGCGGCAAGCTGGGCCACATAGTCCTTAAACACGCGGCCGCGCTCCTCATAGCCCGAGAACTCATCGAACGAAGAGCAGGCAGGAGAAAGTAAGATCACGTCGCCACGGCTCGACAGCGAACGGGCGACGTCCACGGCATCGCGCAGGTCATCCGCCTGGGCGATATCCACATCGCCATCGACATCGGCCTCGTCCATAGCGGCGGTGAAACGCTCGCGCGCATCGCCAAAGCAGACGACCGAGCGTACGTTATCCATAACAACGCGCGCGAAGTCCGTGAGCGGCGTGCCCTTATCGTGGCCGCCGAGCAGCAAGATCACGTCGTCATCGGGAAATGCCGTCAGTGCCTTCTCGACCGCATCGGTGTTGGTCGCCTTGGAATCGTTGACGTAGCGCACGCCGTCAATCTCGCCACACGGCTCCACGCGGTGCTCGAGCGGCTGGAACGAGGCCAGACCGCGGCAGACACCATCGACATCGGCACCGACTGCCAAGGCAGCCGTGGCAGCACACAGGGCATTGATAACATTGTGATGGCCCGAGATCTTGAGCTCGGATGTAGCGATGAGCGGGGTCTCGACGCCCTTCAGACGCACGATCATCTTGCCATCGCGCACAAAGGCGGCATCCTCGCCCTCAGGCTCGTCAAAGGCAACCTTGCAGATGCGACGACCCGGCGTGTAGATGTACTCATCGAACTCGTGAATGCCGGCGTCTTCGACGTCGACAACCGCCAGATCGTCATCAACCATATTGTCAAACAGTTTGATCTTGGCAAGCGCATAGTTGTTATGGCTCTTATGCCAGCCCAAGTGGTCGGGAGTGATGTTGAGCAGCACCGCCACGCGAGGATGGAGCTCGGTAGTCGTAGCAATCTGATAGCTCGAGAGCTCAGCCACAAACCACTCGTTGTGGGCTCGGCCGTCAATCTCGTTGACCGGCGGCTCGCCGATGTTGCCGACAGCAACGCTGGCCTCGCCGGCAGCCTTAAGCAGATAATCAGTCAGCGACGTGGTGGTCGTCTTGCCGTTGGTGCCCGTGATGGCAATCCAGTTATCGGGCGACAGGCGATAGGCAAACTCGGGCTCACCCATAATCTGGGCGGCATGCTCGCGCCCGGCCTTAAAGAAGCCCGAGAACTCCGAGATGCCCGGGCACGTCACGCATACGTCATAGGCGCCCTCGACCTGTTCGGTCCCATAGACAAACGACGCACCAGCAGCCTCGAGCGCACGCGTGGCGTCATTGGGCTCAGAGGTGCCACCGCCATACACGGTAACGGCACTTACGCGCTCGGGATGTGCCAACGCCCAGCGGGCGACATCGAGACCGGATTTGCCCTGACCCAAAACGAGCAGGCTAAAGACATCAGCAAGAGACATGAAAGACCACTATCCCAACTGGAAGAACAGAGCAAGGCCAACGGCACCAAAGGCCGCAGCGATAATCCAAAAACGGATGACGACCTTGGTCTCGGCCCAGCCCTTCTTTTCGAAATGATGATGGATGGGCGCCATAAGGAAGACGCGCTTGTGCGTAAAGTGGAAGTAGACAACCTGAATCATGACCGACAGGGTCTCAACGATAAACAGGCCGCCGATGATGAGGGAGACGACCTCGGTGTTGGTCATGATGGACGTGCAGGCAAACGCGGCGCCCAGGGCAAGCGAGCCGGTATCGCCCATAAAGATGCTCGCCGGATAGCAGTTGAACCACAGAAAGCCCAAGCAGGCACCGGCACACGCGGTGCAGAAGATGGACAGGTTCACGTCTCCGTGCAAAAACGCCATGGCAGCCATGGCGAGCATGGCAATCATGGAGGTGCCGCCAGCAAGACCGTCAAGGCCATCGGTCAGGTTCACGGCATTAGAAAGACCGGCGATCATCAGCCAGCAAAAGACAATGTAGAGCCACGGGAACGAAAGGCCGCAGATGGTGGTCGAAAGCACGCCAAGGTCAATCGTCAGGCCGCCGGGAAAACGAATCTCGGGGGCGACGCCGCACCAGTTAACGGCAAGTACCGTAAAGGTGACACAGATAATGGTTAGGCCGATCATCTTGGCATGAGGCGTCAGACCGAGCGAGCGCCCATGCGTAACGGAGGTCAGGTCGTCGATCAGGCCCAGCACGCCGGTCGCCAGCGTGGCGAGCAGCACGAGCACGAGCTCAGTGGTGAGCTTGCCCATCAGCAGGCAGGTCAGCGAAATCGCGACGAGAATGACAACGCCACCCATGGTGGGCGTTCCCTGCTTAACCAAATGACGCTTGGGGCCGTCGGCACGAACCTGCTGGCCGATACCCTCGACCTTGAGCAGCTTGATCCACCACGGCATGAGCAGCAGCGCAATGGCAGCGGCGATGCCAAGCCCCAAAAAAGCCTGATACGTTGGATACGAGGGATTGCCGAACATGGGCTAGCACACACCTTCCACAAAGCGGTCGAGCTCAACAAAGCGGGAACCCTTGACCAGTACAACATCATGTTTTTCAAGCGCGCCGCCCATGCGGTCGAGCACCTGCTGATAATCGGAGAACACCTGGATGCGGTCCTCGTCCATGCCCATCATGCGCGCGGCATCGGCCATAAGCTGGGCCAGCTCACCACCCACGCACGCCAGCATGTCGAGCTTCTTGGCGGCGGCATAGGCGCCCACGAGCTCATGCATGCGAGGAGCCTCATCGCCCATCTCGCCCATCTCGCCCAGGATCGCCATGCGAGACCCCGTGCACGAAAGCGAGCACAGTAGATCGAGACCAGCAGCCATGGATTCGGCGCTGGCGTTATAGGAATCGTCGATGACGCGGGCACCGCTCTTGGCGCGCTTGATCTCCTGGCGGTGCCCGGTGATCGTGAGGCCCCTAAAGGCAGCATCGATCTGCTCGGGCGTCACGCCCAGGCGATAGGCAACCGCGGCGGCCTTAACGGCATTTGGAACGGACTGCACGCCGGGGATGGCAAGCATGGTATCGATCGTCTCACCCTGGCCAAAATCGAGCGTAAAGACCGGACGGCCCTCGTCATCAACACGAATGTCGCGGGCACGGACCTCATCATCGTCCGAGACGCCGGCCAGCATCACATCGATACCAGCAGGCTGGGCGAACGTATCGCGAATGAACGGCGTAAAGTCGTCCTCACCGCCCAAAACCAGCAGCGGCAAGAAGTCGCCGGCGGCGCACATACCCTGGACAATCTCGGCCTTAGCGCGGGCGATGTTCTCGCGGCTGCCCAAAATGCCGATGTGAGAGGTACCAATCTTGCTCACGATGGCAAGGTTGGGATTGGCGGACTGGGACAGGCGCTCAATCTCGTGGAAATGGTTCATGCCCATCTCGAGCACCAGGACCTCGGTATCGGCCGGAGCGGAAAGCACCGTGAGCGGCATGCCGATCAGGTTATTGAAATTGCCCTTGGTGGCCCAGACACGATAGCGCTTGGCGAGCACGGCGGCGAGCACGTCCTTGGTCGTCGTCTTGCCGATGGAACCGGTAATACCAACGACCAGGCAGCCAAGCTCCAGACGGTACGTGTGCGCCAAACGCAGCAGAAACTCCTCGGGATCATCGGTCAGCAAGATGGCACAGCCCTTGTCCTGCGCCAGCGAGACCAGCTCGGCCTCGGGCTCACGCGTCATCACGACGGCGCCGGCACCCGACTGGACGGCACGGGAAGCAAAATCATTGCCGTCGACGTTTTCACCGGGAAAGGCGACGAAAATCGTCCCTTCCTCGACCTGGCGCGAGTCGATAACGCACCCGCGGCATACCCGATCGGCTTCTCCCGTCACGGTTCGGGCCCCTGTTGCGGCCGCGAGGTTGTTGACGGCGATCTCTATCATTGCAGCTCCCCTGTAAACCTAATAATGCTATCGGCGTATTGTATCCCAGCGCCGCACATGCGTGGTGCAGGGCATGTGAACACCCTCATATGGGACAACAAACCACGCCCCAAAGATTGTAACCCCCTACTTCGTGTGCGGGATACCCAGCACGTCGAGCGCGTTGGCCATAATGGACTGGAACGGCACCGCAGCGGCATCTGAGCCGCTCGGCGTTCCGTCGAGCGTGATATAGCACAGCACCTTGGGCGATTGTGCCGGTGCAAAGCCCATAAAGGACGACATGTAGTTCTCCTTGAGGTAGCCACCGTTCTCGTCGGCACGTTCGGCCGTACCGGTCTTACCCGCTACGTCATAGCCGTCAACCGCGCCGCCAACGCCCGTTCCCTCGGACACGACCGTCTGCATGCACGATGTCACCTGGGATGCGGCGTCCTCCGAAATCGCGCGCTCGCCTTCGCCCCAGTCCTTCTCGTCGCCTTTGCTGGACTTATAGAAGTGCGGTGTCATCATCACGCCGCCGTTGGCGATGCCGCCCACGGCACGTGCGATCTCAATCGGCGAGACGGACAGTGCCTGTCCAAAGCTCATCGAGCCCAGCGTGGCGCCGTCATACTGGTCACGCTCCTTGACGATGCCCAGGCTCTCGCCCGGAAAATCGACACCCGAGCTGTGACCGATGCCCCACTTGTCCACATAGGCGGCAAAGTCGTCGGCACCGATCTTGCGCCCCACCAGAACAAAGCCCACGTTGGACGAACGGCGCATCATCTCGCGCACATCCATGGTCATGGCATAGTCGCGCTTGTCGGCATCGGTGACGGTATCGTCGCCCACCTTGATGCTCGCCGGCACCTCAAACGACGTACTCGATCGCACGACGCCCAAGTCGAAGCCGGCGCCCGCCACGAGCGTCTTAAAGACCGAGCCGGGCTCGTAGGCGTCGGTGACCAGGCGCAGATTCATATCCTCGGTCTTGGCATTCTCCAGATCGGTCTGGTCGTAGGTCGGGTACGAGCAGGCTGCCAAAATCTCGCCTGTCGTAGGATCGGTGACCAGCGCCGAGCCGTTCTTGGCCTTAGTCTTCTCAACTGCCTCTGCCAGGGCATCCTCGGCCGCACGCTGGATATTGACGTCGAGCGTCGTCACGATATCAACGCCGTCGACCGCAGCCACCTTTTTATAGGCACCGCCCGCGATATAGCTGCCGTCCCTCGCGCGCTCGCGTACGAGAGAACCGTTCGTGCCGGTCAGAAGCTTGTTGTATTGCTTTTCGAGACCCGTCAAGCCGTCGTTGTCTACATTCACTACACCTAGCACCTGCGATGCCAGATTGCCGTATGGATATACGCGCTTCATGGCCTGCTCAAAAAGCACGCCGGGCAGGTTCTTCTTCTCCAGCGCCACAGCATCGTCTTCGTCCACCTGGCGCTTGATATACACCCAGGTGCCATCGGACTCAACGAGCTTGCGGCAGGTCTTTTTATCGATTCCAGTTGCCTTGACCAGCGCCGACACCGTCTTGTCGACATCCTCGACAAGCTGCGGGTTCACGGCGATGTTGCGACATTCGACCGACGACGCCAGCACGTTACCATTGCGGTCGTAGACGGTGCCGCGTTTGGCATAGAGGGTCTGCGCAAGCAGGCGGCGCGCATCGGCACGCTCGCGCAGTTTATCGGCTTCGACAATTTGATAGTCGGCAAGGCGAAAGACGCCCAAGCCCAAGCCAAGCCCGATGAAGCCCATGACGGCTTTGCGGCGAGGCAGAGGTGCGCCTGTGAGCCATTCGGTCGACGAACTCTTGCGCGACCTGGTGTTATGCACTTGAGGGCCGCCCGAGCCGCGAAGTCGCGACGCCGGGTCGTTGCCACGGGACTGCCCGGCGTTGTAAGATTGCCGACCCGTTCCTTGATAACCAGAACGTCCCCGCGACGAGGGACGTCCAGAACCGCGGCCCCCATCGGAACCGCGGCGATAGTCATTTGTCATACTCAGCTACCGTCTTGCTACTGAGCGGTCGCGGTCGCGTTGGCGCCCGCGGCTGCATCCTGCGAAAAGTCAAGTGTAACGCTCTCGCTGGGCTCCACCATGCCATAAGCGCCCGCAAGGTCGCGAATGCGCGTGTCGGCGCCATAGACCGAATGCATGACCTCCAGGTCGGAGCTCTCATCGGTCGCCTTTTCGAGCGTGCTGGTAAGCTCGGCGTTGCTGTTGAGCACCTGGGCCGTAACGCCGGCGAGCGCCACGCGGGCGACGCCGATCGTCATGAAGATAGCCGCAATGATGCAAAACGTTTTAAGAACGCTCATGAAAACCGGGCTTACCGCCTGGTTTGCCTGACGGCCCGCGCCCGTGTAGACATCAAAGCGCGGCGCGCGCTGCTCACGGGGAGCAACGGGGGCCTGCGGCGTCTCACGATAGGCGGGCATGGCGTTCATATCATAGGCGAGTGCTGCGCTTGAAGTGTTGTAGCCCATGATATGCCGCCTCCCATCCCGAGTACGTTGGTAGTGTGTTTAAGCTTCGTTTATGGTGCGAGCGGGAGGTCCAATATCGCGCGGTCGCGCTTACAGACGCTGCGCCACGCGGATTTTGGCTGATCTCGCCCGAGGGTTGCGCTCAACCTCATCAGGCTGGGCAACCAAGGGTTTGCGGGTGATGACCTTGAGTATCGGCACGTTGCCGCACACGCACACCGGAATCTCCGGCGGACACGTGCACCCCTGGCTCATCTCCTTAAAGTGGTTCTTTACGATACGGTCTTCGAGCGAGTGATACGAGATGACGCAGATACGTCCGCCCGGGTTGAGCCACCTGGTGGCGGCATCAAGCCCTCGTTCGAGCACATCGAGCTCGTGATTGACCTCGATGCGAATGGCCTGGAAACTTTTCTTGGCCGGGTGTCCGCCATGCCGACGAGCGGCAGCCGGGATACCCGCCTTGATGATCTCGACAAATTGGCCGGTGGTTTCGATCGGTTCTTGCTCGCGGCGGCGCACGATCTCGCGCGCGATCTGCGAGGCGAACTTCTCTTCGCCGTAGACGCGTAGAATCCGGGCGAGGTCGTGTTCGTTATAGGTGTTGATGACCTCAGCTGCGTTTAAGGTGTTATTACCCGGATCCATCCGCATGTCCAATGGGGCGTCCTCGTTATACGAAAAGCCCCTGCCAGGGATATCGAGTTGCGGTGACGAAACGCCCAAATCGAACAGGAAGCCATCGACCCCGGGCACCTCGGCCGAGCAAAGAAGCTCGTCCAAGTCGCCGAAGTTGCCCTTCAGCAGCTGGTGCGGAACGCCGGGAACCTCGCGGTCCAGACGGGCGCCAGCGGCCTCGAGGGCCATGTCGTCCTGATCGACGCCGAGCAAAAGGCCCGTCTCCCCCACCTGCGCGGCCATCTTTACCGAATGGCCGGCACCGCCAAGGGTGCAATCGCAGACAACGGAGCCGCTCTTTAGCCGCAGCGACTCAAGCACTTCGCCGAGCATGACAGGTTCATGCCGATATTCTTGTGTCAAGATCCCACGCTCCATCCGTTACCCGTGCCTTGCCCTTACGAGAAGAAGAGGTCCAGCAGGGCCTCATCGTCATCGTCCTCATCGGCCGCGGCGCGATCCCAAACCTCAAGGTGGTCGTAGTTGCCCACAACCGTGACCTCGCGGTCGAGGTTCGCCTGCTTGCGGAGAGACTCGGAAAGACCGATACGACCGGCGCTGTCCACGTCCATCGACGTGGTGCGCTTGTTGATCGCCCTCATGAGCTTCTGGTCATTAATGTCACGCGGGTTAAAACCCTCGTGGCCCTCACGACCCGCGAAGAGTCCTTCGACCCACTTATCGAAGGCCTCGGCAGAGAACACGTACAGAGCATCGACATCCAGGGCTTTGAACACGCGAACGTGCTCTCCAAGCTCCTCGCGAAGGGGTGCAGGCAGGGACAGACGACCTTTTGCATCGAGATTGCGCTCGTATGCACCAGTCATTCCCATGTGCGCCCTCCCCTCGGTTACTCAGATGGCACGTACGCGGGGAACCACCCCGCCTGTCGACGTCATTAATAATATGGGGAACCGCCCCATTTTTCAACACCTTTCCCCACCCCTTCCCCCACCCCGCCCCGCCACTCCACCCACCATATATTGCAAAACACCCCCAAGCATATGTTCGAAAACACAATATGTTGTGTTTACAGCTACGGCGGGATGCCACCTGTGGCATCCCGCCGTTCAACCTCAACCTTCAAGTTGACCTTGAGGCGATTTTTGCGTCCCTTTATATACCGTTCACATCGCCCCCCCAAACTCCCCCACCCAAGGCACGTGCGGCCCACCACCGCGATGCCAAGTGGCGAAAAATGGGACGGGCCCCAGATTGCCCATGCGCGCGCAAAAGCACCCCGCGGCAATCTGGGGCCCGTCCCCAAATACCTATAAATATGCAGGTCAGTGATGTGTTAACGATGTGCCAGCGGGTGCGCCGCCAGATAGACCTCGGTCAGTTGCGTACGATCGACATGCGTGTAGATCTGCGTGGTCGATATATCGGCATGCCCCAAGATCTCCTGTAGCACACGGAGGTCTGCGCCGCCCGCAAGCATATGGGTGGCAAAGGAGTGACGCAGCGTATGGGGATGGAGCCCCACCAGTCCCACCTGGCGCCCGTAGCGCTCACAGATGGCATGGATGCCCTGGCGCGACAGACGGCGGCCGTTCTTATTTAAAAAGACCGCCGAGGTCTCTGTTCCGCGGGCATGGGCCGCCAAGCGAGAACGCCCCTCAGTTACATAGAGCGCCAGAGCTCGCGCCGCGCTTCCCACCAGCGGGGACAGGCGTTCCTTTGAGCCCTTACCGCGAACGAGCACAAAGCCATCGTCGATATGGATATCGCCCACATCGAGCCCCACCAACTCGCTCACACGCAAACCGCATCCGTAGAGCACTTCCAAGATGGCATGGTCACGCAAGCCCATCTCGCCCTCGGGGAAATCTTGATCGAGCAGCGCCGAGACATCCTCCACCGATACATACTCCGGCAAACGCTCAGCCTTTTTAGGCAGGCGCAACGCCGCCGTTGGATTTTGGGCTACAGCCCCATCGCGCACCAAAAAGGCATGCAGGCCCTTCACGGCCGCAAGCGCACGCTCCACCGAGGCATCGGAATAGCCCCCATCGCGACGGTCGGCAACAAAGCCCTCCACGACTTGACGGGTCACCTCTTCAAAAGACACAATACCAGCCCGCTCCAGATAGGCGCAGTACGTCGTCAGGTCACGACGATAGGCCGCAATCGTGTTGCGCGCCAAACCCCGCTCGACCGCGAGGTAATCGAGATACTCCCCCGCCGCCACGGCGAGCGACGAGGGAGTAGCTTCGGTATGTTCCTTATTCGCCGGCACCCTTAGTCCGTAGCGAGGTTCTTGGGCGTCACCTGCAAGCGATCGACGCCCTCATGCTGGCCGATCGAGGCGCGCACGAACTCGCGGAACAGCGGCTGCGGGTTGGTCGGGCGGCTCTTGAACTCGGGATGAGCCTGGGTTGCCACATACCACGGATGCACGTCGCGCGGCAGCTCGACCATCTCGACCAGGCGCTCGTCGGGCGAAAGACCAGAGATAACCAGACCAGCGCCCTCGAGCTGGTCACGGAAGGCGTTGTTGAACTCAAAGCGGTGACGGTGACGCTCGTAGACGAGCTCCTCGCCATATGCCTCGCGCGCGAGGGTATCGGCGGCAAGCTTGCACGGATAGGCGCCCAGGCGCATGGTGCCGCCCTTCTCGGTCACGTCCTCCTGCGAGCTCATCAGGTCGATGACACTATACGGGCCATCCGGATCGAACTCGGAAGAGCTGGCACCGGCAAGGCCGACCACGTTGCGGGCAAATTCGCACACGGCCACCTGCATACCCAGGCAAATGCCCAGATACGGAATCTTGTGCTCACGGGCAAACTCGGCCGCGAGGATCTTGCCCTCCAGGGCGCGCTTGCCAAAGCCGCCAGGGACCAGGATGCCCGAGGCGTCACCCAGGACCTCGGAGACGTTCTGCTCGTCGAGGCTCTCGCCATCGACCAGCTGTACATCAACGTGGCGATCGTAGAAGACGCCCGCATGGTGCAGGGCCTCGATAACCGACAGGTAGGCATCGGGCAGCTGCGTATACTTGCCCACGACGGCGATCTTCACCTTGTCGGCGTGCTGGTTGGCATGGTTCTGCTTGCGCAGGAACTCGTTCCACTGACTCATGTCGCGCTCACGCGGGTCAAGACCCAGACGCTCGCAAATGCGCAGGTCAAAGTCCTGCTCGGCGAGCAGCTGCGGAACATCGTAGATGCTCGCGCAGTCCTCGTTGGTAAAGACACAGTCGGTGTCGACGTCGCAGAAGCTTGCAATCTTGCCGCGGATGGCATCATCGATATGGTGGTCGGAGCGCAGAACGATAATATCGGGCTGGATACCAAAGCTGCGGAGCTCCTTGACGGAGTGCTGCGTCGGCTTGGTCTTGACCTCGTGGGCGGCGGCGATATAGGGAACAAGCGACACGTGGATGTAGCAGACGTTCTCGGGGCCGGCCTCCTTGCGGTACTGACGGATGGCCTCGACAAACGGTTGGGACTCGATGTCGCCGATCGTGCCGCCCAGCTCGGTGATGACTACATCGGAGCCGGTCTGCTCCTCGATGCGGCGGAACTTGTCCTTAATGGCATTGGTGACGTGAGGAATCACCTGCACGGTACCGCCCAAAAAGTCGCCGCGACGCTCGCGGGCGATCAAGCTCTTATAGATGGCGCCGGTCGTAAAGTTGGAATCGCGGGTCAGGTTCTCATCAATAAAGCGCTCGTAATGACCCAGGTCCAGGTCGGACTCGTAACCATCCTCGGTAACGAAGACCTCACCATGCTGGAAGGGGCTCATGGTACCGGGGTCGACGTTCAGATACGGATCAGCCTTCTGCATCGTTACTTTGTAGCCACGCGACTTGAGCAGACGGCCCAGCGAGGCCGCGGTGATACCCTTGCCCAGAGACGAAACCACGCCACCGGTTACGAACACATGCTTGGTCATATTGAGTTACCTGCGCTTCCCGTAGAAGTTGTTTATCCACATCTTACGGGTCTTCATTGTAATACTCGCGCCGCGGACCGTTCGCAATTTTTCTCGCGTGCGATTGCATTTCTCAATCTTGAAACAAAACGCCGCCCGGTTTCCCAGGCGGCGTCGCTATGGCAAGGGTTACATGCTGCTATCGATCAGCAACCTCGTCCTCAAGCATTTCTTGAACGAGCATGCCGGTACGGACGCCCTCAAGATACCACTCGCCACGTTCGGTGAGGCAAATGCCATTTGCAAGCTGACCGCCGTCGTCGCTATAACGCGAGACGACATCAATCATGCCTTCGGAATCCAAGCGATCGATTGCGGCGCGGGCACGATACGGCGAAACCCCCACGCGCTCGGCAAGCGTTTTGCGCGAGAAACCATACGGCCCGCCATTGTCTTCGGTTTGCTGGTCGATCTCCATCAACACCAGCACCTCGACACGCTTCATATCGTTGACACTCGCACGACCCTTGCCCGCCATAGCAGCCTCCTCAAACCGAGCACGAGCATCTAACGCGCCGTGCGCGACCGACACACCTCACGATGGCAGGTAATATCCATCATGCGGCATCCCGCTAAGGATGAAACAGTTACGGTTATTGTATACCGCTCAAATTGTTTCTAGGCAGGTAAACAGCTATTTTTCGCCGAAATAGGCGCTTTATTGATCAAAAAGCCGTACCGGGCGCTAACCCGATACGGCCAAAATGCAATGCAATTACCGCGGTGCTTCAAACTTAGCGATGGAAGAAACCGCGGCGCTCAAACTTGGGCTCGCAGCACACGTTGATACCCAGTTTGCGCAGTACCGTCTCGTCCGTCGGCGAGATAATCACGCTAAAGAAGGCATCGCAACCGCGCAGCTGCTCCAGGCCCGAAAGGACGCGAGCGGCCGTCTCACTCGTGGCCGAGGTGATCGACAGCGCCATAAGCGTCTCGTCGGTGTGGAGGCGCGGGTTTTTGCTGCCCAGGAAATGCGTCTTGAGCTTGCTGATGGGCTCGATCGCTTCATCGCTAATGACCTCGAGCTCAAGGTCGACGCCCGAGACATGCTTAAGTGCATTCATGATGAGCGAGCTCGCAGCGCCCAGGCGCGTGGAAGTCTTGCCGGTCACCACGGAGCCATCGGGCATAACCATGGCACCCACGGGACCACCCGTCAGCTGCTCCCTGGTGAGGGCCGCCGAGCGCGCCGGTGAGTAGTTCTTATCGATGCCGGCTTTCTTCATAATGATCTTGAGACGGTCGACTTGCTCATCGCCCACGCCGGTACGGCGCACATTTTCGACCGCGGTAAAGTAGCGGCGGACGATCTCCATCTTGGAAGCGTCGCGGCAGGCATCGTCATCGGTGATGGCAAAGCCGACCATATTGACGCCCATGTCCGTAGGACTCTGGTAGGGGCTCTTGCCCAGGATCTTTTCCATCAGAGCACGGACCACCGGGAAGGCCTCGACGTCGCGGTTGTAGTTGACCGTGGTCTTGTTATAGGCCTCAAGGTGGAAGGAGTCGATGATATTGGCATCGTCGAGGTCCGCCGTGGCCGCCTCGTAGGCGATGTTGACCGGATGCGTGAGGGGAAGGTTCCAGACCGGGAAGGTCTCGAACTTGGCATAGCCGGCGGCCGTGCCATGCTTGTGCTCGTGATAGAGCTGAGACAGGCAGGTGGCAAGCTTGCCCGAGCCAGGACCGGGGGCAGTGACCACGACGAGCGGTCGGGTGGTCTCGACAAACTCATTCTTGCCGTAGCCATCGTCGGACACGATCAGATCGACATCGTGCGGATACCCCTCGATGGGATAGTGCAGCTTGGCGGGAATACCGAGCGCGTTCAGGCGGTTGCGGAACACATCGGCAGCAGGCTGGCCGGCGTACTGGGTGATGACCACAGCCGCGACAGCAAAGCCGTTGCCGCGGAACAGGTCAACCAGGCGCAGCACATCCTCGTCATAGGTAATGCCGAGGTCACCACGAGCCTTGTTTTTCTCGATGTGGTTTGCGTTGATCGCGATGATAACCTCGACATCGTCGGCGATGCTCTTGAGCATGCGGAACTTGCTGTCCGGTTCAAAACCCGGCAGCACGCGGCTCGCATGATAGTCATCGAACAGCTTACCGCCAAACTCCAAATAGAGCTTGCCACCAAACTGCGAGATGCGCTCCTTAATGTGAGCAGCCTGCAGCTCGATATACTTCGCGTTGTCGAAACCCTGGCGCATATATGGCTCCCGTCCCGTTTCCATTTAATGTTCTAGGCGATTATAACGGAGCCCGCCCTCCCCGATACCCAGACCATCAACAGGCACCAACCAAACATCCGTCAAACCTCTTGTCGGACATATTTGGTGCAAACTAACCTGACCCCATTGCACCGCCCCATAACACCAACAATGGCAGCGCCGCAGGTGGAGCAAAAGTCAGCGAAAGCCCGCCAGAGCGAGCAAGGTGACGTAAAAGAGGAGGGCATAGGCCTTTTGGCCATGCCCGACGATTGAACGTCAGATTGCCGCTCTGGCGGGCTTGCAGCGTCGAGTGGTTCCGGCGTTTGGTAAAACGCCGGAACACAAGAGCGCCCCCTCCCGCGCACGGAACGGAAGGGGGCTAAAGGTAGGAGTCTACCGGTGGGTTTACCCCACCGGACAGACGATGACCAGGTGATCCTTTACAGGATCGTCAAGGTTTCCGTGGGGTACCCGTTGGGTACTTAGAGCATCACGCAAGCGACGGTCAGGATGATGGCGCAGACGACGGAGAGAGCGACGATGAGCTTAAGGGCAAACTTGAGCCAGGTCGTCCACTCGATCTTGGCCAGGGCGAGACCGCCCATGATGGCGCCGGAGGTCGGGGTGAACAGGTTCACAACGCCGATGGCAGAGGAGAAGATCATGACCATGACCTCGGGCGAGAAGCCGAGCTTAACAGCCAGCGGTCCCATGATAGGCATGGAGACGGTAGCCATACCAGAGGTCGAGGGGATCAGGAAGGACAGGCCGAAGTAGACCAGGAAGCTCATGGGAGCGAAGATCACGCCGGACAGGCCAGCCAGAGCATTGGCGGCAGCGTCGAGGACGTAGACGTCGAGGCCGGTGTTAGCCATGAGGACGGAGATACCACGGGCGAGGGCGATGACGAGAACAACGGACATCATGTCGGCAGCGCCGGTGATGAAGGTGTTAACGATCTGCTTCTCGGACAGGCCACCGATGATACCGATCAGGACGGCCATGAGGAAGAACCAGGTGGAAGCCTCGTCGAAGTACCACTGACCAATGGGCAGGCCGGTGATCAGGGCAGACCAGCCCTGGACGACGGCGTTACCGTCGGCGTCGTAGACAGCGCCAGCGTCGAAGAAGTTGGCGACGCCCTCGTTGAGGTCGGCCAGCGGAATGAAGCCGACGATCATGACGACGAAGGTGAAGGCAAAGGCGATCAGAACACCCTTCTGACGACCGGTGAGCTTGACCTCATTGTGAACCTCGGAAGCAGCCTTGCCGTGAGCCTCTTCGGCGTCCTTGAGCTCCTGCATCGACAGGATGGTGGAACCCTTGTCAGCCTTGACCTTCTTGGCATAGCTCATGACGAAGAAGATGGACATGGCAGTGGTAACAATCCACAGGACGGCACCGAGGCCGATGATGATGGACTGGTTGACCTCAATGCCAACGCCGGTCAGAGCGTCGACGGCAGCGCCGACGGCGAACGGGTTAACCGTGGAGCCCAGGCAGCCGCAGCCAGCGCCGAGCAGGACGGTGGCGGCACCGACCATCGGGTCGAAGCCAGCGGCCATCATGGTAGCGGCAAGCAGGGCGTAGAAGGGAACGGTCTCCTCGCACATACCATAGGTGGTACCACCGAGGGAGAAGATGAGCATCAGCACGGGAATGAGCATGATCTCGTTGCCCTTAAGCTTCTGCACCAGAACGGCAATGCCGTTGTCCAGGGCGCCGGTCTCGGTCATCATGCCGAGGAAGCCGCCCAGGATCATAACGAAGAGGCAGACGGGCAGAGCGTCAGCGAAGCCCTTAATCGGGGCGGTGCAGAAATCGCTCAGACGGGCGGCAGTAACCGCGCCGCCGGACGTGCCGGAGACGATAACGGTAACTACTGCAACAATTGCCAGCAGAGCAAGAAGAATGGTGAACGATGAAGGCATACCGCGCTTTTTCTTAGCGGTCTCAGTCATAGTTCTCATCCCCCCTTCATAAATCATTTACTGATCTCGCCCGAAGCGGCTCTTCCGTGCCGTGCCTGCCGCTCGATGCGAGATTTTTACCAGATAAAGCCGCTCGGGGTGTTCAACAATACACCCCGAGCGAGATGCTAGATGCACTTACTTGAGCGTGGCGTACATGACGGCCTTGATGGTGTGCATGCGGTTCTCGGCCTCGTCGAAGACCTTGGAAGCGGGGCTCTCGAAGACCTCGTCGGTGACCTCCTGCTCGGTGATGCCGAACTGCTCGCACTTCTCGGCGCCAATCGTGGTGTTGGTGTCGTGGAAGCTGGGCAGGCAGTGCAGGAAGATGGCACCCGGGTTGGCCATAGCCATGACCTCGGAGGTGACACGATACGGGGTGAGCTGAGCGATGCGCTCGGCCCAGACCTCGTCAGGCTCGCCCATGGAGACCCACACGTCAGTGTAGATAACGTCGGCACCGGTGACGCCGTCCTTGACGTCGGTGGTCAGCTTGATGGTGCAGCCGTTGGCCTCGGCGATGGGCTTGCAGGCCTCGATGACGTCGTCGGCGGGCATGCACTCCTCGGGGCCGCAGGCCACGAAGTTCATGCCGAGCTTGGAGCAGACAACCATGAGGGAGCGAGCAACGTTGTTCTTGCAGTCGCCCATGAAGACGAGGGTCTTGCCCTTGATGTCGTAGTTGAAGTTCTCCTGGACGGTCAGGATGTCGGCGAGCATCTGGGTGGGATGCCACTCAGTGGTCAGGCCGTTCCACACGGGCACGCCGGACTTAGCAGCGAGCTCCTCGACATCGTCCTGGGCAAAGCCACGGAACTCGATGCCGTCATACATGCGGCCGAGAACGCGGGCGGTGTCCTCGATAGACTCCTTCTTGCCCATCTGCGACGAACCCGGATCGAGGTAGGTGACACCCATGCCCAGATCCATGCCGCCGACCTCGAAGGCGCAGCGGGTACGAGTGGAGGTCTTCTGGAAGAGCAGAACGATGTTCTTGCCCTCGAGATAGCGGTGCGGAACGCCAGCGCGCTTCATGTCCTTGAAGTTCTTAGAGAGCTTGAGCAGGTACTCAATCTCCTCGGTGGTGAGGTCGAGAAGCTTGAGGAAGCTACGGCCGGAGAGGTTAACACCCATGGTTCGTTTCCTTTCGAAAAAATGAATTACGTAAGTATTAGTGTCGCCCGTTTGACGGACGAAGCCGGTGCGGCTGTAGGGAGACCGCACCGGAAACAGAAAGACTTAGAGGTCCTCGCGCCAGAAGGGCATGCTCATGCAGCGCGGGCCGCCGCGGCCGCGGGAGAGCTCGGCGGAGGGCACGACGAGAAGGTCCAGGCCCTCCTTGTACAGCACGTCGTTGGTGACGGTGTTGCGGGCGTAGACGCAGATCTTGCCGGGCTCGACGCACAGGGTGTTGGAGCCGTCGTTCCACTGCTCGCGGGAGGCCGCGATCGGGTCGCCGCCGCCGCAGGGGATCAGCTTGACCTGGTCGACGCCGGTGGCGTCCTCCAGGACGTGCTCGAGGGTGTCCTCGATCAGGCGGATGTTCACGTCGCCCGGGTTCTTGCCGGCGGTCAGCTCGTAGACGCGCAGGGTGCCCATGATGGCGGGGTGGATCGTGAACTTATCGACGTCGATCTGGGTGAAGACCGTGTCGAGGTGCATGAAGGCGCGCGAGACCGGGATGTCGAAGGCCAGGATGCGCTCGACCTTGGAGTCGGAGTTCCAGAAGATGTTCTGGGCCATGACGTCGATAGCGGCGGCCTGGGTGCGCTGGGAGATGCCGACGGCGAGGGTCTTCTCGTTGATGTTCAGCACGTCGCCGCCCTCGGTGTGGAACTGGCAGTCGCGGCGGAAGTACAGCGAGACGTCCTTGTAGTCGGGGTGGTACTTGAAGACGTACTTGCCGTACAGGGTCTCGCGGTTGCGGGTGACCGAGTACATGCGGTTGAGGTTGACGCCCTCGCCGACGACCGCGAACGGGTCGCGGGTGAAGTAGAGGTTGGGCATCGGGTCGATGATCAGGTCGGACTCGGACTCGGAGTTGACCAGGGAGTCGAGGGTCGTGGACGCCGTGAGGGGCATGTCGATCTCGGCCTTGGTCATGCCGGCCATGGTCTTCTTGACGAACTCGAGGTTGTCCTCGATGGAGTCCAGCTTCTCGCGGACGATCTGCGGCATGTGCTGGCCGCGGATGCCGGCCTCGGCGATGTACTGGTCGGTGAACTCGGCGCGGGCGCCGGGGACCTGGTCGAACACCTCGGCGACGAGGTTCTCGAGGTAGAGCACCTCGACGCCCTGGTCCCTCAGGATCTGGGCGAAGGTGTCGTGCTCCTGCTGCGCGACCTCCAGGAACGGGACGTCGTCGAACAGGAGTCGCTCGAGCTCGTCGGGCGGCAGGTTGAGGAGCTCGTCGCCGGGACGGTGCAGGCAGACCTTCCTGAGCTTGCCGATCTCGGAAGGCACGTGCAGACCTTTCGTCATGGCCTCCTACCTTTCTTTCGGGCCCCTGTCAGGGCCGATTCGTTAGCGCCCCTCCGTGTGAGGCGTTATTGCTGACGACATATTTATATCCAAAATCAGTCCATACTTCCACCTCGCCCCCGAACGGTTTTATATGAGGGGTGAACGGCATACACATATACTTCACGCATGGCATACTTTGATTAAATAAAGTGGATTTACGTGCTTAAACGCTTTTTAACCGCAAGATCAATTGAAACTAACCTTTGTTAAACCACCCTCAAATTGCATATTTCGCGCAACGATATGAATAGAATTCGCAATTCTTGCTGTGTCTCAACCATTTTGATTTTTATTCAGAATAAAGTTCGTCCTATTCATTTTTGGCAAACAGGTTACCGTTTACCAGACGTTGGATACCGTTCACCGGAAGCTCAGTATAAGGCCCGTCGAATACCCGATAGATCTTGCGTCTCCATTTGTAACAACTTGTCTTTTCCGGCGGCAAAGACAAACAGACCCGTTCCCCAAAAGGGAGCGGGTCTGCATTCGGTACACCTAGGGCCCAGTAAGGTTTAGGCCTTCGAGAACCCCAAGGGACTAGCGATCGAACTCGGCCAGTGCCTCGCCCAGAAGCCTCAGACCCTCGCGAAGAACATCTTCGCTCGCGCAGTAGCCCAGGCGCGCTCCGCAGGGAAGCTCAAAGCGGCTACCGGGTACCAGCAGCACTCCCCTCTCGGACAGCAGGCGCTTGCAGAACTCCTCATCGTCCTCGGGAATATCCAGTTGGATAAACGAGGTAGACACGCCCCGCGGAGCCGTCCAGGAAACGCGATGCTGCGTATCGATCCAAGCCTGCGCGATATCGCGGTTGCCAAACACGATCTTGCGGTTGCGCTCGAGAATCTTGTCCTTGTGCTCGAGCACGTAGGTCGCCAAAGCATCGTTAAACACGCCACCGCAGATCATGGTGTAATCGCGATAGGTACGGATGCGGTTGGACACCTCTTCGTCCGCAACGACCCAGCCCACGCGGGCTGCAGGCGTCGAATAGGTCTTAGACACCGAGTTGGTGACAATGGCCCTCTCATACACGTCGGCCATCGACATAAAGGACTCGGTGTTCTCGAGCGGCAGATACACCTCGTCGCACAGCACGTAGGCGCCCACCGAACGGGCAATCTCGGCAATCTGCCCGAGCGTATCGGCATCAAGCACCGTACCGATGGGGTTCGATGCGTTATTGATGCAGATGAGCTTCGTGTTGGGGCGAACGAGGCGCTTGAGCTGATCGATATCGGGTTTCCATCCGAGCTCCTCGCGAAGCTCCCAAAACTCGACCTCGGCACCGAGCGTACGCGGAATCTCATAGAGCGGCGCGTAGGTGGGCCACTCGGCGATGACATGGTCGCCGGGCCCGACAACGGCCATGATGGCATTGAGGTTGGCGCCCGTGCAGCCATTGGTCTGCAGAATGTGATCGGGATTGACCTCGCAACGATACAGCTTGGCGACCTCGGCCTTAAACTCCGGCGAACCCTCGATCCAGCCGTAGTTCATCTTCTCGCGATCCAGACGCTCGTAGAACGTAGCGCCGTCCTGCTCGTCGAGCGCGCGAAGCTCGCCCATGGTCAGCGATGAGATCGTCGACTGGGCAATGTCCCACGTAGCGCTCTTCTCCCAAACGTTGAGCCATTCCTCAACGCCAATTGTCTTGATGCCCATGGCCAAGCTCCTTACAAAAGCAGTCATCCAACCGTGTTGACGTTCCTCATACAAGATTGGGGCGGTGCGAAAACCCGCACCGCCCCAATGGAAGACATCTAATGGCAGCTAGATGTATGTATTATGACCTGTACGGGTCCTTGAAGACCTTAGAGGTCCTCGCGCCAGAAGGGCATGCTCATGCAGCGCGGGCCGCCGCGGCCGCGGGAGAGCTCGGCGGAGGGCACGACGAGAAGGTCCAGGCCCTCCTTGTACAGCACGTCGTTGGTGACGGTGTTGCGGGCGTAGACGCAGATCTTGCCGGGCTCGACGCACAGGGTGTTGGAGCCGTCGTTCCACTGCTCGCGGGAGGCCGCGATCGGGTCGCCGCCGCCGCAGGGGATCAGCTTGACCTGGTCGACGCCGGTGGCGTCCTCCAGGACGTGCTCGAGGGTGTCCTCGATCAGGCGGATGTTCACGTCGCCCGGGTTCTTGCCGGCGGTCAGCTCGTAGACGCGCAGGGTGCCCATGATGGCGGGGTGGATCGTGAACTTATCGACGTCGATCTGGGTGAAGACCGTGTCGAGGTGCATGAAGGCGCGCGAGACCGGGATGTCGAAGGCCAGGATGCGCTCGACCTTGGAGTCGGAGTTCCAGAAGATGTTCTGGGCCATGACGTCGATAGCGGCGGCCTGGGTGCGCTGGGAGATGCCGACGGCGAGGGTCTTCTCGTTGATGTTCAGCACGTCGCCGCCCTCGGTGTGGAACTGGCAGTCGCGGCGGAAGTACAGCGAGACGTCCTTGTAGTCGGGGTGGTACTTGAAGACGTACTTGCCGTACAGGGTCTCGCGGTTGCGGGTGACCGAGTACATGCGGTTGAGGTTGACGCCCTCGCCGACGACCGCGAACGGGTCGCGGGTGAAGTAGAGGTTGGGCATCGGGTCGATGATCAGGTCGGACTCGGACTCGGAGTTGACCAGGGAGTCGAGGGTCGTGGACGCCGTGAGGGGCATGTCGATCTCGGCCTTGGTCATGCCGGCCATGGTCTTCTTGACGAACTCGAGGTTGTCCTCGATGGAGTCCAGCTTCTCGCGGACGATCTGCGGCATGTGCTGGCCGCGGATGCCGGCCTCGGCGATGTACTGGTCGGTGAACTCGGCGCGGGCGCCGGGGACCTGGTCGAACACCTCGGCGACGAGGTTCTCGAGGTAGAGCACCTCGACGCCCTGGTCCCTCAGGATCTGGGCGAAGGTGTCGTGCTCCTGCTGCGCGACCTCCAGGAACGGGACGTCGTCGAACAGGAGTCGCTCGAGCTCGTCGGGCGGCAGGTTGAGGAGCTCGTCGCCGGGACGGTGCAGGCAGACCTTCCTGAGCTTGCCGATCTCGGAAGGCACGTGCAGACCTTTCGTCATGGCCTCCTACCTTTCTTTCGGGCCTTACTGGCCGAATGTATCAGCGCCCCTCCGTATGGGACGCTGCTTGCTGACAGCTCTAGTTATATCCAAAAACCACCTGCAATTCCACCTCGCCCCCGAACGGTCAGCAAAGTGCGATGAACGGTATATCTCATATGATTCCCCCATGATGCACTTCGGTTCTCTAAAGCAGGTTTTCAAAGGTAAATGTTCTTTTTTCTAAGGAATTAAGCTAGATTGCACAAATATTTTCATGTTTAGGAATTGCATAGCTAAAACGGTTTTCTGCATATATATGTCGTTTGTTCATGATTCAATTTGGATTCGATTATATTCAGCTCGCAATCATTCTTATTCATACATCCTCACCAATTGAGTATGGATATAGATTGTTTCTAAACGAGTTGGGCAGTTAGTTGCATGCCTTGGCAGCGTAAGAAGTAGGTAAAGATACCGTTCACGCGATACGTCCGTGCCACAGGTCGACTAAATTGAGACAATAGTGAATAGTGTTAGGCTACCGTCCCCTGTGGGGACTGAACGGACAGATGCATATGCCGAGCAAAATCGAAAAGAAGCAAGCCGCCGCAAAGCTGCGCAAACCGCCGCGCGACTTCTCATACACGCAAAACCGAGAGCTCAGCTGGCTACGCTTTGACAACCGCGTGCTCGACGAAGCCTTCGACGAAACCGTTCCGTTATTCGAGCGACTAAAGTTCGTCTCGATCTTCGAGTCCAACCTCGACGAGTTCCTTATGGTGCGCGTGGGCGGCCTGTCCGATCTAGCGGAGCTCAAAAAACAACCTGTCGACAACAAGAGCAATATGACCGCCTCCGAACAGGTCGATGCTGTCATGGCCGAAATGCCCGGGCTCCTTACCCGTTGGGAGTCCATCTTTAAGAGCATCGAGGGCAAGCTCGACACCTTGGGCGTTCACCGCGCCCACATCGATTCGCTTACGCCCGAGGAGCGCACCTTTGTAACCCGCTACTTCCAGGCCTACGTGTCGCCGGTCATCTCGCCGCTGGTCATCGATCCTCGCCACCCCTTCCCCAACCTGCGCAACGGCGCGCTCTATCTGGCCTGTGGTCTGGACGGCGCCACCGACGAGGAGAGCCTACTGGGCCTTATCGAGATTCCCGCCTCGATGAACCGCGTGGTCGAGATCCCCTCGCCCACCGGCACCTACTCCTACATCTTGCTCGAGGACGTCATCCTCGCCTGCCTGGACAGCTGCTTTGGCTCCTATAAGCCGCTGGATCGTGCGCTGATCCGCGTCACCCGCAACGCCGACATCGATCCGGACGGCGAGGGCGTCGAAGAGGAAGAGGACTACCGCCAGCACATGAAGCGCATTCTCAAGAAGCGCCTGCGCCTGCAGCCGGTAGTGCTCGCGGTCTCGGGGTCGCTCGAGAAGGCGACGCTCAAGACTATCCGCAAGGCGCTCGAGCTTTCGCGCCGCTCTGTCTTTACCTGCGATATCCCGCTCAACCTGGGCTACGTCTTTGGCATTGAGGGCAAGATTCCCGAGCACCTGCGCAACGAGCTCCTCTTTACGCCGTTTAAGCCACAGCCCAACCCCACCATCGACATGACCCGCTCCATCCGCGAGCAGGTGCTGCAGCACGACAAGCTGCTCTTCTACCCTTACGAGGCCATGAATCCGTTCCTGGATCTGGTACACGAGGCAGCCTACGATCCCGAGTGCATCTCGTTGCGCATCACGCTCTACCGCGTGGCCAAGCAGAGCCGCCTATGCGAGTCGCTGATCGATGCCGCCGAGAACGGCAAAGAGGTCACGGTGCTCATGGAGCTCCGCGCCCGCTTTGACGAGCAGAACAACATCGAGTGGGCCGAGCGTCTGGAAGAGGCAGGCTGCACCGTCATCTACGGCTCCGAAGGCTTTAAGTGCCACTCCAAGATCTGCCAGCTCACCTATCGCGAGGGCATGGCGCTCACCCGCCTCACGCTTTTGGGCACCGGCAACTTTAACGAGAAGACGGCCAAACTCTACAGCGACTTTATGCTCATGACAGCCCATCCCGGCATCGGTGAAGACGCCAACCTGTTCTTCCGCAATCTGTCGCTGGGCAACCTGCGCGGCGACTACCGCTTCCTGGGTGTGGCGCCCGTCGGACTGAAACCGCTCATCATGCGCGGGCTTGACCGCGAGATCCAGCGCGCCCTTGCCGGCGAGCCCGCCCGCGTGTTCTTTAAGCTCAACTCACTGACCGACCGCGAGGTTATCGACAAGATCGCCGAGGCATCGTGTGCCGGCGTGCGCGTAGACATGATCATCCGCGGCATCTCGTGCCTCAAGCCCGGTGTTCCGGGCAAGACCGAGAACGTGCATGTCCGCTCCATCGTCGGACGCTTTTTGGAGCACGCGCGCGTCTATGCTTTCGGCGTGGACTCGGACATGATTTACCTGAGCTCAGCCGATATGATGACGCGCAACACCGAGCACCGCGTGGAGATCGCCTTCCCCGTGCTCGACCCCACCTGCCGCGCCCTAGTGCACGAGTACATGGGCATGCAGCTGCGGGACAACGTGAAGGCCCGCAGCCTCACGAGCGACGGCACCTGGGTCCCCGTGGAGCGTGCAGAGGGTGAAAAACCCTTCAACTCGCAGGAAGCTCTGCTGGAGCGTGCCTATCGCAACGCCGAGGCCGCCGCGCAACAGCGCGCACAGGAGAAGGAACGCGTAGCCGAGGAGGCTATTCAGGCCGAGGTTGAACATGGGGCAGCTGCCAAACCGAAAGCGGTTGCCGCTCCCCCGGTGAATGAGCCCGAGGCTGCCGCAGAGCCCGCCGTGGAGAAAGCGCCCGCGCCCGCTACCGCGACTCCGGGGCCCGCCGCCGAGGCAAAGCCCGCCCCTGCTCCTGAGCCGCAGCCGGCCGCACCCGAGGTTCAGAAGGTCCAGGCGACCGTCATTGAGCCCGAGCCTGCACCTGTACCTCGGCCCGAGCCTCAGGTCACCAAGCCCGCACCCGAGACGAGTGCCCGTCGCGATAAGCCCGCTGGCAAGACCAAGGCCATCGAGCGCCATCGCCCCGGCCGCGTGCGCATGGGTCTGGGCCTGATCGGCCTGGGTCTTAAGACGCTCATTACCGGCAAGACGAAATAGTCGTTTGTAGAAGCAGTTTGTAGAAGCGCCCCGCATTTGAGGAAAGCCTCGGATGCGGGGCGCTTTTCCCTGCTACCATGGTGCGAACAACAACGCGAATGACAGGCAGGAATATGAAGCTCACTATAGAATCGATGACCTACGGCGCCGACGGGCTGGCGCACGCCGACAACGGCAAGGCCGTCTTTGTGCAGGGTGCCGTGGCAGGCGACATCGTCGAGGCCGAGGTCGTACAGGACGGCAAGTCGTTCATGCGCGCCCGCACCACCGAGATTCTGGAGCCAAGCCCCGATCGCATTCAGCCTCCCTGCCCCTTCGTGGGCATCTGCGGCGGCTGCTCGTGGGGCAATCTCTCACGCACGGCACAGCTCGCCGCCAAGGAGCAAAACCTGCGCTCCACGCTCGAGCGCATCGGCAAGTTCGCTCCTGAGCAGGTCGATGAGTTGGTACAGCCCATCTGCCACACCAAGGACGACTGGGGCTACCGCAATAAAATCGAGCTCGAACCGACCGTCGTCAACGGTCGCGTGCGCCTTGGCATGCACGGTGTCGACCCCAGCAAAATCGTGACCGTCGATACGTGCCCGCTGTTCGATAAGCGCTTCCCGAAGGCGCTCAAATCGGTCGTCGGCGCGCTCAACTATCTGAGCGGCAGCCACGACCTGGGCCTCGAGCGCGTGGGCATTCGCGCCTCGCGCCGCACCAAGGCGCTCGAGGTCGCTCTCTGGACGCCTACGGGCTCCTTCCCGCGCTCGCAGGTCTCCCGCGTGCTGGCAGACGCCGCACACCCCACGAGCATCGTGCGCGTGATGAGCAAGGGCGAAAAGAAGGCCCGCCGTGTCTCCAAGGTCGAAATGCTCGCCGGAGAGGGCTCATGGACCGAGAATATCGCCGAGGGTCAGATGCGCTTGTCTGCCCCGTCTTTTTTCCAGGTCAACACCAAGGGTGCCGAGATTTTGATCGAGCTTGTCATGGAAACGCTCGATCCGCAGGAAGACGAGCTTGCCGTGGACCTGTACTGCGGTGCCGGCACCTTTACCCTGCCGCTCGCCCGCCGCTGCGACTTTGTCGCCGCCGTCGAGGCCTACGGCCCCGCCGTGCGCGACCTGCGCCGTAACCTGGAGATCAACAAGCTTGATAACGTCGACGTCATTGGCGGAGACGCGGTGCGCGAGTTCCCCGACCAGGATGCCGACGTCTTGGTGGTCGACCCGCCGCGCGCAGGCCTCGCCCCCGAAGCGATCGACCTTATCGCCAGCACGAGTGCCCACGATGTCGCCTACGTGAGCTGCGACCCGGCCACCCTGGCGCGCGATCTCAAACGCTTTGTCGAAGAAGGCACCTTCTCCCCCGTAAAGATCACGCCAGTCGACCTGTTCCCACAAACCTTCCACTGCGAGACCGTCGTCCACCTTAGGCGCAACTAGCCACTTAATCATTGCTCAGAAAAATCATTGGGAAATCGAGCGTGGCAAGCGGAGGTCTTCGGGGTATAAGACGGCTAATTGTATGCCGTCTATGAAAGGAACCCTCATGCCCAGCGTTGCCGTTCTCGCCGCCGATGGCTTTGAAACTATTGAATGCTTGACCATGGTCGATGTCATGCGTCGCGGCGGCGTGCGCGCCACGCTCGTCTCGATCATGCCCACGCGTGAGGTCGTAAGCTCGCTGCAGATCCCCGTGACCTGCGATGCGCTCTTTGATGAGATCGACTTTGACGAGTACGGCTGCGTCGTGCTGCCCGGCGGCCTGCCCGGTGCCACCAACCTGCGCGCCGATCAGCGCGTCTGCGACGTGGTCTGCGAGTTCGCCGCGACCAAGTACGTCGCCGCCATCTGCGCCGCCCCGTTTATCCTGGGCGAGCTCGACCTGCTCGAGGGACGCCATGCCACGTGCTTCCCTGGCTTTGAGAAAAGCTTCCCCGAAGGCGCCTATACCGGCGAGAAGGTTACGCAAGACGGCAACATCATCACCGCCAGCGGCATGGCCCAGTCGCTCCCCTTTGCGCTTGAGCTGCTGCGCACGCTCGCCGGCGACAAGGCCGTCGAGAAGGTCGCCGAGGGCATCCAACTATGATTTTGGCTTCGCAATCGCCGCGCCGCATCGAGTTGATGCGCGAGGCAGGCTACAACATTCGCGTGATTCCCGCGGATATCGACGAAACGCCCTTTGATGGCGAGGCCCCGCTCACGCTTGTCGAGCGCTTGGCACGCGCCAAGGCGGCTGCCGTTGCTGCCGAGTATGCCGAACCCAATGAGCTGACGGTCGCGGCCGACACCATCGTCACCTTTGACGGCAAGATTCTGGGCAAGCCAGCAACCGAGGACGAGGCGCGCACCATGCTCCGTGAGCTTTCGGGCCGCACGCACCAGGTCGCAACCGGCGTCTGCATCGTTAAGGCAGGCGATACGGCCGCCCCGCATGCCGCCGAGAGCCTGTCCTTTGTCGATGTGACCAACGTGACGTTCTACGAGCTCACCGACGAGCAGATCGAGCACTACGTTGCCTCGGGTGAGCCCATGGATAAGGCAGGCGCCTACGGCATCCAGGGCACAGGCGGCCGCATGCTCGTGAACGATATTTCGGGCGACTTCTATAACGTGGTGGGCCTACCCATCGCCCGCGTCGCACGTGCCATTCAAAAACTCTCGTAATTGCATCTGGCGCTGGGTATCCCCCATCGCCTACAATTTTGCCGTACCGTACGGATCCCGACCGGGCATAAGGCCCGGCGGAAAACCGATAGGAGAAAATATGGACACGCTGCTCGAAGCCATCGATGTTTGCAATGTCGATGGCTTTTGCTTTGGCAACTATACGGACGAGGAGGCTGGCACCGGCTGTACCGTAATCGTGGCGCCCGAGGGTGCCACTGGTGGCGTTGATGTGCGCGGTGGCGCCCCCGCTTCGCGCGAGACCGATTTGCTGCGTCCCGAGAACACCGTCGACAAGGTCCACGCCGTCTGCCTTTCGGGCGGATCGGCCTTTGGCCTCGAAGCCGCAAGCGGCGTCGCCCGCGAGCTTGAGAGCCGCGGCATCGGCCTTCCCGTCGGCCCCACGCAGGTGCCTATCGTGTGCTCCAGCTGCATCTTCGACCTCGCCTTTGGCGACCCCACCGTGCGCCCCGACATCGAGGCCGGTGCCGCCGCAGTGCGCGAGGCGCTCGACCACACCCCTGCCACGCTCGAGCAGGGCAATGTAGGTGCCGGCACGGGTGCCACCGTCGGAAAGCTCATGGGGCCCGCCACCTGCATGAAGGCAGGCCTTGGCGCTGCCGCCGTGGCGCTCGGCCCCGTCAAGGTGGGCGCCGTGGTCTCGGTCAACGCCTGTGGCAACGTTGTCGACCCCTTCACTGGCGAATGGGTCGCCGGCATGCGCGCCGCAGCCGATAGCGAGCAGATCGTCGACATGGAGCTCGCCGCCTTTGCCGCCGCAGGCTCTATGCAGATGCCGCTCGACCGCACCAACACCACCATCGGCTGTATCGTCACCAACGTGGAGCTCACCAAGGCCCAGGCCACCAAAGTCTCTCAGATGGCCGCAGACGCCTACGCGCACGCCATCCGCCCCACACACACCACCAACGACGGCGACACCATCTACACCCTCGCCAGCGGCAAACTGGGTGCCCAGGCAAGCGCCGCCGTTCCCCTAGACCTGCTGGGTATGCTCGCAGTAAGGGCCCTAGAAGCTGCCATCGTAAACGGAGCCAAAACCGCTAAAACCTCCCACGGCATCCCCGGCGCCGCGAAGTAAACTAACTCGTCCGGTTGCCCGGTGGGTCTTGGTTATGTTTGCTGCTCTACAGTCCTGGCTCGCACGAAGAGCACATTAAGTGCTCTTCGGCTCGTGCGGAACTCGCGACAAACATAACCAAGACCCACCGGGCAACCTACTCAACTAAATCCCTTTCAGCCCAGGCCCCTGTGTACCGCGCGTCTAAGATCTTCAAAATTCAGCTGCCTGACAATCGATTCTTATAGCAGAGGCCCCTTGGCCTTTAGTTTGATACAAGTTCCGCACGAGCCGGAAAGCACTTAATGTGCTTTCCGTGCGAGCAGGACTGTTCGCAGTAGCAAACTAAAGGCCAAGGGGCCCAGTCAACCTATCAGCAGCGATTACTCAGCAGCTAGTTGAATTTGAAGATCTTTGAGGCAAGACGGTATAGGCCCAGTGTGGTTTTGTCTCCGGCCCGACCACGCAGGTTGGTGAAGAAGCCGACCACACCGTAGCGTGCACGACGATACATACGCTCGTCATAGGCTTTCAGATCACTCCACAACGTCTTCAGGCGCTCATCGGCACAATCCTCGTCGGAAAGCTTAGTAAGCACCGAGCAGATTGCCATCATCATGGTGAAATAGCCCATCATGTACGAGCGCAGACGCGATGACTCGACATCGCCGTACAGATGGAACGACTCCATCATGATGCGCGTCACGCGGAACTGCTGGTCCAGACGCTTGACCATCGTGGCCTCGTTGACGCTTTGGCCCTCACGGCCGATAAAGTAGCGATAGAGGTCAATGTCGGCGTAGTACATGGTCTTACAACGCGGCAGCGGCACGTAGGCGTAGATGTTGTCTACGTAGAACGTGTGCGGCGGCATGGGCAGATTGGACGCGCGCAGCACATCCGTGCGATAGCACAGGCTGTGCATAAGCAGATTCTGGTCCAGACGGAAATGACCAATCTGGTCCCAGGTAAAAATCTTTTTTCGCGGCAGGGCAAACTTGTAGCCAATAGCGGTATGCGTGCCCTCGTAAACCTTCTCGTACACATAGTTCGAGATAAAGAGGTCGACGCGCTGGTCGCGCTCCTCAAAACCACGCAGGATCGAAAGCATAGTCGATAGGGCTGCGCCATCGAGCCAGTCGTCCGAGTCGACGACCTTGTAGTAGGTACCCTGCGCCTCGCGCAAGCCCGAGAGAACGGCAATGCCGTGGCCGCCGTTCTCCTGATGCACCGCGCGGATGATGCCGGGATAACGTGTCTCCCACTCGTCGGCCTTAGCTGCCGTCTCGTCCTTGGAACCGTCATCGACGATGATGATCTCGATATCGGTGGCGTAATTGCTCCCCTCCAGAATGGAGGTGATGCAATGGTCCATGTCCTTGGCAGCGTTATACGAGGGAATACCAAATGATATGACTTTATGCATGGCAGGCGATAATCTCATCCGAAAGATCGAGGGCAGAGTTGGTCACGGCATCCATATCGTAGTAACGATACTCGGCCAGGCGACCCACCGGGTGGAAGTTCGTCAGGTTCTGGACACGCTCAAGATAGCGCTCGTAGAGCTCGCGGTTCTCGGGCTCCAGAATGGCGTAATAGGGCGTCTCGCCCGAGCCAGGCGTATAGGCCTTGGAATACTCCTTCATGATGGTGGTCTTGCCGGGCAGGACCTGACCAGTCATGTTCTTGAACTCGGTGATGCGCGTGTAATCCTCGCTCGTGGTGTAGTTGACGGTGCCCACGGGCTGGAACTGGTCCATATCGAGCGTCTCGAACTTCATGTCGAGCGTACGGTACGGCAGAGCGCCCAGGTCGAGGTTGAACAGCTCGTCAAGCGGACCGGTGTAGACGATCTCGCCGCCATAGACCTTACCGTCGATCTTGACGGTGGTCTCGTCGATCTCGAAGAGGTCGCGGGCGTCCACGTCGCAGAACACATCAATCAGATCGTGGTCGAGCATGTGCTCGAACAGCGCGGTATAGCCGTCCTGCGGCATGCCCTGGAAGGGAGCCTGCGGGAAGTAGCGGTCATCGTCGCCCACAAAGACGGGAACGCGGCCGGTGATCGAGGGATCGATCTGGTCGGGTGTCTGACCCCACTGCTTCATGGTGTAATGCAAAAAGACGTTCTCGTAGACGTAATCGGCAACCTCGGCAAGATCCGGGTCGTTCTTCTTGCGCAGCTCCATGATGGGCACCTTGACGTCCTTGCCAAAGGTCTCCACGAGCTTCTGATACAGCTCCTCGCCGCGCTCATCGCCAAAGGCGAGCTTGAGGCTCGCGTGGTTAAAGGGCACGGGCATGAGGGTGCCGTTGATGTTGGCAAGCACCTTGTGCTGGTAGTCCGTCCACTTGGTAAAGCGCGACAGGAAATTGTGGACGCGCTCATTAAAGGTATGGTAGATGTGCGGACCATACTCGTGGACCAGGATTCCGGCCTCATCAGCGCAGTCGTAGGCGTTACCCGCAATGTGGCTACGGCGCTCCAGAACGGCAACGCGATAGCCGATAGTCTCGGCGAGACGGCGGGCACAAACGGCACCGGCATAACCGGCACCGACGACAATCATGTCGTATGCGCCGGCGTTAAAGCCTTCAGGCAGGCCTGAGGTAATCTGCATCGATACTCCTTGTCAAAAGCCACGGGCTCGTTAGCTGGGCTTTTCTCGAACATTCTTCGAGACATATTTATCAGAGCGATTATAGCGCTAATGCGTCCTATAATGAGCTTGCCACACAAGGAAAGCTCAAGCACCGCGGCGAACATAATTGAAAGGTAAACCCGCTAGCAGCGGGTTTATTCGTGAACAGCCGGGCGCCTGGAGCTTAGCGAAACGCTTGTAAGGAGTAACATGAGCGATTTCCTAAACCGTATGAAGTCTGCCGCCAAGGCCGACCTTAAGACGATCGTCCTGCCCGAGGGCGAGGATCCGCGCACCATCGTCGCAGCCACCAAGATCATCGAGGAGGGCCTGGCAAAGATCGTCATCCTGGGTAACCCCGACGAGATCGACGTTCCCGGCGCTACCGTCATCGATCCGCGCAATGCCGAGAAGCACGAGGAGTACGCGCAGAAGTTTGCCGAGCTCCGCGCCAAGAAGGGCGTCACCATCGAGCAGGCTCGCGCCCAGGTGATGGACGCTACCTACTTTGGCACCATGATGGTCAAGATGGGCGACGCCGACGGCCTGGTCTCCGGCGCCTGCCACTCCACCGCCGACACGCTGCGCCCCGCGCTGCAGATCCTCAAGACCGCCCCGGGCACCAAGCTGGTCTCGGCCTTCTTCGTGATGTGCACCGACACCCCGCAGTTCGGCACCGACGGCACGCTGATCTTCGCCGACTGCGGCCTCAACATCAACCCGTCCTCCGACGAGCTCTCCGAGATCGCCATCGCCTCCGCTCACTCCTGGTCCACCTTCATGGGCAACGTTGAGCCGCACGTGGCCATGCTCTCCTACTCCACCATGGGCTCCGCCGGCGGCGAGGTCGCCAAGAAGGTCCAGGAGGCCGTGAAGTTCTGCCACGAGAAGGCTCCCGAGCTCGCCATCGATGGCGACCTGCAGCTCGACGCCGCCATCGTCCCCACCGTCGCCCAGCTCAAGGCTCCTGGTTCCTCCGTTGCCGGTAAGGCCAACGTGCTCGTGTTCCCCGACCTCGAGGCCGGCAACATCGGCTACAAGCTGGTCCAGCGCTTCGCCGGTGCTGACGCCTACGGCCCCATCCTGCAGGGCATCGCCAAGCCGGTCAACGACCTTTCGCGCGGCTGCTCTGCCGACGACATCGTGGGTGTCGTGGCCATCACTGCCGTCCAGGCTCAGATGGCTGAGTAGCGGACATATCCCCTCGGGACAGGAATTTCCGCCTGCTAGCAAAAAGGCCTCCGGAGCTGTTGCTCTGGAGGCCTTTCGTTTACTTGCAAATGCGCGCGTTAGTTGTTCTTGGTCAAACGCTCGACGTCGTGGGCAATCATGTATTCCTCGTCGGTGGGGATGACCATGACCGTGACGGCGGAACCGGCGGCGCTGATGACCTGCGGGCCGTTGCCCACGGCCTCGCGGTTCTTGTTGTTGTCGATGCGCACGCCCAGCCACTCAAAGCAGTCGCAGAAGGCCTTGCGGATCGACCAGTCGTTCTCGCCGATGCCGGCGGTAAAGGTGATGGTGTCCACGCCCGCCATGGAAGCGATCATGGAACCGGCCTGCTGCATAGCCTTGTAGGCGAACATATCGAAGGCGAGCAGGCAGCGCTCGTCGCCCTCGGAGGCGCGCGTGCGGATGTCGCGGGCGTCGTTGGAGATGCCCGAGATAGCAAGCAGGCCAGACTGCTTGTTCATCATGTCATCGACTTCCTGGTAGCTGTAGCCGCCCTCGCGCTGCAGGTAGCACACGGTAGCCGGGTCGATAGAGCCGCAGCGGGTTCCCATCATCAGGCCGTCGAGCGGTGTGAGACCCATCGTGGTGTCGCGGCACACGCCGTCCTCGATGGCGGCGAGCGAAGCGCCATTGCCCAGATGGCACGAAAGCAGACGGTGGCAGCACGAGCCCAGGATCTCCTTGGCCATCATCCACTCATAGCGGTGGCTCGTACCGTGGGCTCCGTACTTGCGCACGTGATACTTGTCGCACACGTCCTTGGGCAGGGCGTAGGTGTAGGCAACCTCGGGCATGGTCATGTGGAACGAGGTGTCGAAGACGGCCACGTTGGGCAGCTCCGGATACTTCTCGCGACAATACTCAATCGCCGCGGCCTCGCCGTAGTTGTGCAGCGGAGCCAAGGGGGCTACCTCGAGAATCTTAGCCATGACCTCGTCGTCGACGACCGCGGAATCATCGAAGTGCCAGCCGCCCTGAACGATGCGATGTCCAATGCCATCGATCGTAAAGTCGGTCTTCTCGAGCTCCTCGAGCACACGCGCGATAGCCGAACGGTGATCCGGGAAGGGGACCTCCTCGGTTTGCTTGACGCCACCGTTCTCGGAGTGGCCAAAGATGCCCATGTCCGAACCGATACGTTCGCAGTTGCCCTTGGCGAAAACCTCGCGGGTATCGGTATCCAAAAGCTGGTATTTGAGACTCGAGCTGCCGGCGTTGACAACAAGTACGTTCATGAGACTCCTTTGCAGTGCAATACGGCCGACGCAGACCCCTTAAGGCGGCCGTATTTTAATAAGAAGTTATCATATCTTGATAAATAGCTATCAGCATATCGCCCAACGAGCGCAAAAGAGGGACTAAACGACACTTGGTCGTCCAGCCCCTCCCCTCTTGCAATTACTTGCCGTTGACGATGCGCTCGACGTCAGAAGCGATCATGAACTCCTCGTCCGTGGGGATGACGAAGATCTTGACCTTGGAATCCTTGGCAGACAGGCACCAAGCGCCGTCGCCACGCAGGGCGTTACGGGCATGGTCCATCTTGACGCCCATAAAGGCCAGACGGTCGGCAACGCCGGCGCGAACGGCCGGAGCGTGCTCACCGATGCCGGCGGTGAAGACCAGCGTGTCCATGCCGCACATGGAAGTGGCCATCTCGGCAGCCTTGGCGGCAATCTTGTAGACGAACATGTCGAAGGCGAGCTGAGCCTCGGGGTCGCCAGCGGCGGCAAGCTCCTCGACGTTGCGGCAGTCGTTGGTCTTGCCACCGGTCACAGCCAAAAGGCCGGACTTCTTGTTCATCATCTCGTCGACCTCGTCGAAGGTGTAGCCGCCCTCGCGCTGCAGGTAGCACACGGTAGCCGGGTCGATGGAGCCGCAGCGGGTGCCCATCATGACGCCGTCGAGCGGGGTGAGGCCCATAGTGGTATCCATGCACTTGCCGTCCTCGATGGCGCACAGGGAGGCACCGGAGCCGATGTGGCACACGACAACCTTGCGGGCCTCGCCGTTGGTCATCTCGGCGACCTTCTTGGAGATGTAACGATAGCTGGTGCCGTGGGCGCCGTACTTACGGATGTGCAGCTTGTCGCAAACATCCTTGGGAAGGGCGTAGGTCTTGGCGACCTCGGGCATGTTGAAGTGGAAAGCGGTGTCATAGACCGTGACGTTGGGCAGGTCGGGATACTGCTCCAGGCAGAACTCGATAACGTTGGCCTCGGGGTTGTTGTGCAGCGGTGCCAGCGGGGCGACCTCGCGGATCTTGGCGAGAACGTCCTCGTCGACGAGGGAGGAATCGCCAAAGTACCAGCCGCCCTGAACGATACGGTGACCGATGCCCTCGATCTTGACGCCGTTGGCCTCGAGGTCCTTCAGGACGACCTCGATGGCGACCTTGTGGTCGGGGAACTCGATGTTCTCGGTCACCTTCTTGGAGCCGTTGGCAGCATGGGTGAAGGTACCGCCGGTAAAGCAGACGCGCTCGCAGGAGCCCTTTGCGGACACCTTGTGGGATTTGGTATCGATGACCTGATACTTAAGGGTCGAAGATCCTGCGTTGACGACCAGAACGTTCATGTGTCTCCCTACTAACAGGCGGTGTGGCGCCGCCAGGTTACATACGCTTCAATAATAAACCCAAACGCCCTCGCGCTCGGGTTTATTGCGTTGATATATAAGTTATCGGTGCCCAAATACTCACGGCCTTTGACTTGTAAGACGAAATAGCGCGGGGATATACACCAAAGAAGATATCCCGAGCGCTACAAGCAATATGACTCGAATACCCGCGATGCTGCTCAACACAGCATTGAACAGATAGAAAAGGATGGCACCCACCGCCACCATCTGGCTTTGGACCGAAATCAGTGAACAGCGCATCGAAGAATCGACAGCATTTTGAAAAATTGAGTATTTAATTGGAGCAAATAACGAGTAAGCAACCGTCTGCAGTACATAGAACACGGGCAGCAAATAGACCGGAGTAAAGGGAATCAAAAACAGAGCAGTCAGGAAAAGGCGCACGATGCCGCAAATACGCGCAAAACGGCCCTTGTCGACATGAGCAATCACACTCGGCACAATAAGCCCCATGGAAGCCGAGGCAAGGAGCTGGACCGCAATGGTCACACCCGAAGCGACGGCATTCATTCCGCGACCCGCAAGCAGCAGTGAGAAAAAGTCTTCCAGGGCGACAAAAGCAAATGCCTGAGAGCAGTCCATGATGAACGCTGAACGAAGAATGCCGTTACGCGCAATAGCGGCACCGATCATCTTCGGGCTAATTCCACGCTTAGGTGTCGCTGCAGTGTCCCCTCTTCGCATCTCAGGAATGCAGACAACGACAACCAACGTCAACACCATTGCGATGATATCTGCCAAAAGACCAATGAGATACGCGCCAGCGGACGAAATGAAACCGCCCACACAAGCGGAGAGGGCATAAGAGGCATAGAAAACAAATCGCTCAACGACATTAAGCCTTACGAGCTGGTCCAGAGAGACGCTGTCAATGTAAATCGCTTCCATGGACCCGCTCATACATGCAGCGGCAAAACCTTTGAGAGCAAACGCGCCGATTAAAAGCAGAGGAGAACGGACGAGAAGCAGGGCGGCGTAGTATCCAAGCATCCCCACGACGCCAACGAGACCACTTGTCTTTCGTCCAAACCTATCGGCAATATAGCCAGTGGGAACTTCAAGGATGAACTTGCTCACTTGATATGCAATCATCATGCTAGAAATCGCCACCATCGAGAATCCGACGAATTCAAGGTAAACCGTCAGAAAATACAAAATGGTGCTGAAGTTCGACAGAAAAACAAACGTCATATAAAGCAAAACCGTACGGTTTTTCATGCTCCGCCCTCCAAGAGTCAACAATCTAAATCGGAATCTTGGAAAAGCATGAGGGCAAAGCCGTCAGTCATGTGTTACAAGGCGTCAACATTCACTTGACGACACGAGGCCAAATGGCCTCACGAAGCAAGATGACGCAATAGGTGAAGAAATACCGTCTGGTGTCGATCGGTCCAGGCATTTTGTCGATAGCAAAAGTAGATGGGCAAGGCTACGTCATGCGAACCTTCAATAGAGTACTCGCTCACTTCCGACCCATCTGATGCGAGAGAAGAGCCAGAAAACCCAATATCAATCCCCCGGCTTGAAGAAACTCAGCCTGCGCTCTGTTTCCGTATTCGACGTCGCGGAAGCGGAAATTAACCAGCTGGGCTTCGGGGCATTGATTGATCGCATTGAGACAGGGCGACAAATTAATGGGAACAGCTAACCTGCCGCCCAGTAACTCACGAACGGTCATAGCACCCACAGATTGATGACCCGCTGGGCACGAAAGAACCTTGAGCTCCTTTTCACCCAAGTATTTCGAAGAAAGGACACTGTCCCTTGGTTCCTCAAATGAGATGGCCGCATCCGAAATGCCAAGCACAAGTGATTCAAAGCATGTAGCCGTTGGCTGATGCCACACATCAAGGTGAATCTGAGGGTGCGAGCTTTCAAACGAATCATACCAGTTTTCGGCAAAAAGGCGCCCCCGCCCATGAAGGTGAACTGCCTCCCATTTCTTGGACACGAGAAATGGGAGGCTTTTTATGCGTGTCGACTTGAGGGTGAAGCACGACATCGAGGCCAGGAAGGCGGCGATCGGGCTCTTCGAGCGAGGCCACGGCTACAAGTCTGCGGCGAAGGCGCTGTCGGTCCCGCGCGGAACCGTGAGACAATGGCTCTGCGTATACCGGTCGTTCGGAAGCGAGGTGCTGCTATCCATGGACGGCAAGCAGGCCAGGTACACATACGAGCAGAAGGTCGCCGCAGCCTCCGCCGTGGTCGATGGCGGCATGACGAAGGCCGAGGCGATGGCGGCGTTCGGCATAATGTCGATGTCGCCGCTCAAGAGATGGTGCGCGCTCTACCGCCGGGGCGGCGCGGAGGCCCTGCGCCCGAGGCCCAAGGGCCGGCCGAGCGGTTCCAAGGCGAGGCCGCGGACCCGCGAGGAGGAGCTCGAGGAGCGCTGCCGAAGGCTCGAGACCGAGGTGGCCTACCTAAAAAA
>USAJ01000003.1 GCA_900552685.1 uncultured Collinsella sp.
GGGGTCAGCCCGTGGGAGGCCAGGGCGCCGCTGACCGGTGGACGGCACCGAGCCGTACGCTTGAACTGAGAAGGGGGAGGCCTCGCGGCCTCCCCCTTTTTGCGTTGTATACACGTTGTGCTTTGGGACCTACCTCCCCCGTATGCGCTCTTACTCTTTGGCTGTATTTTGAGTCCTTCTAGTGTATTTGAGCGATAATTACTCGCATTGGCGTTAGGGAGGGCTTGATGTTTACCGTATTTGTCTTGGGCAATATTGCTTCGGGTAAGTCGACGGCCTGCCGCTATTTCGAATCTCGTGGCGCTATGCTTATCGATCTGGATGAGCTTGCAAAATCTCTGTATGTGCCGGGCTCTGATATCGTCAATACTCTCGCGGATGAATTCGGTTGGGACATTTTGGATGAGGAAGGCGGCATTCGCCGCAGCATCCTCGCTTCTCGAGCTTTCGCTTCTCCTGATTCGGTCGCACGGCTCAATGGCATCGTGCATCCCGTTCTGATTGAACAGCTTTCGCTTAGGATTCTCGATCCGGTTTGTTGTACGGTTTCATCTCCCCGTTATCCCTTTGCTGTGGTCGAGGTTTCTGCTCCGACTGGTTTTGAGGATGCATTTGGCTTGGCTGATGAAATTCTGGTCATCAGCGCCCCTTTGTCAGTTCGTCGCGAGCGCGCTATTCAACGTGGCATGGAGCCATCCGATTTCGATGCTCGTTCTGCTTGCCAGCCCGATGAGTCTGCGCTGTGCAATCTCGCTACAACGGTGATTGATAATGCCGCAGGCGATAATTCGCTCTTTGAGCAGCTTGACTCATGGCTTGCATGCCACGGGTTTATAGATACTCCGGATAAGGAGGAGGCCGATGCCTAAGGCACGTTTCTTTACGTGGTATCGCGTGACGCCACTTGCCGTTGTGTTCGTCTTCGGCCTTATTTCGCTCGTCTACTCGTGTGCCCCTGCCGCTTTCTTTAAGCCGCTGTATCCGATTGACTACGAGGCGTATGTAAAGCAATCCAGTATTTTGCATAATCTGGATCCGTATCTGGTGTGCGCTGTCATTAAGTCGGAATCGAATTGGGATCCCGAGGCCGAGTCGAATCAGGGTGCTCAGGGATTGATGCAGCTGATGCCCGAGACTGCCCAGGATATGATTGCCAAGGGCCTTGTCGACGGAGGGGAGTATTCGGCCGACAATCTTAACGATCCGGCTACGAATATCGAGTTTGGCTGCGCATACCTCTCGTATCTTCTCGCCTATTTCAACGGGTCGACGGATAGTGCCATCGCCGCCTATAACGCCGGCATGGGCAATGTCGACGGATGGGCGCAGCAGGGTACGTCGCTTCATAATGCAATTACCTTTCCCGAGACGCAGGCGTATCTGATTCGTGTCAATAATGCCTGGGCTCGCTACAAGACCCTCTATCCCGATCGGTTCGTATAGGACTATGCCTGCCGCCTGCGTATACTGCAGATATATGAGTTAGGAGTATCCATGGCGGAATTTGAAGTAGAACGCGTTGGTGGTGAACTTAAGCGCTTTGGCGTTGAAGGCTCTGACGTGCCGTTTAAGGTCGTTTCTCCCTATGAGCCTGCCGGTTCCCAGCCTAAAGCCATTGAGTCGCTTGTGCAGGGCGTGAGGGACGGAGACCGCTATCAGGTTTTGCTGGGCGTGACTGGTTCGGGCAAGACCTTCACGATGGCAAAGACTATTGAGGCCCTGGGAAAGCCGACGCTGGTCATGGCTCCGAATAAAACGCTCGCTGCTCAGCTTGCGAGCGAGCTCAAAGAGTTCTTTCCCAATAACGCTGTGGTCTACTTTGTCTCGTATTACGACTACTATCAGCCCGAGGCGTATGTGCCGCAAAGCGATACATATATCGAGAAAGACTCCTCGATTAACGAAGAGGTCGAGATGCTGCGCCATCAGGCGACCGCGTCACTGCTCTCTCGACGTGATGTGATCGTTGTCGCATCGGTCTCGTGTATCTATGGCATTGGCTCTCCTGAGGACTATGCGGGTCTGGCTCCAAACGTCGACAAGAAGGTGCCGCTCGAGCGCGATGACTTTATCCATGCGCTTATCGACATTCAATATGATCGCAATGACTATGACCTGGCGCGTGGCACGTTCCGCGTGCGCGGCGATGTTGTCGACGTGTATCCGCCTTATGCTGAGCATCCGTTGCGGTTTGAGTTCTTTGGCGACGAGGTCGAGCTGATTGCCGAGATCGATGAGGTCACCGGTGAGATGCTTCGTGAGTACGAGGCCATCCCCGTATGGCCGGCATCACACTATGTGACCGAGAAGCCGAAGGTCAAGGCGGCTCTGAAATCGATCAGCGAAGAGTGCGAGAAGCGCGTGGCGGAGCTCAAGGCGACCGACAAGTTGCTCGAGGCGCAGCGTCTGCAGCAGCGCACCGATTATGATCTTGAGATGCTCGAGACGATGGGCTTTTGCAACGGCATCGAGAACTACTCGCGTCATCTGGACGGTCGCAAGCCGGGTGAGCCGCCGTTTACCCTAATCGATTACTTTCCCAAGGATATGCTCTGCATCATCGATGAGAGCCATGTGACGGTGCCGCAGATTCGCGGCATGCACGAAGGTGACCGCTCGCGTAAGGTGACGCTGGTGGAACACGGTTTTCGCCTGCCCTCGGCGCTCGATAACCGCCCGCTTCGTTTCGATGAGTTTGAGGCAAGGATACCCCAGTTCATCTACGTTTCGGCAACACCGGGCGACTATGAGCTGCGGGTTAGCCAGAACGACGTTGAGCAGATTATTCGTCCGACCGGTCTGCTCGATCCCAAGATCGATGTGCGTCCGGTTCGCGGTCAGATTGACGATCTTGAGGACGAGATTCGCGAGCGCGTTGCCCGCAAGGAGCGCGTGCTGGTGACCACGTTGACCAAGCGCATGGCCGAGGACCTGACCGACCATCTGCTTGATGCGGGCATTAAGGTCAATTACATGCATTCTGATACGGCGACAATGGACCGTGTCGAGATCCTGCGAACGCTGCGCGAGGGCAAGATCGATGTTCTCGTTGGCATCAACCTGCTTCGCGAGGGCTTGGATCTTCCCGAGGTCTCACTGGTGGCAATTCTCGATGCCGATAAGGAAGGATTCTTGCGCAACCGCCGTTCGCTGATTCAGACGATTGGCCGCGCGGCCCGTAACGCCGATGGCGAAGTCATCATGTATGCGGACGTTGTGACCGATTCGATGAAAGAGGCCATCGAGGAGACGCAGCGCCGTCGCGAGATTCAGATGGCATATAACGAAGAGCATGGCATTGTGCCCAAGACAGTGCGCAAGGCCATCAACGACATCTCAAGTTTTATTGCCGAGGCCGAAAAAACTGTGGGCTCCAAAGGACGCTCGAAGGGCGACTCTCTTGGCCATGCCGCATTCTATACGCCCGATGAGTCGGGCGAGGGCGGTGTGCCGGAAACGGTGGCGCCCGAGCAGACACTTGCGGAGCAGTTGGAAGAACTGCCGCATGACGAGCTTGTGCGGATCGTCGAAACCATGGAAGAGGATATGCGTAACGCTTCTGCCGCCATGGACTTTGAGGAGGCGGCGCGCCTGCGCGATGCCGTCGTTCAGATTCGGGCGATGCTCGAGGGTGCGTCTGAGGACGAGACGATCGAGCGCTTGCGTTTGCAGGCCCGCAAGGGTTCCACGTTCGCATCGGGCAGAAAACGCCAGGGTGCACGGTTTAAGAAATAGCGAACAGGCCCCGAGTTCCCTGTGGAGCTCGGGGCCTATGTCTTTTGCGCGCTGGAATTCGTGCGTTAGAGGTCTGCGATCAGGGCTTCGGCACAACGAATGCCGTCGGTGGCCGCGCTCATGATGCCGCCGGCATATCCAGCTCCCTCACCACAAGGGTAGAGGCCCGGGGTCGACACGGCATGGCACGTTCGGTCTCGGGTGACAGTGACCGGTGAGCTCGAACGAGTCTCCACGCCGGTAAGAACGGCATCGGGACGGTCGTAACCTCGTAGCTTTTTTCCGAGTAGGGGAAGTCCCAGGCGGAGCGACTCGACGATATGCTGCGGCAGGGCTTCGTCAATTGCCGTCCAGGTCACACCGAGCGGATAGGTGGGCTTTACCTTTCCGGGCGCCTTGCTGGCGCGTTCTGCGAGGAAATCTCCGACGAGTTGTGCCGGTGCGTTCCAGTTGGAACCGCCCAGGCGATAGGCGGCCGCCTCGCAGGCACGTTGGAGCTCGATGCCGGCGAGCGGGTCATCGTTGGGAAGGTCCTCAGGCGTGACGTTAACGAGCAGGGCGGCGTTTGCGTTGCGTCCGTCGCGGGCATTGAGGCTGGCGCCGTTGACGCACAGGTGGCCCTGCTCGGAAGAGGCGGCGACAACCTGCCCGCCGGGGCACATGCAAAACGAGAACACGCTGCGGCCGTTGGGAAGATGGGCGACGAGCTTGTAGGGGGCTGCTCCGAGGGCAGGATGTCCCGCCAAGGCTCCATATTGGGCTCGGTCGATGTCGCGCTGCGGATGCTCGATGCGAACGCCCATGGCAAAGGTCTTTTGTGCGAGGGCCACGTTGTGGTCCTTAAGGAGCTCAAAAATATCGCGAGCAGAATGCCCACAGGCGAGGATGAGGTGCTTTGTTTCGATTGGCTCGTAAGCGGCGTCTTGGGACGATTGGACATCGATACCGGTGATGGCGCCAGACGCGTCGGTGCGAATGTCGACGAGCTTCGTTCGATAACGGACGACACCTCCGAGCTGCTCGGTGCGCTGGGATATAGCGGTGACAACCTTGGGAAGGATGTCGGAGCCAATGTGCGGCTTGGCATCCCACAGAATATCGCGGGGCGCACCCGCCTCGACGAAGGTTTCGAGGATAAGGCGATGGGCGGGATTTTTTGTTCCCGTATTGAGCTTGCCGTCCGAGAAGGTCCCCGCGCCGCCCAGACCAAACTGGATATTACTCTCGGGGTCGAGGATGCGCTCCTTTAGAAAGAGGTCGATCGCATGCGAGCGGCGAAATGCCGGGTCGCCGCGCTCAATGAGTAAGGGCTTAAGACCTGCTTCGGCGAGCGTAAGCGCAGCGAAAAGGCCGGCGCATCCGGCGCCGACAACGACAGGGCGTTCTTGAGGTGCGTCGGAGACGGGGGAGGGGAATGAAGGCTTATCGTCCTCTATCGCGCGTACGCGCGAGCGGTCACGCTCGGCGACGCTGTCGACCGCTTCTCGCTCGAGGTGGGGACTAGTCAGCTCAACACGAAAGCTCAGGATAAAATGGACGTCTCGTTTTTTGCGAGCGTCGATTGACTTGCGGTGGAGCTCGATGGACTTGATCTCGGAGTCCTTGCAACGTAGGACGCGCTTGGCGACTCGCTTGCCAACAATGAGGCAGGCATTTTCATCGCCGGCTTCATCGAGCGACGCGTTGACTTGGGTGATTTCGATCATCGAGGTCTCCTTAGAGGCAAGAAAGAGGCCGTCCGGTATCCCAGACGGCCCGAATGCGTTTTTGATTATAAACTGCGCGGCTACAGGCTGCTTGCAGCGCGAATGCCCGAGAGCCAGGCCCACGCAAGGTTAAAGCCTCCGCAATCGGCGTCGATGTCGAGCGCTTCGCCGCAGACGTAAAGCGGGGCGTCGACAACGCTGAGCGCGCGTAGACTGGGTGTTGAGATGCTCTCGACAGATACGCCACCACGCGTGATCTGCGCCGAGCGCTCCTCGGCTGTTCCCTCGACGAGCAACTTAAAGTGCTTGAGGATCGAGACCAGGTGGATGACATCGTTGGAGCCTGGATGGCACTGCTCGAACGCCGTGCAGACGACGCGGGAGAGTTGCGGGGCGAGCATGCCGTCGAGCCAACGGGGATCGCGGGGCGAAAAGCCGCCGAGCAGCTCAACGCGCCGGTTGAGCATATCGAGCAGCTCGTCTTTGGAGAGGTCGGGGAAAACGTCGAGCAGGATCGTATCGCCGCGCTGGATACGACGGGAGAGGTTGAAGACAGCGACGCCCGAGATGCCGAAGGCTCGAAACAGGACTTCACCGTCTTCGTGCCAGAGCTCATTATGATTGCGGGCGAGCGTCAAGCGGGCGCGGACGCGCAGGCCATCCAACGTCTTGAGTGCCGCCCGATCGCCGACGACCGTTGCCGATACGGGGCAGAGGATGGGGCGCAGCGAAGTGAGGGGGAGGCGAAACGTATCGGCGATACCGGTGGGGTTGCCACCCGTGGCGATAATTACGGCATGTGCCTCCAGGGCCTCGTTCTTGCGAGGGACATCGGCGAGCGCTTTCCGAAGCGAGCGGAGCTCCGATTTTCGGTCGTCGTGCTTTTTTGCCTTGAGCGCCCGCGCTGGACGGTCTATTTGGAGTGCCCAGCCTTCGGAAACTTTGTGCGCCGAGGCAACGTTGGCTCCGCAGATTAAGGTGATACCTAGGCGGTTGCAAACGTTGAGAAGCGCGTCGCGCACCGATTCGGCGCGAAGGGAGCGCGGGTACAGCCGGCCTTCCTCGGAGGTTGTCATGATGCCCAGCGAGGAGAAGAAACCCATAAGCTCTTGTTCGGGTTGGGGCCCCATGACGGATTCGACGAATGCGGGGTGGTTATACCGCTGTGGATCAATCGATTCGTTGGAGAGGTTGCAGCGGCCGTTACCGGTCGCAAGGAGCTTAAGGCCACAGGCGACATCGCGCTCAACGATGCAGACGCTTTTGCCAGCACGTGCGGCCGTAATGGCGGCGGCGAGGCCTGAAGCCCCGCCGCCGATTACCAGGACGTCATGGAAGGCGCTCGTGTTCACTTAGGCCTCGTCGGTCTCGTGCGGGGTGATAGCCTCGACGGCAGAGACTGCCTTGGGCAACATGCCATCGGGCAGCGCGGTCTCGACCTCGCCCTTATCGCAGGCCTCGGCGAGTGACGGATTGATGGGAAGCGTGCCCAAGATGTCGAGGTTATAGCGCTCTGCGACCTCGGGGAGCTTGCTCTTGCCAAAGACCTCGATCTTCTTGCCGCAGTCGGGGCACTCAATATAGCTCATGTTTTCGACGATGCCCAGAATGGGGACGTTCATCTTCTCGGCCATGTTGACCGCCTTGGCGACGATCATCGAGACCAGATCCTGTGGGCTCGTGACGATGACGATGCCGTCGACGGGCAGTGACTGGAAGACGGTGAGAGCGACGTCGCCTGTTCCCGGAGGCATGTCGACCAGCAGGTAGTCGATGGGGCCCCACGAGGTCTCGCTCCAGAACTGCCTAATGGCGCCTGCGATGACCGGACCGCGCCAAAGGACGGGGTCGGTCTCGTTTTGGAGCAGAAGGTTGGAGCTCATGACCTTGACGCCGTGCTCGGAGATTTCGGGCAGCATGAGGTTGCCAAGGGCATGGACGTGGCGTCCGCTCATGCCGAACATCTTGGGGATAGAGGGACCGGTGATGTCGGCATCGAGGACGCCGACCTTGTGGCCGTGACGGGCAAGCTCGGTGGCGATGGCACCGGTGACAAACGACTTGCCGACACCGCCCTTGCCGGAAAGCACGGCGATGACGCGTTTGACCTCGGACAGCGTGTTCTCCTCAAATTGCGACGGCGACGTTTGTCCGCCGGCGGCCTGTGCGTGCTCGCAACCCATGTATGACTCCTTTGTATATGTTGGGGCCGGAGCCCCGTGATGTGACACGAGCGTCATTGTACCCTCGTTTGCGAGCGGGAGTCATTTGCGATGCATTTGGGCCGAGCGTGCTTGCAATACGATGGGCCCAAGCGAATGGGCGGGCTTACTGAACTTTGCTGGCGAACTCGAGGTATTGCATGCGCTGCAGCTTGTCGATCGTCGAGGTGTATGGGCTGTCTTCAGATTCCAAGTTGTAGCGCAGCCCGTCGGCACCGAGATAGCCGGCGACATTGATGGTGGGCACATCTGACCTTGTTGCAAGCAGGGCCTTTTGATAGTCGGTGAGCGGGGCGCCGATCTTATTAAGGGTAATGGCTGCAATCTCGTTTGCCCCGACGGTGTCGTAGACGTTGAGCTCGGTATTGCCGGCGATTTCATAGTTAGCCCAGACGAAATAGGTTGACTGATAGACACGGAAAGCGTGGCTTGCCGTATCTTCCTGAGGGTACAGCTCGTCGTTGAGAGTCGTTGCGGCGCTCGGCTGATGGTCGCCAAAAAAGACAAGAACAACCGGTCTGCCGATATTGCGGAGCTCGTTGATAAAGTACTCGAGGTCCCGGTCGGATGCGTTGATGCAGGTGAGATAGGTGTTGAGCGCGCTATTGGCGCCCTCGCTGGCTCCCTCGACCCAATAGTTTGTCAGCTCTTCGGCGGGAACGGTGCCATAGTCGTAGCCGCCGTGATTTTGCATCGTGACGTCAAAGATGAACTGCGGCGCTTCGTCGGTTCTAAGCAGGTCGAGTATCTTGTCGTAGGTGGCGTAGTCGCATACGCCGGCATGGTAACAGGGCGCACCTTCGAAATCGCCGATTGAAAGAAAGTCTCCAAAGCCCAGCTGCTGATAGATCTTATCTCGATGGTAGTTGACGGGGTTTTGCGGGTGCATAGCGGTAGCGGTATACCCAAGCTCTTTAAGGTCCTTTGCCAGGCTGTTGACGCCATTCATCTGATACAGCTGATAGGGGATCTTGCCTAATCCGACAAAGGCCGTTGTCGCTCCGGTCAAAAATTCGAATTCGGAGTTTGCCGTTCCGCCACCGGTGACCGAAGCGAGCATGGTGCCGCGAACAAGTGTGTCGGGAAGCGAGTTGTAGAATGCGGGGCCGGTGTACCCGGCCGCCTGGAGCTGCTCAAAGCACGAAAGGTCGCTAAAACTCTCGTTCATGACGGCAACAATCGTCGGCTTGATTTCATTGAACTGGGCAACGGCAGCCGCGCGCTGCTCGCTCGAGCCATACGTGCTGTCGTAGGCGGCGGCGAGCTCCTGCTCGATGCTCTGCGCCTCATCGGGCGTATAGCCTTCGGGCTTCTCAATGGGCAACTCGTTGACCATTTCGGTGAACGAAGTGATAAAACCCTGAGACGTATATGTGGTGATGGGCTGCCAACGGTCAAATCCAAAATCCAGCGCCTGCTCCAAGTCGATGCTGGAAAAGCCTGAGAGCCCCACAACGGTCACTAGCAGAAAAGCGCAGAGGTTAGCGGCGATTGCGGGGAAGACATGGGTGGGCGTACGGAGCTTTCGCGGTCGGATAAGCGAAAGAAGCCCCAGGGAAATCTCCAGCAGGGCGAGAGAGGTTACGATTCCGGCGGTAAAGGTAAACTCGTATCCCTCGCTCACTTCCATTGCGGTGCCAAGGGCCAAGATATCGCTTGGCAGGATGGCTTCGCCTTTAAACGTTATGACGAAGTGCTCGGCAATGCCAAGGATGCAACAGGCGACGGGCACGAGGGCCATGACGCCTCCATGACGCTGTCCCAGCAAATAAAGGGAGAGCAGAACCGTCGCGAGCAGCCCGACGGAAAACCCGAATGAGTTGGCGGGAATGCGATAGAACGTTTCGTTACAGGCAATTTCGAGCGAAACGAACGAGAGCGCTGAAACAGCGGCGATGACAAGGATGTCACGGCAAATACAGGCAACCGTTCCCGTCGCAAGATCGGTTTGGTCGATAAGTCCCGAAACCAAGGGCTCGACAAGAAGTATGACGGCGGCAGCACCGAGCGCCGAATAAGAAAGGACCCATAGGGAACTGTCCTCATTTACGAGCAATTGATTCGTAATCCATGCAGCTACCATGCCGAGCGGGATGAGGAGCGTCGCGCACCAAAAGACGCGGGCAATGGGTGGCTTTTCATTGTGTTTGATTGAAAAATACACGCGCACGACGACGGTGGCCACGATAAGGATGGCGATGAATATGGGCAGATTGGCCATGTCACTCGAAGTGATTTCAAGGGGGATATCTTCGGTCATGGACGTTCCTCTGTTACGGCAAATTAAGTTCAGTATTAGATTACTGTAACCTTTCCACGGCATTTCGAGAAACAAAGCGCCCGATACGCAAAGCTAAAGGTCTGCGAATCTTGTATTACGAACATCTGTGCGCGTCGAGTGCGCTAAACTCATCGACAGTATGATTCGATGCAATAGGAGGCAAGGAGCTTCCATGTCTGATTCTTCTATCGTTATTCGCGGCGCTCGTGAGCACAACCTCCGTGATATCGATGTTTCCATTCCGCGTGACCAACTCGTGGTCATTACCGGTCTTTCTGGCTCGGGCAAGAGTTCGCTGGCATTTGACACTATCTATGCCGAGGGCCAGCGTCGATACGTTGAGAGCCTTTCGAGCTATGCGCGCCAGTTCTTGGGCCAGATGGACAAACCCGACTTGGATTCAATCGACGGCCTTTCGCCGGCGGTGTCGATTGACCAAAAGACGACGTCTAAAAACCCTCGCTCGACGGTTGGCACCGTAACCGAGATTTATGACTATCTGCGCCTGCTGTTCGCCCGTGTGGGCACCCCGCACTGCCCCGAATGCGGCCGCGTCATTGAGCGTCAGACGACCGACCAGGTTGCCGACAAGGTCTTGGCGGCGGGGGAGGGCCGCCGCGCGTTTGTGCTGGCACCGGTGGTGCGCGGGCGAAAAGGCGAGTACACCAAACTGTTTGAGGACCTTCGCGCCGAGGGCTTTAGCCGCGTGCGTGTCGACGGTGAAGTGCGCTCGCTCGACGATCCGATCGATCTGGACAAGAAGTTCAAGCACGATATCGAGGTCGTGGTCGATCGCATCGTGATCCGTGAGAACTCTCTGGGCCGTATCGCCGAGTCTGTTGAGCAGGCGACCGCGCTGGCTCACGGCAATGTAAACGTGTACATGCTGCCCAATCGTGATGCTCCCGAGGGGACCGAGGGCGAGCTGCTGGAGTATTCGTTGGCCTTGGCGTGCCCGGAGCATGGTCACTCCATTGACGATCTTCAGCCGCGTGATTTTTCGTTCAACGCTCCCTATGGCGCATGTCCTGAGTGCGACGGCCTGGGCTTTAAGAAAACCGTTGATGCCGAGGCGCTGATCGAGGACCCCTCGAAGTCCATTGCCGACGGAGTCTTTGGTAGCCTGTTCGGCAATTCGAACTACTATCCGCAGATTTTTGCTGCGGTCTGCAAACACTTTAAGGTGAGCACCGATACGCCGTGGGAGGACTTGCCCCCTCGCGTGCGTCGTGCATTCTTGGATGGCCTGGGCGATACGAAGATCTCGGTCGACTACCAAAAGCTCGACGGACGTCGCAGCCAGTGGGATACCAAGTTTTCGGGCGTTCGCAACATTCTGTACGAACGCTATACCGAGACGACGAACGAGAACACCAAGGCGCGCTTGGAGAAGTACATTCGCGAGGAACCGTGCTCGAGCTGCCACGGCGCTCGTTTGCGCCCTGAGATGCTCGCCGTCACCGTGGGCGGCAAGTCCATTTACGAGGTTTGTTGCCTGTCGTGCCGTGAGTCGCTCGAGTTTTTTGAGGGCCTGGAGCTCACCGAGCGCCAACAGTTTATCGGCGGGCGCATCGTCAAGGAAATCCTGGAGCGCTTGCGTTTTCTGGTCGATGTTGGACTCGACTATCTGACGCTCGATCGTGCCTCGGCGACGCTTTCTGGTGGCGAGGCGCAGCGTATTCGCCTGGCAACGCAGATCGGCGCGGGTCTCATGGGCGTGCTCTATATTCTGGATGAGCCCTCGATCGGTCTTCATCAGCGTGACAACGAGCGCCTGATCAAGACGCTCGAGCGCCTGCGCGATATCGGCAATACCGTTATCGTCGTCGAACACGACGAGGATACAATCCGTGCCGCCGACTACGTGATCGACATGGGGCCCGGCGCCGGCGTCAACGGCGGACACGTAGTCGCGGCGGGAACGCCTGCCGATATCATGGCTTGTCCTGAGTCGATGACGGGCGCTTATCTGACCGGCAAACGAATGATCCGGGTGCCTGATGAACGGCGCAAGCCCGGTCGTGGCTGCCTTAAAATTACGGGCGCTCGAGCCAACAACCTCAAAAACGTTACCGCCAAGATCGAGTTTGGTACGCTTACGGTTGTTACCGGCGTGTCGGGATCGGGCAAGAGCTCCCTGGTTACCGACACCATTGCGCCTGCCCTTACGAATGCTATTCACCGTTCGACGCGCCCTGTGGGTCCGTATAAAAAAATCGAGGGCATCGAGTGTATCGATAAGGTTATTGATATCGACCAGTCGCCGATTGGCCGCACGCCGCGTTCCAACCCTGCTACTTATATCGGCCTGTGGGATGATCTTCGCGCACTGTTTGCGAGTACGCCGGAGTCGAAGGCGCGCGGCTACTCGCCAGGTCGTTTCTCCTTTAATGTGAGTGGCGGGCGCTGTGAGGCGTGCAAGGGCGACGGACAGATCAAGATCGAGATGCACTTCCTTCCCGATATCTACGTTCCCTGCGAAGTTTGCGGCGGTAAACGCTACAACCGCGAGACACTCGAGGTCACCTATCGTGGCAAGACCATCTCGGACGTGCTCGACATGAGCGTTACCGAGGCGCTGGCCTTCTTTGGGAATATCCCGCAGATTAAGCGCAAGCTCCAGACGCTGTACGATGTAGGCTTGGGCTACGTGAGCCTGGGCCAGCCCGCCACGACGCTTTCGGGCGGCGAGGCGCAGCGTGTGAAGCTCGCCAAGGAGCTTCATCGACGCCAGACGGGCAAGACGTTCTATATTTTGGACGAGCCGACGACCGGCCTTCATTTTGAGGACGTCCGCCAGCTGCTCGATGTACTGCAGCGCTTGGTCGATGCGGGCAACACGGTGCTGGTGATTGAACACAACCTTGATGTCATCAAGGTTGCCGACCGCCTGATCGATATGGGTCCCGAGGGCGGTAACGGCGGCGGAACCGTCGTGGTTTCGGGTACACCGGAGCAGGTTGCGGACTGTCCGCAGAGTTATACGGGCAAGTTTTTGGCGCCGTTGCTCAGGCGTGACCGGGAGCGCCAGGCTCAACTTGATGCTCAATAAATAGGCGATTCAGTTTATGGGCGCCATCGACTCCTTGTGATTCGATGGCGCTTGCTGTGCCGAAGTGACGTATGCAGCCGAATTGGACTTATACTTAATCCTTGCGTCCGAATGCGAGGGAAAGGATATGTCATGGCAAAGGCTGTAAAGACGCCAAAAACCAATGCGATGCGCGAGCTGGAAAGCGCCGGCATTTCCTATGTTCTACATACGTACGAAGACGATGGCGATGAGTCGGTGGGCCTGGGGGTCGCGATTTCGGAGCAGCTTGGCGAGGAGCCCGGTCAAGGATTTAAGACTTTGGTCTGTGTGACACCGTCCAACGACTATGTCGTGTGCTGCATCCCTGTTGCCGACGAGCTCGATCTAAAGTCCGCCGCGCGTGCCGCGGGGGAGAAGTCCTTGGCCATGATGCATGTGAAGGATTTGCTTGCGGCGACTGGCTACGTTCGCGGCGGCTGCAGCCCGGTCGGTATGAAAAAACGCTACCGGACGCTCATTGATGAGACATGTGTCCTTTGGGATACCATTTTTATTTCGGGAGGCAAGCGTGGTTATCAGCTCGAGCTTGCACCCGATGATTTAATTGCATTTTGCGGGGCGACGGTTGCCGCGATTACGAGAGAGGACTGAGCGATGCCGCAGGAAGAATTGAAGCGCGGAGCTCATCTTGCAAAAGAATCTGCGCCTCAGACACCCTCATCCGAAGCTTCTTCGTCGCGAGATGACACTGACGACATGGGCTCGTCGGACTACTCCACGGTTGGTCGTTCCGCCGGGCTTATGACCATCCTGACTATCGTGTCTCGCGTCACCGGTTTTATCCGCACGTGGGCAATGGCGGCCGCTATCGGCATGTCGCTACTCTCGTCCTCCTATCAGGTCGCCAACAACCTGCCCAATATGCTCTACGAACTCGTGATGGGCGGCATGCTCGTGACGGCGTTTTTGCCCGTGTACATGGGCGTGAGGCGTGAGCAGGGTCGCGAGGCCTCAAACGAGTACGTGGGCAACCTGCTCGGCATTCTGCTTTTGGTGCTGGGTGGCATTTCGTTGCTGGGGACCGTTTTCGCCCCGGGCTTTATCTGGACGCAATCGTTCCTTTCGGGTGACGGCGGCAGCATGGATACCGCTGCGTTCATGTTCCGTTTCTTTGCCATCCAGATTCTGTTTTATGGTTTGGGCTCGGTGTTCTCGGGCGTTCTCAACGCACACCGCGACTACTTCTGGTCGACGTTTGCTCCGGTCCTCAACAATGTGATCGTCATTGCGAGCTTTATGGGTTTTGCGCCCGTGTCCGCACAGTTTGGCGAACGTGCCGGCATCATCTTGATTGCGGCCGGTACGACCCTCGGTGTCTTTGTTCAGATGGCATGTCAGATCCCCGCGCTTGGCAAGCACGGCGTGCATCCCCATATCCATATCGACTTTAAGGACCCCGCACTGCGGCAGACGATTGCGCTCGGTATCCCGACGCTGCTCGCCACGGTGTGCATGTTTGTCTCGACTTCTATCACCAACGCTGCCGCGCTGGTGGTCCAGCCCGAGACTGGTCCTTCCGTCATCGCCTATGCGCGCCTGTGGTACACGCTGCCCTACGCGCTGATTGCCGCCTCGCTTTCGACGGCGCTCTATACCGAGCTCTCTCACGACGCGCAGGAGAAGGATTACGACAGCGTTCGCACGGGCATTTCGCGTGGCGTCGCCCAGATGCTGTTCTTCCTGATTCCGTTCGCGCTGTACCTGATTGTCTTCGCGCGTCCGCTCAACATGATCTACTGTGCTGGCAAGTTCGATGAATCCGGCGTGACGCTGGTGTCCGAGTACCTTGTCTACCTGGCGCTCTCGCTGCCGCTCTACGGCGTGGTCGTGTTGATGCAGAAGAGCTTCTCTGCCTTGCTCGACATGAAGCCCTATAGTCGCTATTGCCTGTATTCTGCCATCGGCCAGGCCGGCTCGGTTCTGCTGTTTGGCGTTGTGCTGGGCTTCGGCATGCCGGCAATCGCGCTTTCGTATGTCGTCGACTACGTGATCTTGGTCGGTTGTTCGCTGTGGTGGCTGCGTCGTCGTCTGCGTGGCCTTCAGGTCAAATCTATCCTGCATGGCGGTTTCTTTGGCCTTTTGCTCGGTGGCCTGGGTGCTGCCGCAGGCGCCGGCGTCATGTGGGCGCTTGAGCACTTTGTCGGGGCACTTGGCGGTTCGATTCTGATTACTCTTGGCTATGTTTGCGTTGCGGGTGTCGTCTCGCTTGCTGTTACCTTTGGCCTTGCCGTCGTCCTTAAGATGCCCGAGGTCTCGGCGCTGCTTCGTCGCAAGTAGGTGCGCGTGGCCGGTCACGACAACATTCCAACGCTTGCCGAGCAGGTTTCGCGCGTTCCCACACAGCCCGGATGCTACCTTTGGAAGGATGCCAAGGGCGATGTCATCTACGTGGGCAAGGCGAAAAACCTACGCGCCCGCATGCGTCAATACGTGACACTGCAGGATGAGCGTCAAAAGATTCCGCTGATGATGCAGCTGGTGGCGAGCTTTGACTATATCGTGGTGGAGACCGAGCATGAGGCGTTGGTGCTCGAGCGCAATTTGATTGGTCAGTACCATCCGTACTTTAACGTCGACCTCAAGGATGACAAGAGCTACCCCTTTATCGCCATTACAAAGGGCGACCTGTATCCCGCTATCAAATATACGCGTGAGCGTCATAAGCCGGGAACGCGCTATTTTGGACCCTATACCGATAGCCGTGCGGCACGTGAGACGATAGATACGCTGCGCAAGGTTATTCCCATCTGCTCCGCATCCTGTGCGGAGTGGCGTCGTTGTCGCCGTATCGTTGAGTCCCACAAGGGCGAGGAAGACATCGTCAATATGATTTGCGCGCAAAACGGGCGTCCCTGCTTTGACTACCATGTCGGGCGCGGCCCGGGTGCGTGTGTCGGCGCGATTTCCCCGGCAGACTATGCCAAGAACGTCAAGCGTGTCGAGCGCTTTTTGTCGGGCCATCGCAAGGATGTCGTCGATGAGCTGACCTCCGAGATGACGGATGCCGCCGAGGCGCTCGACTTTGAGCGCGCGGCACGCGTCAAACGTCGTTTGGAGGTCATCAGGGGTCTGGACGATCGTCAGCAAGTCGTTTTTCCCTCCAGTGTCGATATCGATGTCATCGGGTTCTATCGCGAGGAGACCATCTCCGCCGCTTGCGTCTTTGTCGTGCGTGAGGGCCGAACAGTTCGCACCTGCGAGTTCATTCTCGACAAGGGTCTTGATGTTGACGAGGAAGAGCTCCAGTCGGGCTTTCTTAAGCGCTATTACGACGAGACGGCTGATATTCCAGCTGAGGTCAACCTTTCCGTCGAGCTTGAGGATGCGGAGGCGCTGGGGGAATGGCTTGCGGGCAAGCGCGAGCGTTCCTGCCATCTCCATAGGCCGCAGCGTGGCGAAAAGCACCGTTTGCTCGATATGGCATCCAAAAATGCGCGCCATGCCCTCATGCGCTACATGATGCGAACGGGGTACGCTGACGACCGCACCAATCAGGCGCTCCTGGAGCTCGAAAGCGCGCTGGCGCTGCCAGCGCCGCCGATGCGTATCGAGTGCTTCGATATCTCGACGCTGCACGGAACCTTTACCGTCGCCTCGATGGTGGTGTTTACCAACGGACGCGCCGACAAGAGCCAGTACCGTCGTTTTAAAATTCAGGCCGAATTGGACGAGGCAAACGACTTCGTGTCGATGTCCGAGGTTTTGGGACGACGCTATGCTCCCGAGCGCATGGCCGACGAGCGCTTTGGATCGCGCCCCGATTTGCTCGTTGTCGATGGCGGTAAGCCGCAATTGACCGCTGCGATCAAGCAACTTGAAGCTCTTGGGCTCGATATACCAGTTTGTGGCTTGGCAAAGGCCGATGAGGAAGTTTTTGTGCCTTGGGACGAGACTCCCGTCGTGCTGCCGACCGGGTCCGCGTCGCTCTATCTAATTAAACAGGTGCGCGATGAATCGCACCGTTTTGCAATCACATTCCATCGTGAGTTGCGCGATAAAGCCATGACAGTTTCGGTACTCGATGACGTTCCAGGCGTGGGACCCACCAGAAAACGTGCCCTTATGCGCCATTTTGGTTCGATGAAGCGTTTGCGCGCGGCGAGCGAGCAAGAGATCGCGGAAGTTCGCGGCATACCTGCCGATGTTGCCAAGGCGGTCCACGAGGCGCTCGTTGCGTGGAATGCCGAGCGCGCCGAGGCGGCGGCTGGCCATTCCGATAGCTAAACACGAGCCTAAACTACTGATATACATGATTGCGTGATTTTCAACCATTTATTTCGCCATGATTGCATGCTGGTTTCGGGTTTTATTAACGCTAAAACGTTTGACTAGTCATGGTGAACAACCTTGCTATCCTGCGGGTTGACGAAGACTGATATCTCACCTCGTCGATACATACTGTCTGGCGAATCATTTGTCAATGAATTCGGTGAACGGTAGTAAATACCGTTCAAGCGTATGTATGTATCGGTCGCCGAGCGCGGCACCTCAGTTGGGTTCGTCGGTAGGTAAGGTATATATCGTCCGCAAGTTGCGCGGGGGCAAGTCTAGGTGCTCCCGCGCAAGATTCTCTATTGATAGGAGAAGACATGGCCATCATCAACAAGGGTATGTCCAGGCGTTCGTTCCTCGGCCTCACCGGCAGCGTCGCTGCTGTCGCCGGCCTTGGTCTCACTGGCTGCGGTGGCAGCTCTAGCGACGAGGGTTCCGCTTCCGGTTCCACCGATTCCGCCAACCGTGGCGGCGGCGTGATCACCGCTGGTTCCGCTTACGCTCCGTCCAGCTTCGATCCCGCCAGCACCGGCTCCGCTGTGGGCCTGGGTGCTAACTGGCACGTCGTCGAGGGCCTCTACGGCATCGATTACCACGACTACAGCACCTTCAACGAGCTCGCCACCGACGATCCCAAGTCTGTGGACGACACCACTTTCGAGGTCACCATCCGCAAGGGCGCCAAGTTCTCCGATGGCACCGAGGTCACCGCTGACGATGTCGTTGCCTCCTACACCGCTTGCGCCGCTTCCGCTACCTATGCTCCGTTCTTCCAGCCCTTCGAGTCCATCGAGGCCAAGGACGCCAGCACCGTGACGGTCAAGACTAAGGTCCCCAACTTCTCCCTGCTCAAGGATCGTCTGGCCATCGTCCGCGTTACCCCGGCCACCCAGACCGAGGAGGATCGCGCCAAGCAGCCGATCGGTTCCGGCCCCTGGATGTACGACTCTATCTCCGATACCGAGATCACCTTGGTTCCCAACCCCGAGTACAACGGTGAGTATGCTGCCGAGGATAAGAAGATCCAGTACAGCATCCTGACCGACCCCACCGCTCGCGTTACCGCTCAGCAGGAGGGCTCCACGCTCGTTATGGAGCTCGTTACCGCTGACGCCGTCGACCAGCTCGAGAGCGCCGGCTGCAAGATCGATAACGTTCAGGGTTTCGGCACCCGCTTCATCATGTTCAACGTCGCCAAGGAGCCTTGGAACAACGTCAAGGTCCGTCAGGCTGTCATGTATGCGCTCGACACCGAGAAGATGGTCAGCAACACCTTCGCCGGCCTTGCCACCGCTGCCAGCTGCTACCTGCCCAAGAGCTTCACCAACTATCATGAGGCTTCCACGGTGTACAAGACCGACGCCAAGAAGGCTAAGAAGCTCATCGAGGAGTCTGGCATCACCCCGGGTGCCATCACCCTGCGCACCACCGATAACGAGCAGATTAAGGGCATGGCCGCCCAGGTCAAGAACGACCTCGACGCTCTCGGCTTCGATGTGACCATCCAGACCGATACCTCGCCGGCCACCTACGCTGCCATCGACGGCGGCGAGGCCTACGATATCCTCCTTGCCCCTGGCGATCCTTCTTGCTTCGGCGCCGACCCTGACCTGCTGCTCAACTGGTGGTACGGCGACAACGTCTGGATGCAGACCCGTTGCCCGTGGAAGGAGTCCGCTGAGTGGCAGAAGCTCCACGGTCTCATGGACGAGGCTCTTGCCGCCGAGGGCGACGAGCAGCAGAAGAAGTGGAACGAGTGCTTCGACATCATTGCCGACAACGCCGTTCTGTACCCTGTTGTCCACGTCAAGACCGTCTCCGCTTTCTGGGACGATCCGTCCACTGCGCCCAACGGCGAGGCCCTCGATGGCTTCAAGGGCATCGGCACGACGAGCATGTCCTTCAGGGGCGTTGCGACCGTCAAGGCGTAAGACTCGCTTGAGTCTGTATGCAGGATGTCGGTCGTTGGGACCGTATCCTCATAGTTGAAACAAAGACCCGGGCGGCAACGATGTCGCTCGGGTCTTGTAATGAGTATCCGTACTCATATACCAGTTGGTCCTACCGACAAAAGAAAGGGGAGAGAACGTGAACAACTTGCTACGTTTGATTGGAAGGCGTCTTGTGGCGCTGCCGATCATGGCATTGGGCGTCACCGTCCTGGTGTTCTTCCTTATGTCGTTCTCCAAGACCGACCCCGCCTACACGGCGTTGGGTGACGGTGCCTCGCCCGAGGCGGTTGCCGAGTACCATGAGAAGTATGGTCTGGACGACCCCTGGCCCGTGCGCTACGTGCGCTATATGGGCGATCTGATCCATGGCGACATGGGCACCTATGGTGCTGCTCGCAACTCCGTTGCCAAGCGCATCTCCACGGCCCTGCCCGTCACGATGCAGCTGACCTTCATCGGTCTTGCCATCGGTGCGGTCGTTTCGTTTTTGCTCGGCGTCATCGCGGCACTGTATCGTGACAAATGGCCGGACCAAGTGATCCGCGTCTTTTCCATCGCCGGCTTGGCAACCCCGTCGTTCTGGCTTGCCGTTCTGTTGATCCTGCTGTTCTCTTCCTACCTTAAGGTGCTCCCGGCATCGGGTGCTCTGCCTCACTTCACCACGAATCCGGTTGGCTATCTGGGACGTATGATCATGCCCGCTATCGCCTTGGCATTTCCGCTGACGGGCCAGATGACTCGTATCGTGCGTACCGCCATGGTCGAGGAGCTCGACAAGGATTATGTCCGTATGGCTCGCGGCGCCGGCGTTCCCGAGAAGGTCGTCGTCGGCATCAACGTTCTTCGCAATGCGCTGATCACCCCGGTCACCACCCTCGGTCTTAAGATCGGTTACCTTATGGGCGGCGCCGTCGTCATCGAGGTTATCTTCAATCTCCCCGGCATGGGCACCGCGATTCTGCAGGGCGTTCAGGGCAACGAGGCGAACCTGGTTCAGGGCGTCGTCATCGTCGTTGCTCTTGCCTTCATCATCATCAACATCGTGGTTGACATGCTCTACCTGCTCATCAACCCGCGCATCAGGACGGTGTAGATTATGGTAAAGATTCGAGAGAAGCAAACCGAGCAGCTCGAGAAGGCTGCCTCCAAGGGGCTCAAGCTCGGTGGCTGGAAGAAGATGACGCTGTCTTCTAAGATTGCAGCCGTCGTGCTGGCGCTGGTCGCCCTGACTGCGATTCTGGCGCCCCTTCTTGCCCCCTATAGCCCGGTCGAGATCTTTACGGCTCGCCAGGCTCCCGGCAACGGATTTATCTTCGGTACCGACGATAAGGGCCGCGACATTCTGTCGCGTATGCTCTACGGTGGTCGTTACTCGCTGATCATCGGCTTTGGCGCCACTGCCATGGCTCTGGTCTGCGGCTCGGTCGTGGGCGCCCTTGCAGCGGTTTCGCGCAAGGCCGTCTCCGAGACGATCATGCGTATCTTGGACATCATCATGTCCATCCCCGGCATCGCCCTCGCGGCCGTCTTCGTCTCCATCCTGGGCAACTCCGTGCCGTCGATCATCTTCGCCATCGGCTTTATGTACACTCCGCAGATTGCCCGTATCGTGCGCGCCAACATCGTGTCCGAGTACGGCGAGGACTATGTCCGTGCGGTCATCGTTTCCGGCGCCAAGGCTCCGTGGATTTTGATCAAGCATGTTCTGCGTAACTGCATCGCCCCGATCATGGTCTTCACCGTTACCCTGGTCGCCGACGCCATCATCTTCGAGGCCTCGCTGACCTTCATCGGCGCTGGTATTCAGGAGCCCACCGCTACCTGGGGCAACATCCTCGCCGACGCCCGCGGCGGCGTGCTTGCCGGCCGTTGGTGGCAGGCGCTGTTCCCGGGTCTGGCCATCATGATCACCTGCCTGGCGCTCAACATCCTCTCCGAGGGCATTACCGACGCCATGGCCGCTGCTCCCTCCGCCGCCCTGGATCCGACCGATTCCTCCAAGCGTCGCGAGGCCGACCTGCTGGTCTCCGACCCCGTTCGCGCCTACAAGGAGCAGGCCCAGTCCCTCTCCGCTCGCCTTGGCGCCCTGCGCGATGTCGAGCTCAAGCGTGACGATCGCCATGTGCCCGACGAGTCTGTCGAACCGATTCTCTCGGTCCGTGACTTCTGCATCCAGTTTGAGCATCACGGTGATATCAACGTCGTCGACCATGTCAACTTTGACGTCCGTCCTGGTCAGACCATGGGCCTGGTGGGCGAGTCCGGTTGCGGTAAGTCCATCACCACGCTGGCCATCATGGGCCTGACCGATGAGGACGAGCACCTTTCCGGCGAGGTCCTCTGGGAGGGCCGTGACCTGCTCAAGATGAGCAAGAAGGAGTGGTTCGGCCTGCGCGGTACCGATATCGCTATGGTCTATCAGGACGCCCTGTCCTCGCTCAACCCCTCCATGCTCATCTCTGCCCAGATGAAGCAGCTCACCAAGCGCGGCGGAACCCGCAGCGCCGAGGAGCTCCTGGAGCTCGTCGGCCTCGATCCCAAGCGCACGCTCGAGAGCTATCCGCACGAGCTTTCCGGCGGCCAGCGTCAGCGTGTCCTGATCGCTATGTCTCTTACCCGCGACCCCAAGCTGGTCATCTGCGACGAGCCCACGACCGCTCTGGACGTTACCGTCCAGAAGCAGGTCATCAAGCTGCTCAACGATCTTCAGGCCAAGCTCGGCTTTGCCATGATCTTCGTTTCGCACGACCTGGCGCTGGTCGCCGAGGTCGCCCACAACATCACGGTTATGTACGCTGGTCAGGTTATCGAGCAGGCGCCCACCAAGGAGCTGCTCACTAACCCGATTCACGAGTACACCCGCGGTCTTCTGGGCTCCGTTCTGTCCATCGAGAGCGGTTCGGGCCGCCTGCACCAGGTGCCCGGCGCCGTTCCGAGTCCGCGCGATTTCCCCAAGGGCGATCGCTTCGCGCCCCGCTCGAGCCATCCGCGTATTGGCCTGGACACCCGTCCGGTCTTCAAGCGCGTGCCCGGCACCGAGCACTTCTATTCCGAGCTCCCCGACGAGGTGCTCAAGGCAAATGGTTTGACCCCTCACGCGGAGGTGATGTAGATGAGCGAGACCGCAGTCAACGGCGTCGAGCCGATCATCTTCCTTGATGACGTCCACGTCACCTTTAGGACCCGTACCGGCTCGATTCTGCACCCCAACCTGGTTCACGCCGTCCAGGGTGTAACGATTAAGCTCATGCCCGGTCAGACGATCGGCATCGTCGGTGAGTCCGGTTGCGGTAAGTCCACCACCGCTAACGTCATGTGCGGCCTGCAGGCCCCCACGAGCGGCAAGGTCTACTTTAAGGGCAAGGACGTTACCAAACGTACCGCCGAGGACCGTCGCCACATGGGTCGCGTCATCTCGGTCGTGTTCCAGAACCCGGCCACGGCGCTCAACCCCCGCATGGTCGTTCGCGAGCAGCTGCTCGACCCCATGCGCGTCCACAACCTGGGTACCGAGGCCGAGCAGGAGAAGCGCGTCAAGGAGCTCCTGGAGCTCACCGGTCTGCCCAGCTCCGCCGCCGAGGTTCTTCCCGGTCAGCTTTCGGGCGGCCAGCGTCAGCGCGTCGCAATTGCCCGTGCCCTGTCGCTGAACCCCGATGCCATCATCGCCGACGAGCCCACCTCGGCTCTGGACGTTTCGGTCCGCGCGCAGATTCTGAACCTGCTGACCGACCTTAAGAAGGAGCTCGGCCTGGCCATGGTGTTCATCAGCCATGACATCCAGACGGTCCGCTATATCTCTGACGACATCATCGTTATGAATGGCGGCAAGATCGTCGAGCAGGGCGAGGCCAAGCAGGTCTTCCAGCACCCCCAGGACCCCTACACCAAGATGCTGCTCGGCGCTGCGCCGTCGCTGCTGCATCCCAAGCTCGGCGAGTAGCCTCGCTTTCCCTCCCGTGCGCCCGGTTCCCTTGCCGGGCGCACCTCCGTTGCGATTTCGAAAGGTTGGGTTCACGAGCCATGCCAAGTGCTCAGGAGCTACAACATCAATTTGGTGAATATCGAGGCGCCATGCCCCGTCCATCAGATTTCGATCTCTTTTGGAAGGATCGCATGGCCGAGGCCGACGCCGTCGGGCTTGACTATGCGATCGAGGCGGCATCGGTCACCGACGCCGTGACCTGCCAGCTTTTCGACCTCTGGTATACCGGCATGTGTGGCGCTCGCCTTCATGCCAAGTACCTTAAACCCGTCTCGGACGAGCCCGTGCCATTGGTACTTCAGTTCCATGGGTATCCAGGTGCAAGCCGCAGCTGGTTTGAGCAGGCATCGTTTGCGGGCATGGGCATGGCACTCATCGCCCTCGACTGCCCCGGCCAAGGAGGTCCCTCCGAGGACATTGGCGGATTTGAGGGCACAACGGTTGCGGGCCATATCGTCGCCGGTATCGACGGCGACCCGGCCAACCTCTACTATGTCCGCTTGCACCAAGATATTCGCATCCTGTGCCGCATCGTTCGCGAGCTCGAGGGCATCGATCTTGCCCGTGTGTTTGTGAACGGCGCGTCGCAGGGCGGCGGTTTGGGCATTGCGACCTGCGCACTTAACAGCGAGCTTATCAATCGCGCCGCCATCCTCTATCCCTTCCTGTCAGATTTCCGCCTGGTCTGGGATTTGGATGCCGACGACATTGCCTACGAGGGCCTGCGCTATTGGTCTCGCTGGTTTGACGAGGACTCGACTCGTATTGACGAAGCCTATGCCAAGCTGGCGTACTTCGATTCCAAGAACTTTGCCCCCATGGTCAAATGCCCCGTGCTGTTTGGCACAGGCACAGCCGATATTGTCTGTCCGCCAGCGACGCAGTTTGCGGTCTATAACAACCTGACCTGTGAAAAGCGTCATGAGTTCTTTGAAGGCTTTGGCCACGAGGAGATTCAGGATTTTGACGATCTGATCATTCCGTTTTTCTGCAAGGGAGGGGAGGCTCATGTCTAAGTGCGAGAGCAATGTCAATGAGCTGATTGTCCCCGGGCTCGTGGGAATTCCTGGAACGGTTTCGTCAAGGCTCGCAGAATATCGGGACTGGCGCGGTGATGTCCAAGCAGATGTTTCTGATTTAGAGACATGCGCTTCGAATCTTGAGATTCAAGGCCTGGCCATTACGGCGATTGACTTTGTTAACCCCTGCGCCCGTTACTCGGAGGTCTCCTTTGAGCTCGGTGACGATGCGATTCACGCTCGTTTGATCGAGCCTGTCGGTCGTGCCCGAGTATCTGAGCGCGTGCCGTTGTGCCTGATGTTCCACGACATCGATCGGCCTGTGCGCGGCTGGCATCACATGACGAGATTTGCCGCCATGGGGTATGCCGTCCTCGCGCTGGATGACGATGTTGCTGGTGCGGACGACCTGCAGCGGGGGATTTCTTCGCCCGCTTTTGTCGAGCGCGTCCGTTGGGGTTGCGCGCTGGCGAAGGTGGCGCGCAATCTTGATGGCATGGACCCCGACCGCATCTTTGCATGGGGCGAGGGTCTTGGCGGCGGAGTCGCGCTGGCGGTTTCTGCTCTGGACGAGCGGGGCCTCGCCTGCACGGCGGTTGCCAATCCGCTTCCTGGCGGCCTCGAGGCGCTGTCGTCTCGGGTGCGCGGATCGGTGCTCATGGGCACATCGCTTATGGATACCGTGAGCGATCCCAAGGATCAGTTTGCCGTATTCAACGGTCTTGAGTGTGACCGGAGGCATATCATCTATGCAAAATACGCTCACGAGCGCATCAATGCGTTCGAAAACGAAGTCGTCGACTTTTTTAACCAAACGTTCTACTCGTGTTCTTTGGCCTAGACGGCCTGGACACTGCCAACAAGAGTGGGTGGCATAGGGCTGCCCGCCAGACAACTAAGGAGATTCTTGTGGCAACTCAGAAATTCACCGGCGTTATCCCTCCCGTCGTTGTTCCCGATACCGAAGATCACCAGCTCGACGTTGCCTCCTTTGAGCGCAGCATCAACCGCATGATCGATGCCGGCGTCGATGGCCTGTTCTTCTTGGGATCCTCGGGCGAGGTCGTCTTTTCCACCGACGAGCGCCGTCGCCAGATTATCGCCGAGGCCGTTCGTATCGTCGACCACCGTGTGCCTGTTCTGGTCGGCATCATCGATACCGAGACCGAGCGCATGATCGAGCACGGCAAGGTCGCCCAGGAGCTGGGCGCCGATGCCCTCGTCGCCACCTGCCCGTTCTATGCCCTGCAGGGCATGACCGAGGTCGAGGAGCACTTCCGTATCCTGCACGAGGAGCTCGACCTGCCCATCTTCGCCTATGACATTCCCGTCTGCGTTCACACCAAGCTCCCCTGGAAGCTCCTTGCCAAGCTCGGCGCCGAGGGCGTCCTTGCTGGCGTCAAGGATTCCTCGGGTGATGACATCTCGTTCCGCTACCTCGTTCAGGAGAACGAGAAGAACGGCCATCCGATGAGCATCCTCACCGGTCACGAGGTTGTTGTCGACGGCGCCTACCTCGGTGGCGCCGACGGTTCCGTCCCGGGTCTCGCCAACGTTGAGCCCGAGGGCTACGTGCGTCAGTGGAAGGCCGCTCAGGCTGGTGACTGGGCTACCGTCAAGGCCGAGCAGGATCGCCTCAATGAGATTTCGCACATCTGGGATGTCACCTCGGGCGTCCAGGGCTATGCCGGTGGCGTCGGCGCCTTCAAGACCGCTATGAACCTTATGGGCATCTTCGACAGCCCGACCATGCCGCGCCCGGTGAAGGCCATGACCGGCGAGAACGTTGAGGCTATTAAGAAGGTCCTCCAGGACAACGGTCTCCTGTAAAGCTTCCCCGGGCACCCGATCTTGGGGCTCAAGCGGTCGAGCGTGACCCATTAGGTCAACGCCCGACCGCTTTCACCCCAACCTCGGGCACCCGGGAAACCTTTACCAAGCTGCGGCGATAACGCAGCCTTCATTTCCTGTAGTTGTTTTTATCTCCTAAGGAGAGCGACATGGAGAACAAGTACGTCTGCTCTGTCGATATCGGCGGAACTAAGATCGCGACTGCCATCATGGAGTACCCGGCTGACGGCAGTGTGCCCCATCCCGTTTTTGAGGCCGAGGTTCCCACCGAGGCTCAAGAGGGCGGAGAGGCCGTCTTCCAGCGTATCGAAGCGTCCATCAAGGCTGCTCTCGAGGCGAATCCCGATGTCGAGGTCCTTGGCGTCGGTATCGGTGCCGCCGGCGTCGTCGATCCCAAGACGGGCGCCATCGCGTATGCCAATGAGATCATGCCCGGCTGGTCCGGCGTTCAGTTGGGGCCGCGCCTGCGCGAGGACCTCGGTCTTCCCGTTGCCGTCGTAGGCGACGTGCAGGCTCATGCTCTGGGCGAGGCCCACTGGGGCGTCGGCAAGGGCAAGTTCTCCGTTTTGTGTCTTGGCATCGGTACGGGCATCGGCGGCGCATATGTCGAGAATGGCCGCGTGATGCAGGGCTTCCATGGTGCTGCCGGTCATATGGGCCACATCGAGTGCTCGGCTGCCGCCGGTATTCCCTGCGCCTGCGGGCGTTCCGGCCATCTGGAGTCGGTTGCTTCGGGCACTTCCATTGGTCGAATGTACGATGAGCGCTTTGGTCGCGTCGACCCCGGCCGTCCTTCGGTCGGTCGCGATGTGAACGACCTGTGCCGCGCGGGCGACGCAAAGGCGACCGAGGTCATCCATGATGCCGGCTTTGCGCTGGGTGCCAGCTTGGGCTCGCTCGCTAACATCCTGGACCCTGAGGTCATCGTGCTTTCGGGCGGCGTGATTCACCAAGGTCCCGATTGGCGTTCGCAGACGTGGAAGGATTCGGTGCACGAGGGCTATGCCAGCCAGGCGCTCGATCCGCTTCAGGACACGCCGATCCTCATCGGTTCTCTGGAGGGCGATGCTCCGCTCATCGGTGCCGCTGAGCATCTTCTTGCCTCGTTGAAGTAAACATAACTACCAAGTGTGCCTTCTGAGGTGCCGCAGATTGACGTGAAAGAGGAGCGAAGCGTACTTCGGTACGCGAGCGACGGTTTGAACGTCAAGGTGCGGTGTCTCAGAAGGCTGTTTTGAGAAAGGTTGAGTCGAACATGACCGTTGATCCTTTGATCCAGTCCCTGAAGGGCAAGCTCGTCGTGAGCGTTCAGGCGTATATGGGCGAGCCGCTTCGTACGCCCGAGACCATGGCTCAAATGTCTCGTGCTTGCGAGCTCGGCGGCGCCGCCGCCATTCGCTGCCAGGGCCTTGCCGACATTGCCGCCATTAAGGGTCGCTGTGAGGTTCCTGTTATCGGCCTGTGGAAGGATGGGCACGAGGGCGTTTACATCACGCCGACGCTGCGTCACGCTCGCGCCTGCGTTGCTGCGGGTGCCGATATCGTGGCGATCGACGCCACCGATCGTCCGCGTCCCGACGGCAAGTCGGTCGAGGATACCTTCCGCCCGCTGCACGAGGAGGGTGTGCTCCTGATGGCGGATTGTGCCACCATCGAGGACATTCGCCGTGCGGTTGATATGGGCTTCGACCTTGTATCTACCACGCTTTCTCACGGTGTCGCTGCCATCGACTGCACCATGGCCGATGGCCCCGATCTGCCGCTCCTGCGTCAGGCGACCGAGGAATTCCCCGGTCTTCCCATCATCTGCGAGGGCCGCGTGCACACGCCCGAGGAGGCTCGCGCCGCGATCGATGCTGGCGCCTGGGCCGTTGTCGTCGGCACCGCCATCACGCACCCCACGAGTATTACGAGTTGGTTCAAGGCTGCGCTTGAGGCGTAAGACAGGCCTCGTATCCGCTCGGGGCGGTATACTCAATATAGGCAATTGACCGCGCGGGATCCGGGTTGCTGGGTCCCGCGCTTGTTTTCGGGAGGCAGCACATGCAAAAGGGAGATGCCATGGATGCGGCGGAGCGCTCGGAGCGCATCCCCGATATCGTCATCATCACCGGAATGTCCGGATCGGGCCGCACACAGGCCATGCACGTGTTCGAGGACATGGGCTATTTTTGCATCGATAACCTGCCTCCGCGTCTCATCGCCCAGCTTGCCGAGCTCGTCGGTATCAATACGGGCGTGGGCAGGCATCTCGCCGTCACCTGCGATTTGCGTAGCCAGGGACTGTTTGACGAGTTGCTCGATGCGGTCGCCGCACTCGAGGAGCGCGAGATGAGCTGCGACATCGTGTTCCTGGAGGCTTCTGACGAGGTGCTGATTCGTCGCTACAGCGAAAATCGCCGCCGTCATCCCATTGCCAAGCCGGGGGAGACTACGGCCGATGCCATTCAGCGCGAGCGCCTTCAGCTTCAGGGCGTGCGCGACCGAGCCGATATGATTATCGACACGAGCCGTCTGCGCACCTCTGCGCTGCGCAACAAGCTACGTATGGCATTTTCCGAGCTGTCCGACCAGCAGCTCATGGACGTCCACGTGTTCTCGTTTGGCTTTAAGCACGGCATGCCCGTCGAAGCGGACATTATGATCGACGTCCGCTTCCTGCCTAATCCGTTCTACGATCCCGAGATGCGCACGATGACCGGTCTTGATAAAAAGGTCTCCGATTTTGTTCTGGACCATCCCAAGACGCAGGAGTTTTGGAAGGCTTGGACACAGCTGCTCGATACGGTGATGCCGGGCTATATCGCGGAGGGCAAGCCGCAGCTTTCTATCGCCATCGGCTGCACGGGCGGCCAGCACCGCAGCGTTGCCATTGCCGAGGCCACGGCCCGTTACCTGGAAGGCGCTCAGTACCACGTGAGCATCTCCCACCGCGACCTGTCGCGCGCCAACACGAAGGCATAGGCCTGCATGTCGTTTACCGCTGAGGTGCGCGACGAGCTTGCGCGCTGCGAACCCGAATGTGAATACTGCGACTTGTCGACGCTTGCCGCCCTCACGCGTGTGAGTGGTACGCTCTCGCTTACCGGCTCTGGGCGGTATCGTTTGACGGTTGCGACTGAGACGGGAGCCGTCGCGCGCACGATGATCACGCTGACGCATCGTATCCTTAAGCTCAAAACGGAGTTCACCGTCCGCAAATCTGTCTTGCATAAGGTTCGAAACTACCTCATCACCTTGCCTGATCAGCCAGACCTGGATAAGGCTCTGGTGCTGCTGGGCATCCTCGACCGCAGGGGAGGACTTGTCGCCGGCGTGCCCCGGCATATCGTTGCCCGTCCCTGCTGCAGGCTTGCCTATATCCGCGGCGCGCTCATCGCGGGCGGCTTCGTGGCCGATCCCCGCGGCGACTTTCATTTGGAGATCGCTGTGCAGGGCGAGCAATATGCCAAGGGACTTTGCGATCTGTTGGAGCAGATTGGGGTCCATGCTCGTGTTAATGCACGGCGGGGGTCATATGCCGTATACATTAAGAGCGCCGAGGAAATCGAGCATCTATTAAAGCTGATTGGTGCCAAGCGCAGCGTTGCCGAGATCGAGGAAGCGCGCGCGGTCAAGTTGGTTAAGAACGATGTGAACCGTCGCGTGAACGCCGAGCTCGCCAACCAGACCAGAAGCGCCGGTGCCGCCCAACATCAGCTTGCGCTTATCGATGAGCTCGAGCAGCGTGGCCTTCGCGATGCGCTTCCGGATGCCTTGGCGGTCTTTTGCGACCTGCGCGAGCGCTATCCTGATCTGTCGCTGCGTGATTTGGGGGAGATGGCTGACCCTCCCTTGTCGAAGTCTGCCCTGTACCATCGCGTTTTGAGGCTTGAAAAGCTCATTGAAGCAAACAGGTAGTTTGAAGTATCGACCTATATACGGATTTAGCTGCTATTTTAGTCTTTAAAACGTTTTAACGTAAATTTGATTTTCAATTTCGAGCATTCTCGTGAAATTCAAGTCAAAAAAAAGGTATATTAGGCGAGTGGTTAGTTTGTGGGCCTCAACGGCGGGCGCTGTAGCTCGCGGGGGCCTTACGAAAGGAGACACAATGGCAGTAAAGGTTGCTATTAACGGCTTCGGTCGCATCGGTCGTCTGGCTTTCCGTCAGATGTTCGGTCATGAGGGCTCCGAGATCGTCGCTATCAACGACCTCACCTCTCCCGATATGCTCGCTTACCTGCTGAAGTACGACTCCACGCAGGGCAACTATGCTCGCGATCACGAGGTCGTTGCTGGCGAGGATTCCATCACCGTTGACGGCAAGGAGATCAAGATCTACAAGGAGGCCGACGCCAACAACCTGCCTTGGGGCGACCTCGACGTCGACGTCGTTCTCGAGTGCACCGGCTTCTACACCAGCAAGGCTAAGGCTCAGGCCCACATCAACGCTGGCGCCAAGAAGGTCGTCATCTCCGCTCCGGCTGGCAGCGATCTGCCCACCATCGTGTACAACGTCAACCATGAGACGCTGACCGCTGAGGACAACATCATCTCCGCTGCTTCCTGCACCACCAACTGCCTCGCCCCGATGGCCAAGGGTCTGAACGACTTCGCTCCCATCGTGTCCGGCATCATGACTACCATTCACGCCTGGACTGGCGACCAGATGCCGCTCGACGGCCCGCAGCGCAAGGGCAACAAGCGTCGTAGCCGCGCCTGCGCCGTCAACATCGTCCCCAACACCACCGGTGCTGCCAAGGCTATCGGCCTGGTTCTCCCCGAGCTCAACGGTAAGCTCATCGGTGCCGCCCAGCGCGTCCCGACGCCGACCGGCTCCATCACCAACCTCTACGCTGTCGTTGACAAGAAGGTCACCGTCGACGAGGTCAACGCTGCTATGAAGGCCTACGCTGCCACCATCTCCGAGACCTTCGGTTACAACGAGGACGACATCGTCTCCACCGACATCATCGGCGAGACCCACGGCTCCATCTTCGACGCCACTCAGACCATGTGCTCTGACCTCGGCAACGGCCAGACCCTCGTTCAGGTCACCTCTTGGTACGACAACGAGAACTCCTACACCTCTCAGATGGTCCGCACCATCAAGTACTTCGAGAAGTTCGTTGCTTAATTTAGTTTTTAGCGAATAGCTCGTTGAGCGTCTAAAGAAGGGCGCGGCCTTATAGGGCTTACACCCTAGGGTCGCGCCCTTTTTATAGGAAATCGTCTGCCGTAATGGGAGGCAGACACGTACGAAAGGTAGAAGCAAACATGGCCTTTACCAAGAAGACCGTCCGCGACATCGATGTCGACGGAAAGCGCGTTCTCGTCCGCGTTGACTTTAACGTGCCTATCAAGGATGGCGTCGTTGGCGACACCACCCGTATCAAGGCTGCCCTGCCCACCATCAACTACCTCGTTGAGCACAACGCTCGCGTCATCCTCATGAGCCACCTCGGCCGTCCCGAGGGCACCGGCTTCCAGCCCGAGCTGTCCCTCGAGCCCGTCGCCAAGAAGCTCGCTGAGCTCTCTGGTCTCGACGTTGCCTTTGTCGCCGACACCTACGGCGAGAAGGCTGCTGAGGCTGTCGCCGCCGTCGAGCCGGGCAAGGTTCTCGTTCTCGAGAACGTCCGTTTTGACAAGCGTGAGAAGAAGAACGATCCCGAGATCGCTAAGAAGCTCGCTTCCTATGGTGACGTCTTCGTTCTCGATGCCTTCGGCACCGCTCACCGCGCCCAGGGTTCCGTCGTGGGCCCCGCCGCTTACCTGCCTGCCGTCGCCGGCTTCCTGCTCGAGAAGGAGGTCGACACGCTGACCGGCATCTTCGCCGAGCCCGAGCGTCCCTTCGTCGCCATCGTCGGCGGTTCCAAGGTTTCCTCCAAGATCGGTGTTCTCGATCACCTCATCGACTCCGCTGACACCCTGATCATCGGTGGCGGCATGGCCTACACCTTCTTCTTGGCTCAGGGCCTGACCGTCGGTCAGTCCCTCAAGGAAGAGGACTGGGTCGAGCGCGCTGGCGAGATGCTCAAGAAGGCCGAGGAGAAGGGCGTCAAGATCCTGCTCCCCATCGATAACCGCGTTGCCGATCACTTTGGCGAGGACGCTGTCCCCGAGGTTGTCGCTTCCGACGCTATCCCCGACGATCGTGAGGGCATGGACATCGGCCCCAAGACCGAGGAGCTCTACGCCGAGGCCGTCAAGGGCGCCAAGACCGTGTTCTGGAATGGCCCCATGGGCGTCTTCGAGTTCGACAACTTTGCTCACGGCACCCAGGCTATCGCCGAGGCTGTCGCCGAGGCCGACTGCACCTCGATCATCGGCGGTGGCGACTCTGTCGCAGCTGTCAACAAGTTCAACCTGGCCGACAAGATGAGCTGGATCTCCACCGGTGGTGGCGCTTCCATGGAGCTCGTCGAGGGTAAGGCCCTGCCCGGAGTGGAGGCGCTTCTCGATGCCTAATCGCACCCTTCTTATCGCTGGTAACTGGAAGATGAACAACGACGTCGCCGAGGCTGCCAAGCTCGCCGACGAGCTGGCTCAGGCTCTGCCCGAGGTTCCGGCTGGCGTCGAGGTGCTCGTCTGCCCTCCGACCATCGACATCACCACGGTTCATGACCGCATTCAGGCTGCCCCCATCGCCCTCGGTGCACAGAACGTGTACTGGGAGGCCAAGGGTGCCTTCACCGGTGAGTCCTCTTGCGACATGCTCAAGTCCGCTGGCTGCACCTACTGCATCATCGGTCACTCCGAGCGTCGCGACTACTTCCACGAGACCGACGAGGACCAGAACAAGAAGGCTAAGGCACTCGTTGCCGCCGGCCTTGTTCCCGTCTTCTGCTGCGGCGAGTCCCTCGAGGTCCGCGAGGCTGGCACCTATGTCGAGCACGTCGTGAACCAGGTCAAGGCTGGCCTTGCTGGTCTTGAGATCACCTGCCCCAAGCAGGTCGTCGTCGCCTACGAGCCCATCTGGGCCATCGGCACCGGCAAGACCGCTACCGCCGAGGACGCTCAGGAGGTCTGCGGTGCTATCCGTGAGACCCTCAAGGAGATGTTCGGCGAGGAGCTCGCTAACGGCATCCGCGTGCTGTATGGCGGTTCCGCCAAGCCCGGCAACATCGCCGAGCTCGTCGCCAAGCCCGACGTTGACGGCGCCCTCGTGGGCGGCGCTTCGCTCAAGGCTGCCGACTTCGCCTCTATGGTCGTCAAGGCAGGCGAGTAGGACATATGGCACAACGTCATCTTCCTGCACTCCTGATTATCATGGATGGCTGCGGCCTTGCTCCGGCCGATGGCGAGAACGCCGTCGCCGCTGCCAAGACGCCCTTCCTTGATGGCCTGTACGAGAAGTACCCCCACACCACGCTCGGTGCTTCGGGCGAGGACGTGGGCCTTCCCGACGGCCAGATGGGTAACTCCGAGGTGGGTCACCTCAACATCGGTGCCGGCCGCATCGTGTTCCAGGAGCTTTCGCGCATCAACAATGCCATCAAGGACGGCTCCATCGCCAAGAACGAGGTTTTCGTCAAGGCTATGGACGATGTCAAGGCTGACGGTAAGACTCTCCACCTCATGGGCCTTATGAGCCCTGGCGGTGTTCATTCTCACATGAACCACGTCGAGGCTCTGGTCAAGATGGCTGCCGAGCACGGTGTCAAGACCGTTCGCGTCCACGCCTTCATGGATGGCCGCGACGTTGACCCGCAGTCCGGTGCCGGTTACATGAGTGAGTTCTGCGCCTTCCTGGCTAAGATCTCCGAGGAGACCGGTTGCGACGCTCGCGTTGCCACCGTCTCGGGCCGTTATTGGGCCATGGACCGCGATAATCGTTGGGAGCGCATCCAGCGCGCCTACGACGTCATGGTCAACGCGTCCGATGCTGATACCGACCCCGTTGCCGGTATCAAGGCTTACTACGAGAAGGATCCGCGCGGCGATGAGTTCGTCGAGCCCTTCGCTGCCCACAACGAGGGCATCCACGAGGGCGACGCGGCCATCTTCTTCAACTTCCGTCCCGACCGCGCTCGTCAGATGACCCGCGTGTTCACGGACAAGGAGTTCGACGGCTTTGAGCGCGAGCAGATCAAGCTTTCGCACTTTGTGACGATGACCGAGTACGATCCGACGTTTGACGTCGAGGTCGCCTTCCCCAAGACGTTCCCCGAGAACGTCCTGGCCGACGTCATCGCCGCCAATGGCCTGAAGCAGCTGCACACCGCCGAGACCGAGAAGTACGCCCACGTGACGTTCTTCCTCAACGGCGGCATCGAGGAGCCCAAGGAGGGCGAGGAGCGCGTGCTCGTCGCTTCCCCCAAGGTCGCTACCTACGATCTGCAGCCCGAGATGAGCGCTCCCGAGGTTACCGAGAAGCTCGTCGCCGCCATCAACGAGGATCGCGCTGACTTCTACATCGTGAACTTCGCGAACTGCGACATGGTTGGTCACACCGGTGTCTTCGACGCCGCCGTTAAGGCCGTCGAGGCTGTTGACGATGCCCTGTCCAAGGTTGTCCCTGCGATTCTCGCTAAGGGCGGCTTTGCGCTGATTACCGCCGACCACGGCAACGCCGATCACATGTTTGACGTTGCTTCCGACGGTTCCAAGCATCCGTTTACGGCTCACACCACCAACCGCGTGCCGTTCATCATCGTTGATGAGAAGGCACAGCTCACCGGTATCGAGGACGGTCGTCTGTCCGATATCGCTCCGACCATGCTCACCATGGCTGGTATTGAGCCTTCCGCCGAGATGACGGGCCGTGTGCTCGCCACCGAGGCCTAATAGAAAACAAATACCGTTTTCTAGTAAGGGGGTTGTCCACAACCGGACAACCCCCTTTTTGGTATTTCTGCCATTTCCACCCCGTCCTTGAGTGGCAGGTAGGGGAGAGCGGGGGATTGTGGTACAGTACTGGAGTTTAAACTGTTCTATTAAGGAGCTTATCTATGGGTCCGTTCCAGATTCTTCTGTTTGTCGTTTGGGCTGTCTCTGCCGTGGCGCTGACGATTCTCGTCCTGATGCATTCCGGTAAGGGCACCGGCGTTTCGGATATGATCGCTAGCTCGCTGTATAACTCCAGCTCTGCCACGGGCGTCATGGAGCAGAACCTCGACCGCCTGACCGTCATCATGGCTGTCGTGTTTGCCGTGTGCGTCGTGCTGTGCATGTTCTTCTTCCCGCAGGGCATCGTCGGCTACTAAGCACGAGCCGCATAAATATTCAAAAAGGGTCCCGTAAGTGCGGGACCCTTTTTGTTTACATATTTGTAACAGAGTCAAAATATCCTCATATACTTCGCCCAACTAAAGAAAATCTCGACCGTTAACCGGAATTAGCCCCAAATCGTGCATAAAATGCGCTACTGTATTGCAATACGTTGGTCCGCTTTGTATAACCAGCCAAAACGGCGGACCGCGTTTGAATGGTTCGATTGGGCTGTCTTGACGTTGCCCGACCGAACTTACTTTGTCCTATCTCATAAGGAGGATGGCATGGCTGATTCTATGTTCCACCAGCCCGTTATGGGTCGTCGCGCCTTTGTTGGCGGCACCCTCGCTGCGAGCTCCATGGCTTTTCTTGCCGCATGCGGCAAGAAGGGCGGCGACACTTCCGGTTCTGAGTCCGGTTCGACGCTGAACTTCTACATCAACAACCCGGTCTGCATCGACCCCTACAATGTCCAGGAGGACCAGGGCACTCAGGTCGAGTACCAGCTCTTTGACGCTCTGACCTCTTATGACGCCGAGAAGGGCGAGATCGTTCCGCTGGCTTGCGAGTCCTTCGAGGCCAACGACGACGCCACCGAGTTCACCTTCAAGATCAAGAAGGCCAAGTTCCACAACGGTGACGACGTTACCTCCAAGTCCTTCAAGCTCGGTTGGGAGCGTCTGGTCAACACCAAGTCGGCCATCGCTACCGAGTATGGCCCTTCCGAGGTCTCCTATCACCTTTCCATGGTCGAGGGCTATGACGATCTGCTTGCCGGTAACGCTACTGAACTCAGCGGTGTTACCTGCCCCGACGATGAGACCCTCGTCGTCAAGCTGTCTTCCGCTTACGCCGACTTCCCCTTCGTCGCCTCTCACCCGGCTCTGGCCCCGGTTCCCGAGTGCGCCGAGTCCGATGCCAAGAGCTTCTACCTTGCACCGGTCGGTAACGGCCCGTTCATGATGGACGGCAAGTGGGAGGATGGTCAGGAGATCAACCTCAAGAAGTTCGACGATTACTATGGCGACAAGGCCAAGATCGATGGCATCCACTTCCAGGTCATCAAGGACATGGAGACCGCTTACAAGGAGTTCCAGGCCGGTAACCTCGATGTCTGCGACGTTCCCGTTGCTCAGATCGACGCCGCCAAGAAGGATCGCGGCGTGTCCAAGGACGGCTACACCATGGGTGACGGCGAGCGCATGCTGCTCGGCTCCGAGCCTTCCACCTACTACCTGACCTGCAACAACACGGCCGAGCCGTTCAACAACGCCGACCTGCGCAGGGGTATCTCCCTGGCCATCAACCGTGAGGCCATCTGCAAGACCATCTTCAAGGGTACCCGTACCCCTGCCGACGGCATTGTTCCTCCGGGCATCGATGGCTACAAGGAGGGCGCATGGGAGTTCTGCGCCTACGACGTCGACAAGGCTAACGAGTACCTGGACAAGGTTGCTCCCGCTGGCGCTAACGGCGATCGTGGCATTAACGTGACCCTTTCCTACAACCAGGATGGTGGCCACAAGGAGATCATGGAGTCCATCATCGGTGACCTTGCCAAGGTTGGCGTTACCGCTGTCTCCGATACCCCTGAGTGGTCTGCCTTGCTCGAGCAGTACCAGAACTTTAACTATCAGTTCGGTCGTCTGGGTTGGATTGCCGACTACCCGATTATGGACAACTTCCTGTATCCGCTGTTCCACTCCGACTCCCTCGGTGGCGACAACCGCTCCGGTTACAACAACCCCGAGTTCGACGCCAAGGTCAACGAGGCTCGCACCACGGTTGACGACGAAGAGCGCGTTGCTAAGATGCAGGAGGCCGACGCTATGGTCGCTGCCGACTGCCCGGTCATCCCGGTGATGTTCTACACGCACACCATCGTCGGCTCCGATCGCATCAAGCACCTCTATGTCGATCCGCAGAAGCATGCCGAGCTGGGTACCGCTGAGCTCGCCTAAGAGTTTGCAGCTTCCGTGAGGGTCAAGTATTTACGTAGACCTCATGGGAAACATACAGTTCTCCCTAACCTGGGGTAAACTGGCTGATGGTAATTTTGGGATGCCGGTCTGGCGATCGGCATCCCATTTAGGTTAATCCCTAGATAGGGGAGTGGTATGGGTAAGTACATCGTTAAACGTGTGCTTCAGTTCATCCCGGTATTTTTGGGCGTTACGCTGATTCTGTTCGCCCTCCAGAATATCGTGCCGGGAGATCCGATCAAGCTGATCGGTGGAGACAAGGCTCTGTCCCCCGAGGTGGAGCTTCAGCTTCGCGTCCGCTATCACCTGGTCCAGTCGGACGAGGACGGCAACGCGATCCTTGACGAGAACGGCGACCCCGTTCAAACGTCGCTCGTGGACCGTTACTTGTATTACATGAACGGCCTGCTTCATGGCGATCTGGGCAATTCGTATCAGCGCAAGCTGCCGGTTACGGAAATCTTTGCCCAGAAGTATCCGTATACGGTCAAACTTGCCGCGTGCGCCATCGTGCTCGAGGCAATCATGGGTATCGGTGCGGGTATCATTTCGGCGGTAAAGCGTTATTCCTTCTGGGATATTTTGGTAACGCTCACCACGTCGATCCTCGTTGCGGTCCCGGCCTTCTGGCTCGGTATGTTGCTGCAGCTGTTCTTTGGCGTCATCCTCAAGGACGCTACGGGCGGTGCAATCTCCATGCCGATCTCGGGTGCCGGCGGTTCCAGCTCTCAGTATCAGGATTGGATGCACTATGTGCTTCCGACCATTACGCTGGCTTCGGTTTCGACCGCTTATGCCGCCCGCATTATGCGCTCGCAGCTGCTTGACGTCATGAACCAGGATTACATCCGTACGGCAAAGGCCAAGGGTCTCTCCAATCGCGCGATCATCGTCAAGCATGCGCTTAAGAATGCACTCATCCCCGTCGTTACCTATATTGGTGTCGACTTTGGTGGCATGCTTTCGGGCGCCATCCTGACCGAGACGGTTTTTAACTGGCCCGGTATCGGCTATGAGGTCTATCGCGCCATTAGCATGCGTGACTGGCCCATCGTTATGGGCGGCGTTACGCTCATCGTCGTCGTCGTCATGGTGATCAACCTGCTCGTCGACATTAGCTATGCATTCCTCGACCCGCGCATCCGCCTTGGCGGTCCGTCGGATAAGGCCTAAGGGAGGTACGTCTCATGCAGGAAACTGATTCTCAGTCTCAGGAGCAGGCTACCGCCACCAAGGCCGCATCTGCTCCCGCCAAGTCCCGCACGCTGTGGGGCAACGCTTTTAAGCGTCTTCGCAAGAACAAGCTCGCCGTTATCGGTGTCTGCTGGATCATCATCTTCGTTTTGGTTGCCCTGACCGCAGATCTGTGGGCTAAGCCCTGGCTCGGTTCGCCGACGGCTTCCGACTCGACCACCATGGCCGAGACGTCGCTGTTGGCTCCGTGTGCAGAGCACCCGTTTGGCACCGACGCCCTTGGTCGCGACATTCTCGTCCGCGTTATCTACGGTGCACGCGTTTCGCTGTCCGTCGGCATTATGGCCACCGCGATCTCCACGGTGATCGGTCTGGTCATGGGTGCTCTGGCCGGTTTCTACGGCGGGATCTGGGATACGATCATCATGCGCTGTGCGGACATCTTCCTGGCGTTCCCGTACGTGCTGTTCGTTGTCGCCATGATCGCCGTTATCGGCCGTGGTCTTCAGAACGTCTTTATCGCCATCGGTATTCTCGGCTGGCCTTCGATTGCGCGCGTCTTCCGCTCTGCAATCTTGACGGTCAAGGAAAACGACTATGTTGATGCTGCGCGCGCGATGGGTGCATCTGATGCTCGTATCGTCGTGCGTCACATCTTCCCGAACTCCGTCGCCTCCATCGTGGTCTACGCGACCATGAACATTGGTGGCGCCATTCTGACCGAGTCCGCTCTGTCCTTCCTCGGCATGGGCGTTATTCCGCCTACGCCTTCGTGGGGCTCTATGATTCAGGACGGTCAACAGTATCTTCTGACCGCTCCCTGGATGATGATCATGCCCGGTCTGGCAATTCTCTCGACGGTGCTCGCCTTCACCCTGCTGGGTGATGGTCTGCGCGACGCCCTCGACGTCAAGATGAAGGACGCATAAGGATGAAGAAGAACAAGAACTATGTGGACCTGAAGGACCAGCCGGTTCCCGAGGGCCAGCATCTGCTCGAGGTCGATGACCTTAAGATGTATTTCCACACCGAGGATGGCGTCGTTCGCGCTGTTGACGGTGTCTCCTACACGCTCGATCGCGGCGAGACCCTGGGCGTCGTCGGTGAATCCGGCTCCGGTAAGTCCGTGACCGCCATGACCATCATGGGCCTTATCTCGATGCCTCCGGGAAAGATTGAGGGCGGTGACGTTCGCTATCGCGGCCGCTCCATCCTCGAAATGACCGAGGAAGAGATGCAGCACATTCGCGGCAACGATATCGCGATGATCTTCCAGGATCCTATGACCTCCTTGAACCCGGTTTATAAGATCGGCAAGCAGGTGGGCGAGGGCCTTCGTCTGCACCGTGGCTACTCCAAGCAGGAGGCGCTCAAGCGTGCCACCGAGCTTTTGGACCTCGTGGGTATCCCCGAGCCCGAGAAGCGCGTCAATGAGTATCCGCACCAGTTCTCTGGCGGTATGCGTCAGCGAGTCATGATTGCCATGGCTCTTGCCTGCGATCCCGATATTCTGATTGCCGACGAGCCCACGACGGCTCTGGACGTTACCATTCAGGCTCAGATTATCGAGCTCATGCAGGAAATGCAGGAGAAGAACGGCAACGCCATCATCATGATTACCCATGACCTGGGCGTCGTCGCCGACATGGCCGACAAGATCATGGTTATGTACGCCGGCCGTCCCGTCGAGTTCGGTACTGCTGAGGAAATCTTCTACGAGAGCCGCCACCCCTACACCTGGGGCCTTATCCGCTCCATCCCGGAGCAGGCCATCGAAGAGAAGAAGCCGCTTACGCCGATTCACGGCAACCCGCCTTCGCTCATGAACCTGCCCGAGGGCTGCGTCTTCTCTCCTCGCTGCCCCTATGCGACGGACAAGTGCCGTAAGCAGCGCCCTGAGCGTGTTGTCACCGAGTCTGGCCACTATTCTGCGTGCCACTACTCCGGTGACCCCGAGTTCCTCAAGAACGCTCCTGAGACGTCCCGTACGCGCAAGGATTCCAAGAAGGGAGGCGAGGCGTAATGGCAGATACCAACGAGCGTACTCCGCTGCTGAAGGTCGAGCACCTCTCTAAGGAGTTCCCCGCTGAGTCCGGCATGTTCGCCAAGCGCTTCTCCAAGCGTGTCGTCTCTGCTGTAAATGACATCTCTTTTGAGATTTATCCTGGAGAGACCTTCGGTCTGGTTGGCGAGTCTGGTTGCGGTAAGTCCACCACGGGCCGTACCATCATGCGCCTGACCAAGCCGACCGCCGGTAAGGTGTTCTTCCAGGGCAAAGATGTTGCCGAGATGAGCAAGCATGAGATCAAGGACATGCGTCGCGAGATGCAGTTTATCTTCCAAGATCCCTATGCTTCGCTCAACCCTCGTATGACCATCGGCGAGATTGTTTCTGAGCCCATGACCATTCATGGCGTTGGCACCAAGGAAGAGCGTATCGAGCGTGTCCGCGAGCTGCTGGACGTCGTCGGTCTGAACCCCGAGCACATCAACCGTTATCCGCATGAGTTCTCGGGCGGCCAGCGTCAGCGTGTCGGTATCGCCCGCGCTTTTGCGCTGAAGCCCAAGCTGATCATCTGCGACGAGCCGGTCTCCGCTCTGGATGTTTCCATTCAGGCCCAGGTTCTGAACCTGCTCAAGGAACTTCAGGACAAGTTCGGTACCGCGTATCTGTTTATCGCTCACGACCTGTCCGTCGTGCAGCACATTTCCGATCGCGTTGCCGTTATGTATCTGGGTAAGATGGTTGAGGTTTCGGACTGGAAGACGCTCTATAGCGAGCCTCACCATCCGTACACGCAGTCGCTGCTGTCTGCCGTACCGGTTCCCGACCCTGATATCCAGAAGACTCGCAAGCGTATCATCCTTGCCGGCGATCCGCCGTCACCGCTGGATCCGCCGACCGGCTGCCGTTTCCACACTCGCTGCCCGATCGCTCAGGGTATCTGCTCTGAGAAGCTTCCCGAGTTTAAGGAAGTCGCACCGGGCCACTGCTGTGCGTGCCACTTCGCGGAGCCGTTCCCGATCAAGGAATCGCACATCGACCTGTAGCCGGTTGTTATCGTCCGGGCCCGCCCTGGTGTTACTTTTCAGAACGTCCTCGGACATGCAAGAAACCCCCGCTGCGCACTTCGTGCGGCGGGGGTTTCTTGCGTCCTGCGGAATGTTCTGAAAAGTAACACCAGGGCGGGCCCTGCGACAACGCGGCAGGAAGGGGTGCGATTCCTTAATCGCTCACTTAATCTAATAGGAAAATGTGCGAGGCCGGAGCTTTAGCTCCGGCCTCCTTATATAAGGGCTCGGCAAAGCCGAGCCACCAAATTTGCATCAGCCCCAGAACATGTTTGAGAACAGTGCCTGGAGTACGTGTCCCTAGGGCAGGAATGAGGTTGCTTTCCAATGCATTCCGCAGGGGGCGGCATTATTTTGTAGCGCGAAGCGCGGATCAAAATAATGCCGCATGCCCGAGGACGCGTTGGAAAGCAACCTCATTCCTGCCCGAACAGGTCAGTCTACCTGCGCAATTACAAATTCGTAAACTTTTTTGAAAAAAGTGCTTGCACAGTTCTCGAATCATAGGTTATTATCTACCTCGTTGAACGCGCGGGTCCAACAAAAGGAACCGCAAATCAACAACATAGCATGTCGGAGTGGCGGAATTGGCAGACGCGCTAGCTTGAGGTGCTAGTGACCGCTTTTTGGTCATGCGGGTTCAAGTCCCGCCTCCGACACCATCGCATTTGAGAAGCCTCTTCGGAGGCTTTTTTGTTACCGATAGACGGTGAGGTCCACGATGGAAACGCTTGAACGCAACGAGTGGGCAGACGTTGCCCAACTGGTCGAGATCACGAGCGATGCTGTCATCATCTGCGAGCTCGACGGAACCATTCTGCATGTGAATAATCGCTTACTTGGTTTGATGTGCGAGGAACGCGCCGACGTCATCAGTGGAGATGTTAAAGACGTCCTGTACTCGTCCGCTTTTGAACGTGCGACGGAACATCGTCTGCCATTTGAAACTGATGGCTCCGAGAACGAACTGATGCTCAAGCTGAGTGACGGCTCCTTTATCCCCGTCTTGGTTCGTGCGGGCTCCGTAACGCCTCCACGCATCTTTGGGCGCCGCGCGCCACGTGTCCTGGTGGCGCTCCATAGCATCGAAGAACAGTATTCGCACGACCGTCAGCTCAAGCGTGCTCTTTCGGAGCTTAGAGTGGCTAACAAGCGCCTCTCTGGCACGCTCTCGGTCATTATGAGTACCGTGGGCTCCGATGAGCTGCCCAGCCTACTTGATACCGTTTTGAACCAGCTTGTAGGAACGCTCGATGCTTCGGGTGCCGCTATCTATTTTTCTGAGAGCGGCGGTTTTAAACTTCGCGGTGTTTCCAAGGAGCTGTACGACAGCTACCTGCCTGAGTTTTTGCCGTATGGCACTGGCATTCCGACGTATGTTCTTCGTGAGTCGCGTGCCTGTCGCTTGTCGATTCAACAGGACCTTAAGGGTGATAAGGCCGCCTCCGGTATGTTTATGGACCTGGACAATCGTTCTAAGCACCTGTTGCGCATGCAGGATATGCCTCCGTACCGCAGCGAGATCTGTCTTCCCGTTTTTTACGGTACGCAGATCCTTGGCGTGCTGGAAGTTGGTTGGAAACGCCCTCAGGCACCGCTCGCCTATGACGTTAATGTGCTCGAGGTCATTTGCGATTACCTGTCTATCCAGCTGGTCGGCATGGCATCGAGCCTTCGCTCCCGTCGCACGGCCGAGCTTGGCCGCTCGCTCAATGTCTTGCGTGATGAGTTGTTTACCTTTCTAGACGATTCCGCCGCGGCTACCCAGGCGGTATCGTCCGAGATCTGCAATATGCTTAACTGCCATTTTTGCCCTGTTGAGTATGACGCCAGTCTGGATTCCTACGTCATAGATTTTGAAGGTGGCAGTCGCGTTGCTTTGCCGGACGATCCCGAGAAGCTTTTCTTTTCCACGACGGCGCCAGCGGCACGTCTGGGGGCTGGCCCTGATGGCTTTGAGGCATCTGTTTTGGGCGGTACGAGTGCCGAGGACCTTAAACACGTCCGTATAACTCGCGTTGACGAATCGATGCCTATGGGAGGCTGGCTTAGGGCGCATGGTCTGCCTTGTCAAGGTCTCTACGTCGACTCCGGCATCGAGGCGGGGCGACCACGCTCTAAGGGTGATGGCAAGCACAGTAACGACGCAATTGTTCCTGCTTCTGTTGCGAAGAGCCCGACGACGCGCGCGCTACTGCTTCGTGATGGTAGCCAAGAGCCGATTGATGATCTTGAATATGACTACTTGGTGCACTTGGCGCATGACTTTGAACTGATCTACGAAGGCGAATCTCAAAAGCGCGAGGAGCGCCATATCGCTCAGACCCTTCAGATCGGCATGAGAAATTCCCTGGGGGATGTTCCGGGTATCGCAACCGATTCGGTGTACCTGTCAGCCACGAACTCGGCGTTGGTCGGCGGCGATTTCTATACGCTCATCCGTCTTCCCGACGACTGCGCCGTCATGATTCTGGGTGATGTGTCTGGCAAAGGCATTGAGGCCGCATCGATGTCCGCGCTCGTCAAGACGGCCCTGACGGCATATGCGTGGGAGGGCGCTGGACCGGCCCGCATGGCACGCTCTCTTAACAGTATGCTCATGGGCTTTTCGAGGGTCGAGACGTTCGTGACGGCCTTTATCGCCAAGATTGACCTTAAAGCCGGACGCGCAACGTATTGTTCGGCGGGCCATCCTCCGACCATGGTCATTAGGCCAGAGTCGATGCCGCTGGGTGGCGGCGAGGCCCGTGGGGGAGAGGTCGAGCTGCTTGGATGCCAATCGGGCGTAATCGGTGCCTTTGAGAGCATGGTGTACGAGACAGGCGTGTTTACGTTCGCCCCCGGCGACATGCTCTTCATGTATACGGACGGAACGATTGAGGCCCGCGACCGCACCGGAGCGTTCTTTGGTGAGCAGCGCCTTCGTGACCTTCTGCTCTCTGTCTCGGGTGAGGGCGTATCGGGAATCTGCGGCAAGGTCTTGGGCGAGCTTGACCGATTTACCGAATCGGCGCTGGACGATGACATTGCATTGGTGTCCCTTGAGTTTTTACGGGGTCGTTCATAGACGACGCTGGGCGGGCTGAATCCGTACGGTTGGGGAAACGAATGCATCGAGTGGGCTTTTTTGGGGAACCATGGTCGTATGAATGAGTGGAATGACATAGCGGTTTTGACGCCACCAGGCGATATCGACATCGCCACGGTGCCTGCGCTGCGTCGGCGGTTGGATGCTTTGATTGGCCGCGGCGTGCGTCGTGTCGTCATCAACTGTCAGGCTGTTAGCTTTATCGATTCTACGGGCTTGGCATTCCTGCTTACGCGCGCTCGTGAGCTTATGAGGCGAGAAGGCCTGCTTTCGCTCGTCAATGCATCAGGTGAAGTTGTTCGCTTTTTGGAGATTGCTCGTCTTGTCGATATCCTTCATGTCGTGGGGCCGGCACGGGAGTCAATTCCTGCCATTCCGGTGGGGGAGCTGCCTCGCTGGAGTAAGAGCGTTGAGGTCCGTCAGGGTATCGAGAATCTTCCATACTACCGACATCGCATCGCCGAACTCCTTGAATCGCTTCCGTTGCGCCGTGACGAGCGCTACGATGTCGCATTGGCGTCGGGGGAGGCGCTGGGTAATGCCTATGACCATGCGGGCGGTATCGGGTGCGTCCTGACGGTTCAGGCCTATGGCGATCGCGTTGTGGTTGAGGTGCTTGATCGAGGTGCCGGCTATTCTATCGATGAAACGAACGAGCCGGTCACATCCGAGGAACGCGGCCGTGGCATCAAGCTTATGCGTATGCTCGTCGATAACGTGGAGGTTGCTCGTCGTACGGACGGCGCCGGCACGCGCGTGCAGATGGTGAAGCTGTTTAGCGGAGCGCTGGAATCGTGTGCCTAGCCAATCGCTTTAGCGCGTTTAGCTACTAAGAACATGCGGCAGACAAGTTTTTTGAAAAAAGTACTTGCGTCTTTTGGACAACTCGCGTAAATTAATAACCCGCAAGCGGACATGGCTCAGTTGGTAGAGCACAACCTTGCCAAGGTTGGGGTCGCGGGTTCGAGCCCCGTTGTCCGCTCCATTGCATTTCCGGACCGTTTAGGCGGTCCTTTTTCGGCGAAGTGGCCAAGTGGTAAGGCAGAGGCCTGCAAAGCCTTTACCCCCGGTTCGAATCCGGGCTTCGCCTCCAGGCAACATCCGGGCGCTCCGGCGCCCGTTTTGTTTTACATATGCGGACATGGCTCAGTTGGTAGAGCACAACCTTGCCAAGGTTGGGGTCGCGGGTTCGAGCCCCGTTGTCCGCTCCAAACGCAACAGCCCGACTACTACGGTAGCCGGGCTTTTTTTGTACCTATCGCCTGGGCTCGAACCCGAGAGGGAGCGAGCGTTAAGCAAACGCGGAGCGTTTGTAGCGAGCTGGCGAGGTCGCCGGCAGGCGGCCGAAGCCGGTGCGGATCCGCGAAGCGGATACGCAGACGCCCCGTTGTCCGCTCCAAACGCAGCAGCCCGACTACCACGGTAGCCGGGCTTTTTTGTACCCATCGCCTGGGCTCGAACCCGAGAGGGGGCGATCGTTTTGGGGCGTGGCTGTGGCGTTGTTTGTCGCGAATGTTCGCTTTGGGCGTATCATCGTGGGCATCTCGCAAAACCTCGTTGCAAGGGAGATACGTCCCATGGCTACAGAAAAGTCTTCTTCGCGCTCATGGATGTCCGATGCCGCGATCTATCAGATCTACCCGCGCTCGTTTAAGGATTCGACTGGTTCGGGTCTGGGCGATATCGCGGGCATTACCCAGCAGATGGACTATCTTGAGCAGCTGGGTATCGAGGCTATCTGGCTGAGCCCGTTTTACCCATCGCCTCTTGTCGATGGTGGCTATGATGTGGCGGACTACTGCGATGTCGACCAACGTCTCGGCTCGCTTGACGACTTCGATGACATGATCGCTGCGGCTCACGCGCGTGGCATCAAGGTCATCGTCGACATCGTGCCCAACCATTCATCCAACCAACACCCCTGGTTCAAAGCCGCTCTTGCCGCCGGCCCCGGATCGCCCGAGCGCGCCCGTTATATCTTCCGCGATGGTCGCGGCGAGCACGGCGAGCTGCCTCCCACCAATTGGAATGCCAACTTTGGCGGCCCCGCCTGGACGCGTGTTGCGGACGGTCAGTGGTATCTGCACATGTTTACGCCCGAGCAGCCGGACTTTGACTGGTCATGCCCCGAGGTTCACGCGTTCTTTTGCGACGTCCTGACATTTTGGAGCGATCGAGGCGTCGATGGCTTTCGCATTGATGTGGCGCACGGTCTTGCCAAGGATCTCGACCGCGATGACCTCGACCGGTGGCATCTCGCCGAGGGCGATGACATGGTTGACGACGGCACCCATCCGCTGTGGGACCGCAACGAGGTCCACGAGATCTATCGCGAGTGGCGCCGCGTGTTCGACCGCTATAATCCGCCGCGCAGCGCCGTTGCCGAGGCGTGGGTGCTGCCCGAGCGCCAGTATCTCTACGTGCGTCCCAGCGAGCTTGGCCAGACATTCAACTTTGAGTTCGCCAAGGCCACTTGGACCTATGATGACATGCACGCTGCAATCGAGAAGGGCTTGAAGGCGGCCATCGAATCCGATTCCGCCTCGACCTGGGTACTCTCCAACCACGACGTGCCGCGCGTGGCGACACGCTATGCCCTGCCGCAAATCAAGGCGACGCGCTACCATCAGATTGCGCTCGACTGGCTCTTACGCGACGGGTCGTCTTATGACGAGGACCGTGAACTCGGCGAGCGCCGCGCGCGGGCGGCCCTTTTGCTTGAGCTGGCGCTTCCGGGCTCGGCATACGTGTATCAGGGTGAGGAGCTCGGCCTTTTTGAGGTGGCTGACATCCCGTGGGCTGCACTCGAAGACCCCACTGCGACCAATACGCGCGGACCGAAGCGTGAGAAGGGGCGCGACGGCTGCCGTGTGCCCCTGCCGTGGGTGGCGGCGGATGATCCCGCGCAGGGCGGATCGTTTGGGTTTTCGCCGGCGGACGCCGATGCAGCGCCCCATCTGCCGCAGCCTGCATGGTTTTCCGATTACGCTGCCGATAGGGAAGAAGCGGACCCGACATCGATGCTTGCGCTCTATCGTGACGCCCTCTGGCTGCGGCGCAAGCTGCGCAGGTGCGCCAACGATCTTGCGTGGCTCGATCTTGACGGGCGCACCGGCCTTGCGGATGGTGCCGAGGGCGCTGAGGGCGGCGTCATCGCCTATCGCCGCGACAACGGATGGGCGTGTGTGACGAACTTCGGTGCAGCACCCGTGGAGCTGCCGGCGGGCAGGGTCCTGCTCACCTCATCACCGCTTGCAGACGGCAGGCTCGCGCAGGACAGCTCCGCCTGGATCATGCTTGGTGAGATATAGGAGCCTCTTGCGGCGAGTTTGCGTTTGCCTGCGCTTTCCGTGGTGGCTGATGTCTTCGCGAGGTTCGCGAGGGCGTCGCAAAACTTTTTAAAAAAAGTTCTTGCATTTGGGTGGATCATCCCGTATATTAAATCCTCGCAGGCGGACATGGCTCAGTTGGTAGAGCACAACCTTGCCAAGGTTGGGGTCGCGGGTTCGAGCCCCGTTGTCCGCTCCATTTGGGCGTTTAGCTCAGGGGGAGAGCGCTTCCCTGACACGGAAGAGGTCAGAAGTTCAAATCTTCTAACGCCCACCAAATGTTTGCAGCCCAGAGGCTATGTCTCTGGGCTGTTTTGTTTTATGCCGCCAAACATGCCGGCAAATAAGCCACCAAATATTGATCCAAGGTTTGTACGCGATGGTCTTCGCATCCCGTAGAGGTGCCGGCAGATTGCATACGTCCTGGCCGACCGTGACCGCAACATGTTGGTCAAGCATAATCTTTTGGATTCTTTTGGCGTGAGCGGCTTGGTTTTGGTAGGATTTGTCAGCGGCTTGACTAAGGGGGTTTTATAACTGCCATGCAGGTAGCCGTGTTGGTAACGTTTTACCGACTTCCCAAGAACCCCTCATTTTTAATGCGTCTGCAAAATGACTAATTGCTTTGACCTGCTGAAACACTATATGTTGTGTTTGACCTAAAAAAAGAATACAGGATATAGATGCCTCTTTGTCGTATGATAGATGGCGGACAGAGAACGAGAACCTTATTCGCCCCATTTGGACACGTCTTTGAGCCGCTTGATCGGCCGCGAGGATTGTCCGCATGAGGACTTATGGTTTATCGAGAACACAGATTGCGCGACGGCGCCGCAAGACAGGGGCAAGCCCTGCCGGGTATCGTTTGGCTCTGAAGCGCGATGAGGCTACGATGCGAAAGAGGCAAGAGGATGAAGATCATCAAGCGCAGCGGCACCGAGGTTGTCTTTGACATCGATAAGATCGTCAATGCCATCCGCGCCGCAAACTTGGAGGTCGAGGAGAGCTCTCGTCTTACCGACCGCCAGGTGGTTTACGCGGCACAAAACGTCGCCGAGGCATGCGAGAACGCGGGCCACACCGTGTCGGTCGAGGAGATTCAGGATCTGGTCGAGGACGAGATTATGCGTCTCGACTGCTACGAGGTCGCTCGCCATTACATCATCTATCGCTATGTTCAGAGCCTGAAGCGCCAGAAGAACACGACCGACGACAAGATTCTGTCGCTGATTGAGTGCAACAACGAAGAGGTCAAGCAGGAGAACTCCAACAAGAACCCGACCGTCAATTCCGTTCAGCGTGACTACATGGCCGGCGAGATCTCCAAGGACCTGACTCAGCGTGTGCTGCTGCCCCAGGAGATTGTGGATGCCCACAATGAGGGTCTGATTCACTTCCATGATTCGGACTACTTTGCCCAGCACATGCATAACTGCGACCTGGTGAACCTGGAGGATATGCTCCAGAACGGTACTGTTATCTCGGGCACGCTGATCGAGAAGCCGCACAGCTTCTCGACCGCCTGCAACATCGCGACGCAGATTATCGCTCAGGTTGCTTCCTCCCAGTACGGCGGCCAGTCGATTTCGCTGACCCATCTTGCTCCGTTTGTTGAGGTGAGCCGTCAGAAGATTCGCGGCGAGGTCGCCCGCGAGCTCGAGGAGCTCGGCGTTTCCGCATCTCCCGAAAAGGTCCGCGAGGTTGTTGAGGACCGCCTGCGTGACGAGATCCGTCGCGGCGTTCAGACGATTCAGTATCAGGTCGTAACTCTTATGACCACCAACGGCCAGGCGCCGTTCGTGACGGTCTTTATGTATCTTAACGAGGCCCGTACGCCTCAGGAGAAGCACGACCTTGCCATGATCGTGGAGGAGACGCTTCGCCAGCGCTACGAGGGCGTTAAGAACGAGGCCGGCGTATGGATTACCCCGGCATTCCCCAAGCTCATCTATGTGCTCGAGGACGATAACGTTCACGAGAATTCCCCGTACTTCTACCTGACCCAGCTGGCCGCTAAGTGCACCGCCAAGCGCATGGTGCCCGACTACATCTCCGAGAAGAAGATGCGCGAGCTCAAGCTGTCGAAGGGCGAGACCGCGGGCAACGGCGACTGCTATACCTGCATGGGCTGCCGCAGCTTCCTGACGCCCGACCGTTCGGGCAACGGCTTTAACAATGTCGCCAACGCGCTGAACTATGACCCGACCAAGCCTAAGTACTATGGCCGCTTTAACCAGGGCGTTGTGACCATTAACCTGCCTGATGTCGCGCTGAGCTCGCATCAGGACATGGACAAGTTCTGGAAGATCTTCGACGAGCGCCTTGAGCTATGCCACCGCGCCCTGCTGTGCCGTCATGAGCGTCTGATGGGTACGCTTTCGGATGCCGCGCCGATTCTTTGGCAGTACGGTGCCCTCGCCCGCCTGAAGAAGGGCGAGACGATCGACAAGCTGCTCGTGGGCGGTTACTCCACCATTAGTCTGGGTTATGCCGGCCTGTATGAGTGCGTCAAGTACATGACGGGCCACAGCCACACCGAGAAGGAGGGCACGCCCTTTGCCATGGCCGTCATGCAGCGCATGAACGACAAGTGCGCGGAGTGGAAGGCCGAAAGCGATATTGACTTCTCGCTGTACGGTACCCCGCTTGAGTCGACGACCTACAAGTTCGCCAAGTGCCTGCAGCGTCGTTTTGGCATCATCCCGGGCGTGACGGACAAGGGCTACATCACCAACAGCTACCACGTCCACGTGTCCGAGGAGATCGACGCATTCGACAAGCTCAAATTCGAGGGTATGTTCCAGCAGCTTTCGCCGGGCGGTGCCATCTCCTACGTCGAGGTTCCCAACATGCAGGACAACCTCAAGGCTGTCATCCGCGTGATGCAGTACATCTACGACAACATCATGTACGCCGAGCTCAACACCAAGAGCGATTACTGCCAGGTGTGCGGCTACGACGGTGAGATCAAGATTGTCGAGGATGACGGCAAGCTGGTGTGGGAGTGCCCCAACTGTGGCAATCGTGACCAGGAGAAGATGAACGTCGCCCGTCGTACGTGCGGCTACATCGGTACCCAGTTCTGGAACCAGGGTCGAACCGAGGAGATCCGCGACCGCGTGCTGCATCTCTAATAACCATCCCAGGCCGCCCCGTAGCGAGGCCCCGGACCTTTACTCGCTATTTCGGACAGTCCTGGCTCACGACGGAGGCGCCACTGGCGCCTCCTGTTCGTGCGGAACTCATATCGAGCAAAGGTCCGGGGCCTCGCTACGGGGCGGCCAAGTTGACGTAGCTGAGATGCAGCTCGCGGTCTGCTCACTCCTCGAAGTTTTTAGCGGAAATAATTCGAGCTGCAGCAGCGATTGATTTGCAATGGCGGTTGAGCTGCAACAAAGTTTTTATTGGACCTCGAACCCTATACTCGATGTTCGCTTCGTTCATTGAGTTACCCTTTGCATGAGGCCGGGACATATCGTCCCGCCCGCAGTTTCGCAGGCCGAAGGCCGAGAATGTTTGAGGACGGGATGATATGTCCCGACCTCCCGGGAGAGTTACCTATGAACTACGCGAACATTAAGTATTTCGACATTGCTGATGGGGAAGGCGTTCGTACTTCTCTGTTTGTGAGCGGGTGCCGTCGTGGGTGCAAGAATTGCTTTAACTCTGTCGCGTGGGACTTTGCTGCGGGAGAGCCGTTCGATCGCGCCGTCGAGGATAAGATTATCGAGAGTCTCGACCATCCCTTTATCGATGGCCTGACGATTCTGGGCGGCGAGCCCATGGAGCCCGAGAATCAGGCGGGGCTTGTTGACTTTATCGAACGCGTGCGTGCGGCCTATCCTGCGGGGTCGGGCAAGACCATTTGGTGCTTTACCGGCGACGTGCTCGAGGAGCTTATGCCGGGTGGCCGTCATCATACTGAGGTGACGGACCGTATCCTGGCCTGCCTCGACATGTTGGTGGATGGCCCGTTCGTTCAGGATCTTTACGATATCTCGTTGCGTTTTAGGGGCTCGAGCAATCAGCGCGTGATTGATATGAACGCCACGCGTGCCCGTGCCGAGCGTGAGAACGTTGCGCTTTGCGACGCCGTGGAGCTTTGGCGGGACGATCCGGTCTATTCGACCCATACTATGTAGCTTGTGGCCGATGCCGGAGGGCGTGGTACCATAGCGCTAACGCAAAATCGGAAAAGTGAGGCCCAGATGGTCGATCAGGAAAAAGTCGAGGCCGCCATTAAACTGTTGCTTGAGGGCATAGGCGAGGACCCAACTCGTGAGGGCCTGCTGGAGACCCCGGCGCGCGTTGCCCGTATGTATGGTGAGATCGCCGGCGGTATGGACCAGAGTGCCGAGGAGCACCTGTCCAAAACCTTTGCCGTCGCTTCGAACGATTTGGTTATCGAGCGCGACATCACGTTCTACTCGCTGTGCGAACATCATCTACTGCCGTTTTATGGCAAGGCCGCCATTGGTTATATCCCTAACGGTCGGGTGGCTGGGCTTTCCAAGCTTGCCCGCACGGTTGAGGTTTATGCCCGCCGTCTGCAGCTGCAGGAGCAGCTGTGTGCGCAGGTTGCCGACGCTCTCATGGATTATCTCGCTCCCCAAGGAGCGATCGTACTGATGGAAGCCGAGCATATGTGCATGACGATGCGTGGCGTGCAAAAGCCTGGTGCCAAGACCGTAACGCTCGCTCGACGCGGCGTCTTTGAGACCGATCCCGCGCTCGAGGAGCGGTTCTTTAGGATGCTGGGCCGTTAGCATGAGGGTCGTCAACGACTTTACATCGAAGACCGACGAGGGGACGTCGCGTCGCGGCTTTATGGCTTCGGGCCTGGCCCCCTTTGGTGCCATGCCTCGTATTGATTACATTTGTGCCAACGGGCTGTTCCGGCGGCACCTGGGCAACATTGCACAGTTGGAATCGGGGCGCATCTTCTGCCGCCATGGTATTGACCATCTTCTCGATGTCGCTCGCATTATGTGGATCAAGAATCTCGAGGAACAGCTCGAATTTGACCGCGAGGTCATCTACGCCACGGCACTTCTTCACGATATCGGCAAAGATGAACAGTATGAATCGGGTATATCCCATGATGTTGCAAGCGAACGCGTCGCTGATGCGATTCTCGGCGGCATGCCCGATGATGTGGCGTTTGAGCCGGCCGATGCCGCAGCCATTAAGACGGCCATTCTGGGCCATCGAAAGCTGCGCGTGAACAGCCAACCGCTTGAGCGTCTGCTCTATGCAGCCGACAAAGCGTCGCGCGCCTGCTTTGCATGCCCCGCGCGCAATGCTTGCAACTGGAGCGATGATAAAAAGAACCTGTCGATTCGCGTGTAGTTAGTTTGCGCGGTCGGGGTTCTAAACGAAGGAGACGATCGCGATGAGCAATAAGAAACTGCCCGAGAATGCAACCAAGACTGAAGGCGCCGAGCTCGCCCGCCGTGGAAGGGGCGAAATATCCACCGCAACGGCGGTGCCCCACGTGAACTATGACGATCTGCGCCATGCCGACCGCATCACCGTTGAAGGTCTTGAGGTTTTTGCTAACCATGGCGTGTATCCCGAAGAGAACGCGCTGGGCCAGAAGTTCATCGTGTCCTTGGTACTCTATGCCGACCTGCGTGCAGCGGGGGAGCACGACAACCTGGACGCGTCGATTGACTACGGCTCGGTGTGCCACGATGTCGATGGCTATCTGCGCGAGCATACGTTTAAGCTCATCGAGGCGGCAGCTGAAGGTACGGCCCAGATGCTGCTGCGTCGTTATCCCTCGCTGCTTGGTGTGCGCATCAAGCTCGATAAGCCGTGGGCGCCTGTTGGCCTGCCCTTGGCAAGCTGTGGCGTCGAGATCGAGCGTGTGCGCTAACCGACTCTAGAGCTCGTTGGCGGGCGGTTTTTTGAGCCGCTGCGACAGAGCCCTGTTGTTGGGGCAGTACGTGTCGAGCAGCGCGTGAAACCGATGATTGTGGCTCGGCTCGAGCAGGTGGACGAGCTCGTGGGCGACAACCAAGTCAAGGCACTCGACGGGGTAGGCGGCAAGTTCTCGTGCGATGCGAATGGCGCCGGTTTTGGGCGTGCATGATCCCCAACGCGTTTTCATGCTGCGCACGGAAACGCGGGAAACGGCGACACCCATTGCGATTTCGTATGCGTGCACCATATCCCGCAGCGCCGATGTGACTTCGGACGTATAGAGCTGGTCAATATGGGCTTGGATCTCACTGGGCGTTAAGCTGTCGAGGGTCGCGTTCCACTTGGCCTGCGGACGTTCGTCTGGCTCGTCGGTACCCATAAAACTTGCGAAGGTAGCCTGCTTGGGCCGCGGTGCGGGTGATGCAAAGTTATGATCGAGTGCATCCTGTACCGTGATGGGTTTGCCCCAAAGCGCAATGATGGACGAGGGACTGAGCGGCTCTCGCGCCGTCGCCTGACGTTGCTCGCGCTGGGCAAGTCGGCTGATAATCCAGGCGCTGTTGCGCTTCACAAACGCTTCGATACGCTCGCGGCTGGCGCCGAGCGGTGCACTGGCGTGGACCTCACCGCTCGATGTGACGCGTAGGTTGAAGTTCTTGACGCGCTTTTTGGTAACGACGACGGGGATGGATGTGCCATCCGGTCGGGATACGGTAATCGTAAATTGCTGCGTCAAAAGCGGTCCTTCAGGTTGGGGACGGGCCGGCATGTCGACCGTTCGGCATGCCGGCCCGCTCAAGGGACGTGATATTAATAACGCTCAAAGAAGGCAAGCGCATTATCGCTGCAGAGCTTCTGCATCACGGTCTTGCCAAAGTGCTTGGAGAGCATGTTCTGGAACTCGGGCATCTTGCTGGCATCGGAGAGGAAAGCGGGCACCGTGGCTCCGTCCCAGTCGCCGCCGAGTGCGATGACGTCCTCGCCGCCCAGGTCGAGCCAGTGCTCGATATGTGCCGCCAGCTGGTCGAAGGTGACGTCTGCGGCGGTCTTGTCGGTTGCGTCGTTGGAAAGGAACTCGCTGCAGTAGTTGAGGCCGACGATGCCACCCGTGTCGCGAATGGTGCGGAACTGGTCGTCGGTGAGGTTGCGCTTGACGCCGCAGACGGTGCGGGAGTTGGAGTGGCTGGCGACGAAGGGGCGCGTGGCGTGGGCGACAACCTCGTCAAAGCACTCATCGTTGAGGTGGGAGACGTCGAGTACCATGCCGGCGTGCTCCATCTGCGTAAGTGCCTCGATGCCGGCAGCGGTGAGGCCGGCGTGGGTATCGTGTCCGCTCGCGAGCGGTCCCTGCGCGTTCCAGCTGAGTGACGACATAAGCACGCCCAAGCTCTTGAGCACCTCGATCAGCGCGGGGTCCTCGGCAAAGAACGTGGCGTTTTCGATGGTGTGGATGCAAGCGGCCTTGCCGTCCTTGAGCGCGGGGCGAATGTCTGCGGCGCTGCGTACGTTGACCATGCGGTCGTGGTTGAGCATTGCCTGGCCGCTCATATGCGCCATGATCTGCGCCTGGAAGCGCGCGGCGTGGGCGGTGGGAATCTCGTCGGGGACAAACGTGGCGAAGCACTGTGCCCACGGCGTGTTGCCAATCTTTGCGAGCGAGATGGCGCAGGCGTTGCCCTCGATAAGGTCGAAATCTTGCGGATGTGTTTCGTCGCCGGGGAAATAACCGTCGGTGCCGGCGGTAAAGCGCAGGTCGAGATCGAGTGTGGCCCAGCCGATGCGGTCAGCGGTGTCGCAGTGAAGGTCAAATACGGGATATGCCATGGTTCCTCCGGTTGCAGCGTTTCTTTGCAAACTGTCATTGAATTGTATGACTAGGGTATAGTTAGCGCCATATGTTCATGGCGGCCCGCGTTGTGCGCCGCCCTTATTACGGAGGTTACCATGTCCAACCAGGGCAAGAAGGTCAAGACCCATTATCGCGGCACGCTCGATGACGGCACGCAGTTCGATAGCTCCTACGATCGCGGCGAGCCGCTGGAGTTCACCTGCGGTGCCGGTCAGATGATCAAGGGCTTCGACGCCGCTGTTGTCGACATGCAGGTGGGCGAGAAGAAGACCGTGCACATTCCTGCTGCCGATGCCTACGGCGAGCACAATCCCGAGATGGTTATTACCTTCCCGGCCGAACAGGTTCCCAACATCGAGCAGATCGAGAAGGGCATGAAGCTCTTCCTGTCCACGCCGAGCGGCATGCCTGTCCCCGCTGTCGTCATCGATGTGACGTCCGAGGCCGTGACGCTCGATGCCAACCACGAGCTTGCCGGCAAGGATCTCAACTTTGATATCGAGCTCGTTGAGGTCGAGGACTAGTTGATGTCCGTGGACCTGGTAGCTACGGAGCGCTTGGGAAATCTCAACGACCCGTCCTATGAACTCCTGCTTCGTCGGGAGCTGGGTGGCGTCTTTGAGGTTGACGAGCTGCTACTCGATTGGGACCAGGCTGATGCGCGCCTGTTTGTGGGCGTGACGGAGCTGGGGCGCACGGTGAATGCCCGGCTGGATGCCACTGATGGCGAGCGTCTTGCCGACGGTGACGTGCTCGCTGTCGACCGCACGGGCACGGTGCCCGTAGCGGTTGTCGTACGCCTGCGCAGCGCCGAGGTCTATTTGGTCGAAGTCGACCGCATGGATCCGATTGTGCTCGCACATGCGTGCTGGGAGATCGGCAACATGCATGCGCCGCTCTTCCGGGGTGACTCGGACGAGCATACCGTGCGCATGTATACGCCGGTGCAACCGGTTTTGGGTCGTATGCTCCGGGGCATTGGGGGCGTTCGGCTCTCGGTGGTCGCACGCGAGCTCGATGCCAGTCGACGCTTTGCATCGAGCGCGGCGGATGTTGTTGTGAGCATGGCTTCAGACTTTACGATCGTAAAAAAGACGCGCGGCTAAGCGCGCGTATGCGCAAGACGGGCTTTGAGGGATTGCCATTCAAAGTCCGTCTTGCTGTTGATGAGAGGCTTTGGGGGAAGCATATGGGTCTTGAGGGAATCAAGCTGATCGCCTGCGATTTGGATGGCACGTTGCTGCATCCGGGGGAGCGCGAGCCGCGTCCCGAGGCCTTTGAGCTCATTAATGAGCTGCATCGTCGCGGTATTGTGTTTATGCCGGCGAGCGGCCGTCAATATGCGAGCTTGCGCTATCTGTTTGCCCCGGTGGCCGATGAGCTCGCCTATGTATGCGAAAACGGAGCCCTGGTGATGAGCGAGGGGCGCGCCGTTGTCAAACGTTCCATGGAACGTAGCCTTGCTATGGATATCGCGAATGCCGTGGTCGCCTACCCCCATGCCGACGTAACCCTTTCCTGCGAGGGGCACCTCTACACCATAAGCGGTAACGATGCATTCATCGACCATTTGCGTTACGAGGTCCACTGCGATGTGACGGTGGTCGACCGTCCCGAGGACATTGACGAGGATGTCATTAAGATTGCGTTTCAAACGCCCGAGACAGAGCAGCCGGCGGCGTTGGAGTATTTTGCGCGTCGCTTTAGCGACCGGGTCGATGTGATGACGTCGGGAACCGAATGGACCGACTTTATCGGCTTTGATTCAGGCAAGGGGTCCGCGCTTGCCGATTATGGTCGCGCACTGGGGATCTCACCTAACGAAATGATGGCGTTTGGCGATAACGAAAACGATCGCGACATGCTCAACGTGGTGGGCCATCCCTATCTGATGGAGAGCTGCAACCCCACCATGCGCGGTATCAACGATCGCGTCCGTTACGTGCACACGGTCGAAGAAGAACTGCGCCGCCTGCTCGCCGAGTAGGTTTTCGGGACATGCCTAGAAATGTACTGTTTGCTGCAAAGCGCGGAAAGGTGGATTTTAAGGCATGTCCCGAACATCTACCGGCAGTCGGGGCAGAGACCCTCGAAGATGGTGTAGTGCGACGTGACGTGCCAGCCGATTTGCTCGGACGCCTTGGCGTCGAGCTGGGCATCGAAGGGGAGCGGTACGTCGATGACGCGGCTGCACGAGGTGCAGATGATATGCGCATGCGGCTCGATCGTGCGATCGAAGCGGCTACCGCCCGGCGTCTTGATGGAGAGGATTTCGCCTGCGTCGGCCAAGAGATTGAGATTGCGGTAGACCGTACCGCGGCTGATTTTGTCATCCTGCGCGCGCACGACGTTGTAGATTTCGTCGGCGGTGGGATGGTTATAGCTTTGGCGCACGGCGTCAAGAACCAGCTTTCGCTGCCTGGTATTCCTTCTTTGCACCGCCATGCACCTCGCCTCTTTTCTATTAACGGTCGTAGGTAAATGATACCGTATTTAGCACACAATACTAATAATGAGGACTGAAACCGTCTTCATTGGCAAGTGGGGCTCGGGCCTGGGCGTCTACGAGGCGAAAACGCGTTCCCATGCGCTCGTAGGAGGCATGAAGCGCCTCGAGATGAGATAGGATGTTTGCCGGAGCTCCCTGTATCTCCATCTCGACTGAGCCGTCTTCCATGTTACGCACCCAGCCGGTGAGGGAGCGTGCCTGCGCGAGGTTGGTGTTGGTAAAGCGAAAACCAACGCCTTGGACTTGCCCCGTCCAGTGCAGGAAATAGCGCAGGGGAGTGTCTTGAGTGGCCTCGTCGCTTGCGAGCACGGTAAGCCTGCGGCGCAGCTCGAGCTCGACGTTTGATGGTTTTTGAGGCTCTCGACTGCCGCCGGTGACGCTGGAGAAGAACGTATCGAAGAGGCCCATCGCTATGCCTGCTTGCCTGCGTCGGCCGGGAAGGTTATGCCGGCCTGCTGACGCACGGCATCCATGATGCGTAGTGAGACGAGCGTGACATCGCGGTAGTGGCCAAGCTCGTGGCGTCCCGCCGGGGTCTCCCAAATCTCTTCCTTGACGTTATCGATGCCGCCGATGGCGGTGATGAAGTCCGTGAGCTCGTATTCCATAGTGTTGCTCGATTTGGGCAGGTCGAGCACGCGGCCGTTATCGCCCTGTTCGCGCGGCGCCTCGGTCGCCGAGCCGCGTACGACGTCGCCGCGATAGTCGATGCGGACGTTGCGGGGCGTGGACAGATGGTCGATCTGGATAGTGCCACGCTCGCCTTCGATCTGCGAGGGCAGTAGGTCATTCGTAATTTTGGAGTGCGCGAGCTCGACGGAGATGCGGCCTCCGCCGTAGCTGGCGAGGATGGAACCGCAGCCGTCGATGGGGCCGTGCGTGAGCTGTCGCGTGGTGGGGTCGAGCAGAGTAGCCATGCTCGTAAGGCCGGAGGGCATGCCGAAAATCTCGACCATGGGCTCGACGGTGTAGACGCCAATATCCATGAGGGAACCCGATGCCATATTGCAGTCGAAGATATTGGTGGCGCGTCCCGCGAGAATCTCGTTGTAGCGCGAGGAATACTTGCCAAAGCGCAATGAGGCGCGGCGGATGGGGGCGATTTCACCCAAGGCGTCCTCGATGGCGTGGAAGGCGGGATCGTGGAGGGGACGCATGGCCTCGAGGGCCACGACACCTGCTGCCTCGGCAGCGCGGAAGACCTCAAGCGCTTGCGCCTCGGTGGCGCAGAAGGGCTTTTCGACGATAACGTGCTTACCGCCGGCGATGCAGGCGAGCGCCTGTTCGTGATGGAGTGCATTGGGGCTGCCGATGTAGACGGCGTCGACGTCGTTGGCGGAAGCGAGCCCGTCGAGTGCGGTGAAGTTACGCTCGCCGCCGTGCTTAGCGGTGAAGGCGGCGCCGCGATCAGCATCGCGCGAGAGCGTGCCCACAAACGCAGCTTGGTCGTTGGCGTTGACGACCTGGATAAAGTCGTCGGTAATCATGGATGTGCCGATGGTCGCTATACGCAGCATGTATCCCCCTCGTGCCGTTCGGTTTACAGGATGAGTGTAGCGCGAAGGGGCAGGAAATAGCGTGCGAAAACGCCGTTACAGGTCGCTCTCGTTAAAGCCAGTGTCGATATCGAGGTTGCTGCCGTCGGCCGCCCTGGTGGCAAGCTCGTCGCAGCGCTCGTTGAGCTCATGGCCGGCGTGACCCTTAACCCAGATGAACTCAACCTTGTGCTTGCTCTTTGCGGTGAGCAGGCGCTCCCACAGATCGCGGTTCTTGACAGGCTGCTTGTTGGCGGTCTTCCAGCCGCGTTTTTTCCAGCCGTCGATCCAGTGCTTGTTGAAGGCGTTAACGACGTACTGCGAATCGGAATGGACTTCGACGTCGCAGGGGCGGTTGAGCGCCTCGAGTGCCACGATAACGGCCATGAGCTCCATGCGGTTGTTGGTGGTCTTGGCGTAGCCGCGCGAAAGCTCAGAGGTGAAGGTCTTGCCGGCGGGGTTGGTGTATTTGAGCACGGCGCCGTAGCCGCCGCGTCCCGGATTTGATCGGGCCGAGCCGTCGGTATAGATGATGACCTTCACATGGTTCCTTTCGTTGGGTACGTTTCGTGTGAGTGACCATTGTAGCGCCATGCCCGCCGGGGGCTAGCAATCTACGATTTCTACCCCGTCTTCCGACAGTTGGTTGGCATGGATGATGCGGTTGAGTTCGTCGAGGTATTGCTGCAAGAGGGGAGAGGGCTTGCGATCGTCGTGCATGATGTAGCCCACATGCATCGTCGGGGCGTCTGCTAACGGGATCGATGCCATACCCCATTGCATTTCATTGGAGAGGACACCGGTCGACAGGGTGTAACCGTTCGACGTGATAAGTAAGTTAGTAAGTGTTCCGCGGTCCGAGATTCGTATGTTGCGGTCGCAAGGGATATAGCTAAAAGGTTCCTCGGCGTAATAGAAGGAGTTTGAGGTTCCCTGCTCAAAGCTGTAGCGCGTATAGGGTGTGAGGTCGGCAAGGGACAGCTGCGGGCGGCGGGCAAGCGGGTGGCGCTCGCTAACGAAGACGTGGACTTTTGCATCAAAGAGGGGATGAAAGCTCGCCCGGGCATCGGTAAAGGCCTTCTGCAAGACACGGGTATTAAAGTCATCCAGATAGAGGATGCCGATGTCACTGCGAAACGCGCGCACGTCGTCGATGATCTGCGCTGTGGTGGTCTCGCGCATGATGAACTCGAACTTGCTGTCGCGGCAGCGCTCGACGACGTTGACAAAGGCCTCGACCGAAAACGCGTAGTGTTGGGCCGAGATGGCAAGGCGGGCTTGCGGGATGCCGCCGTCTTCGTAGCGGGCCTCGAGCATGTCGGCCTGCTCAACGACCTGGCGCGCATAGCCCAAAAGCTCGGTGCCATCGTTGGTGAGCGTGACGCCGCGGCTGGAGCGCGTAAAGATTTCCAGATGGAGCTCCTGTTCCAGGCTTTTGACGGCGTTTGAGATGTTGGACTGAGCGGTATAGAGGCGCTGGGCCGCGGCGTTGATTGAGCCGGACTCTGCCACGGCGATCAAAAAGCGAAGCTGCTGGAGGGTCATCGGCGCCCGTCCTTTCGTGTGTTATCTACAAAACCGATAACAGGTTAGCGCTTTTAAGTGATTGACCGAGAGAAACAATGCTCGTACTATTCAAAACACACAAAGGCGGTAGGTAATTAAGCCAACCACGGAACCGGGATGCGAAAGGAGGCCCGCATATGAATTGCTTACCAAGACGAATGCCGGGCTCCTGTTTGCGCCCGTTGGCGTAATCAGGAGATAGCGACTTACTTCTCTTACGCTTATTACTTTTGTTCGATCAAGGAGATCATCATGAGCCAGTTCATCAACAACCCCGAGCACACCTTTGGTTTCGATACCCTGCAGCTGCACGTTGGCCAGGAGAGCGCCGATCCTGCATCCGACTCCCGTGCCGTGCCTATCTACCAGACCACGAGCTATGTGTTCCGCAACTCCCAGCACGCCGCTGACCGCTTTGGTCTTGCCGACGCCGGTAACATCTACGGCCGTCTGACCAACTCCACCCAGGGCGTCTTCGAGGACCGTATCGCCGCGCTCGAGGGTGGCGTTGCTGGCCTCGCCGTCGCCTCTGGCGCCGCTGCCATCACCTATACCCTGCAGGCACTTGCCCAGGCCGGTGACCATGTGGTTGCCCAGAAGACCATCTACGGTGGCTCCTACAACCTGCTGGAGCATACGCTCTCCCAGTTTGGCGTCGAGACCACGTTTGTCGACGCTCATAATCTGGAAGAGGTCGAGGGGGCCATCAAGGACAACACTACGGTCATCTATCTCGAGACGCTCGGCAACCCCAACTCCGACATCCCCAACATCGACGCCATCTCCGAGATCGCCAAGAAGCGCGGTCTGCCGGTTGTCGTCGATAACACCTTCGGCACCCCGTATCTGTTCCGTCCGCTGGAGCATGGTGCCAACATCGTCGTCCACTCCGCAACCAAGTTCATCGGTGGCCACGGCACCTCGCTGGGCGGTGTGATCGTCGACGGCGGTAACTTCGATTGGAAGGCGAGCGGAAAGTACGCCCAGATCGCTGAGCCCAACCCCTCCTACCACGGTGTTTCGTTTGCCGAGGCTGCCGGTCCCGCCGCCTTCGCGACCTATGTCCGCGCTATCCTGCTGCGTGACGAGGGCGCTTGCATCAGCCCGTTCAACGCCTGGGTCCTGCTCCAGGGCACCGAGACTCTGTCGCTGCGCGTTGACCGTCATGTCGAGAACACCAAGAAGGTCGTTGAGTTCCTGGCTGGTGACAGCCACGTCGCCAAGGTGAACCACCCGAGCCTGCCTGAGCACCCCGATCACGAGCTCTATCAGAAGTACTTCCCCCGTGGCGGTGCCTCGATTTTTACCTTCGAGATTAAGGGTGGCCAGGAGGCAGCTTGGAAGTTCATCGACCATCTGCAGGTGTTTTCGCTGCTCGCCAACGTGGCCGACGTCAAGTCGCTCGTCGTGCACCCGGCTACCACCACGCACTCCCAGCTCTCTGCCGAGGAGCTCGCCGAGCAGAACATCACGCCCTCCACGATCCGTCTTTCCATCGGTACCGAGAACGCCGAGGATATCATTTGGGATCTGAAGCAGGCCTTCGCCGCGCTGGACGAGTAAGGCGACTTGTGCAAGGACCCCTTGCGACTCGATAGGTATAACTGCATAAAATGCCTGCTCAAGGCGCCTGTGTGAACTATGGTTGCACAGGCGCTTTTTTGCATAGAGAGGGTGTAAAAACAGGGTTTTTGGCACGCTTTATGCATTCGAGTTGTGGAAAACTCCTGTTAAGAGGATGTGAGTTTTACGCAATTGACGTGCGCCTTTTGAGTAAAACCGCAGGTCGCGATTTGCTCGGGGTACTATGCAGCGCGATCGAATCACACGCAGCTCAAACGCAGCAAAAACACACTACGGAGGTTTCCAGCTACATGAGGATCGATTCACGAAAACCGAAAGCCGCCGCCCTTTCCGCCGCTCTGACTGTGGCACTTTTGGCGGGCGCCGGCGCAACTGATGCCCACGCGGCAACACTGTCTGATACGGTCGGATCTACGCCGTCCGAGGCGACGCTGGTGCAGCCCGTCGACTACCGCGGTGACGGTTATGGCTCCATGCAGGAGTGGAACGCCTCGATGGGGGCAAAGCGCGATTCCCTGGAGATGCGCGCTCAGATCATTATGAATATGTATGGCGACTATGCTACCGATGACGAGCGCGCTGTGCTGCAGGGTTGCATCGACGGCGCGGGTAGCCTGTTGACGATGGGGGAGGTCGACGCCAAGTCGACCGAGCTCGACGAGCTTCGCTCCATGCTCGAGGATGCCAAGCGCGAGGCGCTCGAGGCTGCCGCAGCCGAAGCCGAGGCCGCTGAGGCCGTTCAGGCTTCGTATTACAACGCCGGCTCCGGCTTGTCTTACGCGTCTGCTGCGTATTACGCGAACGGCTCGGGCCTGACGCGCTCGAGCGGCGTCAATAACTATAACGGCCGCCGCGAGACTTATTACAGCAGCAACGTGTTGTATCACCACCGCACGGGCGAATGGACGCAGGATTCCGAGGGCTTTTGGCGCGATTCCGATGGCTACTACGTCGTGGCCGCGGGCGATAAGGCTCAGGGCTCCACGTTTACCGGATCCAAGGGCGAGTGCAAGGTCTATGACTCCGGCTGCGCAGCCGGAACCACCGACTACTACACTGGCTGGTAATTGTTCTGCATCACGGATATTTGGCGGACGGGCGTCTTTACCGAGCTTTAGGGCAACGTAAGGACGCCCGTTCTATGTGTGCGCTTGAGCTAACAGAGCCCTTACCGTGACGGTACGTCGCGCATATGGGCGCGGGGCACACTAGTTCATGAGAAATAAGGTCTTTCTCGTGGAGGAAGTGGTCTTGTGAACGCTCGAGATATTGCCATTGCCGCCGTCGCATTGGTGCTTGGCTGCCTTGGTCCTACGGCCGCGCTCGTTGCGGGCATGCAGGGGTCTTGTGGGGCTGCCTCTATCGTGGTCAGTGCGTTGGTCGCGGCCGCACTGCTGGGAAGTGCGGGTGCAGTCCTTTGTCGCGACGATGAGGACCAGGCGTCGGAGTCGCAGCTCTAACCGTCGGGACATCGACTACTGGTTATAGATGAAGATGAAAGCCGCCGTAAGGGGAGTGCTCCTTGTGGCGGCTTTGCTGTTGAGCCTGTTGACGTGGTGAGCCGGGCGCTACCAGCTTTTCTCGATATCGCGGATGCGCTGATAGAGCCAATCGTTTTGCGGCACTTGGATATCGTGTTTGACGGCCAGGCGGCAAATGGTGCCCGCGAACTCCTCGACTTCGGTTTTTCGTTGCGCGATGCGGTCCTGCGCCATCGAGGGCATACCGGTGGGGTCGATTCCCTCAATGAGGTGCACCATCTGCGTCAGATCTGCCTCGGTCAGCTCAATGCCCTCGGCGTTGGCGACCGCAAGCGTTTCGCGCATGGCAGAAACAAAGCAGCGACGCTGCTCGGAGCCCGGCTCCGTGGCGCTTCCGTAGGTCCCGCCGTAGGCCATGCACGTCTGGTTGATGCCGTCGTTGAGCATGAGTTTGGCCCACATGCGGTGCGCAACGTCGCTCTCGACGGTATGGGCGATGCCGCAGCGCGTGTAGAGCTCGTCGATGGCGGTGACGGTTGCGAGCTCGGTGCCGGCGGCTGCGCCAAAGCGGATTTCGCCCGCATTGGTAAAGGTGAGCGCGCCGTCGAGGAATACGGCGTCCATGCCCTGGCAGATACCCAGGACGGTATGCTCCCAGCCAAAGCGTTCGGCAATCTTTTGCTCGCTCGTAATGCCGTTGCACAGCGAGGCGATGAGCGTGTTGGGTCCCACGACACGCTCCATAGTCTTGAGTGCTTGGTCGAGACCGGTGGTCTTGACCGTCAGGATGACCAGATCGGCGGGCGCTGCCTCGCTGGCGCGGACGGATGTGAGATCGCAAGGCTTTCCGTTGACGGTGAGCGCATCGCCCGCGTGACGCTCAAAACGGGCGTCATCCATAACGTATTCGACGGCGTCATTGCCGAGGGCCTTGGCAATCATGCTGCCGTAGAGCAGGCCGACGCCGCCCTTGCCGATAAAGGCGACCTTGTTGATCTGCATGTGAATCATCTCCCCATATAAAAGGCGCCCGCATATGGGGCGCCTGATGGATTGTATGTCGTCGGGGCGTTTGGTGGGCGCGCGGGGCTGCTGTTGTGAAAAAGACACTATTGCGCAGTGCGCTTATGCCGCGGGGCAGACCGCAAAAACGCGCGCGGGGTATCCGACACCATCATGGACCTTAGGGAAGGTGCAGAAGATGACGGCGCCCGTGGCGGGAAGCTCGTCTAGATGGTCCATGACCTCGATCTGATAGCGGTCGACCGAGAGGATGTATTGTTCGCCGGGGTAGGGGTAGGCGTCCTCGCGCGTGGTCATGCCCGGCTCCTTTCATCGGGCTTTTTGCTGATGTTAAAGCGGTGCCGTGACAGCTCGATTTCTGCTGCGTTACGATACGTTCTCAATTGCGATTCCGATGTGTTTCGATGACGTGACGGGTTTGTTTCGCCTTGTCAGGGCTTCGATGGGAGGGGAGGGGCCGTGCAATATCGCGTTGACCCCAAAAGCGGCAACCGTATCTCGGCGTTGGGGCTGGGCTGCATGAGGTTTCCCGGTGCGCCGGGACGCCCGGATGCGAAGACAGCCGACGCCATCATCTCCCGTGCGGTGGAGCAGGGGATTAACTACCTGGACACGGCCTATCTCTATCCCGGCAACGAGGCTTGTGTGGGTGCGTCGCTTGAGCGCCTGGGCTTGCGCGACCAGGTTTTGCTCGCAACCAAGTTGCCGCATGCTTCGTGCAAATGCGCGGAGGATTTCGACCGGTTCTTCGACGAGCAACTGCGCCGCCTGCGGACCGACCATATCGACTATTACCTCATGCACAACATTACCTCGCCCGCCCAGTGGGAACGTGTGGTGGCGTTGGGCATCGAGGACTGGATCGCGCGTCAAAAGGCGGCGGGGCGCATTCGCCAGATTGGTTTTTCGTACCACGGCAGCGCGGCGGATTTCCTGACGATGCTCGATGCATATGAGTGGGACTTTTGCCAGATCCAGTACAATTACGCTGGAGAGCGATATCAGGCGGGAACAGCGGGGCTCATGGCCGCCGCCGAGCGAGGCCTCGCGGTGTTTGTGATGGAGCCACTGCTGGGCGGGCGTTTAGCGGGCAAGCTGCCGCCACGGGCCCGCGCTGTGCTCGATAGCGCCCGTGACCCGCATTTGCGCACTCCTGCCGCCTGGGGTCTTTCGTGGGTGTGGAATCATCCTCAGGTGACGATGCTGCTTTCGGGTATGACCGATACCGCGCAGGTGGATGAGAACGTGGTGTTGGCCGATCGGGCCCTGCCGGATTCGATGACAGCTACTCAGCTCGACACGATCGCGCACGTGCTGGATGAGTTTGAAAAATCGAATCGCGTGCCCTGCACGGGATGCGGCTATTGCATGCCGTGCCCTAAAGGCATCAATATCCCTGGATGTTTTGCCGCCTACAACGCGAGTTATGCGCACAGCTGGTTTACGGGTCTATCGCAGTACTTTACGGCGAGCGCGGTGCGTACAAGCGAGGCCAAGCTGGTGAGCAATTGCGTCAAGTGCGGCAAATGCGCGCGCCACTGCCCACAGCATATCGATATCCCCGAGCGTCTCGATGACGTGCGCCGACGCTTCCAGCCTGGACCCGTGACGGCAGTGCTTAAGGCCTTCGGCAAAACGCGCTCCTCGTGACCCTTTTATAACTTGCGGTGGAATAGTTCCTGTTTGCGGCAGAATAGGGCTTAAACAGGGACTATTCCACCGCAACTGAAGGGGGCTGTCGTGGGCCATCGGGATTCATGTAATGATTCGCGTGGGGTTCGTTGGGGCATTTTGGGCGCTGGACGCATTTCTCATCGATTTGCATCGTCGCTCAAGAAGGTCGACGGGGCACGGCTGGTGGCTGCGGCCGGTCGCACTCCTGCACATGTCGAGGAATTTTGCCGAGTGTTTTCGATCGATGCTGCGCATGGCCATGCCTCGGCCGACGATAGCGGCGATGCGGCTTATGACGCGCTGATTGCCGACCCCGATGTCGACGCAATCTACTTGGCTCTTCCGCATGGCATGCATACGCGTTGGGCCTGTCGCGCGCTGTGCGCCGGAAAGGCCGTGCTGTGCGAAAAGCCGGCCGTTTTGAGTGAGGAAGAGGCTCTCTCGATCGCCTCCACCTCTCGCGAGCGCGGCGTGCTGTTTATGGAGGCGATGAAGAATCGGTTTTGCCCGATGCGCACTCGCGTGAAAGACTTGCTTGCGTCGGGTGAGCTTGGCCGTATCGTCTCGATTGAAAGCGTGCAAAAGCTCGATTACGGCGAGTCTCCTTCGGGCTATCTGCTTGATCCGCTGCAGGGCGGCTGTCTATATGACATGGGCTGTTATGCGGTCGGTTGGTTTGAGGATTTGCTCGCGGGCACGTGCGAGGTTTCGTCCCGTGAAGTTCGCTGGCGTGACGTATCAGGCAGCCGTGTCGATTGGGCCGACGAGATCCATATGAGCGTCGGCGGTATACCCATTCATATGGTGTGCGACGGCAAAGCAGCATATGAAAGCCGCTTAACGATTGCCTGTGAGCGGGGCTCGTTGGAAATCGAGCGTCTTCATCGCCCCGAGCTCGCCCATGTGAAGTACTCCGACGGTCGAGTACTCGAAATCGATGCACCATTTGAGGTCGATGATTTTTACGGTGAGGCATCGCATGCGACACAGCTCATTCAGGCGGGGAAACTCGAAAGCCCCATCATGTCCCTAGCCGCTACACAGCGCTGTGCGCACATCATCGATGCGATTCGCTTGAAACTTTAGGGCATCAGGGGCTCGGCGGACCGTGCCCCTGATGCCCCTTTTATAACTTGCGGTGGAATACGGTCTGTTTGCGCCAAAATAAGGCACCAATAGACCGTATTTCACCGCAACTGATGAGGGAGAGCTGGAGATGCTGACGATCGGGTGTCATCTTTCGACGACGAAGGGCTATCGGGCAATGGGGGAGACGGCGTTGTCCATTGGCGCCAATACCTTTGCATTCTTTACGCGCAACCCGCGCGGTGGCAAGGCAAAAGAACTTGACATGGATGACGTGGCGGCCCTGCGCGAGCTTATGGCACAAAACGACTTTGGACCGCTGGTGGCGCATGCCCCGTATACCTACAACCCCTGTTCTGCCAAAGAGCGGGCGCGCGAGTTTGCCTTGGAGGCAATGGCCGAGGACTTGCAGCGTCTGGAAGCACTGCCCGGCAACTACTACAACTTCCATCCCGGTGCGCATGTGGGACAGGGCTCCGACGTCGGCATTCAGATGATTGTCGACACGCTGTGCCAGGTGATGTTTGAGGGGCAGCAGGCGACAGTATTACTCGAGACCATGGCAGGCAAGGGCACCGAGGTGGGCCGTAGCTTTGAAGAACTGGCGTGCATTATCGAGGGCGTTGCCGCCAAGCGCCCAGAGCTGTCCGATAAGCTGGGCGTTTGTTTGGATACCTGCCATGTGAGCGATGCCGGCTACGACATCATCCATGATCTGGACGGCGTACTCGACGAGTTCGACCGCGTGGTGGGTATCGATCGCTTGCATGCCGTACACATCAACGATTCGAAGAACCCTTGTGGCGCCCATAAAGATCGTCACGAGTGCATCGGCAAGGGATACCTTGGCAGCGAGGAATTCGGTGGCGGTATGCAGGTTATGCAGAATATTGTATCGAATGGCCGTTTGCGTTCGCTGCCGTTTATTTTGGAGACTCCGAACGAACTTGCAGGTTATGCAGCTGAAATTAGACTATTAAGGTCATTGCAGCAGTAATGACTGTCATAAAGTAGAGTATTCCATTCACGTTATGGGTTTGTTTCAATCAGTTTTCTCGTTGCAGATTCGTAATTCCGGGTGCATAATAGCCAACAGTTTTTGCAGACCTCTGAATCAAACGAGGTCACCGGAAGGAGACTGATTATGAAGCTCAAGAAGCTTGGCGCATTTGCCGCCACGGGCGCCATGGCGCTCGCCCTCGCACTGACGGGTTGCGGCTCGTCCAACGCCACCTCTGGTTCTGATGCCGGTTCCAGCAACTCTGACGACGCTAAGGTCGAGAAGGTCGACGGCTCCAAGGAGTACGCGCTCGTCAAGGACGGTACGCTGACCGTCGGCACCTCTGCCGAGTACGCTCCGTTTGAGTACAAGGATGACAACGGCGATTATCAGGGCTTTGACCTTGAGCTCATCAAGGCTATCGGCGACAAGCTGGGCCTGGATGTCGAGTATGTCAACAATGACTTTGACACGCTGGTTCCGGGTGTCGCTTCGGGTGCCAAGTATGACGTTTCCATCGCGGCTATCACCGACACGCCCGAGCGTGAGAAGGAAGTCACTTTCTCCGACTCCTACTACATGGACGATCAGGCTATCGTGACCAAGGTCGATAACACCGACATCACGGCCGACAACTACAGCGAGAAGCTCAACAACGCCGACGCCACCATCATCGTCCAGTCTGGCTCGACCGCCGAGTCCTTTGCCCAGGAGAACTTCCCCAAGGCCAAGATTGTCCCCTACAAGGACGCCACCGAGTGCTTCAGCGCCCTGCAGTCCGATAAGGGCGACGCCGTAGTCACCAACCGCTCCGTTGCTAGCCAGCTGACCGCCGAGCAGTTCAACACCTGTCAGACCATTAAGCAGATCAGCACCGGCGAGGAGTACGCCATCGCCATCAACCAGGGCAACACCAAGCTCAAGGACGACATCAACCAGGCCATCAAGGACCTGACCGACGACGGTACCGTTGACGCCCTCATGGCTAAGTACAACATCAAGTAAAATAACTACTTGATTGCGCGCGGGCCCTTTCCGTTTTGACGGAGAGGGCCTTTGCGCTTCTCTTGACGGAGAGCATTTCCGTCTCGTTTTGCCGGCAACTTCTACGATAGGAGCCACCTTGTCTCGACTGAACAAAGGGGCCGCGGAGCAGCATTTTCCACTGCCCGCCTTGCTCCAAAAGCTAGTCTGCGTCATGGCCGTGGCGCTCGCGCTGGTGTGCGCGGGGGCATATGCGCCCACGACCGCCCAGGCGCTTGAGACCGCAAAGATTACCGCCCGACCCAACACCGGTTCGGGCAGCGCTGTGGTCGGCGGTACTGAGACGCGCATTACCTGGGAGGTCCAAGCCGATGCCGATGAGGAGCTGAGCGGTCTTTCGCTGACGTTTGTCGACGGCACGACGTTTGGTACCGATGACACGCGATTGACGATGCTCTCGGGCGAGGATCTCATGGATCGTACGCCCATGAAGCCCACGTGCAAGGCTGACGGCCAGACGCTCAAGATCGACTTTGGCGAGACGGCGCCTGCCGGCGGCTTTTTCCGTGTCGAGGTCTATGGCGTGACCTTCCCCGTCGAGGGCGGCGATGAGGCCTTTAGCGGCACCTACACTTTGGCCGATGGTTCGACCAAGAAGATCTCCAAGATTCCTTCCGTCGAGATTAAGGGCGTGACGGCATTCGATAACTTCCTGGCCGACCTTAAGGAGCAGCCGTGGGTCGAGGCATGGAACTCCAATATGTTTCTTCGCCTGTTCTTGAACCCGGTCATTTTGGTTCAGAGCCTGCCGATCGTCTTTAAGGGCTTCCTTATGTCGCTCTCGATCGTGCTCGTGGCATTTCCGTTGGCCATTCCCTTTGGCTTTGCGCTGTCGCTCATGCGCATTTCCAAGTCGCGCATCCTTCGTTGTCTTGCCGGCATCTATGTGAATATCATCCGCGGTACGCCGGCGTTCCTCCAGATCTACATCGCGTTCTTTGGCCTGCCGCTGGCTGGCGTCAAGGTGGACGACTATGTGCTGGGCGTTATCGTCATGGCCATGAACTCGTCCGCCTACCTGTGCGAGATTTTCCGCGCCGGTATTCAGTCAATCCCCAAGGGCCAGAACGAGGCCGCGCGTTCGCTGGGCATGAATGCCTTTCAGACGCTGCTCTACGTTATGATTCCGCAGACGTTCCGCAATGTTTTGCCTACGCTGACCAGTGAGTTCATCCTGCTTTACAAGGATACGTCGCTGCTCGCGGCCGTGGGCGTGGTCGAGATCGTCATGAACGCCCGCACCATCGTGGCCACGACGGGCTCCATCACGCCGTATGTGGTTGCCGCCCTGTTCTACCTGGTCATTACCCTGCCGCTTGCGCGCTTGGTGAGCGGTCTTGAGGCGAGGCTTCTGGGGACGGTCGAAACTAAGAAGAAGCGTCCCACCAAGAGCGCCGGACAGGTTGTCGCGACGCCCGCCGATCATATCGCCGGTCTGTAAGGAGGTTCTATTATGAGCGAAACCAATAACTCGAACGAGGTCGTCGTCAGTATCAAGAACCTCCAGAAGGCCTTTGGCGATAACGTGGTCCTGCGCGACATCGATCTGGATGTGCACAAGGGCGAGGTCGTCGTGGTCTTGGGCCCCTCGGGCTCGGGCAAGTCGACGATGCTTCGCTGCATCAATCGTCTGGAGCACCCCACGAGTGGGTCGATTGTCGTCGAGGGCGTGGACGTGTGCGCCAAGGGCGTCGACCTTAACAAGGTGCGCACGCACCTGGGTATGGTGTTCCAGCAGTTCAATTTGTTCCCGCACCTGTCAGTCAAAAAGAACGTCATGCTCGCACAGCAAAAGGTGCTCAAGCGCAGCAAGGAAGAGGCCGAGAGGATTGCCGTCGAGGAGCTGACCAAAGTCGGCCTTGCCGAGCGTATCGACTTTATGCCGAGCCAGCTCTCGGGCGGCCAGCAGCAGCGCGTGGCTATCGCCCGCGCCCTGTCGATGAATCCGCACGTGATGCTCTTTGACGAGGCCACGTCGGCGCTCGACCCTGAGCTCGTGCGCGACGTTCTGGGCGTCATGCGCGACCTGGCGCACGACGGTATGACCATGATCGTCGTGACGCACGAGATGGGCTTTGCCCGCGATGTCGCCGACCGCGTCGTCTTTATGGACGGCGGCGTCATTGTGGAAGAGGGTACGCCGAGCGAGGTCTTCGACCACCCCAAGAGCGAGCGCACCAAGGCGTTCTTGGGCAATATCTCGTAGCCGCTTTATATGACTGACATAGCAGAAAACGGGAGCCGGATGTGATCCGGCTCCCGTTTTTGTTGGGACGCGAATGTGTTTTGGCGCAGAGCGCGTTACGGGCGGAGCTCATTGCCGCTAGGCGAGCTCGGCTCCAAGGGCGCGGCAGGCCGCCTCGCCCTCATCGTCGGGGGCGTCGTAACAGATGACGGAGTCGACCACGTTGACGCCTGCCTCATCGGCGTCCGCCTTCCAATTGTCCATCCATTCGCCTTCGGCCCACGAATAAGAGCCAAAGAGGACGACCTTCTTGTCGCCGAGGGTCTCCTTGACTTCGTCCCACATCGGTTGGAACTCATCGTATTCAAGCTCCTCGGAGCCCATGGCGGGGCAACCGAAGGCGAAGGCATCATAGTCGGCGGCCCTGTCGGCAGAGAAGTCGGCGCAGGGGATGACTTCGGCCTCGGCGCCCGCGGACGTGGTGCCCTCGGCAACGAGGTTTGCCATGGCCTCGGTGTTGCCCGTGCCGCTCCAATAGACGACGGCGACCTTGCTCATGTTGAGTCCTTTCGGTTGTGCGGCGTGCGGCCGCGGTTTGTACGTTCTATCGGGTCGCCTGGGCAAGTTGCGCCAAGCTGCAGCCCTGCTGATAGATAAAGGTGAGGTGTTGGGTGCAGGCACGGTACGCATCAAACGTCGCAAGCGCCCGCTCGACATTCGTATAGACTTTCCAGGCTCCAAAGATCTTGTAGTTCTCGCCACGCTGGGCGATGAACTCGTATACGTCGTCGCAGGGGTACCCCAGGAAGTAGCCAATCTCGTGTGGAAATTCGCAGGCGCAGTCGTTGTTGCAGCAGACTTGCTGATCCAGTGCGCATCGAGTCTGGCCGCAGGCGCATTCCGCGGCGTTATTGCTCGCGAGCGTGATGCGTGATGCCAGGTGCACAAGACATGCCGAGAGGTTGCCGGTGTCGTAGCCCTTCTTGGCGAGTGCCGTTTTGGCGCGCGGGTCAGCAAGGTAAGTGGCGAGGCTATTGGGCCGATATGCGTATACGAGCGCCCCGCAGGGGCGCCAGACCAAAACGCTCAGATGGATACCGAACGGATTAAGCTCGTGATTGCACCGGGCGATAACGTTGAGCAGGCGTGCTCGGCGATCCTCGATCGCCGCAGTTACGCTTGAGCCGTATTGATCGGCATAGACTCCTGGATAGGTAAAGAGCGATGCCGGTTTGATGCCCGCGAGCGTGGGGGAGCAGTTGCGCACGACTGCCGCCTGAAACGTTGGGATGTCTATGGTTCGAGTCACGACGCTCCTTACGGATCTAAACTGTTAGTCTAGGAAAACTTATACACGAAAGTAAGCCTTGGTCAACTAAAAAGTTTGAAGAGGGAAACTAATTGACCGAACGGACATGATTTTGGGTTAAGATGGGAACACCCCATGGGGGTATCTAGATAGGGCTACTTGAAAGGGGAACGCATGAGTGACTTGCTCAACCCTGCGAATCTCATCGTGCTGGCCGTCATTGCCGTCGGCATGTTTTTTGGACTGCGTCGCATTGCCGCTTCGACACACGGGAAGAGTTGCTGCAGCGATGGTGCGAGCGGCAAGAAGGCCAAAAAGGTTGTGGTGGCAGACACCGACGAGTCCCACTACCCCTATCGTGAGGAACTCCTTATCGGCGGCATGAGTTGCGACGGCTGCGCCCGGAATGTGACGAATGCCCTCAATGCGCTTGATGGCGTGTGGGCTACGGTAACGTACGCGGACCACACGGCACGCGTGCGCTCGAAGCGCCCGGTTGATCGCGACACACTCGAGACGGCAGTGAGGGGTGCGGGCTATTACGTTATGAAAATGTAGGCGTTGCCCTCTCCGGTGGGTACCAGCCTCCTGCCCATTGTGACTATCGGCATCCAAAAATTTGCGCAAAAATAACCTTTAGATGCGGCAAAAGTGGAGTTTGGTGACGGTTTGCGCGGAATTCGCTACCAATCGAGCATCTATGAACCCGTCCAAAAAATTACAGGTGTATATTTATACACTGATTATTGCTGTGCTCAGATTGCAATTAACCGTGGACAGAAATGAAGAATGCTAAAACTGGGCTTTAGGACAGGGGAGGCTATAACCTTATGAGACGAGTGGGAACACTTGGCTTGGTGGCAGCGCTTGCCGCTATCTTGGTATCGCCGCTGCCGGCGCACGCCGAAGACGCATCGGGTGCCGTTACCTACAATGCGGGAAATGGGTATTCCTTTGAGAAGCTCTCGCATCCTACGGTAGGAACGTCGCAGCCGGATGGCATCGTCGACTACCAGGGTAACGGTGCCGTTGCCGTTCCGGGCGCCGATGGTAATACGGCCAACAACGAAGGCGATCGCGGCCAGAGCTACACTTGGGCGGCTGCGAGCTATGGTGACTGGCTTTATGTGGGCACCTGCTATGCGGCGATGGGCAACACGCTGACGCTCATGAACAGCACGCTGGGCGATTCCTTTGATGTCGAAACCATGCGCCTGACGCTGGAGGCCATGTTTAACGGTACCTTCTTCTATGGACAGCAGAAGGAGGACGGCACGGCCGACAAGGACAGCGGCGGCATCTTGGTCAAGATCAATACCAAGACCGGTGAGACCAAGCTGCTACTCTCTGAATCGCTCAACGGCGTCGCTCCTTTGTTCCGCAATGCCGTGAGCTATAAGGGTAAGCTCTATTTCTGCGGCAGCGTCAGGACCAATGACGGCAAAGGCGGCCTGCCTGCTGTATACGAGATCGATCCTAAGACGGATGAGTACAAAGTTGTCTATAAGGGCCTTTCGAGCATGCAGGATTACGGTGCTGCCTACAAGCAGGGCATTTCTACCGGTATCCGCGGCATGTGCGTCCATGATGGCCAGCTCGTCATCAGTAATGTGGGTAAAGACGCGAACGGTAATTTTGTGTCGACAATCCTGACGTCGTCTGACCCCTCGAAGGGCCAGGACAGCTTCACCGAGATTGCCAACTCGGAGACGCTGTTTGGCTATCCGGCGATTCGCTATCAGGACAGCATCTACGGCGGCGCCATTTGGGATATGGTCTCGTACAATGGCCATCTCTATGCGACCATCTGCACCGGTACGCCCGAGAACGCTCCCGATGATAATTCCATGCAGTCGTTTGCCATGGTCCGTGGCGACAAGAATGCCGACGGCCGCTATTCGTGGACTCCCATTGTCGGCGATCAGAAGACGGACGGTGCAAAGTACTGCTTTGGCATCGATCCTGCCCGTACCCGTTCTGGCGCTGCCAACCTCATCGTCTACAACGACTACCTCTATATCGGTGAATACAACGACGAGGAGATTGCCCTCGAGCGCATCCTGTTCAACAAATCCAACACCGAAGAGGGCGGCAAGAGCAGCATGGGTGGCGTTGACTGCTCGTTTGTGAATGCCAATCTTGAGCAGTCGGTTAACATCTATCGCATGGACAAGGACGAGAACATGGAGCTCGTCGTTGGCGATCGCACCGACATGTTCCCCGAGGGCGGTATTTCCGGCCTGACTTCGGGCTTTGGCCGAAACGAGAACCAGTACATTTGGCGCATGCAGAAGTTCGACGGCAAGCTGTATATCGGTACCTTTGATACCGCGAGCCTGCTTGAGCCGATCGGCCAGTTCTCCAATGGCGACATTATCGATATGACGCCCGAGGAGTGGGACTCTCAGGTTCAGCGCCTTAGGGACCTGCTCAATCACCTGCTCGACAAGAAATCGCCTGACGACCCCATCGTTCCCGTGAACACGCTTGCGGACGATGATTCAAACGAGGCCGTCGAGGTCGATGATTCGAACGAAGCTGCTGAGGTTGATGATTCAAACAAGGCCGTCGATGTCGATGACGAGAAGACCGAGGTTGCTAAGGGCTTTGGCGATCTGAGCGATGCGCTGGAGGATGCCGCGGGCGGTCTTTGCGATCAGGCCGCGACGATGTCCCAGGACTTTGAGGACGACGCCGCTTATGTCCAGAAGATCGATGGCGAGATCGCGTACTTCAAGTCCTTTGCCGACCAGTATCAGGACATGCTCGATAGCTATGAGAGCCTTAAGCAGCAGTACGAGGATGCCTATGGCACCGAGCTGCCGAGCGATATTCAGGATGCGCTCGATAAGCTGCTGAGCGAGGAGAACCTCAAGAAGTTGCAGAGTGTCCTTACGTGCATGTGTTACCTGCGCGATGCCGAGCGCGGCTTTGATATGTATGTGACCGAGGACGGCGTGAACTTTACGACGCTGACGACCAATGGCTTTAACGATCCGTATAACCATGGTCTGCGCACCTTTGCGGTGACCAACCAGGGTCTGTGCCTTGGTACCGCCAACCCGTTCTATGGTTGCCAGGTTTGGATCCAGCGCAAGGAGAATTCGGAGAATCCGATTGATCCCGGTACTCCGGATCCGACGGAACCCACCGATCCTTCGCAGCCGGGTGGCGGCAATCAGCCTGGTGGCAGCCAGACGGGCGGCAACGACCAGTCGAGCAGCACCGCGACGACCGTTTCGACGACCACTAAGAAGACTCCGAAGGACGGCTCGCTGCCTCACGCTGGCGACTCGACCCTCACGCTGGTCTTGGGATTGCTGGTTGCAGCTGCCGCAGTGCTTGGCATTGCTCTCGTCTTGCGCAAGCGTTCTCGTTGCTAGACTCGACCACGCAGCTCGATGCCTTGGATATCGTCGAAGTTGATGGCGATATCCCTGAGTTTGAGCAGCTTGAATGCGGGTAACACTTCGTCGAGAATGCCCGTGCGGCTACGATAGCCGTACGTATCGTAATAGGTGACGCGCACCAAGTCGCCACGTTTGAGGCCCTCGAGCTTTTTCGAAAGCTCGAGGGCTTTTTCTTCCGTGAGCTCGCATTTGGGTTCGACGGTGATTTCCTGCTTACGTACGAGCTCGTAGTATCCCGTGAGGGCGGCAAAGGGCATAAACTGCGCGGCACGGCCGGCGCGGACGGAGCCGTTGGCGGTGAGCTTGGGGTCGGTGGAGCGACGTCTTCCCTCGGGGTCCGCTAGACGTTCAAAAGGCGTCGGTGGCCGCATCGGCTGTTGTTGGGACTTAGGCACGATGTCCTCCTACCTGATCGTTGCGTTCGCGTGCGGTGGCGCCGGCGGTAAAGCTCAATCCCTTGACGAGCGCGTTCTTGCCGTACTTGCCCTTCACGGCCAGGACGGCGCGCGCCAGCTCGCGCTCGCGCTCATCGGCCTCGATATCGCTAAACAGGTCGATAGTGGCAAATTCTTCGGGCATGAGGTTGCCAAATCCCAAGTTGATGCGTTTGACCGGTCGTTTGGGATCGACGGTCTGCGCCCAGAGCTCATCGAAATAGCCCATGATCTTCTTAAACGAATTGGTGCGCTCGGGCAGCTTGCGGGATGCATTGGAATGTGCGAACAGCGCAGCATAGCCACCACGCGGTTTGCCGCCGTGCTCTCCCACAAAGATGCCGTCGATTGCCTGTGCTTCGCGCACCAGGCGGCGCCGTTCGTCATCGCGTTGGACGGGCTTGGGCGCACGGGGTGCGAGCTCGTGGCCGGCGGTTGCGGCGGGTTCGATGCTCGACGTGCTCGAACGCAAATGCCCGCATCCGTCCACATATTGCGCTGTGCCGCTGGCGTCGAGACGGCGTATGTCGGCGCGCTCGCTCGCGTAGCCTACAAAGAGCGAGATGCTGTCGCACGCCACGTGCTTATCGACTAAGTCCAGCACAGCGTTGTCGACCATCTCGCGCAACACGGTGTAGGCTTGCTCATAGGCATAGCCTTTCGATAGCACTTGCCCCGTGGTTGTTGAGGTTGCCTGCGGGCGATAGGCCTGAATATCGGCGATAGTTGTCGGCTCGCGCCCAAAGGCGTGGTCGATAAGATACTCGGCATTGACGCCGAGCTCGTCGTAAAGCAGGTTTTCGTCGAGCGCGGCGACGCCCATCAGATCGTATACCCCGTACTTTTCGAGGCGGGCTGCCACGCCGGGGCCGATGCCCCAGATGTCGGTGATGGGACGATGGGGCCAGATCTCCTTGCGAAAGGTCTCGTCGTCGAGTATGCCGATGCGGCTGGGTACGTGCTTGGCGGTAATGTCGAGCGCTACCTTGGCTTGGAATAGGTTGGGGCCGATGCCGACCGTCGCCGTGATGCCGGTGCGCGCGAGGACCTCATCGCGCAACATGCAGGCAAAGCCTTTGGCATTAGTGTGGTAGAGGTCTAGATAGGGCGTCACGTCGATAAAGCATTCGTCGATTGAATAGACGTGAATGTCTTGCGGGCTCACGTATTCCAGATAGATGCCGTAGATTTGCGCCGACACTTCCATGTAATGCTGCATGCGCGGTGCGGCCTTGATGTAGTCGATGCCGTCGGGAATCTCGAACAGGCGACAGCGGTTATGGATTCCGAGGTCCTTCATGGCTTGGGTAATGGCGAGACAGATGGTCGTACGCCCGCGTGATTCGTCGGCAACGACCAGGTTGGTGGTGAGTGGGTCGAGTCCGCGGTCGACGCACTCGACGCTGGCGTAAAACGTCTTAAGGTCGATGCAGATATAGGTGTGACGCTCGTGCCCCACGCGTCCTCCCATCAAACACATGTTCTTATCGAATACATGTTCGATAATACCCGCTCATCCGGACATCGTCAAAACCTGCCAAAAAGGGACTGGTTTGTTTTGGTAGGTATGGTCGTGCGGCTGCATCGGGGTTTTAACGCAGCTCTAAAGAGTGCGAAACAGCCCGGAAAACCTCGCTTCGTAGCATGAGCCTAACGATTGATATCGCCTATACGCACGGAAGGGTTGTGGGAAAGATGGTCAATTATGGGTTTGGTATGCCGACGCGCCTTGTTGCGGATGGAGACGTGGCTCGCTGGTGCGGGCGATTGGTTGCTCACTACGGTGGTACCAAGGCACTGGTCGTGCTGGGCGGTGACAAGCATACGTGCGATGAGCTTGTCTCGGCGGCACTTGGCTCGCTTGATCGAGCACTACTCGAGCGTGTACTTTTCCGCTGCGGCTCGGTTGAGGGCGACGGGGAAGACGAGCTGATCGACGAAGCCGTGGCCCTGGCGACCGACGAAGGCGTGGACTTTGTCTTGGCGATTGGCGATGCCGATACTGCTGGCTTTGCGCGCGAACTCGCGCGTCGCATGGCGGCGCTCGATGCCGGCGAAGACGGCTTTGTGCCTTATGGATGCATTGTCTCGGAGGGCAAGGTGCCTGCTGTCGTGGGCACCGGCGAGGTTCCCGTTTTTGCCATTATCGCGCCCGAACTGCTGGAGGGCATCGGGTCTCCTCTGCGTGAGTTGCTCGGTAGCGTCTGCGCCGCGGCCTAATATTTGCCAGAAAAGGACGGGTTATTTTTGGTTGGTAAAGCGTTTGACCTGCCAAAATAAGCCTGTCCCTTTTTGATCGGCTGCCGTTTGGGGGCCGATTGGCAACGCTCGCTGATTGTAGTCTTGACCTGCGCTAGAATAGTGGCATCTGAATGTCCGGGTGCATGGAGGCGTGCGCCCGTATGCTGAGGAGGACTCTATGGCAACTGTTGCCGCACCTATCGATGCTACGTCGACTGCCGCTTGGAAGGCACTCGAGGCTCATCAGGAGAAGCTCGAGGCCGATGGTATCGACCTCAAGGCCTGGTTCGCCGCCGATGCCGAGCGCGTGAACAAGCTGAGCTTTGACGCCGGTGACCTGCACTTCGATCTGTCGAAGAACCTGGTGACCGATGAGACCGTCAAGCTGCTGTGCGATCTTGCCCGCGAGGTGAAGCTCGAGGAGCGCCGCGACACCATGTTCTCCGGCGAGCACATCAACACCACCGAGGACCGTGCCGTCCTGCACACCGCGCTGCGCCGTCCGGCAAGCGATAAGGGCCAGCTCATTGTCGACGGCCAGGATGTCGTCGCCGACGTGCACGAGGTCCTCGATCGCATGTATGCCTTCGCCGAGCGCGTGCGCTCCGGTGAGTGGAAGGGCGTTACCGGCAAGAAGATCGAGCACCTGGTGTCTATCGGCATCGGCGGCTCCGATTTGGGCCCGGTCATGGCTTACGAGGCCCTGCGTCCCTATGCCGACGCCGGTATCGACTGCCGCTATATCTCCAACATCGACCCCAACGATCAGGCAGAGAAGCTCAAGGGCCTCGATCCCGAGACCACGCTCGTGATCATCGTCTCCAAGACCTTCACCACGCTCGAGACCCTCACCAACGCCCGCGAGGTCAAGACCTGGATGCTCGAGCAGCTCAAGGCTCAGGGCGCCATCGACGGTTCCGATGAGCAGAACGCCGAGGCCGTGGCAAAGCACTTCGTCGCCGTCTCCACCGCACTCGAGAAGGTCGAGGCCTTCGGTATCGACCCCGCCAACGCCTTCGGTTTCTGGAGCTGGGTTGGCGGCCGCTATTCCGTTGACTCCGCCGTGGGCCTGTCGCTGATCGTCGTGCTCGGCCCCGAGCGCTTCCAACAGTTCCTCGAGGGCTTCCACGCCATCGACGAGTACTTCTGCAACACGCCGCTCGAGAACAATGCCGTCGCGCTGATGGGCCTGCTCAACGTCTGGTACGTCAACTTCTTCGGTTCCAAGAGCCACGCCGTGCTGCCGTACTGCCAGTACCTGCACCGTTTCCCGGCCTACCTGCAGCAGCTCACCATGGAGTCCAACGGCAAGCACGTCCGCTGGGACGGCAGCGCCGTGACCTCCGATACCGGTGAGATCTTCTGGGGCGAGCCCGGCACCAACGGCCAGCACGCCTTCTACCAGCTGCTGCACCAGGGCACTGTGGTGGTTCCGGCCGACTTTATCGCTTTCGCCAACACTGCCAACCCTGCGACCGACAGCGGTCAGGACGTGCACGAGCTGTTCCTGGGCAACTTCCTGGCCCAGACCAAGGCGCTCGCCTTTGGCAAGACGGCCGACGAGGTGCGCGCCGAGGGCACGCCCGAGCAGATCGTCCCGGCCCGCTGCTTTGAGGGCAACCGCCCGACGACCTCGATCTTCGGCGACACGTTGACCCCGTTCGCGCTCGGCGAGCTCATCGCCCTGTACGAGCACATTACGTTTGTCGAGGGCACGGTCTGGGGCATCGACTCCTACGACCAGTGGGGCGTCGAGCTGGGCAAGCAGCTTGCCAAGCAGATCACCCCGGCCTTCCACGACGACGCCGCCAAGGCCGAGCAGGACGCTTCGACCCAGGCGCTCATCGAGTTCTATCGCGCGCATCGCAAGTAGTCGCTGCTGTTAACGTATCGCGCCTTATAGTCAGGGGCCCGTATCCTATCGGATGCGGGCCCCTTTGCTTTTGCCGTGGTCCCGGGGCGCACGGCCTTTGTGGAACATCGCCGGGGCGTCGCGCGCTGCGAGAACCCTGCGCCTAGATCTCGGCCTCCGCATGGCCTCGCTGCGCCTCGGGCAGCTCCCCGTAGAGCGGATGGTCTTCGAGCCTAAAGCGCTCGACCTGTTCGGGAGTGCGACCGCGTACAAAGAGCCACGAGCGATCGATCGGCGTCGCCATGAGCGTGCTGGGCAGCGCGTCGGCGCGGTCGGAAAACACCCGGGCACTCTCGGGATCCTGGAACGCCAGCACCAGATGCGTGTCGCAGTTGCCCATGATGGAGCGTGCGCGTGCCTCGCCATAGAGCGCATCGAGCTGGTTGGTCGACTGCAGCAGCAGCGTTGCCCAGATGTTGCGGCTTCGGATAATCGAGAGCACGTTGTCGATCTGGGGGATCTGCAGATTTGCGAAGTCATCGAGCATAAAGCGCACGGGCACGGGCAGGCTGCCGTCGGGCTGCCTATCGGCCTCGCGAATGAGGCCCATAAACGCTTGCGTAATAAAGAGGCCGGTCAGCGGATCGAGATTGCGGTCAATATCGCTTACGGTTACAAACAGGGCGCAGGGGGTGTGTCCCATGGAAGCGAAGTCCACCTGATGGCACTCACGATAGAGCTGTGCCGCACCGTCGAATCCCAGACACATGACCTTTTCGGCAAGGATGCCGACGATGCTCGCGTGCATGCGCTCGGCATTTTGCGTAATGGCGTAGCGCCGCCATAGCGAGAGGGCATAGCTTTGGGGGTCGGTCGTGATCAGATCGTCAAACAATCGGGCCGTGGCACCGTCCTGCAGGTGCTCGATCAGCTTGATGACCGAGCTGATCGTCTGCTCGTCGGCGGGTAGCTGTTCGGTGACGTAGGCGATAAGACACGACAGCAGGTTTGCCGCCGCATGATCCCAAAAAGGCTGGTTGTTGTCCTCGATGGGGCAGATGGCCTTTGCCACCGAGAGGATGTCCTGCTGGTTGGGCCTGCCGTCCGCCTTGCGGCGAATGTGCCTCAGGGGGTTGTAGCCGCAGCGCTCGATGCCGGGCGCAAGGGCCGGGACGGTGTTGAGGTCGGCGAAGTTGAGACATTGCACGCGGTAACCGTGGGCTGCCAGCACGGGTCCCACTTCGCGACAGAGCGTGCCTTTGGTGTCGAGCACGATGTAGCTTGCGTTCATTTGCAGCAGGTTGGGCTTGAGGACGTTTCGGGTCTTGCCGGCTCCCGAGGGGCCGATCACAAGTGCGTTGTTGTTGAGTCCCGTTTGGCGGGTGTCGCAGGAGAGCGTTCGATCCTTGGCGAGGATGGTGGACGATGCGGACTCAGATGCGGCGAGGCGGCTGGCGAGGTTAGACATGGGCGACCTCCTTGGTGGTCGAGAGAATTTCGTGGGCAAAGCCGAGCTCGACGGCGCGCTCGGCCGAAAGGTAGGTGTCTTTTGCAGTGAGGGACTGGATGCGCTTGGGCGTGAGGCCGCTGCGGTCCGAGAGGATTTGCGTGAGGGTCTTGCGGGTCTGCATGAGACGCCGGCTGGTTTCCTGCAACGCAAGTGCCGAGCCGCCTGCCCCCTGGGGGATCAGCGGGTCATGAATCATGAGCTCTGCATGGGGCGCCATACGGCGATCGTCGCCGCCCATAAAGATCACGGCGCCCATGGACGCGGCGAATTCCAGGCAGACGGTGCGGATGGGGCACGATGCGAGGCGCATGGCGTCATAGATCGCAAGACCCGATCGCACGCTTCCGCCGGCGCTGGCGACAAATATGGTGATGGGGCGGCTGGGGTCGGTGGCATCGAGCAGACGAATCTGCTGGCATAGGTCGTGGGCCATCGGGGTTTCGATGTTTCCCATGACGGAGAGCTCGCGACGGGCGAGCATCTCATCGTAAATGCTGGTGAGCGTGATACCTCGGGCGGATTCACGCATGGTGAGGGGGCTGATGATGGGGGAATGATTGGTGTCCATGAGGACTCCTTTCTGTTGGTTGTGTTGTGGAATAGGATTGTTGCCCGCGGAGGGGCTGGCGGGCTACAGGGTTCGTCCGAGCCTGAGATCGAGCTCGGTTGTGGGGCAGGCTGCCTGTTCGTGCGGCTCGCAAGCGCCAAGGGCTCCAAAGCGATGGAGCGTTGCGACGGGCGTGGTGTAGGCGAGCCGCAGCTGATGCTCGATAGGGGCACATCCGTCATTTTTGTAATGAGCCGCGTAGTACTGCGCGATGCTGGCGTTCATCTCGCTGCCATTGCGATGGCGCTCAAACTGGCGTCTGCAGGTCTCGATGATCTTTGCTACCGACTTGGGTGCCGTCGCGGGAACAAGGGCGAGATAGCCCTCAAATAGTTCGTTGATGCTCAGGAGGCACAGCAGGTCGATCAGCGTCCTTATGGCTGCTCCCTCGGCAGAAAAGTGCGCGGTCATGCGGTTATATCGGTTGCGGTCGACGATGGCCACATGGGGTCTAGGAGTTTTCTGCCCCGTGGTCCCGGGCTTTTGCCGCGCCTGTGAATTGAGCTCGACGTTGCAGCGCTTGAGGCCGTCCAACGGAAGGAACAGTGCGGTGCGCAGGGTGTTCCGCTTGCTTTCGAGTTCATGCCGCTCGTCGGGTTCCCATTCGAGCTTGAGTTTCGTGTCGAGCGCCGTAAGCATATGGGCTAGGCAGCCTACGGTAAGAACGTACGAATCGTTGTCGCGTTTTGGGGCATAGGGGTCTGTCAGCTTGCGAATGTCGGGGTCCCCCATGATCTTTGTGCAGTGCTTCAGCAGTTGAGGGCGGTCGGTCAAGATCGTCGCGAGCGGTAGCGACGCGTAGTTCTTGATGGTCGCGGCGGCAAAGGCGGCGTCATATTCGTTTGCATATGCTCGCTCAATGCGGGCATCCAGAATGCTTTTCTTATCGCCGTTTTCAGCGTGGTGGTTTGTCATAGCTTCTCCAATCGGTTGATGTTCGTGCTGTTTGTTGATGTGTTGGTTGTCGTGAGTGATGTGCTTGCCGTGGGTGATGTGCTGACGTTGGGGTGCTATGCGGTTTTCAATGAGCCCGTGAGGCAGTTGCTGCAGGGGCGGGATGGAACGGCCCATGCAAGGCGGAAGGCATCGTGCTCAAAATCGAGACAGCAATGCCCTGGGTGCCTCACATGTGGCAGTTACCTCATTAAGTTGTCATTGCGTTTGGGGTTGTACTTTGCCGATCTTCCTTCTCTTACACGCTAAAACTCAAACTGAATATGCTCGATCAAACGATGACCACCGGAGCGGTCATCTTTAAAGTACGTTCGTTTTGCTGATTTGACAAGAACTAATTTTGAAATTTTTTTCTACGGGATGAAATGAGGTCGATGGGGTGGCCGCGTTTAGCGTCGTCGGCTTTGTATGTGGTGGCTCGGCGTATGGGACGCGCCCTACGGTTACACGCTGTTCATGTTCGGGACAATATGGCTTTTTATCCGTTGCAGACAGAGCTGCAGTAGGTGTTCTGTATGATGACTCAGACAAGGTTGCTCAATGACAGGGAGGCACATATGTCTATCAAGGCCATCGCAATGGATATCGACGGCACACTCACCAACGACCAGAAGGTCATTAGCCCGCGCACGCGTGAGAAGCTGCTCGCGGCGCAGGAGTCGGGCATTAAGCTCATCTTGGCCTCGGGCCGTCCCGTATGGGGTCTTCACGCCCTGGCCCAAGAGCTCGACCTTCAGAACCATGATGGTTTGCTGGTGGCCTTTAACGGCGCTCACGTCGTCGATGCCCAGACCGACGAGATGCTGTTCGATCAGGCTATGCCTGCCGACGAATTGCATCGCCTGATTGATCACCTGCGTAATTATGACGTGATCCCTATGATTTCGCTCGGTCGCAATCTGCATGTCGAGGACTCGTATCATTGCATGATCACGCTGCCTGACGGCTCGCAGAAGAATATCGTCAAGTATGAGCGCGACGCGTGCGATCTTAAGATTCGTGAGGTCGAGAGCTTGCATGAGGTCGTGGATGCTCATCCCGTGGACAAGCTACTCACTGCGGGCGATCCGGCCTATCTGCAAGCGTATCACGAGGAGATGTACGCGCCCTTTACTCAGACGCTTTCGGGCATGTTTACGGCCGACTGGTACTTTGAGTTTACGGCGCCCGGCATCGATAAGGCTCGCGCGCTCGAGGGTTCCCTGTCCAAGTTAGGTATCGATGCCAGCGAGGTCGTATCGTTTGGTGACGGCCAGAACGACAAGTCCATGATTGAGTGGGCCGGCACTGGTGTTGCCATGGGCAACGCGGTTGACGAGGTTAAGGCCGTGGCCCAGATGGTGACCGCCAATAACAACGAAGACGGCATTGCGGTGGCGCTGGATAAGCTGCTGGGTTAGAATCGCCGATTAATGCATGGTTCGGGCGCCTGCTCGCGGGCGTCCTTTTGTTAGGGAGGGTGCCGTGTCCGCATTTCCGTTTGACGCCGTTATCTTTGACATGGACGGCGTTTTGGTCGATACCGAGTTTTACTATCAAAAGGAACTCGAGAAGTTTATCGATTACCTGCAGATTTCTGTGACGCGCGACGAGCTTAATGCGATTGTTGGTTCATCGCACCGTGATTTTCAGCAGGTGCTCGTCGATTGGCATGAGCGTGCGGGTTTGGGCAAGCTCAGCGTCGAGGCTGCCGAGGCACGCTATGAGGTGTGGGCGAGCGCGTATTCCTGCGACTATAGAAAACTGCTCAACCCCGGCGTCGCCGAGACGCTGGCGGGGCTGAAAGAACGTGGGGTTCGCGTTGCGCTGGCATCGTCGTCTCCTCTCAACAATATCGAAGAGGTGCTGGGTACCTGCGGCATTCGTGAATACTTTGAGTTTTTGGTCTCGGGCGAGCAGTTCAAGCGCAGCAAGCCCGATCCTGATATCTATCTGCATGCTATAGATCGTTTGGGATTGCTCGCGGATCGCTGTTGCTGTGTGGAGGACTCTCTGTATGGCATCACCGCCGGCAAGCGAGCCGGCCTGACAGTCATTGCCAAGCGCGAGGAACGCTTTGGCTTTAGCCAGGATGCCGCGGACAAGATTATCGACCAGCTGCCGGAGCTGCTCACGCTTTCTTAGGAGTGCGGTAGTTGCGCGTTTTTCGGGTCTGATGAGTAAATACCCGACATTTTGGTGCGGCAGCAAGCATACTTTATGCCAAAGCGGGCTCAAGGGCTTGTTGAATGCCCTTGAGCCCGCTTTAGAATTAATTGTGCTGGGAGAGGGTATATGCCACCGACTGAAGGACTAACTGACGGTAAAGCAGCGATACCGCTGTACCAACAGGTCATTGATATCATTAAAAACGAAATCAACTCCGGCGCCTACAAGGCAGGCGCGCGGATACCCAACGAATTCGAATTGGCTAAGAGCTATAAAGTTGGCCGCGTTACCGTGCGACGCGCTATTGAGGAGCTCGTCCAGCAGGGCTATCTAACGAAGCGACAGGGGAAAGGCACGTTTGTCAATGCCCCCAAGCTCAAGCGCAAGATTCGCCAGAAGGATGACGTCCAGAGTTTTTCGGACGCATGCCGCGTTAACGGAATGGAACCGGGGGCGTGTGTCATTTCGAGAAAGATACTGCCGGCGGATTCCACCGAAGCACAGTTCTTTGGTGTTCCCGTTGGAACTGACTTGATTTGCGTTGAGCGCGTGCGTACTGCCGATGGCGTCCCTGTCATGCTCGAGAACAACATATACGTTTACGAGGACAACGCCTATCTATCAACGGCACCTCTATCTAACCAATCCATTTTTGAGTTCGTGCACAACCGGACGGGCCGCACGCCCGCGTTTACCGGCCCGTGCACACTCGAGATCGCGTGCGCGTCGCCCGAGGTCGCTCGACTGTTGGCAGTTCCCGTTGGCGAACCCTTGTTTTATATGGAAGCCTTCTTTTTCGATGAGCAGCGGCGGCCGTTTATCATCGGTCGTCAGCGAATCGTTGGGTCTCGCTACGTTTTTGACATCTAGGACATTGCGAATGGAAGCGCCCGGTGGATCATTTCACCGGGCGCTTCCATACCGTTCACGGCGCAAACGCAACCGTTCAACCACGTTGCGGCAATCAGTTTGAAATTATCTTGATGAAGGAAAAAGCTGCTGGTAATCTATGGGACGTCATAGAACGTTTGCATTGTGCAAACGTTGAAGCGAGATGCGATGCAGTCTCGAGTTCTTTGGGGGTATCTATGTCAGATACGAAGGCGAAGAAGACAAACAGACGTTTTAAGTTCAAATTACCGCATGTCTATACGATCATGTTCTTGCTGATCGTTGTCTTTGCGGTCCTGACTTGGATCGTTCCCTCTGGCCAGTATCAGCGCAAGACGATTTCGACAGCGGCGGGCGAGCGTGAAGTCGCCGTTGCTGGAACCTATGAACAGGTCGATAAGAACTACACCGATTCCGAGACCGGCGAGACCATCAATCTGGGCCAGGATATCTTCGCGGTTCTGCAAGCGCCCACCAAGGGTATCCAGGAGGCTGCCGACGTCGTTGCGTTCGTTTTATTGATTGGCGGATCGTTCGCAATCATCACCAAGACCAACGCTTTGAATGCCGGCATGAGCCGTGTGGTTAAAAAGCTCAAGAACAAGGACATCCTCATCATTCCCATCACGATGACGCTGCTATCCATTTGCGGCACTACGTTTGGTATGTCTGAGGAAGCCCTGCCGTTCTATGCCATCTTCATTCCCATCATGATGGGTATCGGCTATGACTCGATGACGGCATTCATCATCTGCTTCCTTGGTCCCAACCTGGGATATTGTGCTTCGACCATCGACCCGTTTAATGTTTTGATCGCCCAAGGCATCATTGGCATCGAGGGCAATCCGCAACTGTGGCTGCGCGCCGTTTCTTGGGTCATCTTCACTGCCGTCGGTATCGCATGGGCCATGCGCTACGCCATGCGCGTCAAGAAAAGCCCCGAGTCGTCCATTACGTACGAGGACGATAAGCTCAAGCGTATTGAGTTTTCCGTGACCGATGCCTCCATCGAGGAAGAGTTCACTATCCGTCAGAAGCTCGTGCTTATCGATTTTGCCTGCGGTATGGGCATTATCGTCTGGGGTCTTGTTACCCAGGGCTGGTACATGAATGAGATTTCCGCCGTGTTCCTTGGCATGGGCTTGCTTGCCGGTATCCTGGGCGGTCTTGACCAGCAGACGATCGCTGAGGAGTTCGTTAAGGGTCTCGCCGACTTTGCGTACGCTGCCATCGTTATCGGTATCGCTCGCGGTATTCTGGTCATCGCCGAGGGTGGCATGATCATCGACACCATCCTCCAGGCGCTCGCTACTGCGCTCGCCGGTGCACCAGCCGCCGTCTACACCACGTTTATGTATATCGTCCTTGGCCTGCTCTCTTTGCTGGTTCCCTCGAGTTCTGGCCTGGCGGCGCTCACCATGCCTGTTATGGGCTCCCTGACCGAGCTCATGGGCCTCAATCCCGAGGCGGCCGTCACCGCGCTCCAGTTTGCCAACCAGACCATCAACACCATCAGCCCCGTGGCGGGCATGACGGTCGCCGGCCTTGCCGTGGCTAAGATTTCGTTTGGCCAATGGTGGAAGACCATTTGGAAGTTCTTCATCTTCATGGTCGTGTTTGGCTTGGTCGTTACTGCCATTTCCGGCATGCTTCCGGCGTAGGTGGTTGTGATGTCTGATCGTTTGACGGTACTGACGTCTAAGAGCGTCTTTACCGGTACGGGGGACCTGCCGTTTGAAGGTTTCGTAGCGGTCCGTGGCAATCGAATTGAGGCGGTTGGCGCCAAGCGCGAGGCGGCTTCGTATTTGACCCAGGCGGACGAGGTAGTTGACCTGGGCGACCGCACCATCATGCCTGGCCTGATCGATGTGCATACCTTCTATACAGGTTGGGCGCTGCGGACGTTGGGGTCTGATCTGTCCGGCATCGCCGATGCCAAAGAGGCCGTGTCGCTCTTGCGTGCATGGAAAGAAGATCATCCGGATTGCGCGGCGGCTTTTGGCCACAACCTACCCGAAACGTTGGCATCGGATGCCGAGAACGCAAATACGGCAGCTGTGCTTGACGATTGTTTTGGCGACATCCCCGTCGTCTGCTTTACACCGGGAGCGGAGACCTGTGTTCTCAATGCTGCTGCCAGTGCGCGATACGGCTTTACGCCGCAGGCGTGCTATGCCGAGAAGATCTGGCGCATGATGAGCGATTTTCTCGCGCTGCCCGAGGTGCGTGCGGGGTATTCGGACTACATGAGCATGCTCAACGAGCGCGGCGTTACCGCCATCAAGGAGATGGCGTTTGATGACTACTACGGCTTTGCCGACGAAATGGCTCGCCGTGAGGAATCTGGTGAGCTGACGGTTCGCGTCTCCATGATGTCGCAGCCGGTGGGTGCTGGTGCAAATCTGGCATATGCCCGCGAGGCGCGAGAGCGCTTCCGGGGACCGTTCGTTCGTTTTTCTGGCTTCAACCGTATGACCGATCGCGGCGTATGGGCGGGGCTTGCCGAGATGATTGACCCCTATGAGGACACGGCCGATGCGGGCGCTGCCGGTAAGACGGTCGTCGAGGAGCCAGAGTGGAATCTGATTGAGAACGAGCTACGTGCAATTGATGCTGACGGCTTCCGATATTCCTTGCATTGCCAGGGCGATGGCGCCGTTCGTCGCACCGTGGCGCTCTATGCCTCGCTGCCTCGAGACGAGCATGGACGGATGCTTCGCCGCCATGCGATTACCGATCTCGAGAACTCTGACCCGACCGATCTTGTCGAGTTTGGCAAGTTGGATGGAATTTGCGAGGTCTATCCGCAGATTCTGACGCTGGACCGGCGCGAGGATTGCCTGTCGATGATGCGTCGACAAATTGGCGAGACGCGACTTTTGCACAGCTGGAATCGCCGCGGCATGGAAGATTCCGGATGCACAGTGTGCTGCGGCACGGATTTGCCGCTGCTGATTCCGAGCCTGGGCGAGTCAATCTACAGCGCGTGCGGCGGATTCTTCGCCGACGGACTGCCCGTGAATGAGGTCAACACGCTGACGCTTGTCGAGCTCTTGTGCGCTTGGACTGCCGGGGGCGCGTACGACCTGATACGCGAAGACGAGCTGGGTACGCTCGAGGTTGGCAAGCTTGCCGATATCTGCGTGCTCGATCGGGATGTGTTCGACCTCGATTATCGCGACGCACGTGATCTTGCGGTTGACATGACGATGTCGGACGGACAAATCGTGTTCGATCGAAATAAGGAGGCATAAGATGTCTGAATCCAAACCGACGCTGCGCCGCGAACAGATTGCGGGCATGAATATCCACTACATCATGTGGTCGCTCGATTACTTCCTTGATGTGCAGCAGCGTTTGGGCTTTGAGTCCATTGAGCTGTGGTGCGCGGAGCCGCATGTGACGCTCGACCACACGGGCTACTTTGAGGCTGAGGTCCTGGCGAAAAAAGCTGCAGACCGTGGGCTTAGGTATCGTACTCTGTGCCCCGAGAATGTTGTCTATCCTTGGCAGTACTGCGCACGCAAACCGTTGCATGAACAGCGCAGCCTGGCGTACTTTAAGCACGGCATTGAGCTTGCCGAGGTACTTGGGTGCGACCGTATGTCCGTCAACTCGGGCTGGGGCGACTGGGACGAGGACCGCGAGGAAGCCTGGAATCGCAGCCGCGAGCACTTGTCCATTCTTGCGGAGTATGCCGGCGAGCACGGTCTGGTGCTTACGATGGAAAGCCTGCGTCCCGAGGAGAGCAACCTTGTGACGACGGTTTCCGATGCGAAGCGCATGATTGACGAGGTCGCGAGCCCGTACTTACAGCCCATGGTTGATACAACCGCGATGGGCGTTGCAGGCGAGACGCTCGAGGACTGGTTTGCCGCCTTTGGTGATGGGGCAATTCACGAGATGCACTTTATCGACGGTGACCCGTATGGCCATCTGGTGTGGGGCGATGGCAAGCACGATATGGACGCCTTCGCCGCCACACTCAACGCCCATGGTTTTGACGGCATGCTGGGCCAGGAAATCACGGACGGTCGTTACTACGATGACCCGGCCGCGGCAGATGCCAAGAACATGGCCGCATTCGAGAAATATCTGATTGACTAAAACAACTATCGGCTACGCAACCAACGTCATTGATTGCGGGTCAAATAAGAAAGGAACTGGATATGAACGCACACGATCTGATCAAAGAGGCAATTGCCGAGAAGGGCAAGTTCGACAGCGTCTACTGGATTGCTTGCGGTGGCTCCATGATCGATTTGATCCCGGCTCATGAGCTTCTGCAGCGCGAGGCAACCACCTTCACTTCGTATATCTATACCGCACGTGAATTCGACATTATGCGTCCGCGTCGTCTGGGCGAGAAGTCCCTGGTCATCGCTTGCAGCCACAGTGGCAATACCCCGGAGGTCGTCGAGGGCTGCGAGATTGCCCTTGCCGCCGGCGCTACGGTGATCGCCCAGACCGATAACGCTGGATCCAAGATCGACTCCGGCAAGTGGACCACGTGGGTCTACCCATGGGGCGAGGGCGTGCCGCAGGCCGAGGTCCCGGCTGGCATTTCGCTGTCGCTTGCGGCAGAGCTGCTCGATCAGCAGGAGGGCTACGCCGATCTCGCCGATATGTATGCCGGTATCGCCGAGATGGATAAGATTCTTCCCCCGGCACGCGAGAAAGTAAATGTCGAGCTGGGCGATCGCTTTGCCAAGCTATGCCAGGAGCACGAGTTCTTCTATATTCTGGGCGGCGGTCCCAACTTTAGCCAGACCTACGGTTTCGCTATCTGCTCTCTTATGGAGATGCAGTGGCAGCACTGCAGCTACATCCACTCTGCCGAGTACTTCCATGGCCCCTTCGAGGCTACTCAGGATGGCGTTTTTTACTTCCTGCAGATGGGCTCCAGCGAGTGCCGTGCTATGGACGAGCGCGCCCTGGCGTTCCTTAAGACGCATACCGATACGCTGATGGTGCTCGATGCCAAGGAGTACGGTATGGAAGCCGTGCCGGCGAGCGTCCGTGCTTATCTGGACCCGGTACTGTTCTACGCCATGAACTGCGAGCTGCGTGCCGCACGCGGCAAGGTGTTTGACCACGATCCCGATTTCCGTCGCTATATGGGCGTTGTCGAGTACTAGAAGGGACAAAGGCCATGGCATTCAACGTTAACGCGCTCGGATTTGGCGACAACGTCGTCGATCGCTACGAGCATATCCACACCATGTATCCCGGCGGCAATGCGGTGAACTTCGCCGTTTATGCCAAGAAATGCGGTGCCGCACGCTCTGCATACATGGGCATTTTTGGCAATGACGCCGCTGCCGAGCATGTCATTGCAAGCCTCGAGGATGAGGGTATCGAGCTTGACAAGTGCGAGCAGATGATTGGCGAGAACGGAGCGGCTCGCGTGACCGTCGTTGACGGTGACCGTGTCTTCCTTGGCTCCAACGAGGGCGGTATCCGTGGCGATGCGCGCTATGTCCTCGATCGCTTTGATCTTGCGTACATGAAGCAGTTCGATGTGGTTCATTCGGGCAACTATTGCTTTACCGAGCGCGAACTGCCCAAGCTGAAGGCTGCGGGCGTCACGGTCTCTTTTGACTTTTCGGACGACTCCACCGACGAGTACTACGAGCAGATTGCGCCCTACGTCGATTTTGCTTTCTTTAGTGCGGCGGATGCTGCGAGTGAGGACGAGATTCGCGAGCGTCTGGCATGGGTGAAGGGCCTGGGTCCGCGTTTTGTGTCGGCTACGGCGGGCGCCGAGGGCTGCATTGCTTACGACGGCGAGCGTTATTACCGCCAGCTGGCTAAACCGGTAACGGACATGAAGGACACCATGGGGGCGGGCGACTCGTTCCTCACCTCGTTTTTGATGTGCTATCTCGATTCCGCCAAGCGTGGTGAGGATGGCGCCGAAGCCATCGAGCGCGCGCTCGACTTTGCCGCCGGGTTTGCCTCGACCGTGTGCGGCATGGAAGGTTCTTGGGGCCACGGAGCACCAATCGTCGAATAGCTTAAGAAAGCGTACGGCGGTCTGGCCATGAGACTCTGGACGGCCGATGCAAAACAATAAGCGAAACGCGAAAAGGGGGCTCGCCATGTGGTGGGTCCCCTTTTGAACATTGGAGAAGACCATGGGTATTAAAGCGTGCGCGGCTGGTTTTTGCTGCGCGGACGTCTATCAGAACATCGGCGTGTTCTATCCGACTGGTAACGGCATTGACTGGGGTATCCATCTTGCACGAATGGGCGTTTCGGTATCCGCCGTGTCGGTTGTCGGCAAGGACGAGTACGGAGACAAGATGAGAGAGGCGCTGGCCGCTGAGGGGCTCGATATCTCACATCTGCGGGTGGAAGATGGCGACACTTCGGTGATGCTCATGGCATTGAAAGACGGCGTCGATCGCGTGCATCTCGAGGCAATCGATGGCGTAATGGAGACATATCGACCGAATGAAGATGACCGGGCGTTTATCCTAGAGCATGACATCATTCATACCGACCTGTTTGGCAATTGTTTGGACCTCCTGCCCGAATGGCATGATGCGGGCAAGACGGTGGTTATGGACTTCTCGGTGTTCAGCCAGGATTCCGAATATGCCTGTGAGAATCATTTTCCCTACGTTGACTACGCATTTATGTCGTTTGAAGAGGACACTCCGGAGCTACGAGACTGGGTACGCCACGTGCAGGAATTGGGACCGCGCGTTGCGGTTGCCACGCTTGGCGAGAAGGGAAGCATTGCCTATGACGGTGAGCGCTTCTATGAGTGCGGGATCGTACCGGCGGAGAAGGTCGTTAATACCGTGGGTGCCGGCGATTCGTATATTGCCGGGTTTACCAAGGGCGTGATCGATGGCCTTGATATTCCGGCGTGTATGAAGGCGGGCGCCGAGCTGTCGTCCCGAGTGATTGGTTCGTTTGAGCCGTACTAGGGTCAAATGCCTGGAAAGGAGTACGAAATGGTTATCGACATGTTGGTTCACCCCATGCTCTACGGCGAGATCTGTACGCCGGGTGATGAGCCTGATGGATTCGGTTTTTGGTCACGAGAATTTGGTATGGGGCATATGGGTCCCATGGATTGGGATGAGCTTCAAGTCGAGATGGACGTCTGCGGCGTGCGGAAGAGCGTGCTCATGCCGCTCGATGTAACCACGGCATGCGGAGGGCATTTTGGCACCAATGACCAGATTGCCGTGCTGGTTGCCGCGCATCCCGATCGTCTGTGGGGATTTGCGAGCGTAGATCCGCAGGCGAGCGGTGCCGCAGACGAATTGGAGCGCGCCTTTACCGAGTTGGGGGCAAAGGGGCTTTGCCTGCATCCGGCAAAGCAGGGTTTTGCCCCCGATGATGCTGTGGCCGAGCCGCTTTACGAGCTGTGCGAGCGCTATAACAAGCCGGTGGTTTTCCATGCCGGTATGTCTTGGGAGCCTGGCGCAGAGCTCTCGCGCAGTAACCCGCTTGCATTTGAGCACACAATCGCAACGCATCCAAATGTGCGCTTTAGTTTGACCCACTTTGGCTGGCCCTGGGTGCGCGAGACCGTGGCGATGCTGCTCAAGTATCCCAACTGCTACACGGACACCTCTATCACTTACATCGATTCGCCCGAGGAGATGATGCAACGTCTTTTCACGGTCGATATGGGGCCGCTGTGGTATGAGCGCGCGCTATCGCATCAAGTGATGTTCGCCAGCAATACACCGCGCTTCCGTGCGTTCAAACTCAAGCGGGCGCTCGATACCGTGTCCATGCGCGATGATGCGCGAGAAAGGCTCTACTGGGGTAATGCCCTGCGTTTTCTTGAAGGGGATGAGTGAACATGGTGACGCTCGAGACATTGAGCTATCTATCGACTGCTCCGGACCAGTTCATCGATATTACCGAGGACGTGCACGCTGCCATCGAACGCAGCTCGGTGACCAATGGCTTGGCGGCGATTATTCTGTCGCATACGACCTGCGGGATCGTGGTAAACGAGGGGCTGCCCTGCGTGGAGACGGATCTTATGGAGACGCTTGATCGCATCGCCCCGCTCGATGCCCCCTACGCGCATGCGCACTTCCTGCCGAGCTATGGAGCCACCGGCAACAACTCCTGTGGGCATATCAAGAGCATGATTTGTGGAAACAGCTGCTTCTTTCCCGTCCAAGATGGCCACATCGTGTGCGGAGGTGCCCAGAACATCTATCTTGCGGAGTTTGACGGTCCGCAGAAGCGAAGAGTGTACGTCGAGGTGCTGGGGGAGTAACGTCCCTGCGATAACCCTATGAAGGAGCACGTTGTGTCGTTTCTAACCTCGATGTTCAAGACCGAAAAGCCGGTTATCGGAATGCTGCACCTGCGTCCTCTGCCGGGCGATCCGCTGTATTACCCGGGTGGAAGCGTGTCGCAGGTCGTGGAAGCCGCCAAGCGCGATCTCGAGGCGTTGCAGCAGGGCGGTGTCGATGGCATTTTGATTACCAATGAGCTCTCGATGCCCTATGAGCAGCACGTTTCTCCCTCAACCCTTGCATCGATGGGCTATGTTATCGGGGCTCTGTCCCATGATCTGTCGACTCCTTGGGGAGCTGAGGCTATTTACGATGGTGATGCCACAATCGAGCTGTGCGCTGCCGTCGACGCGCAGTTCACGCGCTGCAATTTTTGCGGTGCCTGGGCCGGTGATCTTGGGCTGATTAACCGAGATTTCGCTCACACCATGCGTCGCAAGGCGGCGCTGCGCCTGGACGATCTCAAGCTTTTTCACTTCATCACGAGCGAGGGGGAGGTTTATCTCAGCGACCGCGCGACTGCGGACATTGCCGATTCACTTCTCTTTAATTGCCTGCCGGATGCGATGGTCATCGGCGGTTCGGCTGCCGGTCGTGGCGCTTCGGGCGAGCTTGCCGATGAGGTCCGCGAGCGTGTTGGCGAAGTGCCTGTGGTATGTGGCACCGGTTGTCGCGAAAATACCGTGGCTGACGTATTTGCTCACTACGATGGCGCGTTTGTCGGCACGTGCTTAAAGCGCGACGGAAAGCTGGATGCCCCGGTTGATGTTGAGCGGGTGGTTCGTTTTATGGCTGCCGCTCGTACGGCGCGAGGAGAGTAGGCGCTCATGGCGTTCTATCTGGGTATTGATATTGGGACAAGCGCCTCTAAAGGCGTTTTAATCGATGATCGATGCAACATCGTTTGCCAAGCCTCTTGTGGATACGAGACGGACAACCCACGTGATGGATGGTACCAGCATGATGCGGAGGCAGTTTGGTGGGGCGATTTTTGCCGCTTGTCGCGCGAGCTGGTGGCGCGACCGGGGGTTAACGCGGCACAGATCGGATGCGTGGGCCTTTCCGCATTGGGTTGCGACTGTGTGCCGGTCGATACCGAGTGCAACGCGCTGGCGCCCGCGATTTTGTATGGAGTCGATGCACGTTCGAAGCCGCAGATTGACGAGCTCCTTTCCGAATATGGGTCAGATCGCGCACGCGAGCTTTTCGGGCACGATCCCTGTTCGTCAGATATTGCTCCCAAGATCTTGTGGTTTAAGGAGAATATGCCCGAGGTGCACGAACGTGCCGCGAAGTTCCTGACGGCGTCATCGTTTCTATGCGCAAAGTTGACGGGGCGTTTTACGGTGGACCGTTATTTGGCGGAGGATTTTCTTCCCCTATACGACCGCTACACCTGGAAGGTTGATGCTCGGGAATGTGCTCGTTTCTGCCGGCCTGACCAGATGGCGGAGGTAATGGCGGCTACCGATATTGCCGGGGTGATTACGCAGCGTGCGGCTGAGGCGACGGGGCTCGCGGCAGGGACACCTGTCTTAGTGGGAACGGGCGACTCTGGTGCCGAGGCCATTTCGACGGGTGTATTCCGTCCCGGCGATATGATGGTTCAGTTGGGGAGCACGGCGTATTTCATCTACCTAGCCGATCATATGGTCGATGATGCCCGCCTGTGGCCGGGGACGTTTATCATTCCCGGAACTTACGGGATCTGCGCGGGGACCAATACGGCGGGTGCACTCACATCGTGGTTGCGCCAAGAGCTGTATCGCGACGCCGTGGAGGCCGAGGGCCACGGTGGCCCCGATGCATATTCGGTTATGGCACATGATGCCGCCGACGTGCGCCGGGTGCCGATGGGCTCCTATGTCTGCCGTACTTTGCGGGGGAGCGTACTCCGCTCAACGATCCCGAGGCGCGTGGCGTCTTCTTTGGCTTGACCGGAAGGCATACGCGAGCCCATATGGTTCGCGCTGCCTTGGAAGGCGTCGCGTATACCGTTGCATCCCATGTCGACATTATCGAGCGAGAGCATGGACTGCCAATTGGGCGCATTATGCTTGTCGGAGGTGGAACCAAGAATCCAATTTGGATGCAGGCTATCGCCGACGTATGCGGGCGCGAGGTCTCGGTTGCCAAGGTTACGGTGGGTGCATGCTTCGGTGATGCCATCATGGCAGCTCTCGCGGGTGGCGCCTACGCATCATGGGATGAACTCGCTCAAGTCCTTGGCGTTGCGCAAACAATCGTGCCCGATATGGCTGCCCACGAGTTATATGCGTCGCGCCGTCATATCTTTGACGAATTGTATGCACGCAACCGTGATCTCATGCACGAATTGGTGTAATCCTGCCGAATTGTACTGCCTTCCAAAATAGGGACTGCGTTGTGCGATTCGCATGCCCCTTGGCATTTTTTGCCCACAGGGGTTAGCGAAGGTCAAAAACAGAGTGCGCATTTGCTAAAACTGCCGACTCGATGCGCTTTGCGTCACAGTTTTTGAGTGAGGCAATGCGCATCGAGGTCCTTGCGAGCGATCTGATGAGCGACTGCGCGCTTGTTTCTGTGTTTGACTCGGCCGGCGCATCGGTCTCGAGCAGTAGACGGTCGAGTGGAATCTGTCGGGCATATTCGCGTCCACGTTTTGACGTAAGCATGCGTTCATTGACGGAAAAATAACAGCCCGCATTACGCACGCGGGCGAGTTCGTCCGAAGTACCGCTAAACCAGTGGAAGATGATAGCGGGGGAGTCGGGGTTTGGGATGAGTAGTCTATGCGATTCGAGGACGTCCAGTACGGCTCCCGCTGAACGAACGGCGTGAATTGATATCACGCGCCCGGTAAGAGGATACTGCACGAGTGTATCGCAGAGCCGGTCAAATGCCTGTATTTGTAGCGGCTCACTTCCGGCAAAACGAGCGGAAAAGTCGAGTCCCACCTCGCCGATGTAGCGCTCTTGGGTGGCAACTTCGCAAAGCAGATTGACTTCGGCAGGACCGCAGCGGCCGTCGGCGAGCCACCAGGGGTGAAGCCCGACGCCGGCGATGATGCCTGTTTGGCGACGGGCGCGCTCGTTTGCGCTAGCGAAGTCGCGTGGATCGACGCCGCAATCAAATAGACCCAAGCCCAGCGCCGTCGCCTCATCGGCAACGGCGTTCGGGTGAGCCATTAAATCAAGATGACAGTGTGCATCAAATAACCGGGGCTCCATCTCGGCGCGCTCCGCTAGTCCAGACGTTGGCCATCGGAGCGTACGCGCTCAGTGCCGCGGCCACTGATCTGGCGGATAACCTCGCCGGCGATCATCTGGCCCATGATAGGCGGCATAAAGCTGGCGGTTCCCAGCTCGGTGCGCTCGTGGATGTTGGAAGGGTCGCGGGGCTGTGTCTTAACCGATTCCTCGCAGCTAAACAGTACGTGTAGGCTCTTGATTCCGCGCTTCTTGCATTCTTTGCGCATAATGCGGCTCATGGGGTCACGTACCGTATCGAAGATGTCGGCAAAGCGGAGGCACTCGGGATGGAGCTTGTTGGCCCCGCCCATGGAGCTAACCAAACGAATGCCGTGGTCCTGAGCATATTTGGCAATGGTGAGCTTGGCCGAGATGGTGTCAATGGCGTCGACGACGTAATCGAGCTTGTCGCTCGTCTGCTCAAAAACGCTCGCGAAGAACTCGTCGATGTTATCGCTCAACAGATATTCGGTGCGTTTGATAACGGTGGCGGCGGGATTGATGTCGTGGATCATGGCCTCCATCACGTCAACCTTGCGCTTGCCGACGGTGCTGTGAAAGGCGATGGCCTGGCGATTGATATTGCTGGGCGCGATGATGTCCTTATCCAGAATGACGAAATGACCAATGCCGCCGCGGGCGAGTGCCTCGCAGCAGTTGGAGCCCACGCCTCCGCAGCCGAGCACCAGCACTGTGGAGCTGGCGAGTTTATCGAGCGCCTCGCGCCCCATAATGATCTCGAGCTTGGTGTCGCGCGTCTCGTTGGAAATTGCGGCTGCGGTTTCGGTCATAGACATCCTCCGATGGGGAAGCGGGTCGTGTTTTAGCTATCGCCATTATAGGTAATCGCCCATAGGCTGTGATGGCGTTTGCTTTGATGTGGTTTGAAGCATTGCGGTTAGATAGTTAGACAAACATCTAAATACAGAGTATAGTGTGCACGTCATGAGAGATGATGAGAGGAGGTCTTATGCCGGGAGAGGGTTTTAAGGCGCTTGCCGATCCAACGCGACGGCGCATTTTGGAGTTGCTGCGCGAGGGCAATTGCACGGCGGGGGAGCTTGCCGAGCATTTCGATATCAGTAAGCCGTCGCTGAGCCATCACTTGGCGACGCTCAAAAACGCCGGGTTGGTGACCGACGAGCGCCATGGCCAAAACATCGTATACAGCTTAAACACCACCGTCATGCAGGATTTAATTGGCTGGTTTATGGGCTTTACAAACACTGAAGGTGATAAGGATGAATAACGAAAACAAGGGCATTCACCCCACGGGGGTATCGTCGCGCGTGTGGATTGCGCTGGTCGCTCTGTGCGTCGCCAATGTCGCAGCGCACCTCATGGTGATGCCGAGCTTGCCTGCGCAGATTCCCACGCACTGGGGCGCGAACGGCGCCGTCGACGGTTGGGGTCCTAGCTGGATGGCCTCTGCGCTCGGTGTGCTGCCTCTGGCGCTTCTCGCAATGTTCTGCGTGGTGCCGCGCATCGACCCCAAAGGTGAGGCATATCGAACCTCGGGCAAGTTCTACCAGGGCTTCGTAATCGCCTTCACCTTGTTCATGTGCGCCATAAGCTGGCTGGGAGAGCTTACGGTCTGGGGCGTAGTGCCGGCGGTCGGTTCGGTTAACGTGCTGATTTCCGGTGTTGTCGGTTTGCTATTCATCGGCGTAGGCAACTACTTGCCGCGTGTGAAGCAGAACTATACGCTCGGTATCAAGACACCTTGGGCGCTTGCCGATCCCGAGAACTGGCGCCGTACTCAGCGTTTTGGCGGTGCCTGCTTTATGGTGCTGGGTGTTGGCCTGATTGTGATGGGCGTGGCAGGCAGCGTGCTTTCGAGTGAAGTCGTCGCTGCGGTGATTGCGGTTCTGGCGTTTGGTTCGGTTGGAGCCGTCTACGTCTACTCGTATCTGTTGTGGCGCAAATCGCAGCGAGCCGCTCGTTAAGGTTGCGGAAAACTAGCGTACGCAGTTCATAGTATGTTCCGGGGGACTTTTCCCAGGTAATATTAGGGGGTGTGGGCAACCATGCCCCTTTTTCGTTACGTTTCAGAGCTGGTTCCCTCATTTCGTTTCCACTAAAGCGAATCAAGAATAGGGAAACAGCAGGTAGAAAGGATAGAACAGGCAAATGGCAGAGTTTATCTACCAGATGTATCAGGCTCGCAAGGCCCATGGCGACAAGGTAATCCTTGACGACGTGACCCTGAGCTTCTACCCCGGTGCCAAGATCGGCGTCGTGGGCCCCAACGGCATGGGTAAGTCGACCCTGCTTAAGATTATGGCCGGCATCGAGGAGGTCTCCAACGGCGATGCCAGGCTCACCCCCGGCTACACTGTGGGCATCCTGCAGCAGGAGCCGCCGCTCGACGACGACAAGACCGTCATCGAGAACGTGCGCATGGCGTTTGGCGATATGATCGCCAAGGTCGATCGCTTCAATAAGATCGGCGAGGAGATGTGCGACCCGGATTGCGACATGGACGCCCTCATGGCCGAGATGGGCAAGCTCCAGGACGAGATCGACGCCGCCGACGGCTGGGATATCGATTCCAAGCTCGGCCAGGCCATGGACGCCCTGCAGCTGCCCGATTCTGACATGCCGGTTAATGTGCTTTCCGGCGGCGAGCGCCGTCGCGTGGCCCTGTGCAAGCTGCTGCTCGAGGCTCCCGACCTGCTGCTGCTCGACGAGCCCACGAACCACCTGGACGCCGAGTCGATCCTGTGGCTCGAGCATTTCCTGCACAACTACCAGGGCGCCGTTCTGGCTGTCACGCACGATCGCTACTTCCTGGATAACGTTGCCGAGTGGATCTGCGAGGTCGACCGCGGTCACCTCTATCCCTACAAGGGCAACTACTCCACGTATCTGGAGACCAAGGCTGCGCGTATCGAGGCACAGGGCAACCGCGATGCCAAGCTCGCCAAGCGCATGGAGGCCGAGCTCGAGTGGGTACGCAGCTCGCCCAAGGCTCGCCAGGCCAAGAACAAGGCCCGTCTGGCTCGCTACGAGGAGATGGAGGCCGAGGCCCGCGCAAGCCAGAAGCTCGACTGGACCGACATTCGCATTCCTGTGGGCCCGCGTTTGGGCAACAAGGTGCTCGAGGCCCATCACCTGCACAAAGAGTTCGATGGCCGCGTGCTTATCGACGACCTTTCGTTCACCCTGCCGCGCAACGGCATCGTGGGCGTCATCGGCCCCAACGGCGTCGGTAAGACCACGCTGTTCAAGACGATTGTGGGTCTGGAGCCGCTGACTTCGGGCGAGCTCGAGGTGGGCGAGACCGTCAAGATCTCCTACGTCGATCAGAACCGTTCCGGCATCGACCCCGACAAGAACCTATGGGAGGTCGTCTCGGACGGCCTGGACCACATGATGGTGGGCGAGACCGAGGTCCCCAGCCGTGCTTATGTGGCGAGCTTTGGCTTTAAGGGCCAGGACCAGCAGAAGCGCGCCGGCGTACTCTCCGGCGGCGAGCGCAACCGTCTGAACCTGGCGCTTACGCTCAAGCAGGGCGGCAACTTGCTGCTCCTCGACGAGCCCACGAACGACCTCGACGTCGAGACGCTGTCCTCGCTCGAGGCGGCGCTGCTCGAGTTCCCGGGCTGCTCGGTGGTCATTAGCCACGACCGTATGTTCCTGGACCGCGTTGCCACGCACATTCTGGCGTGGGAGGGCACCGACGAGAATCCGGGCAACTGGTATTGGTTCGAGGGCAACTTTGAGGCCTATCAGGCCAACCGTATCGAGCGCCTGGGCGAGGACGCAGCCCAGCCACATCGTATCCACCGCAAGCTGACGCGTGACTAATTTGTTACGCGGTTTTACCAAACCGCGTAACTGCTCGACGCTGCGCGGGTCGCAAGCACCCCATCTTGCCGTTCAAGCCGTCGCTCGCGTACCGAAGTACGCGTCGCTCCTCTTTCACGGCAACCTGGGGCACTTGCGGCCCGCTCGCTGTTGGTTACGCAACATCAACAAATAAAAACGGCTCAAATCCTGATTTGGATTTGAGCCGTTTGTCGTTACTGCTCGGGTTCTTCGACTTTATCGATGACCCAGGCGGCTCCGAGGCCGCCGGTGGTGTTGCGGCGGATGCGCACGGCAACCTCGCGGCGCTCGCCGGCCTGCGTGTAGCGGAGGGGGAAGATTGCGCGGTTTCGCGCGGCCTCGATGGTGCCGCGTTCGCGGGCGATCCAGTAGTACTCGCCGACGATGCCGAGCGTGTCGGCGCCGTAGGGGAGATAGGTCGACAACTGGTGCAGAAGCGGGCCGGGGCAGAAGACCTCGGTTGCGAAATCGATAGGGAAGTCCTCGGGGATGGTCGGCGCTGCGGGCGCGGGGGTTGGGGCCGCAGCGGGTACCGAAGCCGGTGCCGGTGCGGGAATTCGGTCGCAAGCAGAGGCGGGCACAGATTCGATGACGGGTGCGGGCTCCAGCGTCGCTTCCGGCGTGATCGTGGAATCTGCGGGCTCCTCGGTGACGGGTGCGTCTACAGCTGCGGTTTTAACCTCAACCTGCGTTGCGTTCTCGTTCTCGACGCTCGACTTTGCCTCGATGGGCGTGGATGCCATGGTGGTGATGCCGGCGTTTGCGTTCTCGGGGTCATAGACGACCGTGAGCGAGATGGCGGGCTGCGGCGTCTCGGGCTCCGGCGCCGACTCGGTAGCGCCTTGATCGGCGGGCTCGTCGGACTGATCGTCCTCGGCCTCGCTGCCAAAGACATCGCTGTTTTGGAACGCAGGTGTCTCGGGCTGGTCAGCGGCTTCTTCGGTTGTCGACTTGGGAGCTTCGTTGAGCTCCGCAGTGGCTTCCTGCTCGGATATGACTTCGGGATCGGTCGTGGCGGTGATTTCGGTTTCGGCTTCTGCCGTTACCTCAATAGCGACTTTGGTCTCGGGCTCGGGCTCCGGAGCGACTTCGGCCACGGGCTCGGGCTCGGGACGCTTAACGTGCTTGGGGCGCACGGCCTTGAGGTCCTTCTCGCCGCGCTTCTTCTTTTTGTAGGACTGCTTGGCGCCCTTGGGCTTGTCCTCGCCCTTGGCAAGGGCGGCATCCCATGCCTCGTTGGCGATGACGGTGGCATACAGGCGACCGCCCTTAAAGACGGTCAGCTTAATGCAGTCATCGAGCTCCTCGAGCAGCTCGCGCGTGGACTCGAAGCCCAGGTCATAAGCGGTCATGTCGCCGGCGGCGAGCGCCTCCTCGACCTGCGTCATAAACGTTTGCTTGCCGCATCCAATCGCATCGCGCAGCAGGCGATACAGATAGATGTGGTTGCCCAGCGAAAGCGTGGGCCTAACTATTGTCTTGCTCATGGCAAATCTCCTCTTTACACATGTAAAGCATCTTACCATCGCATAGCGTTCGCCATGGCGGCGCCCAAGGCAAACGGGCGCGAACCGCTGTCGATTCGCGCCCGTTATACAGGTCGGTTATCTATGAGAGGCAAATGTGCTTAGTTGCCCGATGCCGTGCCTTGGCTCGAGTTGTCAGATGCCGTGCCGGACGCGGTTCCGCTCGAGCTGTTCGAGCTGTTGGTGTTGCTGCTGTCTGTTGTGCCCGTTCCCGACGTGGTGTCGCTCGTCTGGCCGCCCGTGCTCGGCTGCGAACCGTCAGTCGTTTGGCTTGAGTCGGTCGTGCCGGACGGCGTGCTGCTGTTGGCCGTAGAGGAATCGGTGCCCTGCGATTGGTTTTGGGCGTTCGAGGACGAATTGGCAGAGGTAGAACTGTCTTGCGTATCGTCCGTCTGCGCCTGCTGATCCTGCGACTGGGTGTTGCCATTTGCATCGCTCTCGGTCGTGCGCGACGACAGGATTGGCTCGGGACGCTCGCCCAGACCCTCACCGGCAGTGGTGATAAGGATGGCGCCGGCGCAGGCGATGACCGCGACGATGGCGATAGCGATCGAGAAGATGATGACCTTCTTTTGCGTCTGGCTGCGCTCTGCCGCCGCCTTGGCGCGCAGGCTGTTGGGGGCGACGCGCGCCGTGGTCGCGCGTCCCGCAACCTGGCGTATCTCCTGCGTGGTCGCGGCGCCACCTAGGTGCTCCTCGACATTGGGCTCAACGGGCTCATAGGCGCCGGCGGGGTAGTCGACGTCGGCATGCGTGCCCTTGATTGCTTCGGCGCTGGCGGAGATAAAGTGGCGATAGACCTGCGAGGACACAACAGTGATGACTGAGCTCACGGCGGCACCAATCACCGAGCCGGCAATGCCGATCTTTGAAGCAAGCGCCACGCTCGTGGCGGCAGCTGCGGCGCCGGCGATGATCTGGGGAATGGAAATGTCGTCAAACAGGCCCTTTTTGGGCGCGATGGCCATGGTCTGGCCGATGGAATGGTTTTCGTGAACGCCGTTGTTGAGCGATGCCGGCGTCATGACACGTGTGCGCGGCGCGTCGGTGTACTTGGTTGTCATACGGGGTCCTCCCGGTGTAAATCTGCTTCGTTTCGTGTAGCCATCAGGGTACCCACCAGATGTGAATCGTACGCGACATTTAACAGATACCATCAACTCATCAAGGGAGCTTGCTGTCTTTGGTGCAATAGCTTGATGCTAAACTGGATTAACGATTGCGAGGTGGTTTACGTGATGTACCCGTATATGACATTCGAAGACGGTACCGAGGTCGTTCATTCTGACCTGATAACAGATGGGGATATCGAAAAGGTTATCGTGCATTTTGAACGACCGACGGTAGAGGGCTTCGACTCCGCTCGCTGTGAGTTGCCTTCCTGTTCGTGGACTGACTGGGAAGGGCATTTTACTCAGAGTGAAAAACGAGCTTTCGAAGAGTGTTTGAGCAAATAATTTAGATTAGTTCGAGTTTAGTTCGAATAAAGAAGCCGAATACGATGACCTAAAGCGTATGCATTTTTAGTATTAGATGCGTATGAAATGGAGGATGTGAATGGATGAGCTAATAGACTTTAAAAAACGATTTCTCAAGAATGGCGAGCTGGTTTCAATTCCAAAAAAGGAAAGCTATAAAAGAATCATGCTGCTATGGGCCGTCTCTTTCTTTGAATTAAATACAAGTTATACGGAGCTTCAGGTTAATCGTGTGCTGTCACAGCTCTATCCTGATTATGCCGTGTTGAGGCGGTACTTGGTTGATTATGGATTCCTATTAAGGGATGAGCGAGGCCTGAAATACGAGGTTAATCCTGATGTTCACGGTATTGAGAGCTAGCCGTCCGGTTCGGGTCCTATATATTGCTAGAGGGATAAGCGAAATAGGCAATTGGTGTGCGAATATTGCTTTGCCAATGCTGATTTACGAGGTAACTCACGATGTTTCTGCAACTGCTTTGATGGTCTGCTGCAGATTTGCCCCCGCTCTGTTTTCAGTTGCGCTCGCGCAGCTGCCTCAGAAGATGGGTATCGGGACACTGCAGGCCATGAGATTGGCAGACTTAATTCGCGCGGGATTATTCGTTTGCTATATTTTTGTTGATAGTAAATGGAGTATGTTTGCTATTACGTGCGCGGTATCGCTTTGCCGAACGGTTGAAATGCCCTGCTTTTACTCGTTGTTAAGAGCCAATACGAATAGTATCAATCGCGACGTAATTAATAATTCGTTTGGGTTTCTGCAGAATTTGATGATGGTTCTGGGGCCAGTTGCCGGCGGTTTTGTTGTCGCTCAATTTGGGGCGGAGGCTGTTCTTGCATTAGACGCGCTTTCTTTTGCCGCGTCGTTCTGGTTGCTGCGAGATGTTCCGTCGGTTATCGAGGTTAATGATAAAGAGGGGATAAGCAAAAATGAAAAAAACTGGACTGCATTTAGTGATCTTAACGCGAAGCACTTGGCAATTGGTTTCCTATTAATCGATATTTCTAGTGGCGTGGCATTCGGCTCTCTGAATTCTCTTTTGCCAGCTATAGCGCAATTGCAATTTGACTCGTCATCGATACAATACGGATTCCTTCAGAGTAGTCTTACAATCGGACTGTTGTTCGGAAATACAATATACGGTCGTTTAATCAGTGGTTCCGATTGCGTTAAATCATATTGTTTTGTGACGTATCTTGCGCTCGGTGCGTATCTGGCGTTTGGCTATCGCTATGCGTCTGGGATATCGTTTATTTTCCTTTTTATCGTCGGTGCCGGAAACGCCATTCAAGATGTGCTTCTCATAACATCGCTGCAGGATTTGGCGAGAGACGGATCTGAATCGATGAGCCTGTTTTCAATTAGGGAGTCTTTGCAATCGGTTGCTGTTGTTATTTCAACACTCCTTGTTTCGCTGTTCACGAGCATCGCGATGTTCTCAATTCTCGTTACAGGACTTGGTGTATTTTCAATTATGATGGTAGTTGTGTTTCAATTGAATTATTTGCGAAAGATGTGACGTTGATATGCCTAAAACGCTTTTAGTATTTCCCCCAGGATGGAGTCCAGTGGGGCCGTATCTTGCCTTGCCTGTTTTGAAGTCATATCTTCAAGAGGTTGAACAATACAAAGTTGACATTGTTGACTTAAACGTGGAATTTTACGATGACCTCCTATCTTTTAGACATGTCGAAGAGTGCTGTAAAAGGTATCGGGAATCAAAGGATTCGTTTAGTTCGAATGTTCAATTAACAATCGAGTTGATACAAAAGTCAGCACTTAATGTTGACGAGGCAAAAGATATTTTCAGATCGAAGAGATACTTTAATCTAAAAGAAAGACAATATGCTGAAAACATTTTTAGAAATGCACTCTATATCATAAATCACGTCTCATATGGAGTTAAATACACGTTCAACTCCATAGATCTGCCCTATGATTATTATTCGACACCAGAAATAATGAAATCGCTTGCGGATACCTTGCATAATCCGTTTATTTCCTTCTATGAAACTGCCTTTCTTAAGCGTATTCAGAGGGAAAAAATCGAGTTTATTGGGATTTCGGTGAGCGGCTGTTTCCAATTGATTTCTGCAGTTACGTTAGCGAAACTGATTAAAGAAGAATGTCCATCTGTTAAACACGTCTCATTGGGCGGCAATTACATTACTCGTTTAGCAGATGACTGCATGAAAGAATGGCATCCCTTTTTTGAATACATTGATTCGATAATGATGTATGACGGCGAAGAGCCGCTTGCACGTCTTCTTGAGGCTCTTGACTCTGGTGATGACAATCTCGACTGTGTTCCAAACCTTTGCCATGCTAAAGGTGGAAAGATATATAAAAACCATCGGATTGAGCAAACATTTATCAACGATACAGTTCCCGATTTCGATGGCTTCGCCCTTTCTAAATACTTCATGCCTGAGTTAATATTGCCGGTTTATTCCTCTAGGCAGTGTTTTAATCATTGCGCCTTCTGCACCATTCCCGGTGCTACCGGTGGTTGTTACCGAAAGATGCCTATATCGAGAGTATTTGAAATAATGTGTCGGTTAAATGAATAATACGGCACGAGAGTTTTCTCTTTTGTGGATGAAACATTCGAAGGCAAAAGAATGGAGCAACTCGCGGATGAAATAAACGCATCGGGAAAAACGTTTTTCTGGCATGGAGAAACGAGGTTCTCTCCAACCCTAAGTACAGACGTTTTCAACAAGATATACCAAAGTGGATGTAGGCAGATTCAGTTTGGCCTCGAGTCATACAACCAAAGAGTTCTTGATCTAATGAAGAAGAACACGAGAGTTGATTGGATTGATCGCAATATCCATGATTGTCTCAATGCGGGTATTCCTGTTCATCTATTCTTTATGATTGGCTTTCCGACCGAAACTAAAGAAGAGGCTCTGAACACCTTAGCTTATACAGAGAATGTTTTGAATTATTCAAAACAGGTATGTGGTGTTCCATATTCCACGAGAGGATTTACGAATTTTGGTCTCGTTATGGGGTCGGATGTTTGGAATCATCCCGATAAGTATGGTGTCTCTGTAATGCCGAAGTCCCAATATGAGGATTTGCGCCTCGAAGTGGATTATGTTTCAGGCACTGGTTTAACTTTAAATGAAGCAAAATCCTTATCTGATGAGCATCATATTGATTTTTATATGCAAGAGGTCATAAACGGTAGCGACACAATTGACTTGCCCCAGCGGCTTCATATTTCAGAGGTGACCTGGATCCTAGATTCTATTCACGCTGTCAGGTATAAGGGACATTTGACCAAAGTAAAGCGACGGCTAACTAGTCTAAATCCAGCTGATCGAATCTGGCTGGATTCCAAGACCTCTGTCGTGCTCGTTGAGCCATTTGCCTACTTCTATAATTCTGAATACCATCATGTCTATGCTGTTTCCCAGTTGGTATACCTTAAGTTGGCCCGTTTATTGGAGGCCGATTGTAGCATTTCTCTTATCCTTGATCAGGGCGACCTCGAGCTGACAAGGGCGATAGAAGAACTGTTGCATTATGGATTGCTGAATACAAATATCGATGCCGATTATGTAATGCACGATAATGGTTTTCAATTGGTTAAAAGTTCGTTTGTGAAAGAAGTCGGACGCTCAAAAGAGGGGTTAAGAGTACTGCTGAGTTGTGCCACCCATAGAATGTGTGCGGTTAATGATTTTTCGTTCGCTTTGCTTTCGTTGTTTGAAAAGCCGATTACTAAGAACGAGGTGCGCGACATTTTGAAAAAAGAGGGACTATCGGCAAACGAGGAGCAACTAAACAAGTTGGTTGATAATTGCATGAAAGCAGATATACTACAATTGATTAGATAGAGGAGGTTTCTGCATGGACGTTATTAACAAAGATCTCTTGGAGCAACTGAAAGAGTTTCAGGAAAAGTGCGTCGTGGTAGAAGTGTTCGACTTTGAGGACTACATGGATAAATTCTGCCATTAGTTTCGAAATTTACTCGCCTCGCTTAAAGGAGAAGTCGATTATCGATTTCTCCTTTTTAATTAAAGATATTATTGAAATACATGCTCTTAGCACAGGTTGGCCTCTCAGTAAACTGGGAGGTTGCTTTGGCTAGTTAGAGATATGTGAACGTCCGTTAGACTGAATCTCAGGGTAGAAGGGGCCTCCAGTGTCCAGATCAACAAGGCAATGCTGCGTTTCGGCTAATAAGAACGATGGCTTTTTGCGTGTGGCGGCGGCGTCGCCGCAGATTCGCGTTGCCGATGTCGAGGACAATGTCGAGGTTGCATTGGCGGCTGTTCGCGAGGCTGCCGAGCGCGGCGTTCGCGCGCTGGTGCTGCCCGAGCTCAACTTGTGCGGCTATACCGCGGCCGACCTGTTCCATAATCGCACGCTGCTGCATGCCTGCGAGGCTGCTTTGGTGCATATCCTCGATGAGACTCGTGAGCTGCCGATTGTCTTTACCATCGGTCTTCCCGTTGCGGTTGCCGAGAATATCTACAACTGCGCCGCCGTGTGCTGCGCGGGCGAGCTTTTGGGCCTCACGGCCAAGAAGTATCTGCCCAACTATGGCGAGTTCTACGAGCGCCGCTGGTTTGCTCCGGCGCCCGCAGATCCTGTGTGGGTCGAGTTTGCCGGTCAGGGTCCGGTTCCGCTGGGTTCGGAGCTTGTCTACCGCTGCTGTGACGAGGGTGCCGAGGATATGGTGCTGGGCGTTGAGGTCTGCGAGGACCTGTGGGTGCCGGCGCCCCCTTCGACCGAGATGGCGCTTGCCGGTGCGACGGTGATCCTCAACCCGTCGGCCTCGGACGAGATTATCGGCAAGGCAGATTACCGACGCAGCCTCATATCCAACCAGAGCGCGCGCCTGTACTGTGCCTATGCCTATGCAGATGCGAGCGAGGGCGAGTCCACGACCGACATGGTCTTTGCGGGCGAGAACCTCGTCTACGAAAACGGATCTAAGCTCGCCGCCACGAAGCTTCTTACCTGCGATATGGCGGTGGCCGATGTCGATCTTGACCGTCTGGTTGCCGAGCGCCGCCGCTCGACGACGTGGACGCGCGCGGACGATGCGCCGGAGGCCACGACCGTTGAGTTTTCGTTTGAGGGCGTGCTGACGGACGAACCTGTCCTGCGCGATGCACTCGACATCGACCGAGTCTTCCCCCGCGCTCCCTTTGTGCCGGCCGACCACGGTGATCTGGCTGAGCGTTGCGAGACTATCCTCGACCTGCAGACCGCCGGCCTCAAGACCCGCCTTGCCCATACGGGCACCAAGGCGGCCGTCATCGGCCTTTCGGGCGGCCTCGATTCCACGCTGGCGCTCCTCGTGACCGTGCGTGCGTTCGACGCCTTGGGCCTGCCGCGCACCGGTATCACGGCCGTGTCCATGCCTGGCTTTGGCACGACGCATCGCACCAAGTCCAATGCCGAGTCGCTTGCCCGCGACCTGGGTGTGAGCTTCCGCGAGGTTTCGATCCACGCGGCTGTGGAGCAGCACTTCAAGGACATTGAGCACGACCCGGCAGTTCAGGACGTGACCTACGAGAACAGCCAGGCCCGCGAGCGCACGCAGATTTTGATGGACTTGGCCAACCAGGCTGGCGGTTTTGTCATCGGCACGGGCGACCTGTCGGAGCTGGCGCTCGGCTGGGCTACCTATAACGGCGACCACATGAGCATGTACGCCGTCAACGCGAGCGTACCCAAGACGCTCGTGCGTCACTTGGTGCGCTATGCCGCCGATGTCTTTGGCGGGCGTATTGCCGAGGTCTTGCTCGACATCCTCGATACGCCGGTATCTCCCGAGCTTCTGCCGCCCACGGGCGACGGCGAGATTGCGCAGAAGACCGAGGATTTGGTGGGCCCGTACGAGCTGCACGACTACTTCCTCTACTACCTACTGCGTTTTGGCTTTGAGCCGGGCAAGATCTACCGCATGGCGCTCAAGAGCTTCGAGGGCGTCTACGACGCCAAGACCGTCCACACGTGGCTACGTACGTTCTACCGTCGCTTCTTTGCCCAGCAGTTTAAGCGCAGCTGCCTGCCCGATGGTCCCAAGGTGGGCTCGGTGACGCTCAGTCCGCGCGGCGATTGGCGTATGCCGAGTGACGCCAGCTCGCGTCTGTGGCTTGCGCTGATCGACGCGCTCAATCCAGTTGACTAAGGTTGGCTAAATTGAACCAATACGGGGGTTGCAAGCGTTACACTTTTGCAATCTGATGGCCCGTATCGCGCGGCGCTCTTGTCGGAGCGCCGCGTTTTTCATATCGAAAGGTGGCACCATGCAGGCATCGCAGCGTCTCGACCGCTTTGGCGCGGAGGTCTTCGCCTCGCTCAACAACAAGCTTCTCGCGCTGAAGACTCAGGGCAAGACCATTTACAACATGAGCGTGGGCACGCCCGACTTTAAGCCGTACGACCACGTGGTCGAGGCGCTCACGCAGGCAGCCCAAGATCCCGAGATGTGGAAGTATGCCCTGCGCGACCTGCCCGAGCTCAAGCAAGCCGTATGCGATTACTATGAGCGTCGCTTTGGTGTCTCCGGCATTACGCCGTCCATGGTGCAGTCGTGCAACGGCACGCAGGAGGGCGTGGGCCATTTGGGCCTGGCCCTGCTCGATCCGGGCGACACTATTTTGGTTCCCGATCCGTGCTACCCGGTGTTTGAGGCTGGTGCCAAGATCGCCGATGCCAAGCTCGAGTACTATCCGCTGGTTGCCGAGCACAATTACCTGCCCTATGTGGCGGGCATCGATCCCGAGGTGGCCGATCGTGCCAAGTATATGATCGTGTCGCTGCCCGCCAACCCGGTGGGCTCGGTGGGCACGCCCGAGGTCTACGAGGAGATCATCGCTTTCGCCCGCGAGCACGACCTGCTGATCGTCCATGACAACGCATACTCCGACATCGTGTTCGACGGCGAGCCGGGCGGCAGCTTCTTGCAGTATCCCGGTGCGCTTGAGGTGGGCGTGGAGTTCTTCTCGCTCTCCAAGTCGTTTAACGTCACCGGTGCCCGCATCGGCTTTTTGGTCGGTCGCGAGGATGTGGTCTCGGCCTTTGCCAAGCTGCGCGGCCAGATCGACTTCGGCATGTTCTTCCCGATCCAGAAGGCCGCCATCGCCTGCCTGAACGGTCCGCGCGATGAGGTCGAGGCGCAGCGTCTGAAGTACCAGGAGCGCCGCGATGCCCTGTGCGACGGTCTTGAGGGCTTGGGCTGGGAGCGCCCCAACGCGCATGGCTCTATGTTTGTGTGGGCCAAGCTTCCCGGTGGCCGCACCGATTCCATGGCGTTTTGCGAGGAGCTTATGGAGAAGGCCGGCGTTGTGGTGACGCCGGGCGCGAGCTTTGGTCCTTCGGGCGAGGGGCACGTGCGCATGGCGCTGGTCTTGCCGCCCGACCAGATCGCTTTGGCTGTCGAGGCCATTCGCGAGGCGGGCCTGTATTAGAAAGGTATTTTGGCTCGTCAATATATCGAAACCGATTTCGTGCAGTTATTTTACGAATCCTGCAAACAATTTCGGTAAACGGTCGATTTTTGGCTGCGAATAGGAGCATAATCAAAGTCCCGATTGGATGTATTGGGATTACGACAAGCCGCTCGGGTCGTTCCCGGGCGGCTTGTTTGTGGAGTGAGATGGGAGTTTCTAATGGTTAACGAGAAGAAGGTCGCTATTGTCGGCTGCGGTTTCGTCGGTTCGTCTTCGGCGTTTGCGCTGATGCAGAGCGGTCTGTTCTCCGAGATGGTCCTCATCGACGTGGACAAGAACCGCGCCGAGGGTGAGGCCCTGGATATCGCGCACGGCATGACGTTTGCCGAGCCGATGAAGATCTACGCCGGCGATTATTCCGATGTCGCCGACGCCGCCATGATTGTTGTCACCGCTGGCGCTGCCCAGAAGCCCGGTGAGACTCGCCTGGACCTGGTCAACAAGAACGTCAACATCTTTAAGTCCATTATCCCCGAGATTAAGAAGTCCGGCTTCGACGGCATTCTGCTCATCGTCTCCAACCCGGTCGATGTTCTGACCTACGCCGCCATCAAGATGTCCGGCCTGCCCGAGGGCCACGTCATCGGTTCCGGCACCGTGCTCGACACTGGCCGCCTGCAGCAGATGCTTGGTGCCCACGTCGAGGTTGACCCGCGCGATGTCCAGGCCTATGTCATGGGCGAGCACGGCGACTCCGAGTTTGTCGCTTGGTCCAGCGCTCAGGTTGCCGGCGTTCCGCTGAACACCTTCTGTGAGCTTCACGGCCACCTGGAGCATGAGGCTGCCGAGAAGCGCATCGCCGAGGACGTCAAGAACTCCGCCTACACCATCATCGAGAAGAAGCACGCCACCTACTATGGCGTCGCCATGGCCGTCAAGCGCATCTGCACCGCCGTCATGCGCGATGAGCAGACCGTTCTGCCTGTCTCCTCGCTCATGGTGGGCGAGTATGGCCTGTCCGATCTTGCCATCTCCATGCCGACTGTCGTTGGCCGCGACGGCGTTGTCTGCCGCGTCCCCGTGCCGCTGAACGATGACGAGCAGCATGAGCTCACCGTCTCCGCCAAGGCCCTCAAGGACATCATCGACAGCGTCGATTTCTCCTGCTAAATCAAGCTCGCTGGAGCGAAAAGCTACAATGAAGGCGCCCGGGCCCACACGGCCCGGGCGCCTTTTTGGTGCAAAGTAACCTGACCCCAATGCACCACAGTTGATGGGAGGGCCATGTCGGATTCGCCTAATTTTTTGACCTATGCCCAGACGGCGTTTGATCCGTTTGAGGAGCGGCCGTTCTGCGCGGTGGATAGCCTGGTCTTTGCGTGGTTGTCCTATTTGCGTTTGCCGGGTGATATGGCGGAACTGACGAACTGGCAGGGCCTAGACGTACGCGAGCTGCTGCGTGCCGAGTGCTACCGGGACATGATTGACGACTTGTGGGACCCAGAGGGGAGCAGGGCCTTGCTGGAGGCCGTGGCAGCAAGCCCTCGCTACCGTGGCGTGCACGTTTGCGGCTATCGTGCCATGAGCGATGTGGTGACGACAGAGCAGTTTGCAGCCATGGCGTTCCGGTTTCCTGCGGGGTTTAGTTATCTTTCCTTCCGGGGGACCGACAGCACGATTGTGGGCTGGAAAGAGGACTTTAACATGGCGTTCCGGTGTCCTGTGCCGGCCCAGGAATCCGCGGCACGTTATGTGGACGAGGCGGCGGATGCGATTGACGGGCCGCTTTTGTGCGGAGGTCATTCCAAGGGTGGAAACCTTGCGGTGTACGGTGCAGCGATGTGCTCCAACATCGCCCGTGAGCGAATCGAACGGGCGTATTCCCATGATGGTCCGGGCTTCGTCGAGGAGTTTCTGAACGGCGACGCCTTTGCCGATCTTTAGGTCGAATCGACAAGACGCTACCTCGGTCGTCGATCTTTGGCATGATGTTCGAGACACAGGAGGACTATGCCATCGTTGAGAGTACCGAGTTCAGCCTGCTGCAGCACAATCCCTTTAGCTGGGTGGTTGATGGTCGCGACTTCGTGTACTGCGAGCGCCTGTCCGCCGGTGCTCGATATGTTGATGGCTCCATTCGCGAGATGCTGCTTGCAGTGTCGCCTGGCGAGCGCGAGCGTTTTGTAGATGCGTTGTTCTCCGTGTTTGAGGCTACGGGTGCTGAGCGGTTTGCGGATATCGCTGGGAATCTGCGCGAGAGCCTGCCCGTGATGCTCCAGGCTGCGCAAGGCTTTGACAAGGATACACGACGCTTTGTCTCGCAGACCATCGTGGCAATCCTTAAATGCGCACTGCTGCCCAAACGACCCCAGTTCGACATGCCCGCTGCCGGCAAGAGTTTGGCAGAACAGCTCGAGGCTTGGCAGTCTGAGCTCCTGCGCTAGCCATTGGCGCAAAGCAACCTGTCCCCGATGCGCCAATCTTCGATGCGCCTGGGGCGGGCTCGACCGCTATACTGGTTCGTGCCGAAATCGATCTAGAACGGAATGCCGTATATGAAAATCAACCATGCGATTCTGCATATCCTGGACTTTGACTCTGCCGTCAACGTCATGAGCCAGCGCGAGCTCGATATCGAGAGTCGTACCGTGCGCAACTTCGTGACCACGCATCTGCGCCGCGCACGCACCTCGGCCGACAACAAACGCGCCACGTTTGCCGAGAACTCTGCGTTTGGTGGCGAGCTCAAGGGCTATTTCTTTGGCGAGCGCGAGTTCGTGGACCTGTCGCAGCAGATTGCGGAGTTTATCTCCTCCGAGCTTACCAAAGCCGAGAAAGCCGAGTCCACCGATGTGCTCGTGGCCGATTTTGACGACGATGAGGATGTCCGCTGGTTTGCCGTGATGCTGCTGGGCTCCAAGCAGGCTTTTATGCACGAAGTGGGCCGCGAGGAGGGGGAGGTGCGCAACGACATTGCGCGCCACTACGCCATTCTGCCGAACCCCTCGCAAAAGGTGCCGAGCTATGCCATCGTGCGCGCAAGCACCATGGAGATCGGCTACGTGGACAAGAAGCGCAAGATTGCCGGCGAGGACCGCATGCTTATCCCCGATGGCCTGCTGCAGTGCGATACGGGCGTATCGGGCAAGGAGGTCATCGACACCGTGACGCGTGTGGTCGAGGAAGTCGCCGAGGAGCATGGTGCCAACACGGCTGTAGCGCTCGCTAAGGTTAAGGCTGCCGTTGCCGAGAAGGTTGAGGATGACGAGGAGCTGCCGCCTTGGGATATCGTCGATGAGGTCTTTGAGGACGAACCGGTTATCAAGGAGAGCGTGCGCGCGGCACTGACCGAGGAGAAGGTGCCTGAGCGTGTGCCCGTGGAGCGCAAGCAGGTCGAACGCGCGGCGGTGCGCAATCACAAGATCCGTACCGACACGGGTATCGAGATCAGCTTCCCGGCCGAGATGGGTTCGAACTCCGAGTACATCGAGTTTGTCAACGAGCCCAACGGCCTCATCTCCATCGAGCTCAAAAACATCGGGTCAATTGAGAATCGATAAGGCTTTTTCTTTTGAATAAAAGTCTGGATTATATTTTGAAGTATACTTGGAAATATAATCCAGATTATTTTTTTGGAGGTCAAAATGTCCCCACTTGTTCTGGAAAAACCGGTGTTTACAAAAGACCAGGTTGTTTCTGCTACCGAAGCAAGCAAGTCCTTATCCGCCGTTCGTAAACGCGCAAAACGTGCGCCTCAGTTCATTGCTGATCATAATGATATCGATACCGTGATTATCGACTATGCTGCCTATGAGGAAATGTACGGCGCGCTGCAGTATCTGCGTGAACTTGAGATAAATCGCATCGCTGCGGATCGAGTCAAGCATGGTCCGCATGAGTTTGTTCCGTTTGAGGACGCCTTAACTGCCGAGGAGCTCGCGGAGCTTGAGTCGATGGATCCGGACGCGATTCCCGACGAGGATTTTTTCGAATGAGCGGGCATTTTGTTGTCGGCTTTTTGAATCGAGACGTCGAGAAGGAATATCAAAAACTAGATGGATCCCAGCGCAGGCTCGTCCGTATTGCCGTCGCAAAATTAAAGACGCGCGCTGATGAAATCGGGACGCCGCTTCACGGCGAGCTCGCCGGCTGTAAAAAGATTAAATGGCGGAATGCGGGACTCCGAATGGTTTTTCGAATCCGGGAGGACGGAACGGTTGAGATTGCCGAGATTGTGGCAATAGGGCGGCGCGATCGTTCCGAGGTCTATAAGACGGCCGTAGGGCGCCTGTCAAAGCAATCCGCCATGGTTGAATACGACGGAACCCTGAGATAGGGAAGGCCGAAGTTCCGATGGTGCTTCGGCCTTTTTTGTTTTCGGCTTGGTTGCTGACATTACCCCGCAGGTTGAGCACACGTCAGCGAAAACGCCCCTAGGCGAGCAAGGTGACGTGAAAGAGGAGGGCATTGACCTTCTGGTCATGCCCGACGATTGAACGTCAGATTGCCGCTTAGGGGCGTTTGCAGCGTCGACCTGTTACGCGGTTTGTCAAAACCGCGTAACTATTAAAGTTGACGTAAGCCCTCTTCGAGACCGGTCTTGCTGTCGGTCTTCTCGTCACGCATCTTGATGACGCGGGCGGGGACACCGGCCACGACGGCGCCGGCGGGGACGTCCTCGACGCACACGGCGCCGGCGGCAACGACAGCGCCCTTGCCTACGTGCACGCCCTCCAGGACCACAGCATTGGCGCCGATCATGACATCGTCCTCGATGATGACGGGCGTGGCGCTGGCGGGCTCCACGACGCCCGCCAACACGGTGCCGGCGCCGATGTGGCAGTTCTTACCCACAGTGGCGCGGCCGCCCAGCACGGCGCCCATGTCGATCATGGAGCCCTCGCCAATGACGGAGCCGATGTTGATGATGGCGCCCATCATGATGACGGCGTGATCGCCGATCTCGACGCGGTCGCGGATGATCGCGCCCGGCTCGATGCGGGCGTTTATGCCCTTAAGGTCGAGCATGGGGACGGCGGAGTTGCGGCAGTCATTCTCGACGTCGTAGTAGTCGATGGACTCGGCATTGGCATCGAGGATGGCCTTGAGCTCATCCCAGTCGCCAAAGACGGTCTTGCCACGACGGCCGCCGTAGACGTGCGCATCACCCCACTGGACCTTCATGCCGGGCTTCTCGCGCACATACAGCTTGACGGGCGTCTTTTTAGGCGCGGTGGCGATGTAGTTGATAATCTCCCGTGCATCCATCTCGGCTGCGTTGCTCATTTGCTATCTCTCCTTTGGGTGGATCCGGTTGATACCTGGTTAGGCAAACATGACCTGGTCGAACGTATAGAAGCCGGGTTCGCGGGTGACGAGCTTCTGCGCGGCCGCCAAGGCGCCGTTGACAAAGATCTGACGGCTCGTGGCGCGGTGGGTGAGCGTGACCTCCTCGTCCTGGCCAAAGAAACTCACCTCGTGCACGCCGGCGACGGTGCCGCCGCGCAGCGAGTGCATACCGATCTCCTTGGGGTCACGCACGCCGCACATGCCCTCGCGGCCATAGACGGGGTGGTAGCCTGCCTCGGGCTCAGCTTCGACGACGGCATCGAGCAGCAACTTGGCTGTGCCGCTGGGGGCATCGACCTTTTGGTTGTGGTGCGTCTCGACGATCTCGCAGTCAAAGCCGGGCAGCTCGCGTGTGGCCTGCGCTACCAGATGACGCAGGGCTGCAATACCGATGGAGTAATTGCCCGAGTGCATAACGCGGGCATTCTGGCCCAGCTCGCGTAGGCGGTCCATCTGCTCGGGGGTGTAGCCCGTGGTGCCCGAGACCAACGCGGCACCCGTGCGCTCGACATAGGCGACGACGGCATCGAAGGTAACGACGTTCGAGAAGTCGATGATTACATCGGCGGCCGGTGCGTTCTCGAGCTCGCTCAAATCGAAGCCAATCTGGGCGACGATGTCAAAAACGGGCTGACCGGCGGCGTCGACAACGCCCTCGGCGGTGGTTCGGATGAGCGAGCCCATGCGGCCCGTTCCCATAATGACGGTCTTAATCAAGCAGACCAGCTCCCTTCAGAGCATCGGTAAGTGCAGCGCGCGTGTCGCCGGCCATGGGGCATAGCGGCATGCGGTAGTTTGCCTCGATCATACCCATCTGAGCGAGCGCTTCCTTAACGGGGATGGGGTTGACCTCACTAAAGAGGGCGTTGATGAGCGGCTGACCGGCAATCTGGATATCGCGGGCACGTGCCACGTCACCGTCCAGATAGGCGCGGCACATGTCATGAACGAGCTGCGGCTGAACGTCGGCCCACACGCTGATGGTGCCCGAGGCGCCCAGGCTCATGAGCGGCACGGTGAGCGCGTCCTCGCCCGAGTACATGCGGAAGTCGTCGGACAGCAGGTGGGCAATCTTGGCCGCGTAGGCGACGCTGCCCGAGGCTTCCTTAATACCCATGATGTTGGGGTGCGCGGCCAAGCGCTCTACGTTGCGCTCGCTGATGCCGCAGCCGCAGCGGCCGGGGATGTTGTACAGGATGCAGGGGATGTCCACAGCATCGGCGACGGTCTTAAAGTGCTGATAGATACCCTCTTCATTGGACTTGTTGTAGTAGGGGGTGATGAGCAGCAGGCCGTCGGCTCCCAAGCCCTGGTAGGTGAGCGACTTGGTGAGCATCGTCTGCGTGGAGTTGGAGCCCGAGCCGGCGATGACGGGGACGCGTCCTGCAACATGCTTGACCACGGCGGCGACGACGGAGTTGTCCTCGTCATCGGTCATCGTGGCGCTCTCGCCGGTGGTGCCCAGGGTGAGGATGGCGTCGGTGCCGTTTTGCAGGTGGAAATCGATAAGGCGCTCGAGTGCATCAAAGTCGACGCTGCCGTCCTTTTTAAACGGCGTAACAAGGGCGACGATTGAGCCCTCGAGGTTGCGGATATCCATGTTCTTCTCCTTCGCTTCCGCGATCTGGATGCGTTTGTTCCATTGGGCGGCGACAGCCAGGCGCTCGTCTTGGGCCCGACGGCGGGCACTTTCGGCGCGCGACTTTGCCAGCAGCTCACGGCCGCACGGCAGCACGTCGAGCGTGGCAAAATAATCGCCCGGGCGCTCGGCGCGACGAATGAGCTCGGCCGAGCCATCGGGGCGCAGCAGGACCTCGGCGGAGCGCAGCCGTCCGTTGTAGTTGTAGCCCATGGAGTAGCCATGCGCGCCGGTGTCGTGGATTACAAGCAGGTCGCCCATGTCGATCTGCGGCAGCTCGCGGTCGATGGCGAACTTGTCGTTGTTCTCGCATAGATTGCCCGTGATGTCGTAGGTGTTCGTGACGGGCGCCGCGGTCTTGTCGGGGCCGCCCGGCTGACCCATTACCGTAATGTGGTGGTAGGCACCATACATGGCAGGACGAATGAGGTCGACGGCGCTTGCGTCCACGCCGATATAGTCCTTGTAGATCTGCTTCTCGTGGATGGCCTTGGTGACCAGGCAGCCGTAGGGGCCCATCATAAAGCGGCCCATCTCGGTGCAGATGGCCACATCGCCCATGCCGGAAGGAACCAGGATTTCGTCGTAGGCCGCGTGCACTCCCTCACCGATGGCGTGGATGTCGTTAGCCTGCTGCTCGGGCAGATAGGGGATACCCACACCGCCGGACAGATTGATAAAGGCGACATGTGCGCCCGTTTCACGCTCCAGGCGCACGGCAAGTTCAAAGAGAATGCGTGCGAGCTTGGGATAGTAGTCGTTAGTGACGGTGTTACTGGCAAGGAAGGCGTGGATGGCAAAATTCTCGGCGCCCTTGGCCTTGAGCATGCGGAAAGCCTCAAAGAGCTGCTCGGTGGTCATGCCGTACTTGGAGTCGCCGGGGTTGTCCATAATGCCGTTAGAGAGCTGGAACAGGCCGCCCGGGTTAAAACGGCAGCTGACTGTCTTGGGGATGGGGCCCGCGACGCGCTCAAAGAACTCGATATGGCTGATGTCGTCAAAGTTGACGATGGCGCCCAGCTTGTCGGCGAGCTCAAAATCCGCCGCCGGCGTGTCGTTGGACGAGAACATGATGTCGTGGCCGGTGATACCCAGTGAGCGGGCAATCATGAGCTCGGTATAACTCGAGCAATCGCAGCCGCAGCCGTATTCGTTGAGAATGGAGATGAGCGCCGGGTTGGGATTAGCCTTGACGGCAAAGTATTCCTTAAAGCCCGGGTTCCACGCAAAGGCGTCGCGCACCTCTTGCATGTTGCGGCGGATGCCCGCCTCGTCGTATAGATGAAACGGCGTGGGGAACTGCTCGACGATATGCTCGAGCGTCTTCTTGTCCACAAACGGCTGCTTGGCCACATACGCTTCGTTGGGGGTCAATGCCATGTCCCGTAAACCTCGCTATCCAGACGGCGCCATCTGCGCATCGAATCCGCATAGCGTGGACCCCATGTCCGGATAGCGCTCCCGCATTGCTGCAGACAGTCCTGCGGGTGTTTCCCGCAGGCCCACCAGGTTGTTCGTGCCCGAAAAACCCAGTTCGGCGGGTTTCGCCTCCCCACGGGGTCAAAGCCTGCCGGCTCGCCCGCGGTTCTTCGTGCCCGCGCCTCTATCAAGTGGTAACGACCCTACCACGTTGCACTTTACCAAACAAGAGTATTCGTATATAACGTTTAAAAAATGCAGCATCATGCTAGAAACAAGGGTGCCGTAACCCTGCGTCACAATAGGTGGCAACCGAGTTGTCCCATGAAAGGAATCCCTATGACCGAGCTCCAAGAACTCCGTCGTTATCGTCGCGACCTGCACCGCATTCCGGAGCTCGACTTCGATCTCCCGCAAACCATCGCCTATATCGAGGGCGTGCTCGCTCCGCTTGCCTGCGAGGTGACCCATCCGTGTCCCAGCTGCGTCTGTGCCTTCTTCGATGCCGGTGTGGGCGCTACGCATGCCACGGCGATTCGCGCCGATATGGACGCCCTGCCAATCGCGGAGGCAACAGGTGCGGCCTTTGCCTCGACGCATCCCGGCAAAATGCACGCGTGCGGGCATGATGGACACATGGCCATGGCGCTCGCGGCGGTAACCTTTGTCGATCGTACGATTCGTGAGCAGCCGGGCGCCATCAAGCGCAACGTGCTCTTTGTGTTCCAGCCTGCCGAGGAGACGACCGGTGGCGCCAAGACGGTGTGCGAGAGCGGCGTATTCGAGCGCTATGGGGCAGATCGCATCTTTGGCTTCCACGTATGGCCCGATTTGCCCGCCGGTACGTTGGCGAGCTGCCCCGGTCCGCTGCTGGCGCGCTCAAGCGAGACGCACATTCATATCCATGGCACGAGCATCCATATTGCCAAGACCTACGGCGTTCCAGTCGAGGAATCGCACGATGCCGCGCTGGCAGCGGCCAAGTTCTTAGTTTCCGAGCGCGAGTTCATGGACGAGTTGGGTGCCGACGAGCCCTGCATTGGTAAGTTCGGCCTGCTGCAGGCCGGCACCGTCTGCAATGCGGTGGCGGGGGAGGCCCATGTGGCTGGCAGCCTGCGCGTGTTTACGGACGGTATGTTCGACCGTGCGCGTGAGGGCGTGCGGCGCGTGTTGGACGAGGCCTGCGCCGCAACGGGCTGTACATACGATCTCGATTTTGCCGAGGGCTATCCGCCGGTCGATAACGACCACGAGCTGTTCGCCCGCATTGCGCCTGCCTTGTCCGAGCTGCAACTTGTGGACGAGCCGCTGCTGATTGCCGAGGACTTCGCCTTCTATCAGCGCCATCTGCCAGGTTTGTTCTTCCTGTTGGGCACGGGCGTTCCTGCCAGTCAGGATAATCCGAGCGACGCCGAGGGCTGCCCCGCCTATGCCACGAGTGCCCTGCATACTGATACCATGCTCTTTGACGAGGAAATCCTGCTCAAAGGCCTCGATGTCTACAAACGATTGCTTTTGCTTGCTTAAGTGTCGAAGGATACCTGTTCTAGAAAACACGAACAGATGTACGGTATAATAGAGATGTAAGTCTATAGAAACGTTTGACGTTATTAACGTAAGGCGATACTATGATTGCATCATATAAAGATGAAGACACTGAACGCTTTGCAATGGGTGTGCGGATTAGGAAGTTCATTCCTTTTGAGCGGGTCGCCTTGAGGAAGATTCGCCAACTGCAGATCTGCGCTTTGCTTGATGATCTTCGCGTTCCTCCGGGCAATCGTCTTGAAGCGTTGAAGGGCGATCGCGCCGGTCAATATAGTATCCGTGTCAATGAGCGCTATCGGGTCTGTTTTGAGTGGAGACAGGGGATGGCTTGGAATGTCGAAATCATCGATTATCACAAGTGACGAGACTGCGCTCGATTTGCTGCCGCCGGTGACTCCTGGCGAGCTCCTCAAAGAGGATTTTCTTGTCCCTATGGGTATTTCTCAATATCGCCTCGCCAAGGAGACCGGGATTCCGGCCCAGCGCATTGGGCAGATTATCTTGGGAAGGCGTCGCGTGACGGCCGACACCGACCTTCGCCTTTGCCGCTACTTTGGCCTGACGGATGGTTATTGGCTGCGCGCCCAGATAGCGTTTGATCTTGAGGCGGAGAAGAGGCGCATCGAACCGGAACTGGATAAGATCGTTCCTGTTCAGCAGGCTATCGCATTGTAGTGTTCAAAGATGTTGAGGTTGGAGTGACGATGGGGCGACGCCGACAATCTGCCGTTTATAGTCCCGGTGGGTGTGGATGCGGCTTGCTACTGCTTCCAGTTATTGCTGTGAGCATTGGCGTTATGTTTGCGCTTGCCGGGTTGGCAGCAGCGGCACTCGTGCTGTTGATTGTGGCTATTGGCGTGACGATTTGGCTCTGCCGCAATCGCGAGCAACGCCGTGCCGATGGTAAGGCCAATGTTGGATGGACCATCTTTTTGGTTACTGCCTATCTGCTGAGCATCAGTTACTTGGCGTTCTTTATCCTGCTGCTCATTAGCACCTTTACCGGGGAATCCGTCACGGTGGGCTAGGCTTCGACGAGCCTTTTGAGGATGAGGCGAGGGGGCGGACTCTGAACGAACAGCGCCCTACGTCAACATGTTTCATTCGTTGTGTAGCAATCCGAATGTGCAAGCGTTTGGCATGAGAGCACCGCCGCCAGCAACACAGGGATACAGGCCGCGATCGCCAGTCCCCATGCCAGCTCATCGCAAAAGCGCGTCAACGTCGCGCCAGGCCAAGGCCATTTTCTGCTCGAGTTTGTAGGCTCGCTCGATTATTTTACATTGCATCAGTTCTGTTTTTCATAGCGTCAGCTAGTGGCTTTACGAGTGGAAATGAAAGTTCTATGGCTATAGCATGGTTATGTCTTGGTTCTTCATTTCTTTGTTTGGGTTCAACTCATAAGAAAAAGGAAAACAATACAGATGGTAAATAATTTCCTGCTTGTATTGTTGAAAAATCGGAATTTCAGGAGGTGTTTTTATGCCACAAATGAATAAGGGAGGAAAAT
>USAJ01000004.1 GCA_900552685.1 uncultured Collinsella sp.
ACGCCGGGCCGACTCACTTCGGATCGGGCGCTACACCAACTTTCTCGACATTACCATCGTGGTTCTTCGCGTCAATCGTACGCTGTGCCTGCGATATTGGATTGGCGTACGTGATCAAGAAGGCGTAACAAAAGCGGGGAGGACCAACTTGGCCCTCCCCGCTGTATCTAGTCTGCCTTCAGGCACTCGGGCAAGACGTTTGCAACTGCATTCATCGCCTGCGGCCTCAGGTACTGCTCATTGAGCTTTACCTTTCTGTAGGCGTAGCGAGTGTCTGCCGAGTATTTGATCAACACATCGGTGAAGAACCGCTCCCAGCTCAGGTAGTCGCGGCTTTCGATATAGCTTGAGGGATCCTCGAGGATTTTTAAGATATCGTTACTGGGAATGAGGCCAGATTGCAGGAGTGTCCACTCGAATGATTCGGGGAGGAACAAGCGTACGTTCTTGTAAACGCGCTGTCCGAGCACCTTTTCGATGTAGGGACCAAATGCTGCTCCGTCTCCAATAGCAAGGATGTTTTGCTCGGGACATTCGTGAATCGTACGTTTTAGATTCGCAACGCCGGTGGCGGTATAGCAGGGGATCCCGAGTCGGTTGCAAAGAGCGTCGTAGAATTGATAGCCAGATTTGCTATCCTCGACAACTACGGCGTCGGGTACCTCGAATCCAACATTTAGATCCTGATACAGCATACTTGCCGTGTGGTCATATAGCGGCTTGGTCACCGAGTAGAAGCGCCTGTCGCTCTTGCGGCCATTGATTGTTTTACTTGTCGTGTTGACTAGCTTCAGGATCTCATCAACGCTGTAGGGGAGCTCGTTGGCATCGCGACGAGATATCAGAACAAAATAGTTGGACGAGCCGTTGACGGCTTTGGCGAAGTCCTTTGAGTAGATAAACTCGTTACCCTCATCTAGAAAGACGATTGAATCTTCGATGATCGATAGCTCGCGCTCCCAGCGTCTGCCGGAAAGCGTTTCGCAAGGCACGTCGCAACTGAGTGCAACGCCGCTTTCCGGTCCTCGGTCGTTGTAGTCGCGAATCATCGAGATGAGCGTCGTTTTACCCGTGCCGCTGTTGCCGCGTATAAAGGAAATATTGCGCTTAAACGTGAGTGTGTATTTGACCTTTGCACGCTCTACGACAACGGTATGCGTTCCCTTCATTACTCATCAACATCCAAAAAGTCATTCGTGGCGCCGACAAACTCCTGCATGTTTCTGACGATGCGGCCATCGTTTTCAATGCGGATTTCAAAGCTCTTCCAGGGGAATTTCATGATGTGGAATAAGGTCACCATCACATCCTGCTCTTTGCCGATCTTGAGTAGCCAGCGGGCACAGTTGTCTCCGCAGGTGGATGTGTTGAACACCATATTTGGGAGATTGCGCACCAGCAGCAGCGTCTTAACGCCGCCGGACAGTTCGAGTGGGGTGATCGAGCCCAGCTGTTTGCTTACGATGTTGTGGGGACCGATGAGCTCTGATCCGTCCACGCTTTTAATAATCTGTGCGGCCATAGGGTCTTCGAACCATGAGTCCAAGTATGAGTTCCTAAAATAGGTTTCGGTATCGTAGATGGAACCGGGGTAATCCCCCAGATGGATGCTTAACATGCGCGTCTCCAGACGTTGTGTGACTGCAATGATTATATGCCAGTAATAAAGTGCCGCCAGTAGCGAGGTTGCTGCTGGCGGCACTGGCATTATTAGCGTGTGAATCGCGTTGATGGATTTGCTCGCGAGGCTACTTTTCGAGACGTTCCCTCAGCAGCTCCATCGCGTGTGCGTAGCCCTGCAGGCCCTCGCCGGTGATGGTGGTGAAGCAGGCCAGGTGCGCATAGCTCACCTGGCGGAAGTCCTCGCGTGTTTCGACGGCGCTGATGTGGACCTCCACAGCCGGGATGGCGACGGCCTTGAGGGCGTCCAGGATGGCCACGCTCGTGTGCGTGTAGGCAGCCGGGTTGATGACGATGCCGTCGACCTTGCCGTAGGCCTCCTGGATCTTGTCGACGATGCTGCCCTCGTGGTTAGACTGGAAGACCTCGACTTCGTCGAAGCCCTGTTCGGCGCCCGCTTCCTGGCAGATCTGCACTAAGCGGTCGTAGTTGTCGCTGCCATAGATGCCCGGCTCGCGAATGCCGAGCATGTTGAGGTTGGGGCCGTTGATGACGAGTGCTTTCATGGTTGCTTCCTTTGCGGTTGGAAAACCACCACAAAGGTGCCTGTCCCCTTTGTGGTGGTTTTGGTTAGAGGGCGGGTGGGAGGGTGTCGAGGAGGGCTTGGGCGGTGTTGGCGGCGCAGTCGCGTGAGTCGATGATGTAGTCGGCCCAGGCGCGGTAGCGCGGCATGCGCTGCTCGGCAAGTTTATCGATGCCATCACGGGCGGTGATAGGGCGTCCCTTGTGGGCGAGTTCGTCGAGCTTGCGGTTGAGCATCACGATCTGGCTGTTTTGGTGCAGCAGCGGATAGTTTTCGTCGCGCGTGACCACGCCGCCGCCGGTGGAAAGCACCAGGCCGCTGCGCTTGGAAATGTCGGCCAGCTCCGCTGTCTCCTGCTCGCGGAAGGCGGCCTCGCCGCGCTCGACGATAAAGTCGGCGCAGGGCATGTCGAGGCGTTCCTCGAGGGCGCGGTCCAGGTCGATGTGCTCGCGACCCGTGAGCAGGGCAATCTGCTCACCCACGCGGGTCTTGCCCGAGCCCGGCATGCCGATCAGCGCGATGTTCTGTTCGCGGCGTGACAAGCGCTCCGTTATGTCCAGGATGCGCTCGCGCGGGGTGACCTGGCCGGTATAGCGCTCGACGGCCTGTGCCGCTTGGGCCACGAGCATTAGCAGGCCGTCGATGCAAGGGATACCGCGGCGCTCGGCCTCGAGCATCAGGCCCGTGCGGGCGGGGTTGTAGACAATGTCGATAACGCCTTCGAGCGCATCGAGCCCTTCGAACGTGCAAGGCGCGTCGGGGCAGTGGGGGAACATGCCGGCAGGCGTGCAGTTGACGAGCAGGGCGGCGTCGGACTGCTGCGCGATGTTGCCGTAGTTGACCTCGCTCGTGCGACCCACGGGTACGACGATGGCGCCCAGGTCTCCCAGCACCATGCTCGCCGTGGTGCCGGCGCCACCGGTGGCGCCGAGCACGAGAACTTTCTTGCCGGTAACCTCAACTCCCAGCTCCTCGACCAGGCACTGAAAACCAAAGTAGTCAGTATTATCGCCGCGCAGGCGGCCGTCGGGCAGGCGCGTGATGGTGTTGACGTTGCCCATGCGCTCGGCGAGCGGGCTCAGCTCGTCCAGATACTCCATGACGGCGCGCTTGTAGGGGATGGTCACGTTGGTGCCCTCCCACTCGTCGCCCGTCATAAAGGCCTCAAGATCCTCGGGCTCGCGCTCAAAACGCACGTACTCGAGCCCAGCGAGCTCCTTGTAGATGGTTGGGGTGTAGCTGTGGCCCAGCACGCGGCCCAGCACTCCGTAGGGGCGGGTTGCGGCGGTATCGGTCATCTAGAGCACCTCCGTGTAGCTGCCAAAGTAGGTGAAGCTCTCGCACACGTCGTCGATAGAATCGAGCAGGTCGTCGAGGGCCTTGCTGCCAAAGGGGCAGTCCAGATCAAAGTAGAACATAAACTCAAAGTCGCGGCCGGGGATGGGGCGGCTCTCGAGCTTGATGAGGTTGATGTTGAGCGCATAGAAGCGCTCGAGCACGCGGTAGAGGGCGCCCGGCTCATTGGCCGTGGTAATCATGAGCGAGGTACGGTTGGCACCGGGATAGACGCGCGGCTCACGGCTGATGACGACAAAGCGCGTGTAGTTGTTGTCCGAGTCCTGGATGTTGGGCTCCAGCACCTCCAGGCCATAGAGTGCCGCGCAGCTGCGCGATGCGATGGCGGCAATATCGGTGCGCTCGGAGCTGGCGACCATCTCGGCCGACATGGCGGTGTTGGGGTACTTGGTGGCGTGCAGGTCGTGGGACTCGATAAAGCCCGCACACTGGGCAATGGCTTGGCCGTGGCTGTAAACCTCGCGCACGTCGGCGAGCTTGGTGCCGGGCTTGACGAGCATGTTGTGGTCGATCTTGAGGCGAAGCGAGCGCACGATGTGGAAGTCGAACTGGGCGAGCAGGTCGTAGACGGCGTTGACCGAGCCGGCGGTGGAGTTCTCGATGGGCAGCACGCCAAACTCGCAGAAGCCGTCGCGCACAGCGCGCATAACGCCTTCGAAGGTCTCGAAAAACGCGATGTCGGGCACGTCGAAGAGTTTGCACGCGGCGATCTGGCTATAGGCACCTTCCACGCCCTGGCAGGCAACTGTGGCCGTTTGAGGGAAGGGCGTGTCAAAGGCTGCAGCCGTGGCGTGGGCCTTTTGCGAGACGGTGATGCCCTTGAGCTCGTTGATGTAGCGCTGCTGCTCGGCCTTGCTCATGCTCATAAGGAGGCGGAACAGGGTGATGGTCTGCGCCTCGTAGCGCTCGGGCGCGCGGCTGGCGAGGTTGTTGAGTTTTGAGCGCTCGCGGGCGGGGTCAAAGACGGCCTTGCCCATCTCGATCTTTGATTTGGCGACCTCGGTGGCAATGTCCATACGCTCGACAAAGCTATTGAGGAGCGTGGTGTCGATGCCATCGATGGTCTGGCGAATATCGGCAAGGTCCATGGAGGCCCCTTTCACGTAATGGCAGAGTTGACAGGCAACCCAGGTGAGTCGGGTTAGAGCTGGCCTGCGTCCTCGAGGAGGGCGTCCCAGATGGCCAGCGCTGCGGCTGCTTCGGCTACGGGGACAGCTCGGGGGACGATGCAGGGATCGTGACGGCCGTGCACCGAGAGTTCGACATTTTCCATGGCGTCCATGTCCACGGTCTGCTGCTCGCGGCCAATGGAGGGCGTCGGCTTTACGGCCATACGCCACATGACGGGCGCGCCGGTCGAAATACCGCCCAGGATGCCGCCGGCGTTGTTGGATTCGACCTCGATCTTTCCGGTCTCGGCGTCGATGCGATACGGATCGTTGTTCTCGCCGCCGCGCATGGCGGCCACGGCAAAACCCATGCCAAACTCCACGCCCTTTACGGCGGGAATGCCAAACGCGATTTGCGCGATGCGGTTCTCGATACCGTCGAACATGGGGTCGCCGATGCCCGCGGGAAGCCCGTAAATGCCGCACTCCACGATGCCGCCGATGCTGTCGAGTTCGTCGCGCGCGGCCAGGATCTCCTCGCGCATGCGGCCGGCTGCGGCGGCGTCAATGCACGGCAGATCGTTCGTAAGGATCGCCTTGCGGTCGGCCTCGCGATAGACCATATCGTCCATCGGCAGGTCGGAGATGCCGCCGATCTGCGCGACGTGCGCCATGACCTGAATGCCGCGGGCCTCGAGTGCCTGCAGCGCGATGCCGCCGGCGATGCATAGGGGAGCCGTTAGGCGGCCGGAGAAGTGCCCACCGCCCGCGACGTCGTGCATGTTGTGGTACTTCAAGCGCGCAGGGAAGTCCGCATGTCCCGGACGGGGCTTGCGGCGCAGCTCGGAGTAATCCTTGGAGCGCGTGTTGGTGTTCTCAATAATCGCTGCGATGGGTGCGCCGGTGGTGTGTCCATCGACCACACCGGCGATGATATGCGCGGCGTCGGCCTCGCGACGTTTGGTCGCGGTCTCGTCGCGACCGGGGGCGCGACGGTCAAGGAAGGCCTGCAGCTGCTCCTGGTCCACGGCGATACCTGCCGGAATGCCATCGAGCGAGCAGCCGATAGCGGGGGAGTGCGACTGGCCGAAGATGCTTACGTGCAAGACGTTGCCAAAGGTCGAGGACATACTATTCCTCCTCGAGCGTGACCTTGCCGCCCAACAGGCGGTAGTGGTCGAAGAAATCGGGATAGGACTTGTTGACGGCCTCGGCGCCGTGGATCACGACTTCGCCGGTGGCGCGACTCGCGGCGATGGCGGCCATCATGGCGATGCGGTGGTCGTTGTGCGAATCGACCTCGCCGCCGGTAAGGGCATCGACGCCCTTGATGATGAGGTCGTCACCGGCGATGCGCACCTGCGCGCCCAGCGCGGTGAGCTCGCGGGTGGTGGTGACCAGACGGTCAGATTCCTTGATGCGCAGGCGTGCACAGTCACGGATGAACGTGCGGCCCTGGGCCAGCGATGCCACGGCCGAGATAACAGGCACCAGGTCCGGAATGTCGTGGGCGCTCATCTCAAAGCCGGCGAGCTTGTCGGACTGGACGGTGGCGGCGTTCGTGGAGCGCACGATGCGGGCGCCAAAGCGCGAAAGCGCGGCGAGCACGTTGCGGTCGCCCTGCGCGGAGCTCAGGGACACACCCTCGACGGTGATGGGATCGGTGCCGATGGCGCCGGCACACAGCCAAAAGGCGGCGTTGGACCAGTCGCCCTCGACGGCCACGCTGCCGGGCGTGCGGTACGAGCCGCTGCTCACGCGGAAGTTCGTGACCTCGGGCTGGCCGTCCTTGGCCGGAATACGCTCGACGTTGACCTCGACGCCAAAGGCCTTCATGGCCTGGATGGTCAGGTTGATGTAGGGGCGGCTCTCGATGAGGCCGGTTACCTGCACGCAGGAGGGCTGGGCCAGCAGCGGGGCTGCCAGCAGCAGGCCGGAGATATACTGCGAGCTCACGTTGCCCGGCAGCACAAAGGTACCCGGGCGCATGCGGCCGCTCGTCTTGAGCGGAAAACCGCCCAGGCCCTGCAGGTCGCAACCGGCGGCGATGATCTCGTCCGAGAGCGGGGAGAGCGGGCGGGCGCCCAGGCGGCCCTGGCCCACAAAAGTTGCTTCTGCGCCCAGCGCGCAGGCGACAGGCAACATAAAGCGGAGCGTGGAGCCGCTTTCGCCGCAGTCGAGCGTTCCGCCGGCAAGTGCCTTGAGCAGGCCAAACTCAATGCTCTTCATGGTAGGGTGGACCTGGAAGCCGTCCTCGACGGTCTCGATGCGGGCGCCCAGGGCCGTAAGGCAACGCACCGTAGCCTCGATGTCGGCGCAGGTGGTGTTGCAGGTAACGTGCGTCTCGCCGTTGGCAAGCGCAGCGCAGATGATCAGGCGATGCGCCATCGACTTGGACGCGATCGCGGGAACGGTGCCCTTGAGCGGGGAGGGGGTGATGCGGGCTAGCATGCGGATGCGTCTCCCTTCTGGCCGAGGCCCTCGGCAATGAGTTCGTGGAAAGTGGAAAGCGGCGTGCGGTCGATGCAGCAGCGGCCAATGCCGTGCGGAATCACCAGGTCGATGGTGTCGCCCGCGCGCTTCTTGTCGTGGAGCGCCTCGGCAAAGACGGCATCGGCATCTAGGTCGCAGCGGGTCTTGAGGCCATGGCGGGCGCAGAGCTCCTCAATACGACCGGGCAGTGCAGCATCGCAAACGCCGTGCAGGGCCGCGGCGCGCGTGATGATGCCCATGCCGATCGACACGCAGTTGCCGTGTCCGAGCTCAAAGTGCTCGCAAGCCTCGACGGCGTGTCCGGCGCTGTGTCCAAAGTTGAGGAGCTTGCGCTGGTTGGTTTCGCGCTCGTCGGCGACGACCACGGCGCGCTTGATGTCGATATTGCGGGCGATGATGAGCGCTACGCGGGCCACATCGCGGTTGAGTAGCTCAAGCGTGAGCGGGGTCTTCTCCAGTTCGGCGAAAAGCTCCGGGTCGGCGATCACGGCATGCTTGATGACCTCGCCGCAGCCGTCGGCGAACTGCTCGGGCGTGAGGGTGGCCAGGCACCCCACGTCGGCGATAACCACGCTCGGCTGCCAAAAGGCGCCGGCCAAGTTCTTGCCGGCAGCCAGGTCGATGGCGGTCTTGCCGCCCACCGACGAATCCACCATGGCGAGCAGACTCGTCGGGATCTGCACAAACTTGCAGCCGCGCATGTAGGTGGCGGCCACAAAGCCCGCCACGTCGCCCACGACGCCGCCGCCGAGTGCCACGATCACGTCGGAGCGCGAAAGCTCGTGCTCGGCCACAAACTCTAAAATGGCAACGTAGGTCTCGGCGCGCTTATGGGCCTCGCCAGCCTCGAAGGTGCAGATGCTCACCTCGTAGCCTGCGGATTCGAGGCTCTGCTTAACAGGCATCTGGTAGAGGGGGCCTACGTTGGTGTCCGTCACGATGACAGCGCGCGAGCCGCCGGCGGTGGCTCGAACGAGCGGTCCCGCCTGCTCCAGCAAAAACGTGCCAACATGCACCTGGTAGGGGCGTGCAGTGTCGATATCGATGGTAATCGCCATAAGCTATGGTCCTTTCGACCTGGCGTGATAGGTGGTCTAGTGGGAGGCCTCGTCGTCGAGTGCGCGCTTAATGCGGTCGCCCTCGGCAAGGAGATTCTCCAGATAGCGCTGGTCGCGGTCCTTGAGCGCACGGCTGTAGGCGCCGAGCGACTCGATCAGATGGTCGATCTCGAAGGCGAGCGCGTCGGCGTCGTCGATCATGAGCTCGGACCACATTTGCGGGTTGAGGTGCGCCACGCGGGTGAGATCGCGGTAGCTACCGGCCGAAAAGCCGTGGTGAACCTGGGCGGTGGGGCTTTTGACGTAGGCGTTGGATACCACGTGCGCAAGCTGGCTCGTGAAGGCGATGACGCGGTCGTGCTCGGCGGCGCTGGTCACGCTGAACTTGCCAAAGCCCAAGGGGCGCACCATCTCGCGCACCTGGCCTAAAAGCTCCAGCTTGAGCGCATCGTCCACCGCGGGCGGCACGAGCACGAGTGGCGCGCCCTGGAACAGGTCGGCGCGGGAGTGCGCATAGCCCGAGTACTGCGTGCCCGCCATGGGGTGCGCGCCCACAAAGTAAAAGCCGTGCTCGCGGGCAAGCTCAAAGGCGCGCTCGCACACGATGCCCTTGACGCCCACCGTGTCGATCACCACGGGGCCCATGATGGCCTCGGTGTCGGTGGCATCGGCGAGTGCCTGTGCATGTGCCTCGAGCCACTCGATGCAGGTCTCGGGATAGCAGGCAAGGACGATGATGTCGCATTCGCCGAGTGTCTTGTCGTTGAGCCCTCCGGCGACAGTGCCCATGCTGGCGGCCGTCATGACATCGTCATCGGGGTCCCAGGCCAGCACGCGGACGCCCGCCTGCGCATAGCCGCGTGCGAAGCTGCCGCCGATGAGGCCAAGGCCGACGATGCCGGCGCACTTGGGGCCGCCCTGGTTAACGCGCGCGTTTCTCACCGTACCCATGGCTACTCCATGGTCTCTTGGCAGACAACCTCGCGGATGGCTCGGATGCGGCGCATGGTGTCGTCGAACTGATCGGGGGTGAGGGCCTGGGCGCCGTCGGACCAGGCGCGGCTCGGTTCGTCGTGGACCTCGATCTCCAGACCGTTGGCGCCGCAGGCGGTCGCGGCGAGCGCCATGGGCTCAACGTAGCGGGTGTAGCCGGTGGCGTGGCTGGGGTCGGCGACGACGGGCAGGTGCGACAGGTGGTGCAGCACCGGCACGGCGTTGAGGTCGAAGGTATTGCGGGTACGGGTCTCGAAGGTGCGGATGCCGCGCTCGCACAGGATGACGTTGTCGTTGCCCTCGCTCATGATGTACTCGGCGGCCATGAGCAGCTCATCGATCGTGCCGGACATACCGCGCTTGAGCAGGACCGGGGTCTTGGTCTTGCCGACCTCCTTGAGCAGGGGGAAGTTCTGGGCGTTGCGGGCGCCGATCTGCATGACGTCGATCTTCTTGTCAAGGAAGACCTGCACGTCGCGTGGGTCCATGATCTCGGTGACGATCGGCATGTCGAGCTCGGCAGACGCCTCGCACAGCAGGTCGAGGCCGGCGGGGCCCATGCCCTGGTAGGCGTAGGGGGAGGTGCGGGGCTTGTAGGCACCGCCGCGCAGCATCGTGGCACCGGCGGCCTTCACGCGGCGGGCGATGCGGACGAGGTTCTCGCCCTCGACGGAGCACGGGCCGGCGATGACCTGGAACTGATCGCCGCCGATCTTGACGCCGTGGCCGCAGTCGATGACGGAGTCCTCGGGGTGGAACTTACGGTTGGCGCGCTTGAACGGCTCGGAGACGCGCTGCACGCGCTCGACGACATCCATGGACTCGAGCAGGAACGGGTCGATCTTGGTCGTATCGCCCACCAGGCCGATAATCGTCTCGTTCTCGCCGCGCGAGACATCGGTCTTCAGGCCCTTTTTCTCAATCCAGCTGACGATATGGCCGACGGCCTCGTCGCTGGCGCTCTGCTTTAAAATTGCAATCATGGTGTGCCTCTCACCTCGATGGATAACCCTTGCAAAAACGGCCCGCATCGCGAGCCGTGTATATATGGTGCATGAGAGTTTATACTATCTGACTCGCTTTTGCCTTCTAAAGTGGGCCGTTGCGCCGCGTCTTCCTCGGAATTGCAAAGCTTTTTCTTTTATTTTGATAGCCCGTGGTGCACTTGGGTATAATGCCAAACGTTGGCCCTATTAGCTCAGGGGATTAGAGCGTCTGCCTCCGGAGCAGAAGGCCGTTGGTTCGAATCCAACATGGGGCACCATCGAACGTAAGACCGTCCGAACCTCGCATGGTCCGGGCGGTTTTTCTTATACCGACGCGACGTGATGGGACGTGGTATGGCAGCAACGGATATCGAGCGCGGACTCTCGACCGCCGAGGTCGAGGAGCGCATCGCCGCCGGTAAGATCAACCGCAACATGGAGCTCAAGACCAAGTCGGTCAAAGAGCTCATCATCGAGAACCTCTGCACGCTGTTCAATTTGATCAACGTGATCTTGGCGTTCCTGGTCATTTTGACCGGTTCGTTTAAGAACCTGACGTTCCTGTTTGTGGTGTTCCTCAATACCGCTATTGGCGTCATTCAATCCATGCGGTCCAAGAAGATGGTCGATAAGCTCACGCTGCTGACCTCTAAGAAGGCCATCGCGGTGCGCGACGGTGCCGAGGTGGAGCTCGACTTGGACCAGATCGTGCTCGACGACATCATCCGCCTGGGGCGCGGCGACCAGATTCCCGCTGACGCCGTGGTGGTTTCCGGCGAAGCGCTCGTGAACGAGAGCCTGCTGACGGGCGAGAGCGACCTTATCAAGAAACAGCCCGGTTCCGAGCTCATGAGCGGCAGCTTTATCGACTCGGGCCTGCTGCGCGCTCGCGTGATCCATGTCGGCGCCGACAACTACGTGGCTAAGATCAATAACGAGGCCAAATACGTCAAAAAGGTCAATTCCGAGATCATGAACGCGCTTAACGCCATCGTGCGCTTTGCGAGCATCATCATGATCCCGCTCGGTTTGGCGTTGTTTGCCTCGAGTGTGAGCGAGCTGTGGGATGCCGCGGGAACCCCGGGCGATAGCGCGCTTTCGTGGTGCTTCTCCGAGCTGTTGGCTGGTCATGTGCCTTCGTCGGCGCTGCTGTCCACGGTGGGTGCCCTGCTGGGCATGATCCCGCAAGGCCTGGTGCTGCTGACCTCGTCGGTGCTCGCCATCGCCACGGTGCGCCTGGCCCGCCGCAAGGTGCTGGCACAGCAGCTCTACTGCATCGAGACGCTCGCTCGCGTCGACGTGCTGTGCCTGGACAAGACGGGCACCATCACGTCGGGCCGTATGGAGGTCGAGGGCACGTATCCGCTGCCGGTTGAGGGCGTGAGCCTAGACGCCGGCTCGGACGAGGCGGCCGTTCCCGTCGATACCACGGTGCTCGATTTTGCTCTGGCTAACGTGGCACGTGCGACTTCGGCCGATGCCAACGAGACCTGCCAGGCGCTGCTCAACTATTACGCCGATCGCCCGGTCGAGGTGTCTGAGCCGCTGTCGGTCATTCCGTTCTCGTCCTCCAAAAAGTGGAGTGGCGCTTCCTTTGCGCAGGGCTCCTACGTGATGGGTGCCGCGCAGTTTGTGCTCTCTGATCGTGTGTTTTCGCAGGTCGAGAATCGTGTCGCCGAGCTTGCCGATACCTGCCGCGTGCTCGTGGTGGCGCGCGTGGACGGTTTTACGCCCGATGGCGATATGGTGGGCGAGGCCGAGCCCGTGGGCTTTGTGACCATCCGCGACGAGATTCGTACCTCGGCGGCCGAGACTATTGGCTACTTTAACGAGCAGGGCGTGACCCTCAACGTGATCAGTGGCGACGACCCGCGTACGGTGTCGTCGATCGCGCGCGTGGTGGGCGTGCCGGGGGCGGACGCTTATGTGGACGCCACGACGCTCGATACGCCGGCCAAGCTCGATGCCGCAGTGGACCGCTACCATGTCTTTGGTCGTGTGACCCCGCAGCAGAAGCGCGAGCTCGTGCAGGCGCTCAAGCGCCGCGAGCACACCGTGGCCATGACGGGCGACGGCGTCAACGACGTGCTGGCGCTCAAGGAGGCCGACTGCTCCGTGGCCATGGCGGCCGGCTCCGATGCTGCGCGCAACGTGGCCGAGATCGTACTCGTCGACAACGACTTTGCCTCGATGCCCGCCGTGGTGGCCGAGGGCCGTCGCTCCATCAACAACCTGCAGCGTTCGGCCTCGCTGTTCCTGACCAAGACGCTGTTCTCGATGGGCCTGGCGGCGCTGTGTATCGCGCTGCCGCCGTATCCCTTCGAGCCCATCCAGATGACGCTCATTAACTTCTTCTGCATCGGCGCGCCGGGCTTTGTGTTGGGACTGGAGCCCAACAATGCTCGCGTGAAGGGTGCGTTTTTGACGAACGTACTCAAGCGGGCGCTGCCGGCGTCGATTGCGGTCATTTTGGCTGCGGCGCTCGATATCTTTGTGGCGCGCGTGTTTGGCTTTAGCCAGCTCACGCTGTCTACGATGTGCCTGCTTACGTCGTGCGCGGCGAGCGTCAGCCTGATCTGGCGCATTTCGCAGCCTCTCACGCCCTTACGTGTGGTGCTCTTTGTGTTTGTAGTCGCCGGCATCCTGGTGGGCGTTATCGGATTCCCGGAGCTGCTGTCTATTGCCAACCTGTCGATGGGCCAGATGGTTATCTTGGCTGTTATCGTGGTCTTTACCTGCTCGGTGTTCTTTAAGCTCGCCACGATGATGGATTCGCTCAAGCCGCGTCGTCGTCATGCCGCAACTGGTTTTGGCCGTGGTGTGCGCGTCCACCTGGGTCGCGGTGGCGGCAAGGTGAGCTCGACGGGTTCGACGGCCGAGCGTTTTGCCAAGCGCGTCGCCGCCGACATGGCGCAGCGCCGCGAAGATCGCACCGCTCGCGAGGCCGAGGCCCGCGCACTCGAGGGCGTGGCCCAGGCCCAGCCCAAGAAAAAGAAGAGTGCCGGAGCCAAGCGCTCTCGCGTGACCAAGTCCGCCCAAGGCATCAAGGTCTCGATGCCAAGCAAAAAGAAGAAGTAGCTACGCGCCCTGGCGATGTTGAATTGGTGCCTTGTTCCTGTGGGGCCGTGGCGATGTTATGCTCTAACCTCGATTGTTTGAATTGCTTCGAAAAGAGGATGCCGTGATCTGCCCGCATTGCCTTAAGACTATCGAGGACGGCGCCTCGTTCTGCCCCTACTGCAACGCCTATGTGGGTCCGGGCGATGGTCCCGAGCACACCGAGTTCGTGTTCTGTGAGGGCTGCGGTGCCCGTCTTTCTCCGCATGATCGTACGTGCCCCAAATGCGGACGCCCCGCTCCGGGTATCCTCTCCGAGGACGCGGCCGCATCCGACCTGGCAGCGGGCCGCACGGCGGGCTTTCCGCGCCTAACGCAAGAGCAGATCGATACCGAGGTGCCGCATGCGCCCGCCTCGGCAGCCGCGGTGCTTTCGGACGCCGCCGATCCTAACGAGACCTGCGTGTTGCCGGCTTTCGATAAGGATTTCGGTATTCCCAAGGTCGATATTCCCACGCCCGTTTCCCTGCACGACGATGCTCAAAAACCCAAGCGCAAGGTGCATCCCGACGAGGATGCCTATCACAAGCACAAGCGCCATATCCCCAAACCGCTTATCGTCATCGTGGTGCTCGCCGCCGTGTGCGGTGGTGCGTATTGGTTTGTGACTGCCGATCCTATGGGCGTCATGCCCGGCTTCTACGACCAGTTTGGTCAGGCCGCCAAGACCACCTTCCCGTCGCGCCAAAAGGGCGAGGCCACCGAGAAAGAGTCCAAGCAAGAGGATGCGTCCGAGGTCGTTCAGGAGGAGACCGTCTTAACCGACGACCAGCTCTACGCCAGGCTCGACGGCCTGTACCAGACCATCGTGTCGTACAGCGACGATGATCAGATCGGCGAGGTCATCGATTCGTTTAATAACGGCTATCTACGTACGCCGCTCTCCACCCGCCAGGAGCTGTCGCAGAGCGCTTATGCCCTGCGCGATCAGATTAAAAAGACCCAGGATGAGCTCAATAACCTCAAGGTTCAGGACGACACCGTCTATGCGGAGGACATCGATCATCTAAAGCAGCTTGCCCAGTGGATGTACGAGCGTGTCGACGTGATCTGCCAGAGCTGGGATATCTCGCTGTCCATTCCCGACGGCGAGTCGCTGAGCGCCCGTCAGAGCGAGATCCTGGCGCCCATCGCACAAGGCGGCAACAGCGCGCTTAACCAGTACGACGCCAACGTGAGCGCATGGAGACCGCAGCAACGTTCGTAATTTGTTGCCCTCCGGCGGCATAACCTGCGTGCGCAATTGATGGAAGCCCGTGCTTATTGCTACAATTTGACCAAATATGCTTTAAACGCACGAGGAAGGAACCACATGTTTGGTTTTAAGAAAGAGCTCTACACGCCCGAGTATCAGCTTGCCGGCGATGAGTGCGCGGTGATCGAGACGTCGAAGGGCACCATCAAGGTCAAGTTTGACGGCGAGGGCGCCCCCATCCACGTGGCGAACTTCTGCGAGCTTTCCACGATGGGTTTTTACGACGGCCTTAAATTCCATCGCTATGTGCCCGGTTTTGTGATCCAGGGCGGCGACCCCAATACCCGCGATATGTCCGGCGCCGATGTCGCCGCCGGTCTTGAGGGCCCCGACGGCATGCCCGGTACCGGCGGCCCCGGCTACTGCATCAAGGGCGAGTTCGCTACCAACCCGCGTAACAGCCACGTCGACGGCGCGCTTGCCATGGCACGTTCCATGGATCCCGATTCCGCGGGTTCGCAGTTCTACTTCTGCCTGGGCGCTCAGCATAACCTCGACTCCGGCTACACCGTCTTTGGCACCACGGTCGAGGGCCTCGACGTCATCTCGCAGCTGCGTGCCGGCGACGAGATCGTCCACGTCGAGATCGTTCACGAGTAAAGGGGACTTTCTTGAATAGCCAGCTGATCCAACAGGGCCGCGCCGCTTATCGCGCGGGTGATTATTCCGCTGCCGCCCAGATGCTCGGTGCGGCAAAGACCCCCAGCGAGATTATGGGCGAGGCCGACCATCTGCGCGGCAACGCCTTGATGCACCTGGGCATGTATGCCGAGGCCGCCGAGGCCTACGCCGCCGCCCTCAACGACGGTACCTATGGCAAGCGCGGCGCGCTGCTCACCAACCGCGGCAAGGCGCTTGCTGCCGTGGGTGACTATGTGACCGCAGCCCAGGCTTTCTCCGCTGCAACGCAGGATGCATCCTATGCCACGCCGTTTAAGGCCTATCTGGGTCTGGGCAACGCCCTGTTCCAGTCGGGCGATTATGCCAATGCCGGCACCGCCTTCCGTCAGGCTGCCATCGATGGCGCCAACCCGGCTCCCGCTGCCGCCCTCGGCGATCTTGGCCGCTGCTTCATTAAGCTCGGCCGTCCGGCAGACGCCGTAGAGACCTACCGCACGGCCATCGACTTTGCCGGTCCGCGCGATGACACGCGTGCGCTTAACGCCGGTATGGGCGAGGCGCTCTCTGCCGCCGGTCGCCCCTCTGACGCGCTCGATGCCTTTAACGCCGCCACCGCCGATGGCATCTACCAGCTCACGCCCGAGCAGGCCGACGAGCTTGCCCGCGTGCACGATTCCCTCGCCGCGCTTTCGGCCCAGACGGCCATGGCCACGGCGCCGGCTCCCGCGATGGATGCTCCCGCCGTCGACCCGCTCGACCCCACGGGTGCTACCGGTCAATTTATGCCCGACCCCTCGGACACCGGCTTCTTCACCCTGTCCGAGTCCGAGATGGTTCAGCAGGACCGCAAGGAGGCCAAGGTCCGTCGTCGCCATCGCCACACGGGCCTCAAGGTTTTCTTGGTGCTGCTTCTGCTGATCGTCATTGCCGCAGGCGGTCTTGGCTTTGCCTACACGCGCGGCCTGGGCTTTCCCTCGCAGGAGTCTGTTGTCACCGACCTGTTCCAGGCTGCCGGTGACGGCGATACCGCCAAGGCCGAGTCCTGCCTGGCCTCCAGCCTGCCCGAGGACGCCAAGTCGATGATCATTTCCTCGATTCCGCAGGGCGCCACCGTCTCCATTGAGGGCATGGATCAGTCTATGACCGAGACCACCGCCAAGGTCAAGGCGTCGCTGTCCAAGGGCGGCGAGCAGGAGTACACCGTCAAGTTCGTGCGCTCCGACAACCATATCGGTTGGGCCGTCTCCTCGCTCGACATCGATCTCTCGGCTGCTGACAACCAGTAGTGACCTTATGAGATTTGGCGCTGCCCGGTGCTTCACCGCAAGTGAGGTGCCGGGCTTGCGCTAGTATGATGGGCTAGTAGTTTTCCAGCAATCATCCAACACATCAGGAGTTGCGTTGTTTTCTTTGATGGATATGTTCTTCGGTAGCTATGCGGGCGATCTTGCCATCGACCTCGGCACCGCCAACACGCTTGTCTCCGTGCGCGGCAAGGGCATCGTCATTCGCGAGCCCTCCGTTGTCGCCATCGACAAGAACGATGAGCGCATCCTGGCTGTCGGTATCGAGGCAAAGCGCATGCTCGGCCGTACGCCCGGTAACATTGTGGCTGTGCGTCCCCTTAAGGACGGCGTCATCGCCGACTTCGACGTTACCGAGGCCATGCTTCGTTATTTTATCGACAAGGCGTCCGAGAAGCGCTATCCGTGGACCCCGCGTCCGCGCGTTGTCGTCTGCGTCCCCTCCGGTGTCACGTCGGTCGAGAAGCGCGCCGTTTTTGAGGCTACGATCCAGGCCGGTGCCCGCCAGGCATACCTGATTGAGGAGCCCATGGCCGCTGCCATCGGCGCCGACTTGCCTGTCGAGGAGCCCACTGGCTCCATGGTCATCGATATCGGTGGCGGTACCACCGAGGTCGCCGTTATCGCCATGGGCGGTATCGTCGTGTCGCAGTCCATCCGCATTGCCGGTGACGAGTTTGACCAGGCTATCCTTACCCACGTTCGCGATGCCTATAACCTGGCTATCGGCGAGCGCACGGCCGAGGACATCAAGATCAAGGTCGGTTCTGCCGTGCCACTCAAGGACGAGCTCGACGTCGAGGTCAACGGCCGCGACGTGATCACGGGCCTGCCCAAGACCGTGCGCATCGAGAGTGAGGAGATTCGTCGCGCGCTCAACAAGCCGCTCGACGAGATGGCCAAGGCCGTCAAGGACGCCCTCGACGCCACGCCGCCCGATCTTGCCTCGGATCTTATGTACTACGGCATCCTGTTGACTGGTGGCGGTGCGCTGCTGCGCGGTCTCGACGTGCGTTTGCGCGACGAGACCGGCGTTTCGGTCAACGTTAGCCCTACGGCGCTCGACAACGTCGTCAACGGCTGCGCCCGCGTGCTCGAGGCCAACGCGTTTGACGGTGGCTTCGTCCAGACCAATGCTTAATTTCCAAAAGGTGGATTCCATTTGGCACGATCTTCGGGTTTCTCTTCAAATCTGAATACCAAGCGACAATCAACGGGTATGCGCCCGTTGATTGTTTTCAGCGTAATTTCGGTGCTGCTGCTCACGTTTTACATTCGCGAGGGCGAGGCGGGACCGATTCATGCCGTGCGCTCTGGCGTGACGACGATTACCTCGCCGGTGCGTTTTGTGGGCTCGGCTGTGGCTGCGCCCTTTAACGCAATCGGAAACGTGTTCTCAAACCTTACGGCTTCGCAAGACACCCTCGACGAGCTTAAGAAGCAAAACGAGGTCCTGACGTCAAAGGTTGCCGAGCTCTCCGAGGCTCAAAAGACCGCCGAGCGACTCGAGAGCCTGGTCGGTCTTCAGTCGACCTACAACCTCAAGTCCACCGCGGCTCGCATTGTCGGCGCTTCGGGTGATGCCTGGACCTCGACGGTCACCATCGACAAGGGCTCTGCCGACGGTCTTACCATCAACATGCCCGTGACGAGTTCTGCCGGTGTCATCGGTCAGATTATCGAGGTTTCGGCCAAGACCTCCACCGTCCGTCTGATTAGTGATGAGAACTCGGGCGTGTCCGCCATGGTGCAGGATACGCGCGCTCAGGGTATGCTGCAGGGGCAGCCCGACGGTACCCTGCGCCTGGAGCACGTGAGTGTCGATTCCGACGTGAAGGTGGGCGACATCATCGTGACCTCGGGCATCGGCGGCGTATTCCCCAAGGGCCTGCCGCTCGGTACGGTCTCGTCGGTGGAGAAGTCTGCCAACGATGTGTACTACACCATCGTCGTGCGCGCCCAGACAACGGCCGAAAACAACGAGGAAGTGCTGGTCATTACGTCGCTGACCGATGAGCAGTCGGCTTCGGACGAGGATGTGAGCAGCGCCAACAGTACGCCGCAGGGCACCTCGCGCGATGCGGCCACCAAGTCCAAAGACGAAAGCTCGGATGAAAGCTCCGATGCGTCCGACACGACTGACTCGGGCTCGAGCGAATAGGGAGGCATGTCCATGGATCTACACGAACAGGGGACTGGCTCCCGCACTTTTGCGATTGCCGCCATTGTCTGCGTCCTGCTGCAGGCGGGCTTGGCGCCGCAGATCTCCATCGCGGGTGGTCGCGTCAACTTTATGATTATCCTGGTGTGCCTGAGCGTGTTTTCGGGCGATCCCACGCGGGCCGTCATCTGCGGTTTTTGCAGCGGCCTGTTCTACGACCTGTCGGCAGCCGTGCCGGTGGGCGTGATGTCGCTGTTGCTGACAGTGGGCAGCTTTGCCCTGACACACAGTGCCGCCGGTCAGACGGGCGGCACCCCGAGCGCTCGCGGCATCACGGTGGGCGCCTTTGCGCTTGCCATTAACGTGATCTACAGCATTATCTTGCTGTTTATGGGACTGGAATCGAGTTTTGTCGTGGCGATCTTTGGACATGCCCTGCCGTCTTCGATTCTGACCGGCCTGGTCGCCGTTCCGTTTTTGATGTCCGGCGTCGCGCCGCAGTCTGGCTATGGGTTCTCCGCGCGCGGTGGGCGTCAGACGGGTATGCGCTTTAAGCCCAAGACCCATAAGCTCAAATAGGGGAGGCCTGTAGATGTCTTCCCAGTTGACGGTTGTTGTCGCCGGTATCGTGCTGGTCGTGGCCATTGTGGTCGCGCTGGTCATCATGCGCCGCGGCGACTCCCGCTTTACCTACGACACGCAGCACGGAACGGCCCCGCGCGCCACCGAGGGCGAGGGCAATACGGCCGCTACGGCCTTCAAGGGCCGCTTTTCCATCCTCACCGCGGGCGTGGGTGCGATGTTTGCCGCGCTTGCCGTTAAGCTGTGGGGCATGCAGATGGTCTCGTCCGACTACTACGACAAGCAGGCCAAGAGCAATCAGACCCGTACCGTTACCACGCCTGCCGTTCGTGGCCGCATCTTGGACCGCAACGGCGTCGCGCTGGTGCAAAACCGCCCCTCGCTCGCCGTCGTCGCCTATCGCGACCTTGCCGACGACAAGGTACTGGTGCGTCATCTTGCCAACGTGCTCGGCATGCCGTATATCGCGGTGCTGCGCAACATCCAGGACAATTCCGAAGGCGCGCAGAGCCTGCATACGATCGCGACTGACGTGCGCCGCTCTACTGTCGCCTACATTCAGGAGCACGCCGGTGAGTTTCCCGGCGTGAAGATCGCCGAGCGCACCGAGCGCCAATACCCGTATGGCGAGACCGCCTGCCATATCTTGGGCTATACCGGCACCATTACCTCCGAGCAGCTCGAGGCGCAGAACAAGAAGTCGTCGGACGGCAGCGATGGCGCGGCTGGCCAGATCTCGTATCAATCGGGCGATATTGTGGGCCAGGCGGGCGTAGAGATTTACTACGAAAATCTGCTGCAGGGCATTCGTGGTGAGCAGACCGTGAAAGTTGACGCCTCGGGTAACGTGACCGGTCAAGCCGGCGCCGTTCCCGCCAAGGCCGGTTCTGACATTAAGCTTACGCTCGATCTTAAGATTCAACAGGCCTGCGAGACGGCTCTGGCGAATGCCATTGAGCTTGCCAAGACCACGGGTCATAGCGATGCCGGCAACGGCGCCGTGGTGTGCCTCGATCCCAACAATGGTGAGATTCTGGGTATGGCGAGCGAGCCCAAGTTTGATCCGTCGGTGTTCATCGGCGGCGTTTCCAACGACGTGTGGACCGAGCTCAACGACGACAAGGGTTCGCATCCGCTGCTCAACCGCGCCATTAGCGGCCAGTATATGTCGGCTTCGACCATCAAACCGCTCTCGGCTCTGGCCGGTCTTGAGTTTGGAACCTATACCTCAGGCCAGACCACGAACTGCACGGGCTATTGGACGGGCCTGGGCAAGTCATGGGGTAAGTACTGCTGGCTGCATTCCGGTCACGGCACTATGACGCTGCAGTCCGGTATCGCCAACTCGTGCGACCCCGTGTTCTACGATATGGGCAAGGCGTTTTTCTACAACGACCAGCATCCCGAGGGCCTGCAGGAGGTCTTTCGCCGTTGGGGCCTGGGCAAGACCTGCGGCATCGATCTGCCAAGCGAGGGAACGGGCCGCATTCCTGACGCCAAGTGGAAAGAGTCGTACTTTACCGACGCCTCGGCCGAGGACCGCAAGTGGAATGCCGGCGATATGACTAACATCGCTATCGGCCAGGGCGACATTTTGGTGACGCCGCTGCAGATGGCGTGTGCCTACATGGGCCTCGCCAACGGCGGCAAACAGTACGTGCCCCACGTCTTCTTGTCGGCGGTGTCGCGTGATGGCGACGGCGATGCCTACAAGTACAACGGCAAGGGCAAAAAGAAGCGCCTGGAGGCCCATATCAATAGCGATGCCGACCTGGCGCTGGTCCGTAACGGCATGCACGATGTGATTTACTCGGCGTCGACTTCGACTGCCGCGCACTTTAACTCCTTGACCCCCACGGTCTACGGCAAGTCCGGCACGGGCGAGAAGAGCGGCGAGGACGATTACGCGTGGTTTTGCGCCTACGCGCCGGCCGATGAGCCCAAGTACGTGATTGTCACTGTCTTGGAACAGGGCGGTGGTGGCTCCGATACCGCGCTGCACGTCGTGCGCGATGTCCTCGGTGCCATCTATGATGAGCCCGACACATCTTCTGCCACGGGCGATTCCTCGGTTCGATAGGAGGTTGCGATGGATTTTTCGCCGGCGGACCTGTTCCGCTCAACTAAAACCGGTTCTCGCAGCAGCCTGGACCGTGTCAACAAGCAGCTTTCGGCCTCGCGCGGTACGTTTCGCCAGAAGGTGCACATCGGCGTGCTGCTGGCAGCCTTGGCGCTCGTAGCCTATGGTGCCATCATCATTTGGTCGGCCTCGCAGTTTAAGGCCGACGCCTCATTCTCGCGCCACCTGTTGGGCATCGGCATCGGTACGGTGCTTGCGGTGCTCGTCTGGCGTACCGATCTGCGCGGCATCTCTAACTTCTCGACGGCGCTGCTCGTCATCGATCTCATTGTGATTTTCTCGCCTAAGATTCCGGGTCTGTCCTATACGGGCGGTCTGGGCATGACGGGCTGGATCAAGATTCCCGGTATCGGCCTTACCTTCCAACCGGTCGAGCTTGCCAAGCTTATCACGATCTTCTTTATCGCCACGCTTGGTTCGCAGTACAACGGCCGCATCGATACCGCCCGCGACTACATTAAGCTCTGCGGCATGCTCTCCGTTCCGTTTTTGGCCGTCGTCGCCATGGGCGACCTGGGTTCGGGCCTGGTCGTGTTGGTGTCGGGTGCCGTTGTGATCTGCATGAGCGGTGCGCGTCGCGAATGGGTGCTGTCGACCTTGGCGCTGCTTGTGGGCCTGGTGGCGCTCATCCTGGCGCTCGATTCGGTGCTCGATTCTCTTTTGGGCCATGACGTTTTGATCAAGCAGTACCAGATGAACCGACTGACCGTCTTTATCGACCCCGATAATGCCGATTCGGATGATGCCTACAACCTGCAGCAGTCGCTCATTGCCGTCGGCTCGGGTGGCTTTTTCGGTAAAGGGCTGGGCCATGCGACGCAGTCTGCCGGTGGCTTTCTGCCCGAGTTCCACACCGACTTCGTCTTCGCCTTCCTGTCCGAGACGTTCGGCTTCTGCGGCTCCTTTTTGCTCCTGTGCCTCTACGTGCTGCTGATTTTCTCGACGATCCGCGTTGCCTTTAAGTGCGAGTCGCTGTTCTTGCGCCTATCGTGCGTGGGTATCGTCGGCATGTGGGCGTTCCAGACCTTCGAGAACATCGGCATGTGCATTGGCATGATGCCGATTACCGGTATTCCGCTGCCATTTATTAGTTTTGGTTCGTCCTCGATGATGATTCAGTTGCTGACGGTGGGTATCGTACAATCCATATGGCGGCATCGTTCGGGCGCCGCGTAACCGCTGGAGGGGTTTGCTATGAAGATTCCCGTGGACAAGCTGACCCGCGTCTTTAAGATGGGCGCGACCACCAAGAAGGATTCCGACACGCCGGTTCGCGTGTCCGTCTACCTCGATTCGTCTGCCTCGCGTTTTTTGGTCGAGACGGTGCGCGATGCCTTCGTGCCGCAGACGACGTCGGGCATTGTGCGCGTTGAGCGCCTGGGTGAGGACCGTATCGTCCCCAAGACCGATACCGATGTGGTGCTGGTGCTTTCGTGCGGGTCTGACCGCCTTGAGAGCGCCGTGCAGGAACTCGTGATTGCCGGCGCCCCCGTGTGCGTGCTGGCCGAGTCCGCTGTCGAGGTGCCTTTTATCCAGGAGTCCACGCCCATGCTCGGCGCGGTGGCGGCTACCGATAAGACGTATCTGCTCGAGACGCTCGCTCGCTGGATTCTCGACCGCACGGACAAGGAGACAGCCTTTGCGGCGAACTTTGCCTTTATGCGTATCGCCGCCGCCAACCGCATCATCACCTCGTGCGCGCTTACCAATATGGCGACGGGTGCGCTGGTGTTTTTGCCGGGGGCCGATTATCCCGTTATGGCGCTGGCGCAGGTGGGCATGCTCTTTGAGCTCGCGGCCATCTTTGGACGCGGTATTAAGCCCGAGCGCGGCTACGAGGTCGCGGGCGTGCTTGCCGGCGGCTTGGTGCTCCGCGCCGTCACCCGCGCCCTGGTAAAGCAGACGCCGCATATCGGGTTTGTCGTCAAGGCGCTGACCGCCGCCGCGGGCACCTATGGTATGGGCCGTGCGCTCGTTTCGCTGTATGAGCGCGACATCGATTACAGCCGTGCCAACGAGGTGGCTGCCGCCACGTTCTCGCGCGTTCGCGACCTGGTGACCACGGTTGCCGGCGCTACTCGTCCCATGGGTCCCTTTGAGGACGCATCTGATCTCGCTGCTTAGGGGTTTCTTTTGCGCGTTCCATACCAAGACTGTTTTCATCTGATCGAGCCGTTGCTCGCCAAGGTCGAAAAGCCGAGTCGCTATATCGACCATGAGTGGGGCACGCTCTCCAAGGCCGATGCCGATTACCGCTGCTGCATGATCTATCCGGACGTGTATGAGGTCGGTCTGCCCAACCAGGGCATCGCCATTCTCTACAACATCCTTAATCAGGCCGAGGGCATTTCCTGCGAGCGCGGCTATGTGCCGTGGCCCGATATGGGCGATGCCATGCGCGAGGCTGGTATCCCGCTGCTGTCGCTCGAGGGCGCAGCACCCGTGGCCTCGTTCGATATCGTCGGCATGCACGTGCCGCACGAGATGGCTGTCACCAACTTCCTCGAGGCCCTCGATCTGGCCGGCATTCCGCTGCTGGCGGCCGACCGCACCGAGGACGACCCCATCATCATTGCCGGTGGTCCCTCGGTCTATAACCCCGAGCCGTATGCAGCCTTCTTCGATGCCATCCTCATTGGCGAGGGCGAGGAGTCGCTGCTCGAGGTTTGCCAGCTGCATCGCCGCTTGCGCGACGAGGGCGTCTCGCGCGCTCAGATTGTCGAGCAGCTCGCGACGGTCGGTGGCACCTATGTGCCGTCGCTCTACGAGGTACGCCATGACGAGCCCTGCTCGCCGCATGGCTACACCGTGCCGCGCGAAGGCAAGGACGTCCCGCCGGTAGTCTATAAGCGCGTCGTTGAGGACTTTGGCGCTACCAATCCGTTGTCGCAGTCGTGCGTGCCCTACGCGCAACTCGTTCACGACCGCCTGTCGATCGAGATTCTGCGCGGTTGTGCTCGCGGCTGCCGTTTTTGCCAGGCCGGCATGACCTATCGCCCGGTGCGCGAGCGCTCGGCCGACCAGATTGTGTCCTCGGTGATCCAGGGCCTGGAAAAGACCGGCTATGACGAGGTGTCGCTTACCTCGCTTTCGACCACCGATCACTCCTGCATCCGCGATGTGCTCGGTCGCCTTAACCGCCGTCTGGAAGATACGGGCATTCGCGTGTCCATTCCCTCGCAGCGCCTGGATTCGTTTGGCGTGGATATGGCCGAGTCGGTCGCCGGCGAAAAGAAGGGCGGCCTGACCTTTGCCCCCGAGGCCGGCAGTCAGCGCATGCGCGACATCATCAACAAAAACGTGACCGAGGAGGACTTGGACCGTGCGGCCAAGGCGGCCTTCGAGGCGGGCTGGAACCGCATGAAGCTCTACTTCATGATGGGCCTTCCCGGCGAGCGCGACGAGGATATCGTGGCCATCGCCAACCTGGCCGACCATGTGCTCGAGCTTGGCCGCTCCGTGGTTCCCAAGGCGCGCCGCGGCTCCATCTCGGTATCCATCTCGGTGTCGGTGTTTATCCCCAAGGCCGCCACGCCGTTCCAATGGTGCCCGCAGCTCGATTACGACGACGTCAAGCGTCGCCAAAAGCTGCTCATCACGAGCGTTCGCAACCGTGCGGTCCGCGTGCACTACCACGATGCCGAGACCTCGCTCGTCGAGGCCGCGCTGTCCCGCGCCGGTCGCGACATGACGCCGGTCATCATGGACGCCTGGCGTGCGGGCTCGCGTTTTGACGCCTGGGTGGAGCATTTTTCGCTCGACAACTGGAAGTCGGCTGCGGCCAAAAACGGCATCGATCTCAACGAGCTCGTGCACCTGCCCTACGAACTGGACTGGCGCCTGCCTTGGGAACACGTGAGCCCCGGATGCTCGCGCGGCTTCCTCGAGCGCGAGTACCGTCGCTCGCTGGAGGGCGTCACGACGCCCGACTGTACCCGTACGTCGTGCACCGGTTGCGGAATCTGCCCCACGCTCCATGCCAAGAACGTATTGGTGGGTGATCGCGCATGAGTGAGCGCCTGACCGACAACCCCACGCTCTTTAGGCTTCGCGTTCGCTATGGCAAGCGCGACCGCCTTAAGTACCTGGGTCATCTCGAAGTGATTCATACCATTGAGCGCATCGTGCGTCGCGCGGGGCTGCCCTATGCCGTGACGCAGGGCTTCTCTCCGCACATGCGCGTGGGCTTTTCGTCGGCGCTGCCGGTGGGCACGTCGTCGACTTGCGAGTGGTATGACCTGTTTATGACCGAGTTCGTCGCACTCGATGAGGCGTTTGAGCGCCTGGTCGCGGCGTCCCCTGCCGATTTGGCGCCTATCGAGGCCGCCTACATCGACGTGCGCACGCCGGCGCTGACGGCTCAGCTTACGCGTCTGTCGTACCGCATCGACTTGCATCTGGACCCCGAGGCTCCCGTGAGCGCCGACGAGGTGCGCGCTGCGATCGACACGCTGCGCGCGGGGCACGGCATCGACTACGCACGCGGTAAGAAGAGCAAGCGCCTGGACCTTGACCACACTCTGGTGGGCTACGAGCTTACGGCAGGGGAGCGCCCGGACCATCTGGTGCTCATGCTCGACACCCATGCCGATAACGAGGGCTCCATGCGTCCGGAAATTTTGCTTTCTGCCGCTGATGTTTTGTTGCAGGGCTTGACCCCGGGCGTCGATGCACCTATTGTTTCCACCGGTATGCAAGACCTCGTGACCATCTGCTCCTACGATGTCGAGCGTCAGAATCAAGCATGCGAGGACGACGAGGGCCGACGCGTCAGCCCCATACCTGTGCGAACTTGTGGATTTGCTCCACATACTCGTTGACGGGGGTATTATCGCCTGCTACTATATTCGGCTGTTGCACTAACTGATGCATGAAGGGCAAGTAAACATGTACGCAATCGTTAACACGGGCGGCAAGCAGTACAAGGTCGCCACCGACGATGTCATCACCGTCGAGAAGATCGAGGGCAATGAGGGCGACAAGATCACCCTGCCGGTTATCTTCCTCAACGATGGTAAGAAGATCGTCACCGATCCCGACAAGCTGGCCAAGGCCAAGGTTACCGCTCAGATCGTTGAGCAGTTCAAGGGCGAGAAGCAGCTGGTCTTCAAGTTCCACAAGCGCAAGCGCTATCGTCGTCTGAAGGGTCACCGTCAGCAGCTCACCAAGCTGAAGATCGTGAAGGTTCAGGCTACCTCCCGCGCCAAGAAGGCTGTCAAGGCAGAGGCTGAGGCTGTTGCCGAGGCTCCCGTCGCCGAGTAGATTACACTCGTAACGAAAGAGTAGGTATACACAATGGCACACAAAAAAGGACTCGGTTCCTCCCGTAATGGCCGTGACTCCCGCGGTCAGCGCCTTGGCACGAAGCGCTATGCCGGCCAGACGGTAACCACGGGCACGATTCTCGTCCGTCAGCACGGCACGCACATCCACCCGGGTGAGAACGTTGGCCGTGGCAAGGACGACACGCTGTTCGCGCTGGTCGACGGTACCGTTGAGTTCCACAAGGGTATCAAGCACAGGGTCAGCGTACGCCCGCTCGCGAACGCGTAATTCACCCTTCATAGAGCACATATGTGGGAGGCACTTGAGTTTTAGGATTCAAGGGTCTCCCTCTTTTTTGTAGGAGGCGATTCTGTTGTCACAGTTCACCGATATCAGCCGAATTAACGTTTGCGGCGGCGACGGCGGAGCCGGATGCATGTCGTTTAGGCGCGAGGCATTTGTTCCCAAGGGCGGCCCCGATGGCGGCGACGGCGGTCGTGGCGGCAACGTCGTCATTCGGGCCGACGCTCAGCTGTCCTCGCTGATCGATTACCGCTTTAAGCATCACTTCCGTGCCGAGCGCGGAACGCATGGCCAGGGTGCCCGCCGCAACGGCAAAAGCGGTGAGGACCTGATTTTGAAAGTCCCCATGGGCACCGTAGTCCGCGAGCTCGATCCCGAGACGCAGACCCCGATGTTCGAGATTGCCGACCTGGTGCACGACGGCGAGCGCGTTGTCGTGGCGCCCGGTGGTGCTGGCGGTCTGGGCAACACTCACTTTGTGACGTCGGTGCGTCGCGCGCCCGCGTTTGCCCAGCTCGGCGAGCCGGCTGAGGAGCACTGGATCGAGCTCGAGATGAAGCTCATGGCCGATGCCGCGCTTGTGGGCTTTCCCTCTGTCGGCAAGTCCTCGCTCATCGCGCGTATGAGCGCTGCCCGTCCCAAGATTGCCGACTACCCGTTTACCACGCTTGTGCCCAATCTGGGCATGGTGCGTGCCGGCGAATATTCTTACGTCGTTGCCGACGTCCCCGGTCTCATCGAGGGCGCGAGCGAGGGTCGTGGCCTGGGCCATCAGTTCCTGCGCCACATTGAGCGCACGGCCTTGATCATGCATGTCGTTGACATGACGGGCGGGTTTGAGGATCGCGATCCGGTTGAGGACTATCGCATTATTAACCGTGAGCTTGAGCAGTATGGCGCTGAGCTTTCGGAGCGTCCGCAGATCGTCGTCGCCAACAAGTGCGATGCGCCGGGCACGGCCGACAAGATTGCCGACCTTAAGCGTGCGGCGCTCGACGACGGGCATATGTTCTTTGCCGTGTCCGCTGTGACGGGTGCCGGTCTCAACACGTTGATGCTTGCCGTGGGCGAGCAAGTGGCCAAGCTCCGCGCGGAACTTGCGGTTTCCGATGAGCCGGTCGATTTGCGCGACGAGGAGTGGGAGCGTCGCCGCCTGCAGCGCGAGAAGCGCTTCCACATTGTCCAGGAGGAGCCCGGTGCCTTCCGCGTTGTCGGTCGCGCCATCGAGCGCTTGGTTATCCAGACCGACTGGGAAAATGAGGAGGCCGTCATCTATCTGCAGCATAAGTTTTCCCGCATGGGTGTTGACGATGCGCTCGAAAAGGCCGGTTGCCGTGCCGGCGACGAGGTTCGCATTTGCCAGCGCGCCTTTGACTTTGAGGGCGCCGAGGACTTCTCGGAGTTCGAGGACGAGCTTGAGGACGGTAGCGAGGACGTCGCCGTCGAGGTCGTTGATGTCGAGGATGTCGCGGACGATAGCTTGGAGGCTGTCGACGCGGTGGATGCCATTGACGGTACCGATGACGCTGTTGCTGCGGAAGACGTCGAGACCCCGGAGGGCGAGTAAGCCATGTCGCTGCGCGGTGGAATCGGTCTGCCCGAGCTTCCCATAGAGGACGGGCAGGAGTTTAGGCTCGGCATTATGGGCGGTACCTTTGACCCCATCCATTACGGTCACCTGGTGACCGCCGAGCAGGCACGTGAGTCCCTCGACTTGGACGCCGTGCTCTTTATGCCGGCGGGCTCGCCTGCCTTTAAACTCGACAAACCGGTGACGCCGGCCGAGGACCGTTATGCCATGACGGTCCTCGCGACAGCGGCGAACCCGGCCTTTTTGGCAAGCCGCTTTGAGATCGATCGTGCCGGTGTCACCTACACGGCCGATACGCTGCGTGCCCTTCGCGAGTTTTACCCGCCACAGGTGAAGCTTTACTTTATTACGGGCGCCGATGCGATTATCGATATTGTGACCTGGCACAATGCTAATGAGATTGCCGAACTGGCGACCTTCATTGCTGCGACACGTCCCGGCTTTGACATCGATACGGCCCGGGCGCGGATTAAGGAATCGGGGCTGCCATTCGACGTGCGCTATATTCAGATTCCGGCGCTGGCGATTAGCTCGACCAACATTCGCAAGCGGGTTGCTCGCGGCATGAGCGTGCGCTATCTTACGAGCGAGTCCGTGCTCGGCTATATCCGGAAACGCGGCCTGTATGCCGATCTTGGGCAAGACGATTTTGATTGATGGGGGAGAACGTTGTCGGTAGAAGATCAGTTTGAGGGCGACGAGCGCGCGCTCTTGACGCGCATCCACGAGTTGCTCGATGTGCGCATGAAGGATAAGCGTAAGCGCTACGTGCATTCGCTCGGGGTTGCCGAGACTGCGTTGCACCTAGCCGAGGTGTACGGTGTCAACCGCTTTGATGCCGCAGCCGCTGGCCTGATCCATGACTGGGACAAGGTGCTCTCCGACGACGAGCTGGTCACGCGCGCTCTGCATTACGGCATTAAGATTGCCGGCTCTCCGTCTGCCGCGACGCCGCTTTTGCATGGCCCGGTTGCCGCCTATGAGCTTCCGCAGCTTTTTCCCGAGCTGTCGCCGGCGGTCTTTCAGGCTGTCGACCGTCACACGGTTGGCGCTTGCGACATGACGCCGCTCGATATGGTGGTCTTTGTGGCCGATGCCATCGAACCCAACCGCCACGGCGATTATGCCCATGCGCTGCGCAAGATGGTGGGGAAGTCCTCGCTCGACGAGTTGTTCTTCTCCTGTTTTGCGCAGGGTCTGGTCTATGTGATCCAGACCGGGCGTTATCTTTATCCCACGGCTATTACGATTTACAACCATTACGCCCAGCTGCGCTAGCTCGGGCTGTCTAGAAAGAGGTATTCCATGGCCGACGAGACCATGACCGACGAGCAGATTCTTGAAGGTGTGGAGCACAAGAGTTTCGCTGCCACGTCCGACCGCACTGCCGCCTCGCTGTCCGCGAGCGGTGTCGCCGCCGAGGATGTCGCCCGCGCCGCCGCGCAGGCCGCCTACGACAAGAAAGGCGAGGACGTTCAGGTGCTCGACCTGACTGAGCTTTCTGATGTGTGCGACTACTTTGTTCTCGCTACCGGCACCAACAACCGCCAGGTCGATTCGATTGTCGACGAGATTGAGGAGAAGGTCGCCGAGGCTTGCGGCGAGCACCCGTTTTCCATCGAGGGCCGCGAGCAGAAGACCTGGATGCTCATGGACTACGGTTCGGTTGTCGTCCACGTCTTCACTCCCGAGGCGCGCGAGTTCTACCGCCTCGAAAAGCTCTGGGGCGACGCCCCCCAGCTTCCCCTCGACCTCCTCTAGTAGCTCATTTGGGACGGGCTTTTTAGCTAACCTTTACCGTTCGCCGGGCAGCTGCATCATTCGCAGCTGCCCGGCTTTCTTTTTGTTTAAGGGACTAATCGTTGAAGCGGGATTGACGGCCGAAGGATAGGGCGGTGTCGCCGAACTTGTCTCGGACGGCGTCGATGGCGAGCGAGAGGTCGCGACGGTCGCTCGATTGGGCTCCGCGGTCGTCGATTTCGCAGAACAGGTCGGTCTGGATGCCGCCCTGATGGTCAAAGTCGCTCATGCCGATGCCCGCCAGACGCACGTGCATGCCTTCTTGCCAGATATTGTCGAGCAGGTCGAGCGCTACGGCCACAAAGATATTCTCGTCGTCGGTGGGGTGGGGCAAGCGGCGCTGTGCCGTGCGTCCGCTGCCATACGAGTACTTGAGCTTGAGCGTTACGGTTCCGCCCGTCAGCCCTTGACGGCGCAGGCGGCGCCCAACCGACTCGCCGAGCAGCGCAATCGCCGCCTCGATATCCCCACGCTCAGTCAAATCCTTCGCAAAGGTGCGTTCATTGCTGACCGACTTGACCTCGCGCTCTTCATCGAGGCTCGTGACTTCGGAGAGTTCGAGTCCCAGCGCACGCTGGCGCATGCGTTCGCCGTTGATGCCAAAAATAGAGGCCAAGGTGGATTCCGGTGCGCGGGATAGCTCGCCGAGCGTGTAGATGCGCATGCGGCGCAGTCGCTCCTCGGCCGAGCGCCCGATGCCACTCATGGCAGATACCGGCAGCGCGGCCAAAAAGCGCTGCTCGGTTCCAGGGCGCACGATGGTCAGCCCAAACGGTTTGTCCCTCTCGCTTGCGATCTTTGCGACCGTCTTGTTGCAGCCTACGCCAATGGAGCAGGTCACTCCCAGCGCTGCCACGCGGTCGCTTATCCGCCGCGCAACCAGCAGCGGATCTTCGGGCGCAAAGCGGCCCGGTGTGATATCGATAAAGGCCTCGTCAATTGATACGCGCTCAACGCGCGGGGTCTCGTCGGCGAGAATCGCCATGACCTGTGCGCTGACCTCGTGGTAGCGATTGAAATGCCCATGCGTCCAAATGGCCTGCGGACAGAGGCGCCGTGCCTCGGCCGAGGGCATGGCGGAATGCACGCCAAAGCGGCGCGCCTCGTAGGAGCAGGTGGACACGACGCCGCGGGAATCGGCATCGCCACCCACGATGAGCGGCTTGCCGCGCCACTCGGGATGGTCGAGCATCTCCACGCTCGCAAAAAACGCATCGAGATCCATGAGGCCCACCGCCGGTCCCGTCCAGGGCGGAGGCGTGACGCCCGCAGCATCCTCATAACCGTATGTATGTTCGCGTCTTTTCATGGCATGAGTATACCGCGCAGCTCATGTGGGGTGCGTGGATGTGCTTGCAAATCGCGAATTCTTGTCTAAGATATGGATTTGCCTTCGACTACACCGAAGAAGTTGGTCTCACGGACTTCACCTGCCCGCGTCGATGGCGTATTATGTTCAACTGTTTGTTTGTAGTTGCAGCCTAAAGCTGCTTGGTTGGAGGAGTTTCCTTTGGCAGTCAAGATTCGCCTTGCTCGTCACGGCGCTAAGAAGCGTCCGTACTACCGTGTCGTCGTCGCCGATTCCCGCGCCCCGCGTGACGGTCGTATCATCGAGGAGGTTGGCCGCTACAACCCGATGACCGCCCCCAAGACCATCAACCTCGATCTCGAGAAGATCGCTGACTGGCAGTCCAAGGGCGCTCAGCTCACCGACGCTGTCGCTGCTCTGGTCAAGGCCGCCAACGAGGGCGAGAAGACCGAGACCGTCGTCAAGAAGTCCAAGAAGCAGCTCGCCAAAGAGGCCGAGGCCGCTAAGGCTGCCGCTGAGGCCGCTGAGGGCGCCGAGGAGTAAATCGTGCCTGAGGTTGACGCTGCACAGCTCGAGGGTGAGGCAATGCTCTCAGATCGCATCGCCGATCTCGTCGAGTATCTCGTTGTTCAGATCGTCGACGACCCGGATTCCGTGAGCCTTGAGGTCATCGATGGTGACGACGCCTCCACGATTGAGGTTTCGGTTGCCGAGGATGACGTCGCTAAGGTCATCGGCCGTCGTGGCCGTACCATCAAGGCCATTCGCACGCTCGCCCGTGCACTGGCCGCTCGCCTCGACACTGCAGTCGAGGTAGAGGTTCTGGGCTAGGACCTTGAGGTCCCAGTACAAAAACATCGCCCGTGTGGTCAAGCCGCACGGAAGGAAGGGGGAGGTCCTCGCGCAGCCGCTGCGGGGGCTTCCTTCTGTATTGGAGCCGGGTATGCGCGTCGCCTTGACGCCACCGGCGCTCAAGCGCGACCGTTTTTGCACGGTCGTATCCGTCACCGATACGGGCGATGGCGATCTGGTCTCGTTTGAGGGCATAGACGACTTGACGGCCGCCGAGGGCATCACCGGATGCTACGTGCTGGCAAACCGTGACGATTTTGAGCTCGATTCGCTCGATGCCGCCTATACCGACCTGATGGGTCGCGAGGTGGTCGACGAGCGCTTTGGCTTGCTCGGCACGATTGTCGAGATCATGTCGACTCCCGCCAACGATGTTTGGGTTGTCGAGGGCGATCGGTACGGCGAGGTGCTGATTCCCGTGATCGAGCAGGTTGTGCTCGATCTTCCCGATCAGGGGACAATTTCCGTCCACGTTATGGACGGTTTGATTGATATGGACAAGTAGGGAGGACAACATGCTGATTGAGACCCTTTCGGTCTTTCCCGAGATGTTTGAGCCCGTCATGTCCACATCGATCTTGGGCCGCGCCCGCAAGGCCGGCCTTTTTGATTTTAAGGCCTATAACCTGCGCGACTGGACGCACGACCGCCATCGTACCGTCGATGACGAGCCGTACGGCGGCGGGCAGGGCATGCTCATGAAGGTCGAGCCCATCGCCGAGGCCATCGAGGCTATTAGCTCTGAGGGTCCCAAGCCCACCGTGGTGTTCTTTACGCCCTGCGGCGAACCCTTTACGCAGCATGTGGCCGAGCGCCTGCTCAAAAGCGAGCGCCTGTTGTTTGTGTGCAGTCGCTATGAGGGCGTCGACGAGCGCGCGTATGCGTATGCCGACGAGCGCCTGTCGATCGGCGACTACGTGCTTACGGGCGGCGAGCTTCCCGCCATGGTCGTTGCCGACGCCGTCGTGCGTCTGATTCCCGGCGCCCTTGGTGACGAGATGAGCAACGTCGATGAGTCGTTCTCGACTGCCGAGGACGGTGGCCTGCTCGAGTACGCGCAGTACACCCGTCCCGCCGAGTTCAACGGCGAGGGCGTGCCTCCTGTGCTCGTGGGTGGCGATCACGCCAAAGTTGACGCTTGGCGCCGCAAGAACGCTATCGAGCGCACCTGCCGCTGGCGTCCCGACCTGATCGAGACGGCGCGGCTTACGCCCGAGGAACGCGCATACGCGCAGGAGATCCTGGACGCATCGTATTCGCAGAGCGAGGAGTGAGAATGGTTCCATCGCAGCATTCCGTGCTAAAGGGTGCGTTTGAGTGGATCGTGGTCGTCGCGATCGCACTGGTCGCCACCTTCCTGATTCGCTCGTTTGTGGTCGAACCCTTTGTGGTGCCCACCGGCTCCATGGAGTCCACGATCGAGATCGGCGACCAGATCCTGGCGCAAAAGGTGAGCCTTGAACTCGGCCAGCCCGTCAGCCAAGGCGATATCGTGGTGTTCCACAACCCCGATGGCACCTCCGAGCACGATGTTCTCGTCAAGCGTGTTATTGCCACGGCCGGCCAGACGGTCGACCTTCGGGACGGCAAGGTGGTCGTTGACGGCCAGGCGCTCGACGAGGACTACACGACCGGCATGAGCTGGCCGCTTTCGGTCCAGGCTCCCGGCGCTCAGGTAAGCTATCCCTACACCGTTCCCGACGGGTGCGTGTGGGTGATGGGCGACAACCGCGAAAACTCTGCCGACTCACGTTACTTTGGTCCCGTCGATCGCTCTGATTTGATCGCCGTGGCGCTTGTGCGCTACTGGCCGCTCAACCGCATCGGCGCTATCGACTAAAAACCGCTATAGTACAGTACCTAACCGTGTAATCGTTTCGACGAGGGGATATTAGAGGCATGAACGCTTCATCGCTTTCCTTCCAAGACATCATCCTGCGCCTCCAGCAGTACTGGGGCGAGCAGGGCTGCGTCATTATGCAGCCCTATGACTCCGAGGTCGGTGCCGGTACCTTCCATACCGCGACCACGCTGCGCTCGCTCGGTCCCGCCGAGTGGCGCACCTGCTATGCGCAGCCTTGCCGCCGTCCCGCCGACGGCCGCTACGGCGAGAACCCCAACCGCATGCAGCACTACTATCAGTTCCAGGTGCTCATCAAGCCCTCACCGGTCAACGCCCAGGAGCTTTACCTGGGGTCTCTTGCCGCTATCGGTCTGGACCCCAACGACCATGACGTCCGCTTTGTCGAGGACGACTGGGAGAGCCCGACGCTCGGCGCCTGGGGCCTTGGCTGGGAGGTCTGGCTCAACGGCATGGAGGTCACGCAGTTTACGTACTTCCAGCAGGTAGGCGGCATCGAGGTCGACCCCGTACCCGTCGAGATCACCTATGGCCTAGAGCGCATTGCCATGTATGCGCAGGGCGTTAACTCGGTCTACGACTTGGTGTGGAGCTACCTGCCCGACGGCACGCCCATGACCTATGGCGACGTGTTCCTCGAGAACGAGCGCGAGTTCAGTGCCTATAACTTTGAGGTCGCAAACGTCGAGATGATACGTCAGAAGTTTGATGACTACGAGGCCGAGTGCCATTCCTGCCTGGAGCGCAAGCTGCCGCTGCCGGCATATGACTGCGTCATGAAGTGCAGCCACGCTTTCAACCTGCTCGATGCCCGCGGCGCCCTGTCCGCGGTCGAGCGTGCCAACTACATCCTGCGCGTCCGCGCCGTCGCCAAGGCGTGCTGCGAGGCCTACATGGCCGAGGTCGCCGGAGTCAACGAGAATGCCGACCAGGAAGGCGAGGTGGCGTAAGCCATGGCAGACGCTAAGGATTTCCTGTTTGAGATCGGTACGGAGGAAATGCCCTCCGCACCGCTGAACAATGCCGTCAAGCAGCTTGGCACCATGATTGCCAAGGGTCTCGACGAGGCCGGCCTGGCCCACGGCGAGGTCCGCGTGATCTCGAGCCCGCGTCGTCTGGCTGCGCTCGTGGCCGACGTCGCCACCGCGACCGATGAGGTTCACGAGGTCAAGCGTGGTCCCGCGGCAAACATTGCCTTTGATGCCGACGGCAACGCCACCAAGGCCGCCCAGGGCTTCGCTCGCAAGTGCGGTGTGGCTGCCGAGGACCTGGTCCGTCGCGAGGACACTGACGGTCGCGAGTATGTGTTCGCCGAGAAGAACATTCCCTCCGCACCGGCTACGCCGATTCTGACCGCTCTGTGCGAGAAGACCATCGCCGGCCTGCAGTGGCCCAACTACCGCAGCCAGCGTTGGGGTCACGAGCATGCGACCTTTGTTCGTCCGGTCCGCTGGATCTGCTGCCTTTTGGGCGAGGATGTTGTGCCCGTGTCGTTTGCCGACGTGACGAGTGGCAACACCACGCGTGGTCATCGCGTACTTGGCCCTGGCGACCATGTGGTCGCCAGCCCCGCCGTCTACGAGCAGGTGCTCGAGGACGCCGGCGTGCTTTCTGCCGAGCGTCGTCGTGAAGCCATCCTTGCCGGTATCGCCGAGGTCGAGGCTGCGCGCCCCGGTTGCCATGTCGACACGCCCAAGAAGGTCTTCGAGGAGGTCATCAACCTCTGCGAGTGGCCGACGGTGCTTGTCGGTACCTTCGATGAGGAGTTCCTCAAGGTCCCGCACGAGATCATCTGCGAGTCCATGCTCACCAACCAGCGCTACTTCCCGATCTATGACGGCGAGGGCAAGCTCACGCGTGAGTTCGTGGTCGTCTCCAACAGCAAGCCCGAGAACGCCGAGCGCGTGATCGACGGCAACGAGCGCGTCGTGCGTGCCCGTCTGGACGATGCCAAGTTCTTCTACGAGGAGGACCTGAAGATTTCCCTCGACGAGTTCCGTGAGCGTCTGGCCAAGGTCGCCTTCCAGGAGAAGCTCGGTAGCGTGCTCGCCAAGTCCGAGCGTATTGAGCAGCTCGCGCTTGCCATCGCCCGCGAGGCCCATCTGGGCGCCCACCTTGCCGCCGATGCCGCTCGCGCCGCTCACCTGTGCAAGGCCGACCTTGTATCCAACGCCGTCGTTGAGTTCACGAGCCAGCAGGGCGTGATGGGTGGTTATTACGCTTCCGCGATGGGGGAGAACGACGAGGTCGCCCACGCCATTCGCGATCACTATCGTCCCCGCTTTGCCGGTGACGAGCTGCCCGAGGGCACCGCTGGCTGCATCGTGGCCTGTGCCGACAAGCTCGATACCATTGCCGGTATCTTTGCCATCGGCGAGCCCCCGACCGGCTCCTCCGACCCCTATGCGCTGCGTCGTGCCGCTATCGGCATCATCAACATCCTGCGCGACCGCCTGCCGATCGACCCCACGTCGCTCATCGACTTTGCGCTCGAGCTCTATAGTGAGCAGGGCATTGAGTTTGACGCCGCCGAAGTCGCCCAGCAGGTTCGTGACTTCTTCCATGGCCGCCTGGTGAGCATGGCCCGCGACGAGAAGATCCCGGCCGATACCGTTGCCGCCGTCTCTGCGGTGCACATCATCGCCCCGTCCGTCTTCTTCGCCCGCTGCGCCGCCCTCGACGAGGCTCGCAAGAACGACGCCGAGACCTTTGACAACCTGGCGACGGCCTATGCCCGTGCCGCGCATATCTCCAAGCCCGAGCTGGGCGCGGAGTACGACCGCGCCCTGATGGGCGAGGTCGAGCTCGCGCTTGCCGATGCCTCCGAGGCTGCTCAGACCGCTGTCGACGCCGCCCTTGCTGCCGAGGATTACCCGGCCGCATTTGCGGCCCTTGCCGCCCTGCGCGCCCCCATCGACCGCTTCTTCGATGAGGTTATGGTCATGGACAAGGACGAGCAGCTCCGCGATAATCGCCTTAAGCTGCTCAACCGCTTCGAGGCCGTTTTCTCCGGCATCGCCAACATCGGTGAGCTTGCTCGTAAAAAGTAAGCCAGCCTACGCGTAAGCGCAAAAGGAGCCCCGCATGGATTGCCCGGTCACCGCTCGTCCCACCGTTATCGTTATCTCCGACTCGCTCGGCGATACCGCTTGTGAGGTGGTGCTTGCGGCGTCCGGGCAATTTGATGAAGGGGCTTTTCGTCTCTTGCGCCTTCCCAAGGTGAACTCTGTGGAGCAGGTCAAGTCGTTTGTGGGCCAGCGCGTTGATGCGGACCATCGCGATATCGCCGTGTTCCACACCATTGTCGATCCGGCGCTTCGCGCCCGTGTGCTCGATTACCTGGGCATGCTGCATATCCGTTCGGTCGACCTGATCGGCCCGACGCTCGCCGTGCTATCGTCGCTCATCGGTGTGCCGCCCAAGGGCGTTGCGGGCGTGATTCACAAGACCGATGACCGCTATTTCCATCGTATCGAGGCCATGGAGTATTTCGTTGAGCACGATGACGGGCGCGGCTGCGACGATCTGTCGGGTGCCGATATCGTGCTGCTGGGCGTATCGCGCACGTCCAAGACGCCGCTGTCGATGTATTTGGCCTATCAGGGCTACAAGGTCGCCAATGTCCCACTGGCGCATGGCATGGAGCCGCCCAAGTCGATTTACGAGGTCGACCCGATGCGCCTCTTCGGCCTGATTTCGACCGTCGATGTGATTTCCGAAATTCGCGATAGCCGCTTGGGCGATGACTACGCTCGTGCCGTTGCCGGCTCCTATGCCGAGCCCGAGAGCGTGCACAGCGAGCTCGAGGAAGCCCGTGCGCTCATGAAGCGCCTAGGCTGCTTTGTGGTGCGTACCGACGGCAAGGCCATCGAAGAAAGCGCTGCCGAGATCATTAGCCACTTGGAGGAAATCCAAGAAGCTCGTGCCCGCCGCGCCGCCCGTCGAACTCAACAAAAGTAGCTACTTATGGTAAAGCGATTTATCAATTTCTACCGCTTTTAACCTGCAATTACAGTGTAATGGTATCTTCATAAGGTAACCACCTTCACCTACCGTTTACCGCCAGTTTTAGCACGTTTACCAAACCGCGCATCCTCTGCTTAAGCCTGCTCAAAACCCGCCGTATAGTTCCCTCACGGCCCGCATCTGGCGGGTCGATTCGTTACCACGGTCGTGCGCGTAAGTGCATGGAAGGGGAAGTATCGTGAGCGATTGCAAGAGGGTTTACCGTTTTGGAACCGACGCCCAGGGCACCTGTGTCACTGAGGGCGACAAGTCCATGAACTTCGTGCTTGGCGGCAAGGGCGCAAACCTTGCCGAGATGAGCCGCATCGGCCTGCCGGTTCCCGGTGGCTTTACCATTACCTGCCAGACTTGCGTCGAGTACTCCGGTGCCGGCAACGTGTGGCCCGAGGGCGCACTCGATGAGATCGTTGCTGCCGAGGCGGACCTCGAGGCCCGCTGCGGCAAGAAGCTCGGTGACGCCAACGACCCGCTGCTCGTGTCGGTTCGTTCGGGCGCTCCTTTCTCCATGCCCGGTATGATGGACACGGTCCTCAACTTGGGCCTCAATGACGATTCCGTCCAGGGCCTCATCGCGCAGACGCAGAACCCGCGTTTTGCTTGGGATAGCTACCGCCGCTTTATTCAGATGTTCTCCAACGTCGTTATGGGCGTTGACGCCGACCTGTTCGAGAACGCCCTGACCCAGGCCCGTCTGGTCGCCGGCGTTCGCGTCGATTCCGAGCTTTCGGCCGAGGACCTGCAGGAGCTCGTCGAGACCTTTAAGGGCATCTTCTCCGAGAACGTCGATGCTTCCCTGTATCCCGAGCTCGAGGTCGCTGACGGCAAGCCCGTTTTCCCGCACGACCCGGAGCTTCAGCTACGCCTTGCAATTCAGGCCGTCTTTGGCAGCTGGATGAACGAGCGTGCCTGCATCTACCGCAAGCAGCATGGCATTTCCGACGACCTCGGCACCGCCGTCAACGTGCAGGCCATGGCCTTTGGCAACAAGGGCGAGACCTCTGCGACAGGCGTCGCCTTTACGCGTAATCCGGCCGACGGCACCAAGGAGTTCTACGGTGACTTTTTGGTTAATGCCCAGGGCGAGGACGTCGTCGCCGGTATCCGCAACACCGAGCCCATCGCCGACCTCAAGACCACCCCGGGCCTCGAGTCCGCAGGTGAGGAGCTCGAGCGCGTGTTCCTGACGCTCGAGGATCATTACCGCGATATGTGCGATATCGAGTTCACCATCGAGCAAGGCAAGCTCTGGATGCTCCAGACCCGCGTGGGCAAGCGTACCGCCACCGCCGCCCTGCGCATCGCCATCGAAATGGTCGAGGAAGGCCTGATCACCCGCGAAGAGGCCGTGAGCCGCATCGATCCCGCGCAGCTCGACCAGCTCCTTCACCCGCAGTTTGACGCCTCCAAGAAGTACGAGGCTCTCGCCAGCGGTCTTAATGCCAGCCCCGGTGCCGCCGTGGGCGAGGTCGTGTTCTCGAGCGACGACGCTGTCGCGCGTTCCGCCGAGGGTCACAAGGTCATTCTGGTTCGTTGGGAGACCAACCCCGACGACCTGAAGGGCATGGTCGCCGCCGAGGGCATCCTGACCAGCCACGGTGGCAAGACGAGCCATGCCGCCGTTATCGCCCGCGGCATGGGTACGCCCTGCGTCTGCGGCGTTGAGCGCTTCCACATCGACGCCGCCGAGAAGGTCGTGCGCATCGAGGGCAGTGACCGCGTGCTGCACGAGGGCGATGTCATCTCCATCGACGGCACCCAGGGCATCGTCGTCGACGGCGCCGTTGATCTGGTTTCGGCCGAGCTCACCGGCGACCTGGACACCATCCTGTCCTGGGCCGACGAGATTCGCCTGGACGAGACCTGTGGCCATGCCAACCATGTGCGCGTCAACGCCGACAATCCCGAGGATGCCGAGCTCGCCCTCGAGTTTGGCGCCGAGGCTATTGGCCTGTGCCGCACCGAGCACATGTTCCTGGGCGATCGCAAGAACATCATCCAGAGCTTTATCCTGTCTGACGATGAGGCCGTGAAGCAGCAGGCCCTGGCCGACCTGCTCAAGGTTCAGACCGAGGACTTCCTGGCGATGTTCAAGACCATGTCCGGTCGCGATGTGGTCGTCCGCCTGCTCGATCCGCCGCTTCATGAGTTCCTGGATAATCCTCGCGACCTCGAGGTCGCCATCACCAAGAAGGAAGCCGCCGGCGCCAGCGAGGAAGAGCTTGCCGTCCTGCGCGCCCGCCTGCGTCGTATCGACGGCATGGTCGAGTCCAACCCGATGCTCGGCCTACGCGGCGTGCGCCTGTCCGTCGTCTTTAGCGATCTGCCGCTCATGCAGGTCCGCGCCGTCGCCACGGCTGCCGCTCGCCTCATCAAGGAGGGCGTCGATCCGCGTCCCGAGATCATGGTTCCGCTCGTCTCCATCACGGCCGAGCATGTCCAGACCCGCGAGGTTATCGAGCGCGTAATCGCTGAGGTTTCCGCCGAGGAGGGCGTCGAGTTCAATATTCTCGTGGGCACGATGCTCGAGCTGCCGTGCGCCTGCATGGTCGCTGACGAGATCGCCCATCATGCAGACTTCTTCTGCTTTGGCACCAACGACCTCACCCAGACGACCTTCGGCTTCTCCCGCGACGATGCCGAGGCCAAGTTCATCCCGCTGTACATGCACAAGAAGATCTTGAAGGACAATCCCTTCGAGACCATCGACACGGTAGTACTCGAACTGGTGCGCATGGCTGTCGAGAAGGGCCGCGCCACCAACCCCGACATGCACTTTGGCGTGTGCGGCGAGCACGGCGGCGACCCCAAGTCCATCAAGGGCCTGTTTAACGTGGCCGACGTGGACTACGTGTCCTGCTCGCCCTACCGCGTGCCCCTCGCACGCCTGGCTGCCGCTCAAGCCAAGCTCGAGGCCAAGCGTTCCGCCTAACGTTTTGGGTTTAGACGCCTAGTGTAGCCCCCCTTCATGCCGCCCGTCTCATTTGTGAGACGGGCGGTTATCATGTGCGGGTTTTGTCTTTTTGTCTGCGTAAAAAATTGTTCTTGCAGCAGAAACCCGCGCGTGTATACTCGAATACGTTTGTTCAACTACGTGCCGGCCAAGGTGGTACGGCACCTCTAGAAGAGTAAGGAATTGCACATGGATTACATCCGCGCAATCGAGCGTCAGCAGATCCGCGAGGACATCCCGCAGGTCCGCGTTGCCGACAACGTCAAGGTCCACTACCGCATTAAGGAAGGCGACCGCGAGCGCATCCAGGTTTTCCAGGGTGACGTCATCCGCATGGCCGGCGCCGGTGCCCGTGAGACCTTCACCGTCCGCAAGATTTCCTTCGGTGTCGGTGTTGAGCGTACCTTCCCGCTTCACAGCCCCAAGATCGCCAAGCTCGAGGTCGTCCGTCATGGTCGCGTCCGTCGCGCCAAGCTGTACTACCTCCGCGACAAGGTGGGCAAGGCTGCTCGCATCCCCGAGAAGCGCTAAGAAGATCGCAGCGTCTGTCCACTCGTTTGGACAAAAGGGTCACCTTCGGGTGGCCCTTCTTTTTATCTGATTTGCATGCAAGGAGGCCCCGATATGGCCAACATGACGAGCTCGGTTTCGGCATCGCAGGTTGCCGGCGAGCTGGCGAGCGCCACGTTTGAGGAGATCCCCGCCCTCGTGGAGCATTATCGTGAGGATCCGCGTCAGCAAGTGATCAAGGCTTGCGAGCGCGCTCTTAAGCGCCATGCCAAGGAACTTGCCGAGCGCGAGCGCGTCAACGGCATGTACGAGCTGATGCATGAGCTCGGTGGGGATGGCGTGGTCGTGGGTGTCGACGAGGTGGGTCGCGGCTCGGTGGCCGGTCCTTTGACGGTGTGCGCCGTGTGCCTTCCCATGGAGCCGCGCGTCTGGGGCATCAATGATTCCAAAAAGCTCACGCCGGCGCGCCGCGAGCTGCTCTCGGTGAAGATTGCCGAGGTCGCGACGGCGATTGGTTTTTGCCATATCGCGCCCGCGGACATCGATGATATGGGCATGGCCCGCGCCATCCGCGCCGCCGTCGCGGGCGCCGTGGCCGATACGGGGCTCGAGCCCGATTGCGTGCTTATGGACGGTAACCCCTTGGGCGCCGTACCCAACGAGCGCGACGTGGTGAAGGGCGATGCCAAAATCGCCTGTATCGCCGCGGCGTCCATCATGGCCAAGGTCACGCGTGACGAGATGATGGTCGAGTACGACGCCGAGTATCCCGAGTATCATTTGGCCGAGTCGAAGGGCTATGCAAGCCCCGAGCACATCGAGGCGATTCGCAAACACGGACTTTGTCCGCTGCACCGCGTGAGCTTTTGCGGAAACTTTCTGCAGACTGAGCGCCTTTTTTAGGTCAATTGTGGAGACGGGGACCTCTGGCGTTTTATAAACCTGCTGGTAGCGGGCCGTGTGCAACGTGATTGTTGCGTACGGCCCGTTTTTTGTCGGCATTTGGTCAGCTTTTGGTTTGCTTCCGGTACTTACCCGCATGAAAGGTGCCCTCATCATCGGGGCAATGCAGTGTGCGGGAAAGGAGACCCCATGTGTGCCGCAAGCAAAAAGAGCAAGACGCAGCAACTCAAGGAGCGCTGGGAAGACGGCGAGCTCGACTGCGGGGCAATTACGCCCGGGTTTATCAAAGGGCTCAGTCCCCGCGAGCTCGGCATGCTGGGCGAGCTGATCACCATCGATTACTTTAATGAGCGTGGATACACCTTGTTGGAGCAGGGCTATCGTTGCATTGAGGGCGAAGCCGATCTGGTGCTGCTCGATGAGCTCGACGATGTCGTGGTGATGGTCGAGGTCAAGACGAGACGCGTCGCCCTGGATTGCGCCACGCGGGTTTTTCCCGAGGAGGCCGTGGACGCCCAAAAGCAGCGTCGGTATCGCCGTATCGCAAGTTGCTATCTCATGGAGCACTATCCTCTCAGGTCGATTCGCTTCGATGCCGTGGGCGTCACCATCCGCGGCGGGCATATCGCCGAGATCGAGCACCAGTACAATGCGTTCGATTGGCAGGTGTCGTGATGGCGTTCGAGACCTTTGCCGTGCACGCGGCCTGTATCCGCGGCGTCGAGGCAATTCCCGTCACCGTCGAGGTCTCGCTTGCCGGTGGCGTTCCGGGTATCCAGATGCTCGGCATTCCGAGTATGGAGGTGATGGAGTCGCGCGGGCGTATCCGGTGCGCCATGCGCTCGGCCGGCTTCGAGATTCCTCGGTCTGGCATTACCGTCAACCTAGCACCCGGCGATATCCGTAAAACTGGCAGCGGTTTTGACCTGCCGATTGCCATCGCGGTTCTGGCGGCCGATGGGCAGATTCCCCGTGACAACCTCGATCGCTGCCTTATCGCAGGTGAGCTTGGTCTGGACGGCACGGTGCTGCCCGTCAAGGGCGAGGTGGCGTTTCAGCTGTTGGCGCGCGATATGGGGCTTTCCTTTATCGCCGGCAGGTCCGATCAGCACGTGCCGCTTGCGGGCGTTGACTGTGGGTTTATCGACCACCTATCTCAGCTTGCCCATGGCATGGGGGACGCCGCACGGCATTACCTGGATTCTGAAGTGCTCGAGGCGACTTTTGAGCCCGAGCTCGATTATGCCGACGTGCTGGGACAGGAGGTCGCTAAACGTGGTATGGCGCTTGCGGCCGCCGGCGAGCTCGGCCTGCTCATGATCGGCTCGCCTGGTTCGGGCAAGACCATGCTTGCGCGGCGCATGACGGGCATTTTGCCCAAGCTTTCTCTCGAGGATCAACAAGAGGCACTGTGCATCCATTCGGTCTTGGGCGAGAACATCGATGGACTGCTTGCGGGGCATCGCCCCTTCCGCAGTCCGCATCACAGTATTTCGACCGCGGGACTCATCGGCGGCGGGCGTCCGGTGCATCCGGGCGAAATTAGCCTGGCTCATGGCGGCGTGCTCTTTTTGGACGAGCTTGCCGAGTTTCCTACCGGCGTGCTTCAGACGCTGCGTCAGCCCATCGAACGCGGCTACGTCAGGATCGTGCGCGTTGACGGGGCCTTTACGTTCCCGTCGCGCTTTCAGCTGCTGGCTGCGAGCAATCCCTGCCCCTGCGGGTTTTTGGGCGATCGCGAAGTGCCGTGTCGCTGTTCCGCGTCGATGGTCGAGCGCTACCGGGGCAAGTTGCGCGGTCCTTTGGCTGATCGTATCGACATGATGATCGATGTGACCCGCCCCGATCCCCAGGTGATCATTGAGGGCGCGGAGGGTATGTCATCGGCCGAGCTGCGCGATTACGTCGTGCGTGGGCGCGCCTTTCGCGCCTGGCGTGAATCCCGTATGGACGATGCGGACACCGAGGCCGAGGAAGACGAGTCGCGGTCCATTGACGGCGTCGTTTCGACCTTTGGGCTTGATGAGGCTGCCGAGAAATGCGTGCTTGGCCTGTCGAAGCGCACACATCTTACGGGTCGCGGCATCGTGCGCCTGGTACGCATCGCACGCACGATTGCCGATGTCTCCGAAAGCGAACGCGTGACGCAGGATCACGTGCTCGAGGCGGCGATGTTCCAGGGAAGGAGGGACCAATAATGGGCGAGGGGTATTTCGAGCTGCATCCAGGTGATACGTTGTATCCCGAGACCGTTTTGGAGCTTTCTGATGTACCCCAGACGCTCTATGTGCGCGGCAACCCCGAGGTGCTTTCGACGCCCGCGCTCTCCATCATCGGCGCACGCAAGGCATCGCCGTACGGTCTCGCCGTGGCAGAGCTTGCGGCCAAGGTGGCAGTTGAGGCGGGAGTGACGGTGGTCTCGGGCGGTGCGGTCGGCTGCGACCAGGCGTCGGGCTGGGCTGCGGTCAACGCCGGGGGCAAACACGTCGTGGTACTGGGGACCGGCGCCGATGTTGTCTATCCGCGCTCGAGCGCCGGCCTCATCTCGCGCACACTCGAGACGGGCGGCGCGGTCGTGTCCATTTCGCCGTGGGGTATGGGACCGCGTAAGTTCGCCTTTCCACGGCGCAATCGCGTAATTGCCGCCTTGTCGCAGGCACTCTTTGTTTCCGAGGCGGGCATGCCCTCGGGTACGTTCTCCACGGCGGAGGCCGCCATGGACTTGGGGCGAGAGCTCCTTGCAGTGCCGGGCTCCATCCTTTCGCCCGAGTCGCGCGGGACCAACTATCTCATCGCTAACGGAGCCTGCTGCATCATCGACGAGGAATCAATTGAGATGGCCATCTCGCGCATCTACGGCACGCTGCGCTACTCGCGCCCCGATGCACCTGGCATCGCCGATCTGGACCCCACGCAGCAGGCCGTGATGCACGCGCTTATCGCCTCGCCGCTCAAGGTCGACGATATTGCCTCGCTCGTCTCGCTTGATGCTGTCGGCGTGCTCAAGCTCTTGGGCTCGCTCGAGCTCGAGGGTCTTATCGAGCGCATGATGGATGGAAGGTATGCGCCCTCAAAGTTTGCGCTTCACGCCCAGACGCCCTTCGGTCACAATGGAAAGCGTGTCAATTAGAAAGGTGTTTGCAGATGCAGTTCGATCAGGTAACGGTTATCGGTGGCGGTCTGGCGGGTTCGGAATGTGCGATCCAGCTGGCAGATCGCGGGTTTGCCGTAAAACTGTGCGAGATGCGCCCCCAGGTGAGCTCTCCGGCCCACCATACCGATCACTTGGCCGAGCTCGTCTGCTCAAATTCGTTTAAGTCAACCCGTCCGGATTCCGCTGCTGGCCTGCTTAAGGCCGAGCTCGAGCGCATGGGCTCGGTGCTGCTCGATTGCGCCCATCGTGCGGCCGTTCCCGCTGGCGGTGCCCTGGCGGTCGACCGCGTCAAGTTTTCCGGGCTTGTTGAGGCCGAGGTTGCCTCCCGACCCAATATCGAGGTTGTGCACGGCGAGGTTACGCAGATTCCCGAGGGCCATGTGGTCATTGCCGCGGGCCCGCTGTGTTCACCGGCATTGAGTGAAGAGGTCATGAAGCTCGTCGGTGGCGATGCCTTGGCGTTCTTTGACGCCGCGGCGCCGATCGTCGATGCCTCCACGCTTGATATGGACGTGCTGTTCTCGCAGTCGCGCTACGAGGAGCAGGGGAGCGGCGACTATCTCAACGCTCCGCTCAACAAGGAGGAGTACGAGGCCTTTATCGAGGCGCTCACCACCGCCGACCGCGTCGTGCTTAAGGACTTTGAGGGTGGCGACCTGTTCCAGGCCTGTCAGCCTGCCGAGGAAGTTGCCCGCACCGGCAAGGATGCCATCCGCTTTGGTGCCATGAAGCCCGTCGGCCTGACCGACCCGCGTACCGGACGTCGCCCCTGGGCGGCGATTCAGCTGCGCGCCGAGAACAAGGAAAAGACCGCCTATAACCTGGTGGGCTTCCAGACAAATCTGACTTTTGGCGAGCAGAAGCGTGTCTTCCACATGGTTCCCGGTTTGGAGAATGCCGAGTTCTTCCGTTATGGCGTCATGCACCGCAATACCTTTGTCGATGCGCCGCACGTTCTTGACGGCACCTTTGCCGTGCCCGGTACCGGCGTGCGTCTGGCCGGTCAGATCACCGGTACCGAGGGATACATGGAAGCCGTGGCGACAGGTCTGCTCGCGGCGCTCAACACCTATGCCGAGGCTATCGGTGCCGCGGGCGTCGAGTTGCCGCGTGTGGGTGCCCTGGGTGCGCTCGTGGGCTATGCGACCGATCCTGCCACCGTGGGCTATCAGCCTATGCATGTCAACTTTGGCCTGGTGCCGCCGCTCGAGGACGGTAAGCGCCGCAGCAAGCGCGACCGCTATCAGGCCTATGCGGACCGTGCGCTCGAGGCCCTCGATGCCTACTTGGCCACGCGTTCCGACTTGTTTGGAGGCGACCGGTCATAGCCTTTGACCTGTACGACACCGTCGACTCTTTTATCGCCTATATCGCACGCGTTGAGGGGCTTTCTCCCAACACGGTGACGGCCTATGGCTCGAGGCTAGAGCGCTTTGCTGCCTGGTGCGAGCGCGAGGGCATCGACGCTCGCGCCGCCGACGTACGGACCGTTCGTTCCTATTTGGCCGAGCTGTCGCGTGGCCAGGCGGCGGCTCGGACCCTTGCGGCACACCTGTCTGCCATTCGCTCACTCTATCGCTGGATGGCTGCCGAGGGGATTGTCGAGGGCGATTCGGTCTCGGCGATCGCATCGCCCAAGCTGCCGCGTGACCTGCCGGGCGTCCTTACGACCCAGCAGGTTGAGGCGCTGCTCAAGACGCCTGATACCTCGACGCCCGCGGGACTGCGCGATGCGGCGATGCTTGAGTTGCTCTATGCCTCCGGCGCGCGAATCTCGGAGCTCGCGGCGCTCAACGTGGAGTCTATTGGTTGGTCCGAGCGAACGCTGCGACTTTGGGGCAAGGGGAGCAAGGAGCGTATCGTCCCTCTGTATCGTCGTGCGCTCGAGGCGACGCGTCTCTATATTGAGGAGGGGAGGCCGGAGTTGCTCGCTCAGGCAAAGCGCCGTGACCCCGCTACCGGGCCGCATCCGCTGCTTATATCGGCGCGCGGCAATCGCATGAGTGCCGCCATGCTCAGGCGGCGGTTCCATATGCTGGCGACGCTCGCCGGCATTCCGGCCGACATTGCCCCGCATGCGATGCGCCATACCTTTGCGACCGACTTGCTCGAGGGCGGTGCGGACCTGCGCTCGGTTCAAGAGCTGCTGGGTCATGCGAGCCTGTCCACGACGCAGATTTACACGCACCTCACGCCCGATCGGCTCAAACGTGCCGTGGCTCAAGCCCATCCCCGCGGCGAATAGTGGCTGGGACGTCCCGCGCCGCACTCAGGTGTGTGGTTTTGATTGCGGGTTGGCAGGAAGATGCATTCCTGCTATCATTCATCGGGTTGCTTCACGGCAACATGTTTTTATCACGCACGCGCGGCTACTTCATACCGTGGTGCCCGGGCTTTGGTAGCACATGTCCGGGTTGGTTTTGGAGGATGACCCCGCGCGGAGGCAAACCACAGGAGGTTTAACATGGCTACCAAGATTAATATCCGCACCCTGCTCGAGGCCGGCTGCCACTTCGGTCACCAGACCCGTCGCTGGAACCCCAAGATGAAGCCGTTCATCTTCGGTGAGCGCAACGGCATCTACATCCTCGACCTCAAGCAGACCATCCTCGACGCCGACCAGGCCTACACCTTCGTCAAGAACGTCGCCAAGGGTGGCAACGTGCTGTTCGTCGGCACCAAGAAGCAGGCTCAGGAGGCCGTCAAGAACGCTGCTGAGCGCGCCAACATGCCTTACATCAACCAGCGTTGGCTCGGCGGTATGCTGACCAACTTCGTCACCATCCGCTCCCGCATCAATCGCATGGAGGAGCTCGAGGCCATGGTCGAGGACGGCCGCATGGCTGTTCTGCCCAAGAAGGAGCAGGCTGTTCTCGGCAAGGAGCTCACCAAGCTCCAGACCAACCTCGGTGGCGCCCGCGACATGAAGGGTCTGCCCCAGGCTCTCTTCGTCATCGACACCAAGCGCGAGGAGAACGCCATCAAGGAGGCCCAGCGCCTGAACATCCCCGTCGTCGCTCTGATCGACACCAACTCCGATCCCGACGAGGTCGAGTACGGCATCCCCTGCAACGATGACGCTATCTCCGCTGTCACCCTTATGTGCGAGCTCATGGCTGACGCCTGCCTCGCTGGCTCCGGCAAGGAGCAGGTCTCCGAGGCCGAGATGGCCGCTGAGCCCAAGGCCGAGTAAATCAGTCTTAGTTAATTCTTTTTCATCTCTTTGAAAGGAACCACAATGGCCCAGATTACCGCCGCTATGGTCAAGCAGCTCCGCGAGATGACCGACTCCCCGATGATGGAGTGCAAGAAGGCTCTCGTCGAGGCTGACGGCGACATGGACGCCGCTGTCGACGTTCTGCGTAAGAACGGCCTTGCCAAGGCTGCCAAGAAGGCTGGCCGTGAGACCAACGAGGGCGCTGTCGCCGCGTTCGTCTCCGAGGATGGCAAGACCGGCGCTCTGCTCGAGCTCTCCTGCGAGACCGACTTCGTTGGCTCCAACGCCAAGTTCACTGGCTTTGCTTCCAAGGTCGCTGAGGTTGTCGCTACCACCGAGCCTGCTGACGTCGACGCTCTGCTCGAGAAGCCGATGGGCGAGGAGACCGTTTCCTCCGAGCTCACCGAGATGATTCACATCATGGGCGAGAACATGAAGATCTCCCGCTTCGCTGCCCGCAAGGCCGAGAACGGCGCGCTCGCTTCTTACATCCACATGGGTGGTAAGATCGGCGTCCTCGTCGAGTTCGCCTTCGAGAAGGCCGAGACCGCTCAGGCTGAGTCCTTCAAGACCTTCGCTCACGACGTTGCCCTTCAGGTTGCCGCCGTCGCCCCGATCTGCGCTACCCGCGATCAGGTTCCGGCCGAGACCGTCGAGCACGAGAAGCAGATCTACATGGCCCAGGCTGCCGAGTCCGGCAAGCCCGAGGCTATTCAGGAGAAGATGGCTGTCGGCCGTCTGGAGAAGTTCTACAAGCAGTCCGTGCTTACCGAGCAGGAGTTCATCAAGGACAGCTCCCTCACCATCAAGAAGTACGCTGAGCAGGTCTCCAAGGAGCTCGGCGACACCATTACCGTCGTTGCCTTTGACCGTCTGGTCCGTGGCGAGTAAATAAGCTCTTGTAGCTGGTAATGAGCAGGCTGTGGGTTTTACTCACAGCCTGCTTTTTCATGGCTCTTCTTAGAGCCTTTGATAGAATGTTGAGAGTTCAATCTAAAGGAGGATCGCTTTGTCCGACATCCGATATAAACGCGTGCTTCTTAAGCTTTCCGGCGAAGCGCTGATGGGCGACGGCCAATATGGCATCGACCCCAAGGTTACCGACCATCTTGCTAAGCAGGTCAAGGAGCTGCTCGCCGTTGGCCATGAGGTCGGCGTCGTTGTCGGCGGCGGCAATATTTTCCGCGGCATGGCAGGCGCTGCCGGTGGCATGGAGCGTGCTCAGGCCGACTACATGGGCATGCTGGCAACCGTTATGAACGCGCTCGCCCTGCAGGATGCCTTCGAGCATAACGATGTTCCCTGCCGCGTGATGAGCGCTATCCAGATGAACGAGATCTGCGAGCCCTATATTCGCCGTCGCGCCATCAACCACCTTTCCAAGGGCAACGTCGTTATTTTTGCCGCCGGTTCGGGCAATCCGTACTTTACGACCGACACCGCCGCGGCTCTTCGTGCGTGTGAGATCGGCGCCGAGATTCTGATTAAAGCCACCAAGGTTGACGGCATCTACGACAAGGATCCAGTTAAGTGCGCCGATGCCGTCCGTTTTGACAAGATTACCTATCACGAGGTGCTCGTCCGCGGCCTGCAGGTTATGGATTCCACGGCTACGGCACTGTGCCAGGATAACCGTATGCCGATTTTGGTCCTCAACATCGATGGCGAGGACACCGTCAAGCGCGCGCTCGCGGGTGAGCCCGTCGGCACGCTCGTCTATCAGGAGGATTAAGCATGGCAGAGAACATCACCGCCAATATGGACAAGTCGCTCGAGTCCCTCAAGCATAACTTCTCCAAGGTCCGTACCGGCCGCGCCAATGCCAACATTCTGTCCGACATCACCGTCGATTATTACGGTGTTCCCACGCCGGTCACGCAGGTTGCCGCCGTCAAGACCCCTGAGGCCCACATGCTGCTCATCGAGCCGTGGGACAAGGCGCTTATCAACGCTATCGTCAAGGCCATTGGCGCTTCCGATCTGGGTATTACCCCCAACTCCGATGGCACCGTTGTTCGTCTGCCGTTCCCGGCTCCCACCGAGGAGCGCCGTCGCGAGCTCGTTAAGGAGTGCCGCGAGTACGCCGAGCAGGCCAAGGTGTCTATCCGTAACATTCGTCGCGACTTCAACAACAAACTCGAGCGCGATGAGGAGCTCACCGAGGACGATGTCCGTCGCGAGCAGGCCAAGGTCCAGAAGCACACCGATGAGTATGTCGCCAAGGTCGAGGAGCTTCTGAAGGAAAAAGAAGCCGAGGTCATGGAGATCTAAGGTGCAATACGACGAGCATAAACTGGTCGAGTACTTTGCCGACGCCCCTGCGGGCGTCGGTTTTTCCGACCTTGACCTCAATAACATTCCGCACCATATCTCGTGCATCATGGACGGCAACGGTCGTTGGGCTACGTCGCGCGGTCTTGCACGCACTGAGGGCCACAAGGCGGGCATCGTCTCGCTGCGCGAGATCATTACCGCCTGCGTGCGTCTGGGCGTCGACGTGCTTTCTGCCTATGCGTTTTCTACCGAAAACTGGAACCGCCCGCAGCATGAGGTCAACGTCTTGATGCATCTGTTTGCCAAGACGTTCATCGACGAGCTGCCGCTTCTGAAGCGTGAAAACGTGCGCGTTGTCTTTTTGGGTGACATTTCCGCGCTGCCCAAGAAGACCCGCGACGTTTTTGAACGCGGTCTTGCCGAGTGCGCCGATCACACCGGTATGACGCTGGCGCTTGCCGTCAACTACGGCGCGCGTGCCGAGATTACCCGCGCTGTCCGTCAGATTGCGCTCGATGCCGTCGCCGGCAAGATCGATCCTGCTGCTATCGACGATGATATGGTTGCCTCGCACCTCTATACCGCTGGACTTCCCGATCCGGAGCTTGTGATTCGCACCTCCGGTGAGCTGCGCCTTTCCAACTATCTGCTGTGGCAGGTGGCTTATTCCGAGTTCTACGTCACCGATACCTATTGGCCCGACTTTGATCGTTGGGGCCTTGTCGACGCCATTTTGGCCTATCAGGGCCGTGACCGTAGGTTTGGTGGACTGAGCAAGACCGAGGAGGCTTAATCGTGTCCGATCGTCCCAAGGCATCTGCTCCCAAGACACCTGCGCGCAAAGCTGCCACCGCGGGAGCGCCTGCAGCGAAGAGCGGCGCCGGTTCGTGGCTGGCGGGCTTTATTACCCGTGCCGCCGCCGGTATCGTCTACGCCGTTGTCTTTATCCTGTGCCTGGTTTTGGGTATCGTGCCCACGGCCATCTTTGTTTCTGTCATGAGCGGTCTGTGCTGCTATGAGTTTTTCCGTATGACGAGGCTCGATGGCAAGGTTGCCAACGAGCGCCTTGGTATCGCTGCCGCCGTGCTCTTTCCGCTCTCGGCACTGGGCGATTCGCTGCTGTTGAACGCCCTGCTGTTCGCTTTGATGCTTGCGGTTGGTATCTGGTATGTCTGGTCTCCGCGTACTCGCATCTCTGACGTTGCCGTGACGCTCATGGGCCCTATCTACACTGGCTTTATGCTGTCGGCTATCGTGCTGCTGCGCGATGCCGTGCCCGGTTTTGCCGGCGCCCTGCTTTCGGTGGGCGTTTGCGCGTCCCTTTGGGTCTCCGATTCGTTTGCCTACATCGTGGGCAGCCGTATCGGTAAACACAAGATGGTTCCCAAGATCTCTCCCAAAAAGAGCTGGGAGGGGTTTGTCGGCGGCATCCTGGGCTCGGTTTTGATTTGGCTCATCCTGTGGGCGACGCACCTCTACAAGCTCAGCCTGCCCTATGCGCTGCTGTGCGGCGTGGTCGTGTCCGTCCTGGGCGTTATCGGCGACCTCATCGAGTCGCGCATCAAGCGTGGCGTGGGCGTCAAGGATTCCGGCAACCTTATCCCGGGCCATGGCGGTATGCTCGACCGTAGCGACTCGCTTATCTTTGGCTGCATTACCGCGCAGCTGCTTTTGATGATCGGAGGCGTGCTGTAATGTCATTTCAGACGACGTATGGCCCCGATGGACGACTCCGTGTTGCCATCCTGGGTTGTACGGGCTCTATCGGCACCCAGGCACTCGATGTGTGCCGTCAGCATGCCGATCGGCTGCAGGTGACGGCGCTGTCCGTTAACTCCAGTACCTCCGAGCTCGTTGCCGCTGCCCGCGAGTTCTCGGTTCCGGCGGTTGCCGTGGCCGATGCCGCTCATGGCGATGACGCCGTGCTGCAGGAGTTGCCTAAGGGAACGAAGCTCGGCGTTGGCGCGCAGGCGGTTTGCGAGCTCGCGCGTCGCGACGATGTCGACTGCGTGCTCGTCGCTATTGTGGGCGCCGCCGGTCTCGAGGCGAGCCATGCGGCCTTGACCTCGAATAAGCGCCTTGCCCTTGCCAACAAGGAGTCCCTCGTCGTCGGTGGCGACTTGCTTATGCCGTTGGCGCTACCGGGCCAGCTTATTCCAGTCGACTCTGAGCACTCCGCCATCTACCAGTGCTATCTGGGGGAGAACCCGCGCGAGGCTCATTGTATTTGGCTCACCTGCTCGGGCGGTCCGTTCTTTGGCCGCACCCGCGACGAGCTTGACCGCGTGACGCGTGCCGATGCCCTCGCGCATCCCACGTGGGCCATGGGCGCCAAGATCACCATCGACTCCGCCACCCTCATGAACAAGGGCCTGGAGCGCATTGAGGCCATGCATCTGTTTAACTGCGACCTCGATTTCATTAACGTGGTCGTGCAGCGTCAGTCCAAGATTCACTCTATGGTCGAGTTTGCCGACGGCTCCGTGATGGCGCATCTCGGTGCTTCCGACATGCGTATTCCCATCCAGTTCGCGTTCTCATATCCCGAGCGTTGGGATACCCCGGCGCCTCGTATCGATTTCCGCGAGCTGGGGCAGCTCACGTTTGATGCTGCCGACATGGATACCTTCCGCTGTCTGGCACTGGCCGAGCTTGCAGGCAAGACGGGCGGCACCATGCCGTGCGTGCTCAATGCCGCCAACGAGGTCGCCGTCGATGCCTTCCTGCACGATGGCTGCAGCTTTACCGATATCGATCGCATTGTGGAATCCTGCATGGATGCCCACGATATGCAGGCGGTCGATTCGTTTGAGCAGCTTCGCGACATCGACGCGTGGGCGCGTGAAAAGGCTGCGCAGGTGCTCGCCGCAACCCGTTCCTAACCCATAAGGATTGCTTTTTCGTTTTATGGATACTGTTCTGAGCGTTCTCTCATCGGTCTTTTGGGGCCTGCTGATGCTTTCCGTCCTCGTGGTTTTGCACGAGGGCGGCCACTTTTTGGCGGCGCGTGCCTGCGGCGTCCGTGTGACCGAGTTCTTTTTGGGCCTGCCGTGTCGCTTTGACATCCATTACACGTCGCGTCGCATTGGAACCAAGTTTGGCGTGACCCCGCTGCTGCTGGGTGGCTACGCTGCCATCTGCGGTATGGATCCGACCGACGTCTCGTGTGCCGATCGCGTGCTCGCGGCTATCTATCGTCATGGTCGCGTGACCGTGGCCGACCTTGCTGTCGAGCTTGAGCTTTCCGAGGAGGATGTGCTCGAGGCGTGCGCCTTGCTCTTGGGCTGGGGCTCTATCGCGCCTTGGTATGAGGAAGGGGAGAAGCCTTCGCCGAGCTACTATCCCACCAAGTATCAGACGCTGCCGCGAGACGCGGCGGGTTACACCACCTTTGACGGCCGCCGTTTCGATCGAGAGCATGCGACTATCGAGGGCGATGTGTGGGAGCTGCCGTGCGGCGAAGCCGAGTTCCTTGCGCAAGAGCGTTCGCATACCTATCTGGGCCAGGGTTTTCTCAAGCGCGTCTTTATGCTGCTCGCGGGCATTCTCGTCAATATCCTGACGGGCTTTTTGCTGCTTATGAGTATCTATTCCATTGCGGGTGTCACCGTGCCGATGGATACCAACGTGATCGGTCAGGTTGACGAGGGGTCTATTGCCGCCAAGGCGGGTATCGAGGGCGGCGACGCGATCCTTTCGGTTGACGGAGTATCGTGCTCTACCTGGATGGACGTTTACGATGCCATCGGCAAGGCCGCCGGTAAGGACGATATCGCCATTGAGTATGAGCGCGACGGCAAGCAGCATTCGACCTCGGTTGCGCTCAAAGAGGACGAGCGCCTAGGTGTGTATGCCTCTACGCAGGTGGTCCGTTTAGACCCCATCACGTCGGCTCGCCTTTCGTTCTCCTGTGTCGCGCAGACAGCGGAGGGCGTGATGCGCCTGCTCCAGCCGCAGCATACGATGGAGATTCTCGATCAGTCTTCTTCGATCGTGGGCATTAGCGTTATGTCCTCACAGGCTGCTGCTGCCGGCCCTGCCACGTTCCTTTCGTTTGCCGCCCTCATTTCGTTCTCGCTTGGCTTTATGAACCTGCTGCCCATCCCACCACTCGATGGCGGCAAGCTGGTCATCGAGATCATTCAAAAGATTGCTGGCCGCGAGCTTCCGCTCAAGGTCCAGACGATTGTGAGCTATGTGGGCATCGCGCTCTTTGCGCTGCTGTTTGTCTATATGCTTCGTTCCGACGTCCTTCGATTTATCCTGTAGGGGAGTGTTTGGATTGTCTTTATCCCATCCTTTGCCTCGCGAGTTGACGCGCCCCGTGCATGTGGGCGGTGTGCAGATCGGTGGCGGCGCGCCGGTGGTGGTCCAATCCATGACCTGCACCGATACCGCTGACGCCCAGGCAACGCTTGCGCAAGTGTGCGCGTTGGCGCAGGCTGGCTGCGATATCGTGCGTGTGAGCGTGCCCACCGAGGCCGCGCTGGAGGGTTTCCGCACCATCTGTGCCGAGTCTCCGGTGCCGATCGTCGCCGATATTCACTTTAACCATAAACTCGCCATCGACGCCGTCGAGGCTGGTGCCGCCAAGCTTCGCATCAATCCCGGCAATATCGGCGATTGGGCTAAGGTCGATGCCGTGATCGATGCCGCGGGCGCCGCTGGGTGCGCGATTCGTATCGGTGTCAATGCCGGTTCGCTCGAACAGGATATCGCCGAGCGCGACGACCTCACGCAGCCCGAAAAGCTCGTGATGTCGAGCGAGCGCTTCGTCAAGCACTTTGAGGACCGCGGTTTTACGAACATTGTGCTTTCGGCCAAGGCCCATAGCGTGCAAACGACGCTTGATACCTATCGAGCCCTGTCGCGTGAGATTCCCCACGTTCCGCTTCACCTGGGCGTGACGGAGGCGGGGACCAAGCTCCAGGGCACCATCAAGAGCTCTGTAGGCTTGGGTATCTTGCTTTCCGAAGGCATTGGCGACACCATGCGTGTGTCGCTCACAGCCGATCCGGTTGAGGAGCCGCCGGTTGCCTGGGGTATTCTGCAGTCGTTGGGCCTGCGTCGCCGTGGCCCCGAGATTGTCTCGTGCCCCACATGCGCCCGCTGCCAGGTTAACCTTATTCCCATTGCCGAGGAGGTTACCGAGCGGCTTAAGAACTACTCCGCGCCGCTTTCGATCGCTGTGATGGGATGTGCCGTTAATGGCCCCGGCGAGGCTTCTGATGCCGATCTGGGCGTTGCTTGCGGACGTGGTCAGGCCTTGCTCTTTTCGCATGGCCAGATCATTGGTAAAGTAGCTGAGGACCAAATTGTCGACGCGCTTATGGCAGAGGTCGACAAGCTTATTGAGGAGAAATAAATGACCCGAGCAATGTATATGTCTAAGCTCTATGCGCCGACGCTTAAAGAGGATCCGGCGGACGCTGAGCTCGCCAGCCACCGCCTGCTGCTCCGTGCCGGCATGATCCGCAAAGAGGCCGCCGGCCTGTATTCCTATCTGCCGCTCGCATGGCGCTCGATCCGCAAGATCGAGAATATCGTGCGCGACGAGATGGACGCTGCCGGTGCCCAGGAGCTTATGATGCCTATCATGGTCGACGCCGAGTTGTGGCGTGAGTCCGGCCGCATCGACGCCTATGGCAAGGAGCTTGTGCGCTTTGACGACCGTCACGGTCGCGAGTTCGTCCTGGGTCCCACGCACGAGGAGACCGTCACGGCCCTGGTGCGCAACGAGCTGCGCTCCTACAAACAGCTGCCCGTTAACCTGTACCACATCCAGGATAAGTTCCGCGACGAGTTCCGTCCCCGCTTTGGCCTGATGCGCGGCCGCGAGTTCATCATGAAGGACGCCTATAGCTTCTCCGCCACGCAGGAGAGCCTGCAGGAGGAGTACGACAAGATGAAGCAGGCCTATGCCAACATCTGCGAGCGCTGCTACATCAAGGCTCTGCCCGTTGTCGCCGACTCCGGCGAGATCGGCGGCGACACTTCCGTCGAGTACATGGCTCTGGCCGACGCCGGCGAGGCTTCGCTGGTCTACTGCGACGATTGCGGCTTTGCTGCCGATGACGAGGCTGCAAGCACCAAGGTCGTTGTGACCGAGGGCCCCGGCGATGGTACGCTTACCAAGGTTGAGACTCCGGGTATGGGCACCATCGAGGCCGTTGCAAAGTTCTTCGGCTTCCCCGAGAACGGTACGCGAAAGTCGCTGGCACTCATCGACGCTGAGGGCAAGCCGGTCGTGGCCATTGTCCCGGGCGACCACGAGCTCAATGACTGCAAGGCGGAGCATGTCTTTGGCAAGGGCTATCGCATGATGACCGATGAGGAGCTTCAGACGAACGGCCTGCACAAGGGCTTTATCGGACCGGTCAACCTGCCCGAGGGCATCCGTCTGGTGTGCGACGAGAGCCTGCGCGAGTCCAAGCAGTGGGCCTGCGGTGCCAACGAGGTCGATTATCACTTTACCGGGGCCTGTCCCGAACGCGACTTTACCGTCGACGAGTGGGCCGACCTGGTCACCGTCGTTGCCGGCGATCCCTGCCCGCACTGCGGCAAGCCGCTCTCTGCTGCTCGCGGCATCGAGGTCTCCCAGGTCTTCCAGCTGGGCACCAAGTATTCCGAGGCCATGGGTGCCACCTTTATGGACGAGGACGGCAAAGAGAAGCCGCTCATCATGGGTTGCTATGGCGTGGGCGTGTCCCGCTCGCTTGCTGCCGTCGTGGAGCAGCACAACGACGAGCACGGCATCGTCTGGCCGGTCTCCGTTGCCCCGTACGAGGTCGCGGTGATTCCGCTCGATCCCAAGAAGGAGGAGTGCGCTACCGTCTGCGAGCAGATCGTTGATGGCCTGTGTGCCGAGGGCATCGAGGTCGTCGTCGACGACCGCGACGAGCGTCCCGGATTTAAGTTTGCCGATAACGACCTTATGGGTTTCCCGTATCAGGTCGTTCTGGGTAAGCGTGGCCTCAAGAATGGTACTGTGGAGCTCAAGGACCGTGCTACGGGCGAGCGCGAGGACGTGGCGATCGACGAGGTCGTTGCCAAGGTTGCCGAGCTTGTTAAGGCAGCCCGCCGTTAATCGACGATTTCGCTTGTAGTTCGATATGTGGGACGGCCCCGCATTTCTCCAATCGGGGAGATGCGGGGCCGTCCTATTATCTTGTAGCATCCTCGATATCTAAAAGGAAAACCCCACAGCCCATGCGAGCTGCGGGGTTTTCCATTGTGCCTCCGATGCGAAATAAATCGCTCAGATATTACTGATAATCGACGACGTCGATCCAGTTCTTCAGGAACTCATCGTTCACGTTGCGCTTACGAGCGAGCTCGGAAGCGGCGACGATGCTCGTCCACTGACGCACGACCTGCATGGGCATGTCGGCACGGTCGCAGTAGAGCTCCAGGTAGGCCTCAGCCTGATCCTTGCTGTTGAGGGCAAAGAGCAGGTAGGTGGTGGCAACGTCGGCAGCAGGGGAGCCCTGGGTGGCGTGTGCCCAGTCGCACACATAGAGCTGGCCGTCGTCGCCGACGATGACGTTGGAGGGGTTGAAGTCGCCGTGGCAGACCTTGAACTCCTTGGTCATGCCGTCCAGACGCTCCTGAAGGTTGTAGCGCGTGGTGGCATTGAGCTGATCAAGGCTGTCGATCATGCGGGCGAACTTGTCGCGCTGACGGTTGAGCAGCGGGGAGGTGTAGCCGTGGATCTCGATCTGGAGGTCGACGAACATCTCGAGGTACTCACCAAAGCGCTGGGGCTCGGCAGTCATCTTCTCGGCAAGGGTGGTGCCCGGAACCTTCTCGGTCACGAGCGCCCAGCCGTTGGCGTTCTCGAGCTGGGAAACCTCGAGAGCCTTGGGGCTGCGGATGCCGCACTCATTGATGCGGGCAAGATTCAAAGCCTCGTTGAACACGTCGGAGACAGGCTTGGTCTCGTTAAAGACCTTGACGATCTTGTCGCCCAGGTCGTAAACGACCTTGTTGCCACGGCGGACGAGCTCGGTCTTGGAATCGGGTAGCAGCATGGTTGCATCCTTTCAACGATGCGATAGAAGCGACGGCGGGGGTGTGTGAAACACCCGTGCACCCCCGCCGCAAAAAACCGTGCTAAAAACTAGCAGACGGCGTAGTCCTGGGGCTCGCGGCCGTAGTAGGCGTCCAGGTAGAGCTCCTTGATCTCGCTCATGAGCGGGTAGCGCGGGTTAGCGCCGGTGCACTGGTCGTTGAATGCCTGCTCGGTCATCTCGTCGAGGGTGTCGAGGAAGTACTGCTCGTCAACACCGTAGTCGGCGATGGTCTTCTTGACACCGATGAAGTCCTTGAGCTCCTCGAGCTTCGTGATGAAGTTCTCGAAGACCTCCTTGTCGTCCTTGCCCTCGATGCCGCAGTACTTGGCCATCTCGGCGTAGTTGTGCAGCGCGTTGGGGTAAGGATACTGGGAGAAGGTACCCATCTTGACGGGAGCCTCGGCGGCGTTGTAGCGCATGACGCGGGTCAGGATGACGGCGTTAGCGATGCCGTGGGGCAGGTGATGGAAAGCGCCGAGCTTGTGAGCCATGGAGTGGTTGAGGCCCAGGAAGGCGTTGGCGAAGGCCATACCGGCCATGCAGGAGGCGTTGTGCATCTCCTCGCGGGCGTGCGGGTCCTTGGCGCCGTTCGTGAAGCTGGAGGGCAGGTTCTCAAAGACGAGCTTGGCAGCGCGCTCGGAGAGGCCCTTGGTGTAGTCGGAAGCCATGATGGAGACGTAGGACTCGATGGCGTGGGTCATGACGTCGATGCCGGAGGCAGCGGTCAGGCCGCGCGGGGCGGTCATGCAGTTGTCGGCGTCGACGATAGCCATGTTGGGGAGCAGCGCGTAGTCGGCGAGCGGCCACTTGATGCCGGTCTCCTTGTCGGTGATGATGGCGAACGGTGTGCACTCGGAGCCGGTACCCGAGGAGGTCGGGACGGCGACGAAGTAGGCCTTCTTGCCCATCTCGGGGAAGGTGAAAATACGCTTGCGGATGTCCATGAAGTCCATGGCCATGTCCTCAAACTTGCACTCGGGGTGCTCGTACATCATCCACATGATCTTGCCGGCGTCCATAGCGGAGCCACCGCCGACGGCGATGATGACGTCCGGCTCAAAGAGAGCCATCTGCTTGGCGCCGCGACGTGCGCACTGCAGCGACGGATCGGGCTCGACGTCGTAGAAGCAGTCGTGGGCGATGCCCATCTCGTCGAGCTTGGCCTCGATGGCGCGGGTGTTGCCATTCTTGAAGAGGAACTGGTCGGTGACGATGAAGGCGCGCTTCTTGCCCATGACGTTGCCCAGCTCGTCGAGGGCGACGGGCGTGGAACCCTTCTTGAAGTAGACCTTCTCGGGAGCGCGGAACCACAGCATGTTCTCACGGCGCTCGGCCACAGTCTTAACGTTGATCAAGTGCTTCACCCCAACGTTCTCGGAGACGGAGTTGCCGCCCCAGGAGCCGCAGCCCAGGGTCAGAGACGGCTTCATGCCAAAGTTGTACAGGTCACCGATGCCGCCGTGCGAGGACGGGGTGTTGATGACGATACGGCAGGCCTTCATGACGTGCTCGAACAGGCTGATCTTCTCGGCCTGGGCGGGGTGCACGTACAGAGAGGCGGTGTGGCCCGGGCCACCGGCGAGCACCAGGTGCTCGGCCTTGTCGACGGCCTCCTGGAAGTCCTTGGCGTGGTACATGGCCAGGACCGGGGAGAGCTTCTCGTGGGAGAACTCCTCCTTGGCGGGGTCGGTGGAGGTGACCTCGGCGATCAGGATCTTGGTCTTGGCGGGAACCTCGATGCCGGCGAGCTCGGCGATCTTGGCGGCAGCCATGCCGGGGATGCGGTGATCGAGGGCGCCGTTCTTGAACATGGCGGCACGCAGAGCCTCCATCTCGGCACCCTGCTTGACGAAGTAGCAGCCGCGCTTCTGGAACTCAGCCTTAACCTGGTCATAGATGCTGTCGATGACGGTCACGGACTGCTCGGAAGCGCAGATCATGCCGTTGTCGAAGGTCTTGGAGTGGATGATGGAGTTGACGGCGAGCAGCACGTCGGCGGTGTCGTCGATGACGACCGGGGTGTTACCGGCGCCAACGCCCAGGGCAGGCTTGCCCGAGGAGTAGGCGGCCTTGACCATGCCCGGGCCACCGGTGGCGAGGATGATGTCGACGTCGCGCATGACCATGTTAGTCAGCTCGATGGAGGGGACATCGACCCAGCCGATGATGCCCTCGGGGGCGCCGGCCTTGACGGCAGCGTCAAGCACGAGCTTGGCGGCGGCGATGGTGCACTTGGCGGCAGCCGGGTGCGGGGAGATGATGATGGCGTTGCGGGTCTTCAGGCAGATCAGCGTCTTGAAGATCGCGGTGGAGGTGGGGTTGGTCGTCGGGATGACGGCGCCCACGATGCCGATGGGCTCGGCGATCTTGGTGATGCCGTAAGCCTCGTCGCGCTCCAGGACACCACAGGTCTTGGTGTTCTTGTAAGCGTTGTAGATGTACTCTGCGGCGTAGTGGTTCTTGATGACCTTGTCCTCAAGAACGCCGCGGCCGGTCTCCTCGATGGCCATTTTCGCCAACGGGATACGAGCCTTGTTGGCGGCCATGGCGGCCTCATAGAAGATCTTGTCGACCTGCTCCTGCGTGTACGTAGCAAAAAGCGCCTGGGCCTCTCGCATCTGAGCGAGCTTAGCCTCAAGCGCCTCTACGTTGTCCACAATTGCGGGAGTAGTGTTTTCCGGTGACTTTTTCACCATTTGTGTCTCCTTGCGATCGGAGATTTACCCTACGCCTTGCATGATAGCAAGAAATTATTCGGCGAACGGTAAGATTCCTCTAAAAGGCACACTAAAACGCTTCAATAAACTGAAACGTTTTAACTAAAACTATTTGCCTGCTCCACCGCCCCGCTCGTTGGGGACAGGCTTACATGAGTGCTTTCACTCATTTGGGACAGACATCGTTTTGCCATTTTGCCGTTCTGGGCCTGTTATTGCCGCTTATTGGATATAAATAGGTTGCAGGCTCAGCATTTCGCGTTGCTTCTCTCCTTTTAGGTGTTGCCTGTTCAGTTTTTGAAAGGAGAGATTATGCCCCGATGCGCCCGCGCCGTTTCGCTCACCGGCTATTACCACGTCTTTGACCGTGGCAACTCCAAACAGATTATTTTTGAAGATGACTCTGACCGATATCGTTTCTTATCGGACATCTCGGACAGGTTTGCACGCCATAAAGTGGCAGTGTTGGCTTGGTGCCTTATGGACAACCACTTCCATTTGATGGTTGATGACCCATATGACAACCTTTCAAAGGCAATGCAGTGCGCACTGACGGCGTATGCTAAGTATTTCAATGGGAAAACGGGAAGAACGGGCCATCTGTTTGACAATCGCTATTCGCGTGTTGCGGTTGAGTCGGACACACAGGCGGTGCAGCTACTCGATTATATCCATCTCAATCCTGTGAAAGGTGCGATCGACTCTCTCGAAGCATACCGCTGGTCAAGCTTTAGGGCATACCAGCTGGGCTACGATCCCTTTGACATCTGTGACGCGGCCCCTATGCTCGATATTGTCGGAGGCTCCCGTTGCTATTGCGAGCATCTCAAGGAAGTTGCCGGGCGGATCTGGTCAGTTGAGATTCTTCCACGCCGACGGATCCTCGATGAGGATGCTCTTTCCGTTGCGCGCGAAGTCCTTCCGAGCATAGATCCTGCGCTGCTCAAGGCCCTGCCACGCCCCGATCGTGATGCGTGTCTGCTGAGGCTTAGGCGGGCACATCTCACGGTCAAGCAAATTGCCCGTATCACCGGCATCGGCGCTACAAGCGTGACCAAGGCAACTGCAGGCTGGAAGGATGCTGCGTGAGGCAGGGGCCGGAGCCAGTCAGTTCGTCGCATGCGTGCTTCATGTCTGTCCCCAATGCGTGAAAGCACTCATGTAAGTCTGTCCCCAATGAGTGCAAAAAGGCGCCCTCCGTAGGGGAGGGCGCCTTTGGTAAGTTCTATGTGAACGCGAGGTCTTTGACCCGGAGAGTCCGAGGTACTTGTTGGTAAGACCTTATTTAGGAGCGCGCAACCTTGCCAGACTTGAGGCAGGTGGAGCAAACGTTCATCTTGCGACGGTGACCATCGACGACGACGTAGACGCGCTGGATGTTGGGGCGGAACTTACGGTTGGTGACGCGGTGAGAGTGGCTGATGGAGCGACCGGCAACGGGGTGCTTACCGCAAACTTCGCAAACTTTGGACATAACTGACCCTCCTTGGGCGACAAACGAACATGTCGCGTTAACAAACAAGCCTGAACTATAGCACAGAAGCAGCTCCCTGTGCGTAATCTACACAGAGATATTCCTCTTTTGGCGATAGTGCTCACGCCACGGCCCTGGACGTAGATCCGATTTGCGTGCAGCAGAGGGGATTATGCCAGCTCGTGCGTGCGTTTTCAAGCTCGTCCCACAAATATATATAGGTTTATGGAGCATTGGGCTCCGTTTACGGATTGCTCTGTATTAATGCTCGCAATTAAGCTCGAGGTTGGCTACACTATCCCTTGACCATTAAAGGGGTACGAGATACCCACATGGAATTACATAGCTGCCAAAGAGCAGCCCTTCCTGTGGGTGTCTGGTCCGCTTTAAGCGGTCGGGCATCTATTTTTTTGACTGTGTCAGCAGTCAAGACATGTGAGGAAGGAGATCGATGGGCACGACTTCCCCCAAGGCGGTCATCATGGACGAGACCGCCGTCAATCGAGCGATGACCCGCATCGCGCACGAGATTCTCGAGCGCAACGAGGGCTGTGAAGACCTCGCTCTGGTCGGCATCGTCACGCGCGGCGACCTTCTGGCAAAGAAGCTCGCCGAGGAGATCAAGGAGATCGAGGGCGTCGACGTTCCGCTCGGCAGCCTGGACATCAGCTTCTACCGCGATGACTATGCGACCAATTTCGCTCCCGCGATCCACGCTACCAACATTCCCTTCAGCGTCGATGGCAAGCGCGTCGTGCTGGTGGACGACATCCTGTATACGGGCCGTACCATCCGCGCCGCTCTCGACGCCGTCATGGACCTGGGCCGTCCGAGCCGCATTGAGCTGGCAGTCCTCGTTGACCGCGGCCACCGCGAGCTCCCCATCTCGCCGGACTTTGTCGGCAAGAACGTTCCCTCGTCGCATGAGGAGAACGTGCACCTATATATGAAGGAAGTCGACGGCCACACCGCTGTCGAGATTAATGACGTCGCGCCGGGTTCCCACGTGGGCTCCGCGCCGCTGGGAGGTGAGTAGTACCGTGGCGTTCAACCATAAGCACCTGATCGACATTACCGAGTACTCCGAAGAGGATATCAAGCTCATCCTCGAGACCGCCAAGGCGTTCTCCGAGGTCAACGAGCGTGCCATCAAGAAGGTCCCCACGCTCAAGGGCAAGACCATCGTCAACATGTTCAACGAGCCCTCGACGCGCACCCGCAGCTCTTTCGAGCTCGCCGAGAAGCGTCTTTCGGCCGACAGTCTTAACTTTGGCGGCTCCTCGACCTCCACGGTCAAGGGCGAGAGCCTCGTCGACACCGTTGAGACCCTCAACGCTTATAAGATCGACTGCATTGTCGTGCGCGACAAGCACGCCGGCGCTCCCTACATCGTCACGCAGAACTCGCCCGCAAGCGTCATCTGCGCCGGTGACGGCAAGCACAACCATCCCACGCAGGCCCTGCTCGACCTGTACACCATCTGGGAGCACAAGGGTGACTTCCACGGTCTGAAGGTCGCCGTCGTCGGCGATATCGCCCACTCCCGCGTTTGCGGCTCGCTGATCCCCGCCCTTAAGATCATGGGCTGCGAGACCTACGCCGTCGCCCCCGGCACGCTGCTGCCTCCGGCACCCGAGGTCCTGGGCTGCGACCACGTGACGAGCGATCTCGATTCCGTCCTGCCCGAGCTGGACGTCGTCTACATGCTGCGCGTGCAGCAGGAGCGCCTCGAGGGTGCCCCGTTCCCGACCATTCGCGAGTACCACAAGCTCTTCGGCCTGACCAAGGACCGCGAGAAGCTCATGAAGCCCGACGCGATCATCTGCCACCCGGGCCCCATCAACCGCGGTGTCGAGTTCGACTCCTATATGGCCGACCACCCGCAACGCTCCGTCATCCTGGAGCAGGTCTACGCCGGTATCTGCGTGCGTATGGCTATCCTGTATCTGCTGCTTGGAGGTGCCGATAATGGCCTTGCTTCTTAAGAATGCCCACGTCGTCGACCCGTCCGTCGAGCTTGACGGTGTCGTTGACGTCCTGATTGACGGCGACAAGATCGCCGAGGTCGGTGAGAATCTCGCTGCCGAGGGAGCCGAGGTCCGCGACCTTTCCGGCAAGTACCTCGTCCCCGGCCTGGTGGATATGCACGTTCACCTTCGCGAGCCCGGCTACGAGGTCAAAGAGGACATCGAGAGCGGCACCCGCGCAGCTGCCAAGGGCGGCTTTACCGGCGTGTGTTCCATGCCCAATACCGATCCCGTCACCGATAACGGTACCGTCGTGGAGTTCGTTAAGTCCCGTGCTGCCGAGGTCGGTCACTGCCGCGTCTATCCGTCGGGCGCTATGACCCGCGGTTTTAAGGGCGAGGCCATGTCCGAGATGGGCGATATGGTCGCCCACGGCGCCGTCGCCTTCACCGACGACGGTCGCGGCGTGCAGGGCGCGGGTATGCTCCGTCGTTGCATGGACTACGGCAAGATGTTCGGCAAGGTCTTTATGAGCCACTGCCAGGACGAGGACCTGGTCGGCCATGGCCAGATCAACGAGGGCAAGGTCTCGACCCGTCTGGCTCTCGAGGGCTGGCCGGCTGCCGGCGAGGAGCTCCAGATCGCTCGCGACATCGAGATCGCCAAGCTGACCGGTGCCAAGCTGCACATCCAGCACATCTCCACCGCCCATGGCCTGGAGATCGTGCGTGCCGGTAAGGCCGCTGGCGTTCAGGTCACCTGCGAGGCCACCCCGCACCACATGTTCCTGACCGAGAACGACCTGGACGAGACCTACAACACCTCGCTCAAGGTCAATCCGCCGCTGCGTACCGAGGAGGATGCCGAGGCCATCCGTCAGGGCGTCATCGACGGCACCGTCGACGTTATCGTCACCGATCACGCTCCTCACACCCCGTGGGAGAAGGCCCGTGAGTTCGAGCTTGCGCCCTTTGGTATGATCGGCCTCGAGACCTCGCTGTCGCTCGTACTCACCGAGCTGGTCAACACGGGTAAGATGAGCATGGGCCGCATGGTCGAGCTCATGGCCATCAAGCCGCGTGAGATCCTGGGTCTCGACCAGGTTCAGGTCAAGGCGGGCTCCGTTGCCGACCTGACCGTGTTCGACCCCTCCGCAACCTGGACGGTTGGCGAGGACGGTTACGAGTCGCGCGCCGAGAACTCCGGTTTTGCCGGCCGCACGCTCACCGGTCGTGCCACCGATGTGTTTGTCGGCGGTAAGCAGACGCTTGCCGACGGCTGCATCTGCTAGCATAGCCTTATCGCTTTTGTGCGCGGCGCCCTTGCGGTGCCGCGCTTTCTATTAGTTTGGACCATGCAACCGCATGGGGGATTGGAGCGTCTATGCCCACACCTTCCACTGCACGCATGCACGACTTCGAGGTCGTCTCGAACCGGGAGATTGCCGACGGCATCTTCTCGCTCGTCATCTCGGCCCCCAAGCTTGCAAGTGCGCTCAAGCCCGGTCAGTTTGTGAACATCGCCGTGCCCGGCGATGCGTCCTCGCTGCTTCGCGTGCCCCTGAGCTACTACCGCGCCGACGCCGAGGCTGGCACCGTCGAGCTGTGGTACGCCGTCGTGGGCGACGATACCCGTCGTTTGTCCCAGATGGGCCCTGGCTCCACCTCTAACCTGCTGGGCCCCGGTGGCCGTGGCTGGATGGTACCCGAGGGCACCAGGAAGGCCCTGCTCGTCGCCGGTGGCATCGGTGTTCCGCCCGTGCTGTGCCTTGCCGACAAGCTTGCCGAGCAGGGTGTAGCCGTCGACGTGTGCCTGGGCTTTGGCACCGCGTCCAAGGCCGTGGGCGTCGATGAGTTCCGCGCGCTGTGCGATACGGTTAACGTGTGCACCGATGATGGCACGCTGGGCACGCACGGTTTTTGCACCGACCCGGCAGCCGAGCTGCTCGGCGAGGGCGGCTACGACTATGTGGCCAGCTGCGGCCCCGCCGTCATGATGAAGAAGGTCGCCGCCGCTGCCGCCGAGGCCGGCACGTACTGCGAGGTGTCGCTCGAGCGCATGATGAGCTGCGGCTTTGGCGCCTGCAACACCTGCAATGTCGAGACGGTCGACGGTATGAAGGGCGCCTGCATGTGCGGCCCCGTGTTCGATGCTTCCAAGGTGGTGGTCTTCTAGTGGGTACCGTGAACATGGCCGTCGATTTCGGCGGCGTCAAGATGCAGAACCCCATCAACACCGCAGCCGGTACCTTTGGCTACGGCTGGCAGTTCCAGAACTTCTTTGATGTTTCCCAGCTGGGTGCCATCACCACCAAGGGTTGCGCAGCCGAGCCCTGGCCCGGCAATCCCGCGCCCCGCATGGCCGAGATTCCCGGCGGTATGATCAACTCCGTGGGCCTTCAGAACCCCGGCGTGGCCGCCTTTGCCCGCGAGTCCGGTCCGTGGCTCGAACAGCTGTCCAAGGACGGCTGCCAGGTCATCTGTCAGGTTGCCGGCCACTCCGTTGACGAGTTTGTCCGCGCACTCGAGATGTATGTCGAGCTGTGCCCCTGGGCTGCCGGCTACGAGATCAACGTGAGCTGCCCCAACATCGCCGCCGGCGGTGCCGCCATGGGCTCCACGCCCGAGGGCGCCTCTTCCGTTATGGCTGCCTGCCGCAAGGTGACCGATAAGCCGCTGTTCGTGAAGATGGCGCCGGTCAACGTCGCCGAGATCGCCAAGGCCCTCGAAGCCGCCGGCGCCGACGGCCTTTCGGTCATTAACTCCATCCAGGGCATGGCCATCGACGTCCATACCCGCAAGTCCCGCGTGGCAAAGCCCAAGGGCGGCCTTTCGGGCCCGCTGTGCCACCACATCGCCGTGCGCATGGTCTGGGAGGTCGCCCAGGCCGTCGATATCCCCATCAACGGTGTCGGCGGTGTCATGACCGGCGAGGATGCGGCCGAGTTTATCCTGGCCGGTGCCACCTGCGTGTCGGTCGGCATGGCCAACTTCGTCGATCCGTGCGCTTCGCTCAAGATCGCGCATGAGCTTGAGGCCTGGGCCGAGTCCCAGGGCGTAAAGGACATCAACGAGCTGGTAGGTGCTTTCGAATGCTAGAGACCGATGCCCGCGACCGCGTAATCGTCGCCCTCGACTGCGATCGTGAGCGTGCGCTCGAGCTCGCCCACGAGCTTTCGGGCCATGCCGCCTGGCTTAAGGTTGGTATGACGCTCTATTACGCTGAGGGTCCCCAGATCGTCAAGACCTTTAAGGACCTGGGCTTTAAGGTCTTCCTTGACCTTAAGTTCCATGATATTCCGCATCAGGTTCGCGGTGCCGCCCGTTCGGCCTCGCTTGCCGGTGCCGACCTGCTCTCGGTTCACGGCTTGGGTTCGGGCGCCATGCTCGCTGCCTGCCGCGAGGGTGCCGAGGAGGCGCGCGAGGATCGCGCCAAGCTCGTTGCCATCACCGTGCTCACGAGCATGAACCAGGATTCGCTGGCCGAAATAGGCGTTGAGTCGCCTGTGGCCGAGGAAGCCGCCCGTCTGGCAAAGCTTGCCCAGGCCAACGGCATCGACGGCATCGTGTGCTCGCCGATGGAGGCCCATGACATGCGCGAGTTGCTCGGCCCCGACGCGCTGATCGTGACTCCGGGCGTGCGTCCTGTGGGTGCCGCCCTTGGTGACCAGTCCCGTGTGGCGACGCCTTCCCAGGCTATCGAGCGCGGCGCGAGCCATATCGTGGTGGGCCGACCCATCACCGGTGCCGACGACCCTGTTGCCGCCTTTGACGCCATCGTCGCTGAGCTGGTCGAAAACGTCGCGTAAAAGATTCCCCTAAGTCACCACTTTTGGGTTTCATTAGCACAAAATAGCCCCTGTGCCTGCGTAAACTTTCCCATCCTTTGTGTGGAATCGCAGGTCAGGGGCTTAACTTTGGGCGCAGTATATTGCACTTTTTGCGGGTATCGTCTAACCTATGGAGCCGCGATTGGGCATTTTGTACGTTCTACGTGCTAAAATGCCAATTATTGAATCAGATATAACCCAACTATTTGGAGGTACGAATGGCACTCCCTCAGCTTACCGATGAGCAGCGCAAGCAGGCTCTTGAGAAGGCTGCTGCCGCACGTCACGCCCGCGCTGAGCTTCGCGAGCAGATCAAGAAGGGCGAGAAGTCCCTCGAGTCCGTGCTCAACTCCGATGACCCCATCGCTTCCCGCATGAAGGTTTCCACCCTCATCGAGTCTCTTCCTGGTTATGGCAAGGCCAAGGCCGCCAAAATCATGGAGGAGCTTGGTATCTCCGCTACCCGTCGCGTCCAGGGCCTCGGCGTCCGTCAGCGCGAGCAGCTCCTCGAGCAGCTGACCAAATAAGTGAGCGCTCAGGATTCCAAGCTCTTTGTGATTTCTGGACCGTCAGGCGCAGGCAAGGGTACGCTCGTCACTCGTGTGCGCGAGCGCCGCTCGAACCTGGGCCTGACGGTTTCGGCTACCACGCGAGCACCACGCAAAGGTGAGGTCGACGGCGTCAACTACTTTTTTCTGACGCGCGAGGAGTTCGACCGCCGCGTGGCAAACGGCGAGTTTGTTGAGTGGGCCGAGGTCCACGGTAACTGCTACGGCACGTTGGTGAGCGAGGTCACATCCAAGCTCGCCTCGGGCGCGTCTCTGATTTTGGAGATCGATGTCCAGGGCGCCCTTCAGGTGAAGGAGCGTTTCCCCGAGGCCGTGCTGATCTTTATCAAGCCGCCTTCGCTTGAGGTGCTCCGCGAGCGTCTGGTCGGTCGCGGTACCGAGACGCCCGAGACAATCGAGCTGCGTATGGCAAACGCCGCCGATGAGCTTGCCCTTGCCGACCGCTACGACGACGTCGTGGTTAATGACGATCTCGACCGCGCGACCGATGAGCTCGTTCGCGTTCTCGATATGCATGAAAGGATCTGAGGTCCGTGTCCGTTGTAAAGCCTTGCATTGACGATCTTCTGGAGAAGACCGATCACAACCGCTTCCTGCTTGCTTCGCTTGCCTCCAAGCGCGCCTGCGACATCAATAGCATGCTCCGTGGCCAGCACAACCGCGTGCTTGCCGTCCAGGATGTCGATGACATCACCATCGGGCTTTCCGGTGCCGATACCATCTCGATGGCTATGGACGAGATTGTCGACGGCGACATCTCTTACGACGAGGCCCGTTACGAGAAAGCGCTCGGCCACAAGGTTGCTGAAGCCTAAATGGCGGCTCGCGTCTGCCTGGTCCACTATCACGAGGTTGGACTGAAGGGTAAGAACCGCGCACATTTTGAGCATATCCTCATGGACAACATCAAGGCGGCCTTGGCCGCCTTTTCCGTGAATGCCGTGTCTCGAATTTCCGGTTATATCCTCGTGACCTTTAACGAGCATCAGGCCGACGAGGCGGCGCGTGTCATTCGCACCGTTCCCGGCGTTGCTCGTGTGTCTTTGGCGTATCACACCAATCGCGACCCTCAGGAGTACTGTGCTGCCGCCGTGAAGGCGCTGCGTGAGTTTGGTTCCTTCGATTCGTTTAAGGTGCACGCCAAGCGTTCCAATACCGACTATGAGCTCACCTCGATTGACATCAATCGTCAGGTGGGCGAGGTGCTGTGCGAGGCCTTCCCCGATAAAAAGGTTCTAATGCACGACCCCGATGCGATGGTGCACGTACTGGTGGTCCAGGGTAGCGTTTATGTGTACGCGCGCTCCGAGCGCGGCGTGGGCGGTCTGCCGGTGGGTTCTGCCGGCAAGGTCGTGACGCTGCTGTCGTCGGGTATCGATTCTCCGGTGGCGACCTGGATGCTCGCACGTCGCGGCGCGGTGTGCGTGCCGGTACATTTCTCTGGTCGTCCGCAGACGCCCGATACGAGCGAGTATTTGGTGCAGGACATCATCCGTGCGCTTGAGCCGGGTGTCCAGATCGGCCGCCTGTACGTGGTGCCGTTTGGCGACTGCCAGCGTGAGATTTCGGTCACCTGTCCCAGCAACCTGCGCGTGATCATGTATCGCCGCATTATGTATTCGGTTGCCGAGCGCATTGCACACATCGAGGGCGCCAAGGCCATCGTGACGGGCGAATCGCTTGGACAGGTTGCCTCCCAAACGCTTGAGAATATCATGGCCGTTAACGAGGCCGTGAAGATCCCCGTGTTCCGTCCGCTCATCGGTTCGGACAAGCAGGAGATCATCGCGCGCGCCGAGGAGATCGGTACGTTCGATATCTCGACTGAGGCCGCTCCCGACTGCTGCACGCTGTTTATGCCGCGTCGTCCCGAGACGCACGCTAAACTCGATGCCGTGCATGAGGCCTGGGAGTTGTTCGATCACGAGGAGATGATCGAGCGCCTGCTCAAGCAGACCGAGTACATCGACTTCGAAAGCAACACGTATAAGGCCCCTAAGACCTTAAAACGCAAACATTCGGAGCTTGCTCCGCGTGAGATTTACCAAGATCACGAGTAAATTTGTGCATAGGCCGACGATGTATTTGTATCGTCGGCCTTTATTTATCTGCGCGTTTGTTTCCAAATTGTTCATTTGTCGACGTGTGCCTGAATAAATGGACATTTTCTCGCAAGGTTTTGGTCAGATTTTGGTTTGACCGCGAAAAACGGTGTGGGCGTGCGGAGGCTGCGGTGCTCGTTTCCTGACACGATGGTGTTGGGAGGTGTTTGCTATGGCGCAGCGCGAGCAACACGAACGGGTCAAAAAGGTGGACCGCTGGGCGGGCAAGCTGCTCGGTCATAAGGCAGTGGTGATGGCGATACTGGTCGTCATGGCGATGGCGAGCGGCTTGGCGATGGCGAACCTTGGCGGCGATGCCGGCGGCGTGTCGTTTGAGCGCACTGACGGTTCAGGCTCGTTGGTGGAGCCGGGATCCGGCGATGCCTCGAGCGGAAAGACATCCGAAGGCTCTTCGCCTAAGGCGTCTGCCGCGGCAGAGGTTTATGTCGATGTTGATGGCGCCGTTGTGTCGCCCGGTGTATATCGTCTCAAGGACGGCGCGCGGGTGGCTCAGGCGATTGATGCCGCCGGCGGGCTGGCGCCCGAGGCAGACGTTACGGGGCTCAATCGGGCATCTAAGGTCGTCGATGGACAGAAGATTCACGTTCCAACGGTAGGGGAGCAGCAGGCGTCCATTGCGGAAGCCGGTGTTGATGGTGGGGCTTCCGCATCATCGGGCGTGAGTGGCGCAACAGGCCTAGTAAATATCAATACGGCAAGCGCGGCAGAGCTGCAGACGCTCTCTGGCATCGGTCCCTCCATGGCCCAGTCGATTATCGATGAGCGGACAAAGAACGGTGCTTTTGCCTCGGTTGACGATCTGATGCGTGTGTCGGGAATCGGCGAGAAGAAGCTTGCCAAAATCAAAGATTCCATCTGCGTATGAGTGCGACCGAGCGCGAGCATGTGATGCCTCCGCGGCCTCTGATGCCGTGGACGATGGCCCTGTGTGCCGGCATGTGCATGAGCTGCGCCTTGGTGCTCAACGTGGCCGCCGATGCGCTGCTGTGGGAGCGGGCTTCGGCGGTCGGGCCGCTTTGGGCCATCCCCGTTGCGGCGGCGGTATTCGTTGTGCTGGCTCAATCTTGTGCGTGGCTTGCCCCTTGGAAGCGGTGGCTGTATGCCGCGTCCGTCGGTCTTGTGGCGGGAGCGGTCGTCTCGGCCTGGTGGGCTGTGGGCGCGCTAAGCGCCTCGAAGGCGCTCGACGGTCGAGCGGCAAGCAGCCTTGAGTTGGTCGTGCAGGGTGATCCATCCATAAACGACGACGTGTTTTCCTATACCTGCGAGGCACGCGCGGACGGTAAGAACTTGGCAATGGTTCGCCTATCGTGCGACCTCGAGCTCAAGGTCGGGGCGCACGTGCGTGTTATCGGTCGCGTTTCACGTTTTGAGAACGATGCGTATGGACGATCGCGCGTGCTCCGAGGTGAGGTGCGCAAGGTTAAAGTCGTTCGGATTTTGTCGGTCGATGAGGACTCTCCGGGGCCGCTTCTTCGGATGCGAAATGGGCTGCTTGCGTCCATCGCGCCTGCGACCGACCCGGCGCGTGCACTCATAGCCGGTGTCGCCTGCGGTCGTTCGGCCGAGCTGCGCGCCCAGCCGGCGGGCGACTGGTTTTCGGTGACGGGAACGGCGCATCTTATCGCCGTCTCGGGCAGCCATTTGGCTATCGTGGGGTTTGTAATCGAGGGTGTATTGCAAAAGACTCGGTGCTCACGTGGTCTTCAGCGGGCGATATTGGCGATAACGCTTGTGGGCTACGTTGCCTTTACGGGCGCGTCTCCCTCGGCCGTGCGCGCGTGCTGCATGTTGTTCGCGACGCTTGTCGTAAACGGCGCGGGGCGTCGCCGGCACGGACTTTCGGCACTCTTCGTAACCATGTCCATCTTTGTGCTGCTGCGGCCGACGGTTCTGTTCGAGATGGGCTTTCAGCTTTCATGTGCCAGCGTCTTAGCCATTCTGTGCTTTTGCCCCTATGCGACCTACGCTTTGGGTGAGCTTAGCGTTGCGTCGGGCGTTGCCGGCATGCTTTCCGTCACGCTGTGCTCGCAACTGGCGACACTTCCCATTACCATTCCTGCCTTTGGTACGTTCTCGCTCATTGCTCCGCTGGCAAATGCGGTCCTCAGTCCGGTGGTGAGTGTACTGCTCGTCGTGTCGATCGTGCTGGTTCCCTTTTCGCTCGTGGCGCCGTTGCGGACTTGGGCGCTCGTTGTGCCCATGATTGCCGCCCGTTGTGCGCTGTTCTTTGAGCAGCTGTTTGCCGCCGTGCCGGGTGCATCCGTGAGCGTGCCGCCCGATAGCATGTGGATTTACCTAGTGCCGTGTTTGCTGGCGGTTCTGCTGGTCTGGTGGCCGCGTCCCCGTGCACGTCCTATGGCGGTGGGGCTTGCATGCCTGGTGCTCTTGGCTGCGATTCCGTACGCCTACTGGGATCGATTCGCTCCGCCTTCGGTGACGGTGCTCGATGTGGGCCAGGCCGATGCGATTCTTATTCGTCAGGGCGGCGCGGTAGCACTCGTCGACTGCGGGCTCGACGAGCGCGTGGTGGCGGCGTTGGTTCGCAATAACGTGCACCATATCGATGCCGTCTTTGTGACGCATTGGGATGAGGACCACTGGGGTGGTCTGCCTGCCGTGCTCGAACAGTTTTCGGTCGGAACGATTGCCGTGGCGGCGGATGCGTTAGAGGATGCTCCTGCCGAGGTATTGAACCGACCTGGCGTGGAGTATCGGCAGGTGCGCCGTGGGGATACAGTCGACATCGGCTCATTTTGCGCCCGCGTGATGTGGCCATTCGAGTCCGTGGATGGCGAGGGAAATGAGGACTCGCTTGTCCTACTGCTCTCTTATGTTCAGGAAGGCAAGAGCCTGCGCATACTCCTCACCGGTGATGCCGAGCTCGACCAAGAACGGGAATTCGTGCAGGAGGTGGGGGATATCGATGTACTTAAACTTGGGCATCACGGCTCCAAGGTTTCAGTCGATGCCGCGCTGCTGGAGATTCTGAGACCCGAGCTTTCCCTCGCGAGCGCGGGCAAGGGGAATCGATACGGTCATCCGTCCGATGCCTGCATCGATGCCGTGAAGGAAGCGGGCGGCGTGTTCGCGTGCACCATCGAACACGGCGACATTACCGTCACGCCGACTGAGAATGGCTTTGCGATGCGATGCCAGCGACCGTGACGACGTCGTTGGCGTGTGGTGGACCCCTGGGCTAGAATGGCACGGAACGAATACGAAGGCCTGCGGGAGGGGAGCGCAATGTCCGAAACCGGTCTGCTGCCGGCATATCTGATCGTCGGTACCGACGGAGTCAAGCGCGATCACGCCGTCTCGCGTATGAAAGCGCGTCTGGAAAAGTCGGGTATGGTCGAGTTTAACCTCGACGAGCGCGACATGACTAAGGACCCCGATATCGAGTCCATTATCGGATCGCTTAACACCTTTCCGATGGGCAGCGAGTTTCGCTTGGTAATCCTTGATGGCTGCTCAAAGCTCGCTAAGGCTGTCTCGGAGCCGCTCGTCGAGTACCTCGCAAGTCCCAGCCCCACAACGGTCTGCCTCATCATCGCCGACTCGCTTGCCAAGAACACGCGCCTGTATAAGGCGATCGCCAAGATCGACAAGAAGGCCGTGATCGATTGCTCCGGCACCAAGCGCTGGGAGCTACCGCGCCGCGTTCAGCAGATGGCGACGCAGCACGGCAAGTCGATCTCGACGGCGGCAGCCGAGGAACTCGTCTCGCGTTCGGGTGAAAACACTCGCATGCTCGATAACGACTTGGCTAAGCTTGCCCAGATGGTCGAGGCGCCCCAGATTGAGCTTGCCGACGTTGAGCGCTGGATTGTACGTACGGCCGAGGTTCAGCCCTGGGACTTTCTCAATGCGGTCTCGGCCCGTGACATGCGCCGCTCGCTCGAGCTCTTCAATCTACTGCCCGCCAAGAGCTACGTGTGGACTTACACATTGCTGTGCGGCCGTATTCGCGAGCTTATCGTTGCCAAGGCGCTCGATGCGCGCGGGCAGGGTCGTGAGCTGGCCGCAACGCTTAAGCTTCAGTCCTGGCAGGTCAAGAATCATCTGACCTGGGCACGTCGCTTTTCGATGGCAGAGCTCGTCGCAGCGCTCGAGGGCGCGGTCGATGTAGAGCTCGCGCTCAAGGGTTCGGCCGATTCTCAGACCGCGCTTTTGCTCTGGATTACGAACATCTTGAGAAAATCGTGATGATACCTGCCTATTTGACAAATTCGTTCTATCCCTTTGAGGGGGAGCGTGCTATAGTAGGCGCTTGCATGACCTCACCGTGTCTCAGAGGTGTCATACATTTTTTGCAAGGAACTCGAAAGGAACTCCAGAAGTGGCAAACATCAAGTCTCAGAAGAAGCGTATCCGCACCAATGAGGCAGCTCGCATGCGTAACAAGGCTGTCAAGTCCGAGCTCAAGACGCTGACCAAGCACGTCCAGTCCGCCGTCGCCGAGGGCGACGCCGAGAAGGCCCAGGCTGCCCTCAAGACCGTCACCAAGCGTCTCGACATGGCTGCCGCCAAGCATGTTATCCACAAGAACCAGGCTTCCAACCGCAAGTCCGGTCTTGCCAAGCTCGTGAACAGCATCAACGCCTAAGTTGTAAATTTCACACCAAACAGATTACGCGCATAAATGGAGCCTGTTTTATGGAACAGGCTCCATTTTTTGTACCGCTCGGGTAAGATAGTCCGCATGAATACTTCAATTGACATTTCCCACATCCGCAACTTCTCAATCGTTGCGCACATCGACCATGGCAAGTCCACGATCAGTGACCGTATCCTCGAACTCACCCATACCGTCGACGAACGCGACATGGAGTCGCAGCTGCTCGACACCATGGATATCGAGCGCGAGCGCGGTATCACGATCAAGTCCAATGCCGTTCGCGTGTCTTATGACGCCGACGATGGCGAGACGTATCAGTTCAATTTGATCGATACGCCGGGCCACGTGGACTTTACCTATGAGGTCTCGCGCTCGCTGGCAGCCTGCGAGGGCGCGGTGCTCGTTGTCGACGCCACGCAGGGCGTCGAGGCGCAGACCGTCTCCAACGCGACGCTCGCCATGAACGCCAATCTGGACATTGTGCCGGCCATCAACAAGATCGACCTGCCCTCGGCCCATCCCGATGAGGTTAAGACCGAGATCGAGGATGACCTGGCGATTCCTGCCGATGATGCCGTGTGTGTCTCGGGCAAGACCGGCGAGGGCATCCACGATCTGCTGGAGTCCATTGTCTTTTTGATCTCTCCGCCCAAGGGCGATGCGAACGCGCCGCTCAAGGCACTCATTCTGGATTCGTACTTCGACGAGTATCGTGGCGTCGTCGCCACGGTGCGCATCTTTGACGGCTCCATCAAAAAGGGCGATACCCTGCGCATGATGCAGGCAAAGGGCGACTTTTTGGTCGATGGCGTGGGCGTCAAGCGTCCCGCCGAGACCCCGGTCGACGCGCTCACGGTCGGCGAGGTCGGATACGTGGTCACGGGCCTGAAGGACCCCGAGGCCGTTCGCGTGGGCGATACCCTCACGTGGGCGTCGAATCCCTGCCCCGAGCCGCTTCCCGGCTACCGCGAGGCCAAGCCCATGGTCTATACGGGCCTGTTCCCGATCGATAACAAGGACTACGAGAACCTGCGTGACGCGCTCGATAAGCTGCACGTCAACGACCCGTCGTTGGTGTGGGAGCCCGAGACCTCGGTGGCGCTCGGCTTTGGTTTCCGCGTGGGCTTCTTGGGCCTGCTGCATATGGAGGTCGTCAAGGAGCGCCTGGAGCGTGAGTTCAATCTTGACCTCATTGCTACGAGCCCCTCGGTGGACTATCACGTCTACAAGACTGACGGCGAGATGATTGATGTCCGCAGCCCGCAGGATCTGCCCGAGGCTACGCGCATCGAGCGCATCGAGGAGCCCTACCTCAAGGCCAAGATTATCTGCCCGCCCGAGTATACGGGTGCCGTCATGCAGCTCGCTATCGAGCACCGCGGCATTACTACCGACATGATTCATCTCACGAGCAAGTCGGTCGAGATGCGCTTTGATATGCCGCTCGCCGAGCTCATCTTGGACTTCTTTGACCAGCTCAAGAGCCGTACCAAGGGCTATGCCTCGCTCGACTACGAGTTCAACGAGTATCGTCCCTCCGAGCTCGTCAAGCTCGATATCTTGCTTTCGGGCGACGAGGTGGACGCGCTGTCGTTTATCGTCCACAAGGACAAGGCCTACGGTCTTGCCCGCGGCCTATGCGACAAGCTCAAGGAGATTATTCCTCGTCAGCTGTTCGAGGTGCCCATCCAGGGTGCTATCGGCAACAAGATCATTGCCCGTTCCACCGTCAAAGCGCGTCGCAAGGACGTTCTTGCAAAGTGCTACGGCGGCGATATCTCGCGTAAGCGCAAACTGCTCGAGAAGCAGAAAGAGGGCAAGAAGCGCATGAAGGCCATCGGCTCAGTCGAGGTCCCGCAGGAGGCCTTTATGGCGATCCTCAAGGTGGACGAGTAGGTCTATGGCGCTTTCTGAATACAGCAAGCGGCTGCTGGGCGCCTATGCCGAGCAGCCGTTCCTTATGGCTCCCATGGCGGGCGTGACCGACCCCGCCTATCGCATCATGTGCCGCCGCCGCGGTGCCAACCTTGCCTACAGCGAGATGGTGAGCGTGGCTGGCCTTGCCTATGCCAGCAACAAAACGTGGCGCCTGGTGCTGCCGGCCGACGAGGAGCAGCAGATTTGCGTGCAGCTCTTTGGCTCCAAGCCCGAGCAGTTTGCGAGTGCCGTCGCCGCCGTCGAGGAGCGTGTGGGCGATCGCCTGTCGCTCATCGATATCAATATGGCATGCCCCGCCCGCAAGGTTGTTACCAAGGGCGAGGGCTCGGCGCTCATGCGCACGCCCGACCTTGCGGAGAAGATCGTTGAGGCCACGGTGGGCGCGGCGCACGTGCCCGTGACCGTAAAGATCCGCAAGGGTTTTTATGCCGAGGACCGTAATGCCGCGACGTTTGCCCAGATGCTCGAAGGCGCAGGGGCTGCCGCAGTCGCCGTGCACGGTCGTTGCGCCACGCAGCTCTATACGGGCCAGGCCGATTGGTCGGTCGTCGATGAGGTGGCCGACGCCGTCGAGATTCCCGTTATCGGTTCGGGCGATGTGTTCTCGGCCGAGGACGCTACTGAGCATCTGCAAGGCTCGAGTGCCAGCGCGGTGTTTATCGCGCGCGGCATCTACGGCAATCCGTGGGTGTTCGGTGATGCTCGCGCCCTTGCGCTCGATGGCACGCCGGTGCCGGCGCGCAGCTCCGTCGAGCGCCTGGAGGCTCTGCGTGAGCACCTGACGTTGACGCACGAGCTTCTGCCGCTTATGTCGCGCGCCCGTACGTACGCGAGCTGGTATCTAAAGGGCATGCCCCATGCCGCCGCCTGGCGCGCTCAGGTGGTGCGCTGCTCCACGTACGAGGAGTTTATGGCACTGGTCGATGATATCGAGCGCGATGTGGTGGCCTGCGAGGCTGCCCTTGCCGCCGGCGAATCGGTGCCCCCTCATCCGCTGGAGGCTTAAGGGTGGCCGTTACCGCGCTGTACGTGCACGTGCCGTTTTGCGCCCAAAAGTGCCGGTACTGCGACTTTGACTCGCGCAGTTTTTCTCCGTGCGACCTGAGTGCTGCGCTCGATGTCTATTTTGAGCAGTTGTTCGCGCGCCTCGATGCTTTTGGCAAGGCTGGGGCCCTTGACCATATCCGCACCGTCTATGTTGGCGGCGGTACGCCGTCGCTGGCGGGGGAGCGCCTGGTGGAGCTGGCGCGGCGTATTCGTGCGTGGTGCGCCCCCGTTGAGTTTACCTGCGAGGCCAATCCCGAGTCGCTGACCGCCGAGCTTGCCACTGCGCTTGCCAAGGCTGGTGTCACACGCGTCTCTCTGGGCGTGCAAACGCTCGATAACACCGAACTTACCGCCATCGGCCGTATTCACGATGCCGATCGGGCGTTTGCCGCCATCGCGACGGTCAAGAACTCTGGGCTTGACGTGTCGTGCGACCTTATGTGCGGACTTCCCGGGCAGACCGCAGCGAGTTGGAAGCGCACGCTCGATGGCGTGCTGGCGGCGGCTCCGCATCATGTGTCGGTCTACCCGCTCACGCTTGAGGAGGGGACTCCCCTTTATCGCATGGCGTGCCGCGACGAGTCGGTCGAGCCCGACGAGGATTTTCAAGCTTCGTGCATGGATGTGGCGCGTGAGCGTCTGGGTGCGGCCGGCTATCACCCGTATGAGGTGGCAAGCTATGCGCTCGACGGACATGAGTGCGCCCATAACATTGCCTACTGGACCGGCCAGGGCTATTTGGGCCTGGGTCGTTCCGCCGCGGGCATGCTCGACGCCGAGGATTTCGACCGTCTTGCAGGTTTGTTCCCCGGCGTGTCTTCTCGAGGCGATTCGTACCGCGTGCGTCTGGTGCAACGTGACGATGACGCGACGGCGTTTGAGGCCGAATATCTGTCGCAGCGTGAGGCTGCGGCTGAAGACCTGATGCTGTCTTGTCGCATGACGGGCGGTGTTGCGTCCGACCTGTTGGTTCGTGCAGCTTGCGTCATTCCGGCCGATGAGCTGGCAGCTGCCTGCGATCGCGCGCTCGAATTGGGTCTTGCCACTTGGGTGCCCGAGACGCTCGGGGTCCATGAGGGACCCTTCATTTCGGCAGATGTCGTCGCGGGCTATGTTCGAGCTCGTCTGGCGCCGACACACTTGGGCTGGCTCGATGGAAATGTTCTGTTCGAGCTGTTTTGGGATCTAGCTTAGGCCGCTCGGGTAGAATTACCGGAATATATACGCTGCTGTGAGCAGGAGGTTGCCGCGCATGGCGACGATGAACGAAAAAGATTACTACGAGATTCTGGGTGTCTCCAAGGACGCCACCTCGCGTGATATTCAAAAGGCCTTTCAGCAAAAGGCCCGCAAGCTCCATCCGGACGTCAACAAAGAGCCGGATGCCGAGGAAAAGTTTAAAGAGGTTTCCGAGGCCTACGCCGTGCTTTCGGATGAGCAAAAACGTGCGCGCTACGACGCCATGCGCTCGGGCAATCCCTTTGCCGGTGCTCCTACGGCTTCGCCCTATGGTGGCGGCTACGCCGGCAACACAGGCTATGGCAATCCCTTTGAGGGCGGTTTTCCCTTTGGCGGCGCTTGGGGCCAGCAGCGTCGTGGGCAGGCTGCTTACAATCCCGAGAACGGCGCCAATGTGGTCGTCGATATCAAACTCGACGCCAAGGAGGCCAAGGGCGGTGCCCGCAAGACCGTCCGCTATACGCGCTTCGATACCTGTGGTCACTGCGGTGGTTCGGGCTCTGTTTCGTCCGAGCATGCACATACCTGTCCGAGCTGCGGCGGTCGCGGTCACATCGATGTCGACCTGTCCTTTCTGTTTGGTGCCGGCACGTTCCAGTCGGTCTGCCCTGAGTGCGGTGGCTCCGGTAAGGTCGTCGCCGACCCCTGTCCCGATTGCGGCGGCAGCGGGCGGACCCGTGTGACCTCCGAGCAGACGATTGAGTTTCCCGCCGGCACGCACGATGGTGACGAGGTCCGTATTGGCGGCATGGGTCACGCCGGCACCAACGGCGCCTCTGGCGGTGATCTGGTCGGTCGCGCCCATGTTGAGGCCGAGCGCCTGGAAGGCAAGGCCCGTACCGGTTTTTACCTGATGGGCATCGTGGCGCCGTTTTTGGTGCTATCGGCCATCTCGGGCGTGTTCTCGGCCTTTGCCGTGATGTGCTTTATTCCGTTTGCCATAGGCCTGTTCATGGTGCTCTCGGACGGCGTGCTGCACCGCAGCCTGCTGTGGTGGAAGCGCGGCGCGATGCAGTTTGCCAACGGTTTTGCCAACGGATTTATGTTTGCGCTCGTGTCGGTTTGGTTTGCGAGCTGCTCGCAACGTGCCATGCTTTCACCCTACGCAATGCAATAACATCAAACCCTCTGTTTGCGGCCGGCCCAGCTTGGGTATAGGACGCACTGTGACAATAATGAAAGTCGGAAGGATTCGGTCGTGTCGGAAAATAGGGATTACTACGAGGTGCTTGGCGTCGACAAGGATGCCGACGCGCGGACGATTAAGCGCGCGTTTCTAAAGAAGGCCCGTACCGTACACCCGGACGTTTCGGACGACCCCGAGGCCGAGGCCAAGTTCAAAGAGCTCAACGAGGCATATTCCGTTCTTTCCGATGAGCAGAAGCGTGCTAACTACGACCGTTACGGCACTGCCGACGGCCCTGGTGGTTCGGGCTACGTCGACATTAACGATATCTTTGGCGGCATGGGCATGGACGACCTCTTCTCGTCGTTCTTTGGCGGCGGTGCCGGCGGTGGCGCCCGAAATCGCCGTGAGCGTCGTCGCGGCCGCGACATGGCCATCTCCCTTTCGGTGACGCTCGAGGAGGCGGCACTCGGGTGCAAAAAGACGATCAGCTATGACCGCCTTGCTCCCTGTGAGGATTGCAATGGCACCGGTAGGGCCGAGGGCGCGCAGGAAAAGCAGTGCAGCCGCTGCCACGGCACGGGCTATGTCACGACGGTCCAGCGTTCGTTCCTGGGCCAGGTTCAGTCCTCTTCGCCTTGTCCCGACTGCCACGGCGAGGGCACGGTCATCGATCATCCCTGCGAGACCTGCGACGGTCAGGGCCGCACGCCTTCGCATGAAAAGATCGACATCGATATCCCCGCCGGCGTTTCGACCGGTCGCCAGCTGCGCGTGAGCGGCTTTGGCGAGGCTGGCCTTCGCGGCGAGCCCTCGGGCGACCTGATCGTCAACGTGCGCGTCGCCGAACACGAGCGTTTTAAGCGCAACGGTGACGACCTGTACCTCGTGAGCGATATTTCGATTGCGCAGGCAGCGCTCGGCTGCGAGATCGAGGTCGAGGGCATTATGCCCGATGAGGTCGTCAAGGTGACGGTCCCTGCTGGTACACAGTACGGCGACACCGTGAGCGTCAATAATTACGGCATGCCGCGCATTGGCGGTGGCGGTTCGCGTGGTCGCCTGATCGTGCAACTGCGCGTGGTCGTTCCCACCAATCTTTCCAATAAGCAACACGAGCTGCTCCGTGCTTTTGCCGATGAGATGGGCGATGACGTCGCTTCCGGTAAGAAGTCGGTGACCGACCGTATCAAGAGTGCCCTCGACGATATCCTCGATTAAGGAGCCCGCGTGCTCGCACCCCATATTTCCGTCGTCAACCTCGGCTGCCGTGTCAACCGGGTTGAGTCTGACCGTATCACTGCCGATCTTATGCGCCTGGGCTTTGCTATTGTGGATCCCCAGGATGCCGATCTGATCGTCATTAACACCTGTGCCGTTACGGGCGAGGCCGAGGCCAAGACCCGTAAGGCCGTCCGTCATGCGCTGGCCCATCCTAACGACCCTTACGTGGTCGTAACCGGCTGCGTCGTCAACCTGCATCCCGAGGAGTTGCTGGAGCTCTCCGATCGCGTGATCGCCGAGCCGTCCAAGATTGACGTCGCCGAGCGCGTCTGCGAGGTGCTGGGTGTCGAATCCGATAGCGTTCCCGCCTGCAGCGATGGCGAGGTGGTCGATGCGCTCGGTCGCTCTCGCCTGGGCGTGAAGATTCAGGACGGCTGCAACCATCGCTGCACCTATTGCATTGTGTGGAAGGCACGCGGCCCCGAGCGCTCCGTGCCCGTCGAGTCCGTGCTCGAGCAAGTTCGCGAGGCCCAGGAGGCCGGCGTGCCCGAGGTGGTGCTGACCGGTGTGAACCTGGGTGCCTACGATGGCAAGAGCGCGACCGACGAGCACGTCGAAATCGATGAGCTGCTCGAGGCCATCATGGAGCGCACGTCTATTCCGCATGTGCGCATTTCCTCGGTCGAGCCCATGGATATCTCTGAGCGCCTGCTTAAGGTTATGGCGCGCTATCCGCAGCGTATCGCCCCGTTTTTGCACCTGCCCGTGCAGTCCGGCTGCACGGCGACCCTGCATCGCATGGGTCGTCCCTATAGTGCGGAGGCCTTTGAGGACACGGTGCGTATGATTCGCGCCAATCTGCCGCAGGCGTCACTTTCTTGCGACGTTATTGTCGGCTTCCCTGGTGAGACGGACGAGGAGTTCAAGGAGTCGCTGGCGCTGTGCCGCCGTGTGGGTTTCTCGCGTATGCACGTGTTCCGCTACAGCAAGCGTCCCGGTACCCTTGCTGCCGACATGCCCGACCAGGTTCCGCCCGAGGTTATGGCCGAGCGCAGCCGCCGTATGCGGGCCGCTGCACAGGAGCTCGCTATTGCCGACGCTCGCCGTCGCGTGGGCACGGTCGAGCGTGCCGTGCTCGAGTATGGCGACAACCTGACGCTCGGCTCGTTCCATCATGCCCGTCTTGACGATACCTGTGGACTTACAGCCCCGTGCCTGTTCGATGTTGCTATCATCGGAGTCGATGATTCCGGCTTGGTCCATGCACGCAGGGAGGTTCATGGAAGCCTCGAAGATTAGACTTACCGTTCCCGAGGGGATTGATCCCTCGCGCGTTTTGGGCGCCGGCGACGGCGTCCTTCGTGCGCTCGAGAGCTTGGTTCGCGCTCATGTGGTCGCCCGTGGCGATAGCATCTCCGTGAGCGGCGACCCGGACGAGGTCGAACTCGTGGCGCGCTTTTTCGAGCACGCTTTTCGCGAGGCGGCCGCCGGGCGCACGCTGTCTGCCGACGATGTCTCTCGCTGCCTGGCCGTCTTGCGCGACGGTGAGCACGAGGCTACGTCGCTTCGCGATGACGTACTGCTTTCGTATCGCGGCCGCGTCATTCGCCCCAAGACGCTCGGGCAAAAGCGCTATGTGGATGCCATCCGCTCGCATACCATCACGTTTGGCTTGGGTCCTGCCGGTACCGGTAAGACCTATCTGGCCATGGCGCTCGCCGTTGCCGCGCTCAAGCGTCACGAGGTGGGCCGTCTGATCTTGACGCGTCCGGTTGTCGAGGCGGGGGAGAATCTGGGCTTTTTGCCTGGCACCCTCGAGGAAAAGATCGATCCCTACATGCGTCCGCTTTACGACGCCCTTTTTGACATGATGGATCGCGAGCGCACCGATGAGCTTATGGAGCGCGGCGTGATCGAGATCGCCCCGCTTGCCTACATGCGCGGCCGCACGCTGAGTGATGCCTTCGTGGTGCTCGACGAGGCGCAAAATACCACGCCCGAGCAGATGAAGATGTTCCTGACGCGCCTGGGCTTCAACTCCAAGTTCGTGATTACCGGCGACCTGAGCCAGCGTGACCTGGTGGGTCGTCGTGGTGGCTTGGCGGATGTCGAGAAGATTTTGGGCCGTGTCGACGATGTCGCATTTTCGCACCTCGAGCGTGCCGACGTGGTGCGCCATGCCTTGGTGGGACGTATCGTCGAGGCATACGATACTTATGATGATGTGCGCGAGAAGCGCGTACGTGACCGAAAGGAGTCCCGTTGAGTGTATTGATCAGCAACGATGCCGAGCTCGATACGCTGCTCGACGCGCAGGAGGTGGAGCACATCTGCGAGGTTGTGCTTGCCGCCGAGGGCGTTGAGCGTGAAGTCGAGATTTCCCTTTCGTATGTCGACGAGGACGAGATGCACGAGCTCAACCACGAGTGGCGCGGTATCGACCGCACCACCGATGTGCTCTCGTTTGAGTGCGATTCGGCCTTTGACGATGACATTCCCGCCGATGAGACGCTCGAGCTCGGCGATATTATCTTGGCCCCGCAGGTTATTGCCCGTCAGGCCCCCGGTTTTGGCAATAGCCCCGCTGACGAGTGCCGTCTGATGCTCGTACACGGAATGCTGCACCTGCTGGGCTATGACCACATCGAGGACGACGAGGCCGAGGTCATGGAGGCCCGCGAGGACGCCATCCTGCGCGATCTGTCGCTCGAGCGCGGCGAGGACCCTAAGCTAGTCCACGTCGGCCCCATCACCAACCACGCCCACGACTAGGAGCCGTCTATGATTCCCGGATCGAACAAGGACCATCCGTCCTTCTTTAAGTCGTTTTCCTACGCCATGGAGGGCTTCGTCACCGCCGTCAAGACCGAGCGCAACATTAAGGTCATGCTCGTTGCGGGCGTGTGCACCGTCATTGCCGGCTGTATCGTGGGCCTCGACATTGCCGAGTGGGCCACGATTATCATCTGTTGTGGCTTGGTGATTCACGGCGAGCTGTGCAACACCGCTATGGAGGCCATCGTCGACCTGGCGACCCAGGAGCTCCATCCGCTGGCCAAGCGTGCGAAGGACATCGCCGCCGCCTCTGTATACGTTCTTTCCATCACTGCCGCGATTGTGGGCGTGCTGGTATTTGCCCACGCGCTCGGCTTTATTTAGAAAGGGATTCCCATGTCCGACAATATGCAGCCTACCGATGAGATTTTGGACGACGAGTCCCTGGACGCGGTGGATACCGAGGAGCTCGAGGAAGTCGTGGAGTTCGACCCGTTTGAGGGCATGAGCGATGAGGAGCTCGACGCCCTGTGCGACGAGGACGACGGTTCTATGGGCTTTGGCGACGTGGAGCCCGGTTTTCGCAGCGGCTTCGTGGCCCTGGTCGGACGCCCCAACGCCGGCAAGTCCACGCTGCTCAACGCCTGCTATGGCAAAAAGGTCGCCATCACCTCGCCGGTGGCACAGACGACCCGCCGTCGCATGCGCGCCGTCGTCAACCGTCCCGGCTACCAGCTGGTCTTTGTCGATACCCCGGGTATTCATAAGCCCAAGGACGGCCTGGGGTCCGAGCTCAACAAGAGCGCACTGTTCGAGTTGAACGATGTCGACGTCGTCGCGTTTTTGATTGATGCCACCAAGCCCATCGGCAGGGGAGACGCCTGGGTTGCCGAGCGTGTCAGATGCGCTCGTTGCAAGAAGGTCCTGGTGCTCACCAAGGCCGATGAGGCCGACCCCGCACAGGTCATGGAGCAGCTTAAGGCTGCCCACGAGCTTATGGAATATGACGACGAGATTGTGACGTCGTCGGTTAAGAACTTCAACGTCGATGCGTTTATAGAGACCGTTGCGCACTTTTTGCCTGAGGGTCCGCGTTGGTTCCCCGAGGACATGGGTATTGACGCTTCCGATGAGACGCTCGTTGCCGAGTTTGTGCGCGAGAAGGTCTTGCGCCGCACCCGTGATGAGATTCCGCACTCCGTTGGCGTGATCTGCGATGCGCTCGAGCAGACCAAGAAGGTGCTGCGCGTGCACGCCACCATTTACGTCGAGCGCGAGGGCCAAAAGGGCATCATCATCGGCAAGGGCGGCGAGATGATCAAGCATATCGGTATCGACGCCCGACGCGATCTTGAACGCATTTTTGGCACGCAGGTCTTTTTGGAGCTGGACGTGAAGGTCAAGGCCGGCTGGCGTGACGACGAGGCCCAGATTCGCCGCTTTGGCTACAATGCCGAGGACTAAGGACGCGCGGCGCGCATGGCAGGCTCCCGGACATATCGCACGAAAGTGCTCGTGCTTGATAAGACTAAGCTCAAAGAGACCGACCTGATCTTGACGATGCTTGACGAGCGGGGGCGGCAGGTTCGTGCCGTGGCAAAGGGCGCCCGCAAACCCGGCGGACGCCTGGCTGCGCGCTGCGAGCTGTTCTGTACGGTCGATATGCTGCTCGCACATGGACGGTCGCTCGACGTGGTTTCCCAGGCCGAGCTTATGGAGGCGCCGCTCGGCGCTGCGCCCGATTACGAGACTACCTGCGCCGCAAGCGCGATCGCCGAGGTCGCGCGCGTGTGCTCGTTCGAGGACGCCGAGGACCCGTTTACCTTTGCCATCACGCAGCGAGCGCTTGCCCTGGTGGGCAGCGGGCTTGACACGGCACATATGGACCTACTTGTGGCGGCATATGTCTTTAAGCTGCTGTCGCACGTTGGCTATCGACCCGATTTTTCGGCCTGCGTGCTGTGCGGAGACCCCATGCTGTCGTATTTTTCGCCCCAGGCGGGCGGCCTCATGTGCGGGTCGTGCGCGTCGAGCGTTCCAGGTGCCGAACTGGTGTCGACCGGTGAGGCCGCATGGCTGCGCGCCCTCATGTCCATGACCTTCGATGCGCTTTTGGCCGAGCGAATCGACCCGCATACCGCAGCCTTTTTGCTGGGGCTTTCGCATGTTTGGGCTGCGACGCACACCGATCAGCGCCTCCGTGCGATGGAATTCATGTTGGGTCGGTGATGATGCGCAGGCGCGGGCTGCTTGTGGTAACATACCGACCTGTTGGTACCTCGACCTTGGTTGCTCGCTCCACCGGCGGCTTCCCAGTCCGAGGCGAATCGAGTCGCCCGATGGCGACGCAAAACGAAAGGTGAAACAATGACTGTTTCCAAAGAGCGCAAGGCGGAGCTGACTGCCCAGTTCGGTAACACCCCGGTCGACACCGGCAACCCCAAGGTTCAGGTCGCCATCCTGTCCGAGCGCATCAAGGAGCTGACCGAGCACATGAAGTCCCACCAGAAGGACTTCCACACCCGTCGTGGTCTGCTCATGCTCGTCGGTCGTCGTCGTCGTCTTCTCTCCTACATCAAGAAGAACGACATCGTCGAGTACCGTGAGCTCATCAAGGCTCTGGGCATCCGCGACAACATCCAGTAGGATTTGTACATGCTAAGAGCGTCCTGCGCAGCGGGGCGCTCTTTTTGTGTAAGGGCGCGAACAATCACGCTCTGAAGCGTGGCGGGGGCAGGGGGTCCGCGTCACATGAGAAGCCCGCAGGCAAGGGGCCTGTGGGGTAAAGGAGAACAATGACACTCGTATCCAAGACCTTTGAGCTGTACGGCAAGACCTACACCTTTGAGTCGGGCGAGCTTGCCAAGCAGGCCACCGGCGCCTGCCTGGTCAAGCAGGGCGACACCACGATGCTCGACACCGTGGTCGTCTCCAAGGAGCGCAAGAACTACGACTTCTTCCCGCTGACCGTCGACTTCAACGAGAAGATGTACGCCGCCGGCCGCATTCCGGGTGGCTACCTCAAGCGTGAGGGCCGTCCCAGCGAGAAGGCCACGCTCACCGCGCGCATGATCGACCGTCCGATTCGCCCGAGCTTCCCGGACGGCTTCCGCAACGAGGTGCACATCGTCGCCACCTCGCTCGTCGCCGACCAGGTCAACCCCTTCGATGTCATCAACGTCATGGGTGCTTCCCTGGCCATGACGCTCGGCGGCGTGCCCTTCGAGGGCCCGCTTGCCTGCGTGCGCATCGGCCGTAACGTGGAGACCGGCGAGTTTATCGTCAACCCCACCTACGAGGAGCGCGAGAACTCCGATCTGGACTTGGAGCTGGGCGGCTCCGCCGACTTCATCTCGATGGTCGAGGCCGGCGCCGAGGAGATCTCTGAGGACGACATGCTCGCCGCCATGAAGTTTGGCCAGGAGGCCCTTGCTGCCTTCTGCCAGGCTCAGGATGAGTTCGTCGCCGAGTGGGAGCAGGTCAACGGCCCCATCGTCAAGAAGGAGTACCCGCTCGACCAGCCCGTCGAGGAGGTCCAGGAGCGCATCTTCGTCCACTACGACGAGATGGCAGCCGCCTTGCGCGACGCCGACAAGCTCTCCCGTATCGGCAAGGTCGAGGCTCTGAAGGAGTCCATCCGCGCCGAGTTCACCGAGGAGGAGCAGGCTGCTTGGGAGCGCGAGATCCCCGTGGCGCTCAAGAAGCTCGAGAAGAAGGCCATGCGCACTATGGTCGTCGAGACCGGCGAGCGCGTCGACGGCCGTGCCGCCGACGAGATCCGTCCCATCATGGTGAAGGACAACTACCTGCCGCTCGTTCACGGCTCCGGTCTGTTCCAGCGCGGCCAGACCCAGGTGCTCTCCGTCCTGTCGCTCGGCATGCTCAACGAGGGCCAGCGTCTGGATACCATCGAGCCCACCGAGGGCAAGCGCTACATGCACCACTACAACTTCCCGCCGTTCTGCACCGGCGAGACCGGCCGCATGGGCAGCCCCAAGCGTCGCGAGATCGGTCACGGCAATCTGGCAGAGCGCGCTCTGCTTCCGGTGCTTCCCGACGAGAACGAGTTCCCCTACGCCATCCGCGTCGTCTCCGAGGTCATGGAGTCCAACGGCTCCTCTTCGATGGCTTCGACCTGCGGTTCTACGCTCGCCCTTATGGACGGCGGCGTGCCCATTAAGCGCCCGGTCTCCGGTATCGCCATGGGCCTGATCCAGGAGGAGGGTAAGACCGTGGTCCTGTCCGACATCCAGGGTCTCGAGGACTTCCTGGGCGACATGGACTTTAAGGTCACCGGCACCACCGAGGGCATCACCGCCCTGCAGATGGACAACAAGGCCACCGGCCTCACCTTCGACATCCTGGCCCGCGCCCTGCAGCAGGCCAAGGAGGGTCGCGCCTTCATCCTGCAGAAGATGCTCGATGTGATCCCCGAGCCGCGCCACACCACACGCAGCACCGCTCCGCGCATCGTCTCCATCCAGGTCCCGACCGACAAGATCCGCGACGTCATCGGTTCCGGCGGTAAGGTCATCCGCGGTATTCAGGACGAGACCGGCGCTTCGGTCGACATCCAGGAGGACGGCACCGTCTTTGTCGGCGGCACCGGCGAGTCCGTGGACCAGGCCGTCGAGCGCATCAAGCTCATCATCAAGGTTCCCGAGCCGGGCGAGGAGTACACCGGTCGCGTGGTCTCCATCCAGCCCTTCGGCGCCTTCGTCAACCTGCTGCCCGGTAAGGACGGCCTGCTGCACATCTCCCGCGTCGCCAAGGGCCGCGTGGAGAAGGTCGAGGACGTCCTCAATGTGGGCGACGAGGTCAAGGTCGTCGTCATCGAAGTCGATGACCGCGGCAAGATTTCGCTCGATCGTCTGGATAAGCCCGAGGCCCCGGCTCGCGCCGAGGGTGCCTCTGAGGGCGACGGCGAGCACTTCCAGCGCCGTGAGCGTCCGCGTCGCGAGCGCTCCGAGCGCAGCGACCGCCCGCGCCGTCCCGGCGACAACGGAGGCCGCAAGCCCCGCCGTCACCACGACGCCGAGTAACAGCTATACATAAGCAGCTCAACAAGGGCGACTCCGGACAGGGGTCGCCCTTTTGCTATTCCCGGCGGGTCCGCGGGTAAAGTTTCCTGCTCTACAGTCCTGCTCGCACGGAGAGCACATTAAGTGCTCTCCGGCTCGTGCGGAACTCGCGATAAACTTTACCCGCGGCCCCCGCCGGGAATAGCAAAAGGGCTGGTTGGTGCGGGTTTCGATTTTGTCAGACAGTCTATTCGGTTATCTGAATTCAGATCTTTAGATAATCGCATGTGCGGCATTACCCCAGATAAAACCAACCAAAATAAACCTGTCCCTTCTTGGCCGGTCTGGGGCCATCGGGGGCCGGGGCGGGTTAAGTTTGTCGCGAGTTCCGCACGCAAAGGAAAGCACTTAATGTGCTTTCCGTCTTGCGCAGGACTGTAGAGCAGCAAACTTAACCCGCCCCGGCCCCCGATGGCCCCAGACCGGCGGGATGGACCAGTCAGATGGGGCTTTGATGCATGGGTGGTCTGTTGTTGTGAAAATGGGTATCATGCTGTGGTTATTGCATCGACTCTGCGATGCATTGTTGTACGTTCCCGGCGGTCGGTTTGCCAGAAGCGCCCCGTCGGTTGTTCCAGACCCGTTTCGAAGAAAGGAAACCACACTAACCTATGGCAGCTAAAAAATCATCTCCCTTGAAGATCATTCCGCTCGGCGGCCTTGACGGCATCGGCAAGAACATGACGGTCTTCGAGTGCGGCGACGACATGGTGCTCGTCGACGCCGGCCTCATGTTCCCCGACGACTCGCAGCCCGGTATCGACCTGGTGCTTCCCGACTACACCTATGTCCTGGAGAACGAGGAGAAACTCCGCGGTATCGTCGTCACCCACGGCCACGAGGACCACACCGGTTCGCTTCCGTACCTGCTGCAGGACCTCAACAACAAGGTGCCCATCTTCTCGAGCAAGCTGACGCTTGGCTTTATCGAGGGCAAGCTCTCTGAGTTCCGAATCCGCGCGCCCAAGTTCCGCGAGGTCAAGGGCGGAAGCCATGTCAATCTCGGTGGCATCTCGCTCGACTTCTTCTCGATGACGCACTCCATCCCCGGCGCTCTGGGCGTGTTCATTCGCACTAACCAGGGTACCGTTATGCACACCGGCGACTTTAAGCTCGACCAGACGCCCATCGACGGCGTTACGCCCGACTATGCCGCTATCAGCCGCTTTGCCAAGCAGGGCATCGACCTACTGCTTTCCGACTCCACCAATGCCACGGTTCCCGGCTTTACCAAGTCAGAGGCCGAGGTTGGTCCCAACCTGCTGCACGCCATCAAGAACGCCCCGGGTCGCGTGTTCGTCGCGTCGTTCTCGAGCCACATCCATCGTTTGCAGCAGATCTGCGATGCCGCCCGCAAGTGCGGCCGTAAGGTCGTTGTGACCGGTCGCTCCATGCTCACTAACACCCGCGTGGCGCGCGAGCTTGGCTACCTCAACATCGACGACGCCGATATCATCGATGCCTTTGACATTGATAACCTGCCTGACGACAAGATTGTCGTCATGTGCACCGGTTCGCAGGGCGAGCCGCTGTCGGCCCTGTCCCGCATGGCCAATGGCGAGCACAAGACGCTCTCCATCCACGAGGGCGATACCGTTATCCTCTCGGCAACTCCTGTTCCCGGCAATGAGAAAGCCGTCCAGCAGGTCGTCAACAGCCTGGCCAAGCTCGGTTGCGACGTGTGGGATAAGAACCGCGCTCTCGTTCACGTCTCCGGTCACGGTAGCCAGGAGGAACTCAAGCTCCTGATGGCCATGGCCAAGCCCACCTACTTTATGCCGGTTCACGGCGAGGCCGTGCATCTGCGTGCCCATGCCCAGCTTGCTCGTAAGATGGGCATCAAGGATGATCACATCTTTATCCTCGATAACGGCGACACGCTCGAGATGCGCGGCGGTATCGTCAAGCGCGGTACGCCCGTCGAGTCCGGCGTCGTCTACGTCGACGGCCTGCGTATCGGCGATACCGACCCCATCGTCTTGCGCGATCGCCAGAAGCTCGCCAACGACGGTATGGTTACCGCTGTTGCCATCGTCTCGCTCAAGCACAAGAAGATCGAGGCCATCGAGTTCTCGGGCCGCGGCGTCTCGTTTGCCATCGACGACCAGTTCTCCGAGGATGCCTCCGCGTCTATTATGAAGACGATCGAGAAGGGTAAGTTTAGCTTTACCAGCAGCGGTTCCGATGCCATTCGCAAGGCCGTGCGCGACTCGCTCTCCAACTTTATCTGGAGCCGTACGCGCACTCGTCCGATGATCATCCCGGTCGTCATGGAGGTTTAGTTTGGCGCGCGGATCTGCACAAAACGCCAAAGGCAATAAGGCCAACAACCAACCGGCATCTGCTAAGGGTGCCGGTTCCCATCTGCGTGCCAATAAGGGTCACGAGTCCGAGTTCGATGATTTCGAGCCCTTGGTCGAGCCCTCGGCCAACCGCGATATCGCCGGCGTGGTCATTGCCGTCTTGGCGATTGCGTCCTTTATTGCCGTGATTTCGCCGGCGACTGCGCCCGTTACGGCTGCGGTTGCCGGTTTCTACCACTTGGGCTTTGGTCTGGGCGCCTACGTGCTGCCGATCGTCATTTTGCTGTTTGCCGCCACGCTCTTTTTAGGCGAGGACTCGCCGCTCAACGCGCGCTCTGTTGCGGGCGGCGCCGTGGTCTTTATCGCCGTCGTCTCCATTCTTTCGTTGATGTTGCCAGGTACGAGCGACTCGTGCGACCTTATGTTCACGCCGCAAAATCTGTCCGCCTCGGGTGGCTACATTGGTGCGTTTATTGCGAGTGCGCTGCAGAATGCCCTGGGTAAGCCTATCGCGATGGTGGTCCTGTTGGGCCTTGTCGTCGTGGGCCTGGTCATCATCGGCTTTTCGGTGGGCGGCGTTTTGCGCTCTGCTCGCGACCGTGCGGCTGATTTTGCCGAGCGCCGTCGTGCCGATGTTAACGCGAGTCCGTGGGGTGACGATGAGGCCCTGTCGGTGCCCGGCGTTGCCCGTCCTCACCTGAGCATTCTTCGTCAAAAGGGCTCCGATGCTGCCGTGACCACGGTCATGGGCAACGATGTGGACCCGGTTTTGGACGATGACGACGAGGACGAGGATCCGTTTGTCGACGTGTCCGATGCCGTGGAAGCTGAGCGCGCTAAGACGACGCTGTTGCCGCGCCGCCATGCCAAGAAGGGCAAGGCTGCGCCCAAACTCAATACGAGTGAGCCCGACCCGTCTTGGTCCGAGAGCGAGATTGAGCTCACCGAGGGCGATGACGAGGACGACGAGGCTCCGATTGAGACCGCAAAGACAACTTTGCTGCCGCGTCGCCATGCAAAGCGCGACCAGGTAACCGGTCAGCTTTCGATGGAAGACGACCCCGATAAGATCGACGAGTCCGAGCCGCCGTTTGCCGTGAATCCTGTCTCGGCAGCACCTCAGATCCCCGACTTCTTGAAGCATCCCAAGGTTGCCGATGCGCCTGCCTTGAGTGCTGTCGAATCGGCTGCGGCTAGCGATGGGGGAGCGGACGGCGGCGCCGCAGATAACGAGGGCGAAGAAGAGGACGGCCTCAAACTTCCGCCACTTGAGATTCTGCATGCCAACCCGCAGTCGGCTTCCTCCGCGTCTTCTGACAAGGAGCTGGAACAGACTGCCGAGTCGCTTCAGTCCACCTTGCTGGAGTTTGGTCGTAGTGCCCGCGTGGTCGGCTGGATCGCCGGCCCCACGGTGACGACCTTTAAGCTGCAACCTGGCGAGGGCGAGCGCGTGAGCAAGATTTCGAGCCTCGAGGACGATATCGCGCTATCGCTTGCTGCCCAGTCCGTGCGTATCTTTGCCCCGATCCCCGGCACCTCGCTTGTGGGTATCGAGATCCCCAATCGCAAGCGCCAGAACGTCAACCTGGGCGACGTGCTTCCCTATGTGAAGGGCGGTCCGCTCGAGCTCGCCATCGGTCGAGATGCCGAGGGTACGCCGGTCGTCGCCGACCTTGCCAAGATGCCCCACCTGCTGATCGCCGGTACCACGGGTTCCGGTAAGTCGGTCATGATCAACTCCATCATCACGACCTTGCTCATGCGCGCCCTTCCCGAGGACGTTCGCCTGATCATGGTCGACCCCAAGCGCGTCGAGCTTGCGGGCTATAACGGTCTGCCGCATCTTTACGTGCCTGTAGTGACCGAGCCCAAGCAGGCCGCGAGCGCTCTGCAATGGGCCGTGTCCGAGATGGAGCGTCGCCTGAAGGTCTTCGAGCGTCTCAACGTGCGTAAGATCTCGACCTACAACGAAAAGCAGGCCGCCGGCGAGTTTGAACATTACGATAACCCGCCGCAAAAGATGCCCTATCTGGTCATTATCATCGACGAGCTCTCGGACCTGATGATGGTCGCCGGTAAGGATGTCGAGGCCTCGATCGTGCGTATTGCTCAGCTGGGCCGTGCCGCCGGTATCCACCTTATCGTGGCCACGCAGCGCCCGAGCTCCAACGTGGTGACGGGCCTCATTAAGGCCAACATCACCAACCGCATCGCCTTTAACGTCGCCACGGGCATCGACTCGCGCGTCATCATCGACCAGATGGGTGCCGAAAAGCTCACCGGTTTGGGCGACATGCTGTTCTCCAAGGTCGACTGGGGCAAGCCTCGCCGTATTCAGGGCTGCTTTGTCTCGGACGATGAAATCAACGAGATTGTCGAGTTCGTCAAGTCGCAAAGCGAGCCCGACTACCATGAGGAGATCCTGTCGGCTGTGGCGCCCGCTTCCATGTCCATGGCGGGTGGCGGCATTGTCCGCACCGGAGTTGCCGAGCCGCAAGACGATGATCCGCTCATTTGGGAAGCCGCCCATATTGTGGTGGAATCGCAGCTGGGCTCCACATCTGGCCTGCAACGCCGCCTTAAGGTTGGCTATGCGCGCGCCGGGCGTATTATGGACATGCTGGAAGAAAAGGGTGTCGTCGGCCCGCCCGACGGTTCCAAGCCGCGCGAGGTCCTATTGGACGAGGAGGGGCTTGCCGCGCTGGAATCTGTCGACGCCGAGATGGCACGTGAAGATTGTGAGTTTGGAGGATTCTGATGGCTGCACGCTTTGGTGACATGCTGCTCGAGCAGCGTCGCCGAATGGGGCTTTCCATTCAGCAGGTCGCCAACACCATCAAAATCAGGCCGCAGATCATCGAGTTTTTCGAGACCGGTAACTTTGCTTCGATGCCGCCGCGCGGCTATGCACAGGGCATGATTTCGAGCTATGCTCGCTTTTTGGGCCTCAATCCGCGCGAGGTCGTCAATGCCTACTTTGACGACCTGATGGCATACGAACGCGAAACGTCGCAGCAGGGCGGTCGTTTTCAGGACGCCGCCGGCTACGTCAATTCGCGTTCCTCGGTCGATAACGGGCGCTTCCTGATGGTTCAGGGCGGTCGTTCGACCCGCTATGGACAGCGTCCTCAGCAGGCCGGTTATATTACTGAGACGGGTTCGGGCGAGGAGATTCGCTCACAGCGTGACCGGTTCCGCAGTACGCCGATGCCCGAGGATCGTGCACTTCCCGCTGCCCGCGGTGTGGCGCGTGACCCTCGTGCCGGCTACGGCGACGGCGGCTATTCCGATCGCGGTTACCGTGGTGCCTCTACGGGACGCTCTCGCGGTGGCTATGCGGATGCCGATACCACGCAGGTGACGCCGCGTCTTCGCTCTCAATCACAGCCGTATGGCCAGCGCTCTTCGACTCCGCGTTCGGGCCAGCGTGGCTATCAAGGCCGCGGTGAACTTGCGCCCCGCTCGGGTCAGCGCAGCCTTCAGGGCCAGGGCGGCTATCGCGGCCGTTCCGATAGCAATCGTGGTCGTATGCCTCAGGGAGGCGGCCGCAGCAGTTCCAGTCGTGGACGCGGCGGATCCCGTACTCCTCAAAACAACGGGCTCGATCCGCGTATCGTCTACGCCGGCATCGGTGCCGTGGCGTTGCTGCTGATCGTGCTCATCGTGGTGCTTCTGCGCGGCTGCGCATCTTCGGCGCCCGAGACCACGCCCGAGACGCCCACTGCCACCAAGACGACGACTAAGAAGTCTTCTAAGAAGACCGAAACGGTCGACGAGGACGAAGACACCGATGAGGCGACGGATGAGTCGACTGATTCGGACGCTACCAAGACGACGGCCAAGAAGGAAGAGAACGAGGTCACGAAGGTCAAAGTCTCCGTTGCCAAGGGAAAGACCGCGTGGATTGAGGTCAAGGTCGACGGCAAGTCGGTCTATGGCGCCCAGGCGACTGGCCCCTTTGAGCAGGAGTACACGCCCGAGTCCTCAATCGAGATTACCACGTCCAAGCCTTCCGATGTCACCGTTACCAAGAACGGTGAAAAGGTCCGTTACGATACCAAGACCTCGGGCGTGGCGCGCGTGACGATCACCGTTCCCAAGAAGGAGACGTCTGATTCCGAGAATGGTGAAAGTTCTGATGGTACCGACACCACCGATGGTACCGATACCACCGACGGTACCGATGCCCAGTCCACGGATGGCGCCGATACCGCAACTGACGGTCAGACGCCCAGCGATTCTACCGACTATTCGTACGATAGCTACTAAGCCGCTCGTACGCGAAAGGAAACATCATGGCTAAAGATTCCAGCTTCGACGTCGTGTCCGAGGTCAACATGCAAGAGGTCGACAACGCCTTCCAGCAGACCACGCGCGAGATTTCCCAGCGCTATGACCTTAAGGATTCCGGCGCCACGATCGAGCTTTCGAAGGGCGACAAGCTCTTTACGATCAATGCCCCGGCCGACTTTGTCTCCAAACAGATTGTCGACGTGCTGAGCTCCAAGCTCATCAAGCGCGGCATCGACCTCAAGGCTGTCTCGTGGGATGCTCCGCAGGCGGCATCGGGCGGCACCGTGCGCGTGCTCGGCCATATCGTCGAGGGTATCGACCAGGCGACCGCCAAGAAGATCAACAAGGACATCAAGGACCAAAAGCTCAAGGTCAAGGTGACCATCGAGGCCGACAAGCTGCGTGTTTCCTCTGCTTCGAAGGACGCGTTGCAGACCGTGATCCAGTTTCTGCGCGACCAGGACTACGGCCAGCCGCTGCAGTTCACTAACTACCGCTAATATCATTCGAAAGGACCGCTCTCCAACATGGATACACCGTTGGGCTCCGTGCTCTACATCACCCTCGGGTGCGCTAAGAACGAGGTTGACACCGACCGCATGCGTTCACTTTTGGCCGCTGCAGGCTACGAGGAGGCATTCGACCCGCAGGATGCCGATATCGCCATCGTCAATACATGCTCGTTCCTCGCCTCCGCAACGTCCGAGAGCATCGAGACCACGCTCGAGCTCGCCAATGAGGTTCAGGACGGCGTTCGTTCTTGCCCCATCGTCATGTGCGGCTGTGTGCCGTCGCGCTATGGCGACGACCTGCCTGACGAGCTGCCCGAGGTCGCTGCCTTTGTGAAGGCCGACGAGGAGGACGGCATCGTGGCGGTCATCGATGGCGTGCTGGGTGTCGAGCGCGAGATTGCAGCCTATATCCCGCAGGTCAAACGTACCGTCGAGGGCGCTGTCGCCTACGTCAAAATCTCCGATGGCTGCAATCGTTTTTGCAGCTTCTGCATGATCCCCTACATTCGCGGTCGCTATCATTCGCGCAATGCCGAGAGCATTATCTCCGAGGTGCGCGACCTGGTTGCCGGCGGTGTGCGCGAGATCGTGCTGATCGGCCAGGACACGGGTATTTGGGGCACCGACTTTGCCGACGAGGACGTCGCCGAGGGCTCGCCGCGCAATCTGGCACAGCTGCTGCGTGCCGTCGCTGAGGCCGTGCGCCCGCACAACGTCTGGGTCCGCGTGCTCTACCTGCAGCCCGAGGGCATGACTGACGAACTCATCGAGACGATACGCGATACGCCCGAGGTGCTGCCCTATATCGATATCCCCGTGCAGCACTGCGACGCGCGCATCCTCAAGGCCATGCGTCGCTCCGGTTCGCGCCAGGAGCTCGAGGATCTGTTCCGCGACCTTCGCGAGCGCATCCCCGGTATCGTGATTCGCTCCACGGCCATGGTCGGCTTCCCGACCGAGACCGACGACGAGTTTCGTGATCTTATCGACTTTATGGACACCGTCGGCTTTGACTACACGAGCGTCTTTGCCTACTCGCAGGAGGAGGGCAGCCTGGCCGCTAAGATGGAGGGTCAGGTCGACGAAGAGGTCAAGCTCGAGCGCGCCCAGGAGGCCATGGACCTGGCCGAGTCGCTCGGTTTTGCCGCCACCGCCGCACATGTGGGCGAGCGCGCCCAGGTGATCGTCGACGGTATCGAAGAAACCGAGGACGGCGCCGAGCTGATCGGCCATGCCTGGTTCCAGGCGCCCGATTCCGATGGCGCGGTGCACTTGGATGCCAGCGAGGCGTCTGTGGGCGATATTCTGACTGTCGAGTTTACCGATAGCTTCTGCTATGAGCTTATCGGCCATGTTGTGGAGTAGGAGAGCATCGTGGCAAACGAGAGCAATAAGGAACTGACGAGTGTTTGGACGCCCGCCAACATCGTGACGTGCGTTCGCATCGTCTTTATCCCGGTGTTCATGATCGTGTCGGCGCTTTCTCACACGAGTGTTGCCGGTACGGATTGGAGCACCTTCGACGGCCCGCTCGCCGCCGCTGCCTTCATTCTGTATGTGATCCTGTCGTGCACCGATAAGGTCGACGGTTATCTGGCGCGTTCGCGCAACGAGATCACCGACTTCGGTAAATTCTTGGACCCCATCGCCGATAAGCTGCTCGTGTTTTCGGCCCTGCTGCTGTTCTTGGATTTTGGCGCGGTGACCGTGTGGTCCGTGTTCATTATCCTGTTCCGTGAGCTTCTGGTGAGCGCCCTTCGCATGGTCGCGAGTGCGGCCGGTGTGGTCGTTGCGGCCGATAAGCTCGGCAAGTACAAGACGGCGACCACGATGGTCTCCATCTGCGGTTACCTGTGCGTTTTTGCTATGGCCGGCTTGCACCTTGGTCCGGTGGCGCTGACGCTCGGCATCTACTCGGTGTCGCGCTTCCTGTATGCCGTTGCCGTTGTCTTGACCGTTATCTCGGGCGCCCAGTACTTCTGGAACTGCCGCAAGATCGTCTTTTCGGTCTAGGTCCTGGTGGGTATGACGGACTCTTTTGAGCAGATTTCCGCACATAACGAGGAGCTGGCGCGCGATATCGTCGAGCGCGCGAGCGCTCGGGGTGTGACGGTTTCGACGGCTGAGTCGCTGACGGCGGGTATGATCGCCTCGACGATTGCGGATATCCCGGGCGCCTCGGCGGTGCTGCGTGGCGGTGCGGTGACCTACTGCGATGAGATTAAGCATCGCGTGCTGGGTGTTGAGCAGGAGACGCTCGACCGCTACACCGCGGTGTCGCATCAAACTGCGCGCGAGATGGCGTCGGGTTCGCTGGAGCTGTACCAGAGCGATATTGCAGTGAGCGCAACGGGTTATGCCGGCCCCGGCGGTGGTACTGAGGACGATCCTGCTGGCACTTTCTATATTGGCTGGGCACATCGTTCCGCCGATGGGGGAGTGCCGGTCGTGGACTCTGTGCGCTGCCACTATGAGGGCGACCGTTCGTGTGTTCGTGCCCATGCGGTCACGGAGGCATTGGGTCGCATTGTCTACGTGCTCGATTCTATGGAATAGACGTGTTTTAAGGGGCCTCCGGGCCCCTTAATTGTGGAGATGGGGACCTTAGGCTCATTTGGCGTTTGTGCTGGTTGTAGACGTAATTTTGCCTGCCTTGTTCATATTTGGTCCTTTGTGGTCAAGCATTTGGTCAGTGTTTGGTCGGCGTTTGGTTGGGTTTTGGAAAGACCGCCTGCATATGATTTATCTGAACGGTTGACCACGAACAGCCGTTCGTTTATTATCGATGCAGGTTGTTAAGAGGAGGGCTATTCATGGCCAAGAATTCAGGTCCCGTACGTACCGTTCATGCTCGCACGACGGGTAAAGAGCGCGATGAGATGATCGCCACCACCAAGGCCGAGATCGAGAAGAAATTCGGCCAGGGTTCCATCATGAGGTACGGCGACGGTGGCCCCGAGCTCGAGGTCGAGGCCATCCCTACGGGCGCTCTGGCACTCGATGCCGCTCTGGGTATCGGCGGTGTGCCGCGCGGCCGAATCGTCGAGATCTACGGTCCCGAGTCCTCCGGTAAGACGACGCTTTCGCTCGAGATCTTGGCCGAGGCCCAGGCAATGGGTGGCGTTGTGGCATTTATCGATGCCGAGCACGCGCTCGATCCCACGTATGCCGCGCGCATCGGCGTGGATATCGACGAGGTGCTCATTTCCCAGCCCGATACGGGTGAGCAGGCGCTCGAGATCGTTGACATGCTTGTGCGTTCAGGTGCCATCGATGCCATCGTTGTCGACTCCGTCGCCGCGCTGACCCCGCGTGCCGAGATCGAGGGAGAAATCGGCGACACTACGGTCGGTCTTCAGGCTCGCCTGATGAGCCAGGCGCTCCGCAAGCTCGCCGGCTCGCTGTCTAAGTCCAACACGACGTGCATCTTCATTAACCAGCTGCGTGAGAAGATCGGCGTCATGTTCGGCAACCCCGAGACCACGACGGGCGGTCGCGCCCTTAAGTTCTTCTCTTCGGTGCGTATCGACATTCGCCGCATCGACAGCATTAAGCTTAAGGACGAGGTTATCGGTAACCGCGTGCGCGCCAAGGTCGTTAAGAACAAGGTGGCAGCTCCGTTCCGTTCTGCTGAGTTCGACATCATGTACGGTACGGGCATCTCTAAGGAGGGCTCGATTCTGGACATGGCTGTCGAGTGCGGCATCTGCAAGAAGATGGGCTCCTGGTTTGCCTATGGCGAGGACAAGCTCGGCAACGGTCGCGAGGCCGCCAAGGCTTTCCTGCGCGAACACCCCGATTGCGCCGACGAGATTGAGCATAAGGTTCGCCTTGCCTGCGGACTTGAGTTTGATGACGATGCTCCGTCCGAGGTCGAGCTGACCGATCAGCCTGCGCCTGAGGAGTTTGATGAGCTTTACGCCATCGATGGTTCCGCTATGCTCGATGATGACGACGAGTAGCGGTTACGCTCATGTCGTATACGGTGACCGAGGCCACGGTCGTCTTTCCCGATAAGAAGGCGGCCTCCTCGTTTTCGAGCGGGTATGCGTCCAAAAAGCCTTGCGCACATATCGATTGTGAGCTTGAGGACGGTTTTGAGCGGTCCATTTGGATTCCCATGCGGGTCGCGCGCCTGTATGTCAAAAACCGCCCCGATCTTCCCTGTGATTGGGACAACTTTCGTGAGGCGGTGCAGCTCATCGAGCGTAAATGTGCACTTACCATGGTGACCGAGATGCTATTGCGCCGCGACCATGCGACGGGTGAGGTACGTGACAAGCTGGCTCGCTACGGCTTTCACCAGCCCGCGATCGATTTCGCCGTCGAGCGCGCCACCGAGTATCACTTTTTAGACGAGAACCGCTTTTGCTCGTACTTTATCGAGGAGCGCAAGCGGCGCGGTTGGGGACAGCGCAAAATCGAGACCGAGCTCAAGCGACGTCATGTTGTGCTCGATGACATTCCCGGTTATCCCGAGGATTATTTTGCCGTCGAAGACGATTTGGCGCGTGCGTCAGCCCTGCTCGCCAAGCGGCGTGTTCCAGAGACGCGTGGATTCGAAAAACTGGTTCGGTTTTTGATGGGCAAGGGCTTCACGTATCACATCGCCGCCGATGCCGTTAAGGCACGTCTCGATGCCGAACGCGAGGAATGTGCGGTTTAGTCGTATGCGTTTTGTGGCCCTGCCGTTCACCGCGTTTTAGCCGCCGTGCCGGGGCCATTTATTTGACAGTTGTTGTGGTTCAACGTACGATAAACACTGTCATTTGCTTTGTGATATGTGCTCATCTGTGATGAGTTTGTTTATATGTTTATCTGTATCCGACCCGCATAAGCTGCGCCCATATTACTCAAATGTCGCGAGCCGTTCGTAAGGACGGTTCGCTTTGTTGTGTAACGAATCCATAAAAAGGAGTGAGCATGCCTATCATCGCAGCGCTCGTTGGCATCGTTTTGGGTGCCATCGCCGCCATCGCCTACATGCGCACCGCCAAGCAGGGTAGTCTTCACGAGGCCGACGAAAAGATCCAGTCGGCACACGCACAGGCTGAGTCCCTGATCGGTGATGCTAAGCGTCAGGCCGAGACCCTCAAAAAAGAGGCTCTGCTCGAGGCTAAAGAGGAGATCATCAAGAACAAGCAGGCCGCCGAGGCCGAGGACAAGCAGCGTAAGAGCGAGATTCGTACGCTCGAGAACCGTGTGATGCAGCGCGAGGAGTCCCTCGATCGCCGAAACGACGCTCTTGACAAGCGTGAGCACCAGCTGTCCAGCCAGGCCGGTCAGGTCGAGAAGCGCTCCCGCGAGCTTGAGGAGCTCTGCGCCAAGCAGACCTCGGAGCTCGAGCGCATCGCCGACCTGACCCGCGAGGACGCCCACAAGGAGCTCCTCGATAAGGTTCGCGGCGAGGTAACCCACGAGGCTGCCACGATTATTCGCGAGTCCGAGCAGCAGGTTCGCGCCGAGTGCCACAAGACCGCCCAGGAGATTTTGTCCCTGGCGATTCAGCGCTGCGCTGCCGACCACACTGCCGAGGTCACCGTTACCTCCGTGCACATTCCCTCTGATGACCTCAAGGGCCGTATCATCGGTCGCGAGGGTCGCAACATCCGGACTTTCGAGCAGGTTTCCGGCGTCAACCTCGTGATCGACGACACGCCTGAGACCGTCGTTCTTTCGAGCTTCGACCCGGTCCGTCGTGAGACCGCCCGTGTTGCCCTCGAGAACCTCATCGCCGACGGCCGCATTCACCCCGCCCGCATCGAGGAGATGTATCACAAGGCTGCCGACCTGGTTCAGCAGCGCGTGCGCGAGGCTGGCGAGCAGGCTGCCTTCGATACCGGCATCCACGACCTGCACCCCGAGATCGTCAAGACCCTTGGTGCCCTGCGCTACCGTACCTCGTTTGGTCAGAACGTGCTTCAGCACTCCCTCGAGGTCTCTGATTTGTGCGGCGTGATGGCTTCCGAGCTTGGCCTGGACGTTGTGACCGCCAAGCGCGCCGGCCTGCTGCACGACCTGGGCAAGGCAATCGACCATGACGTCGAGGGCCCGCATGCCGTCATCGGCGCCGAGCTTGCCCGCCGTTATGGCGAGAAGCCCGTTATCGTCCACGCTATTGAGGCTCACCATGCCGACGTCGACCCCAACACGGTGCTCGATGTCCTGGTACAGGCCGCCGATGCCGTCTCTGCCTCTCGCCCCGGTGCCCGTCGCGAGTCTGCCGAGAACTACATCAAGCGTCTTGAGAAGCTCGAGGAGATCGCCAACTCCCATGATGGCGTCGAGCGTACCTATGCCATGCAGGCTGGTCGCGAGGTCCACGTCATGGTTCAGCCGGACAAGATTTCCGATGCCCAGTCCACGGTTCTGGCTCACGATATCGCCCATCAGATCGAGGAAGAGATGGAGTATCCCGGTCAGGTGCGCGTCGTCGTGATTCGCGAGAGCCGCGCTGTCGATATCGCTAAATAACATGAGCGACGCGAACGAGCTCATCTCATTTATCGCGTCGATGTCGGGGGAGGGCAACCTTCGCGTCGAGGAGAACCTTGGCGAGGGGTATGTCCGCCTCCGCGTTTCGGAGGCCGAGCGGCGCCAGGCAAAGCACGACATTCAGCATGTCGAGGATATCGTCATCGAAATGCTCCGTAATGCTCGCGATGCTGGCGCCGACAAGGTCTATCTCGCCACGACCAAGGAAGATGGCGTCCGCACGCTTGTCTTTCTGGATAACGGTTCGGGCGTTCCGCAGGATATGCAAGAGCGAATCTTCGATGCCCGCGTTACCTCCAAGCTCGAGAGCATGAAGATGGACCGTTGGGGCGTTCACGGTCGTGGCATGGCATTGTTTTCGATCAAGCAGAACACCGACGAGGCCCGTGTGGTCACGTCCGGTGTCGATCTTGGTTCAGCCTTTAAGGTGAGCGTTGCGGCGGACCGCCTCAGTGAGCGTGCCGATCAGTCCAGCTGGCCCCAGGCCGTCAAGGATGATGACGGACGTTATGTCTGTGCTCGCGGTCCGCATAATATTATTCGCGCTGCTTGTGAGTTTGCGCTCGAGGAGTTGCGTGGTTGCGATGTCTATCTTGGTTCTCCGTCTGAGATTGCCGCGACCCTTTATGCTCAGGCGTCAAGTCGGCTCGATACGTCGCGTCTCCTGTTTATTGATGACGAGAGCGAGCTTCCGGTTGTCGACCGTTTAGGCCTTGCCTCTGATGCCGAGGACTTTATCCGCATCTGTTCGGGTTTGGGTCTTGAGATGTCCGAGCGCACGGCACATCGCATTTTGGCAGGGCAGATTAAGCCCGTTCGCGGTGTGACCGCGCGTCTGCTGCGCGAGCGTGATTCTTCCTCGCATGCGCCGGCTCCTGTCGATCTCGCGAAAGATCGTCGCGGGCTACGTATTGCCAAGGATGACATGGCACAGTTTTCGCGTGCTGTGGAGCGCGACTTTAATGACCTTGCCGCCCGGTACTATCTCAACCTTTGCGGCGACCCAAAGATTCGTGTTTCGCGTGATCGAATCACTGTGACCTTCGATCTTGCCAAAGAGGAATAGTGCCTTTACCGAGTCCTCTCGGTACGATACAGTTATTGCAGTTAAAACGTACTTTTAAACGCAGGAGTTTCTTCATGGATTGCCTGAAGGTATCAAGCAAATCATCGCCCGCGTCCGTTGCCGGCGCCATCGCCGGCATGGTCAAGGATGGTGTACCCGTCAACATCCAGTGTGTCGGCGCCGGTGCGGTCAACCAGGCCATTAAGGCCGTGGCTATCGCGCGCGGTTTTTTGATTCCAACCGGTTTTGATATTTCCTGCGCGCCCGTGTTCTCTGACATCCTCATTAACGGGGAGTCGCGCACGGCTATCCGCCTTTCTATCTACGTTCACCAGATCAATCGAGCTGCAATGGATAACGTTGTCATGGATGATGTTAAGCCTGTGGCATAGCTTCTGCTTGCCTCGATTCGCCCTCCCCTTTCCATCGTTAGGACTTATGCACATGGACCAGCGTTCCGTACGCGATATTCTTGCCGGTAAAACCTACTTTATCCGCACCTTTGGCTGCCAGATGAATCAGCACGACTCTGAGCGCGTGAGCGGTCTGCTCGATTCGTATGGTTGCCTTATGGCGCTCGATCCCGAGCATGCCGATATTGTTGTCTTCATGACATGCTGCGTGCGCGAGGCCGCCGACACTCGCCTGTACGGTCAGTGCAATTCCTGCAAAAGCCTGCCGCCTTCGCCTTCGGGCAAGCGTGTGGTTGCCGTGGGCGGCTGCATCGCGCAGCGTGATGGCGAGGGCCTGCTCACCAACGTCGATAACGTCAATGTCATCTTTGGCACGCATTCCATCGCACATGTGGCCGAGCTCATTGCCGAGGCGTTCCTTGATGGTAAGCGTCATATCCGCACCAACGAGCATGAGGATACGGATGCCATGAGCATGCCGTGGCATCGCGAGACCCAGTATCACGCCTGGGTGCCCATCATGACAGGTTGCAATAATTTCTGCACCTATTGCATCGTGCCGTACGTGCGCGGTCGCGAAAAAAGCCGCCCCTTCGAGGAGATTGTCGACGAGGTGACCGCTTTGGTGCGCCAGGGTGTGCGTGAGATTACGCTGCTGGGCCAAAACGTTAACTCATATGGTCGCGATCTGTTTGGCAAGCCGCGTTTTGCCGATTTGCTGCGCGCGGTGGGCGATACGGGCGTCGAGCGCATCTTCTTTACCTCTTCTCATCCTAAGGATCTGCTGCCCGAGACCATCGACGCTATGGCCGAGACGCCCGCCGTCATGCCGCAGCTTCACTTGGCCGTTCAGTCGGGCTCCACGCGCATCCTCAAAGAGATGAATCGCCGTTATACACGCGAGGACTATCTGGGCCTTGTCGATCGCATTCGCAACCGCATGCCCGATATCGCGCTCTCGACCGACATTATCGTTGGCTTCCCGGGCGAGACTGAAGAAGACTTTGAGCAGACGCTCTCACTTGCCGAGACGGTCCGCTATGCTCAGGCCTATACCTTCATCTATTCCAAGCGCGCCGGTACCCCGGCCGCCGAGATTGACGATCCTACGCCGCATGAGGTTATTCTCGAGCGTTTCAACCGCCTGGTTAAGGTTATCGAGACCACGGCACACGAGTATAACCAGGGTGAGCTTCATACTGTGATTCCGGCGCTCATTGAGGGAACGAGCAAGAAGAACGATGCGGTCCTGCTGGGCAAGAGTCCCAAGAATCAGACCGTGCATGCGCCTATCCCCGAGGGTTACCGCATCGATCAGCTTGTTGGCAAGATCGTTGATGTTGACGTTGACGTTGCCAAGACCTGGTATTTGTCCGGCTCCGTTGTGGGCGAGCCGCGCTAATGGTTTCTCCCGGGGCAGGTCTTTCCGCCGTTGCGATCGTCGGTCCGACGGCGGTTGGTAAGAGTGATGTTGCCGACCGTTTGGCCGCTCGTCTTTCGTCCGAAGTGCTGTCGTGCGATGCGATGCAAATCTATCGCGGCATGGACATCGGTACCGCAAAGATGGCGCCCGATGAGTGTACGGCGCCGCTGCGTCTCGTCGACATTGTAGAGCCGGGTGTGGCATATTCTGCTGCGCTTTATCAGGCTGACGCTCGCGCGCATGTTGAACGTCTCCTTGGTTCGGGTTGCCTGCCGGTTTTTTGCGGAGGTACGGGGCTGTATCTCAAGGCCGCCCTCGATGAGATGGACTTTCCCTCGGGTGAACTTGAGGACGATCGCCGTGTGGGCTATCAGGAGCTTGCCGAACGTATTGGCGAGGAAGAACTGCATGCCCTGCTTGCCGAGCGCGACCCAGAATCGGCTGCTGTTATTCATCCCCATAACGTGCGCCGTGTGATTCGTGCGCTCGAGATGCATGATGATGGTATCTCCTATGCACAGCAAAAAAGTCAGTTTAGTGTTCCGCGCGAGCATTATCATGCTCTATGGTTTGGTCTGACGCGTAATCGCGAGGTGCTCTACAAGCGCATTAATCTGCGCGTCGATCTGATGTTTGAGCAGGGTCTTGTCGATGAAGTCCGCGGTCTTATGGACCAGGGGCTGGGAGATGCCCTGACGTCGATGCAGGCAATTGGCTATAAAGAGATTATCGATGCTTTCAATGGCGTGATGAGCATGGATGAGGCTCGCGAACTCATTAAAATGCGTTCGCGTCGTTATGCCAAGCGTCAGCTTTCATGGTTTAAGCGCGATGACCGTATCGTGTGGTTCGATATGGACGAGTTTACGATCGATGAGGTCGTTGAGGACATCCTGCATCGTATTGAGGCTGCCTAATGGCCCGTTTCCCCCTTGTTCCCACGGCACCCGAGCCCGAGCGTGCCATATTAGTTGGTGTTGAGTGGCGCGACAATGCGTGGCCGCTCGATCGTTCGCTTGACGAGCTTGAGCGCCTTGCCCATACGGCTGGTGCCCAGTGCGTGGCGCGTTTGTCACAGCGTCTGGTTAAGCCGTATCCAAAATCGTTTATCGGTTCCGGTAAGGTTGAAGAGCTGTGCGGCCTGGTGCATCGCATGGATGCCGATGTCGTTATTTTTGACGACGACCTGACGCCCTCGCAGCAATCCTATTTGGAGAAAGCCGTGGGCGAGCCGGTAAAGATTATCGATCGTACAGCACTGATCTTGGATATCTTTGGCCTGCATGCTCAGACGCGTGAGGGACGCCTACAGGTACAGCTGGCGCAGCTTCAATATCTGTTGCCTCGTCTGCGTGGCATGTGGAGCCATCTTGCCAAGGAGCAGACGCGCGGCGGCATCGGTTCGCGCTTTGGCCAGGGTGAAAGTCAGCTCGAGGTTGACCGTCGCCTCATTCGCAATAAGATCGCTGCGCTTCGTCGTGAGCTTAAGCAGGTTGAACAGCGTCGCGATGTTCAATCCAAGAGTCGCATTGAGTCACCGGCGTTTCGCGTCGCGTTAGCCGGTTATACCAATGCCGGAAAATCGACGTTGCTCAATCGTCTGACCGGCTCTACGGTACTTTCGCAGGACAAGCTGTTTGCTACGCTCGACCCGACGACGCGTTCGTATCGCCTGCCCGGCGGTCGTGGCATGACGATTACCGATACCGTTGGCTTTATTCAAAAGCTACCGCATGGTCTCGTTGATGCCTTTAAGTCCACGCTGTCTGAGGTTCTTGGTGCCGATCTGATCCTTAAAGTTGTGGATGCCTCTGACGAGGACTACGAGCGCCAGCTCGAGGCAGTCGATCGCGTGCTTGATGAGATCGGCGCTGGAGAGCGTTTAACTCTGACCGTATTCAATAAAATCGATCTTCTCGATAGCGTTGATCGACTGAGCTTCCGTCGTCGCTATCCCGAGGCCGTGCTGTTCTCGGCCCAGACGGGCGAGGGACTCGACGATCTCGTCGACCGTATTGCTCGTGAGGCGGCTGCTACCGATGTGTTGCTCTCTGCTGATATCCCGTATCGCGAGGGCGCCCTCATCACGCTGGTGCATGAGCAGGGAACCCTTTTGCACGAGGAATATCTTGAGGACGGCGTTCGTATTGTGGCGAAGCTGCCGGCCCGTATCGCGCCGCGGCTCGAGCGTTATCGCACCGAGTAGACGAGCTCCAAAATGCCCAGAATGATGGGCTGATGCAGCAGATAAAAGGGGAGTGCATGACGTCCAAGGCTGGCGAGCGCCGGCAGGGGGTTGGCGTAGGCCCATCTTGGGGCGTTCTTACCGATTCCCTGCGCTATGTGTGCGGCGAAGTATCCTGCAAGATACATAAAGATAAACGGGATGATGGGGTAGTAATCACCTGAGACAAACCCAGGGCTCGGAAATCCCAGCCACGCCAGGTAGGGGACAGGGTAGGTCGTTTTGGGGATGCTCCAGGTGAGGGCGAACAACACAAGGCATAGAGACATGCCCCATCTCGCCGAAATCTTCTTAAGGACGGGATCGGTCAACGCTACGATGCCGGTACATGCGGCCATGCAGTAGATGATGCCAAAATTAACCGAATCGTCGACTGAGACAAGTGTTGTTGCCAGCCAGACGACGAGTGCTGCTAAGGCGTATTTGGCGGCACGTTTGATATTGTTGCGCGAAAGGGTGCACATCCAACCCGCGATAAACAAAAATACCCAGCTGATGCTGGCGCGCCAGATGTCTTGAAAGACGGTCTGGGTAAACCAGGGCATATCCCAGTCGTACAGGTAGGCGAGATCGTAGCAAGCGTGAAAACCTGCCATTGAAATCATCGTAAACCCGCGGACGGTATCAAAGATGGTGATGCGTTTTTGCATTACGAGAACCGGCGCATCAAGCCGACGACTTTGCCCAAGATAACGGGATTCGTTGCATAGATAGGCTCCATGGTGTCATTCTCAGGCTGCAGGCGTACACGTCCCTGCTCCTTGTAGAACGTCTTGACGGTCGCTGAACCATCAATCATGGCCACGACAATTTCGCCGTTCATGGCACTCTTTTGCTCGCGGACGATGATGTAATCGCCATTGAAGATGCCGACATTGATCATTGAGCTCCCATGTACCTCAAGGATAAAGGAACCCTGATCAGTGGCGATTTCGGTCGGGATAGTAAAAGTGTCTTCGATATTCTGCTCGGCCAGAATGGGAATCCCAGCCGCGACGCGACCAACGAGCGGTAGCGAGACCGTTCCGCGAGGTGCGGTGGGCTCGTCAGATTTAGAAATTGAGACAGAGGAACCGTCCTCGTTAAAGAGTTCCAGGGCGCGCGGTTTGGTGGCATCGCGCTTGAGTAGCCCGCGCGCCTCCAGAGCAGATAGATGGGCGTGCACGGTGCTGGGGGAGGAAAGGCCCACGGCAGAAGCCATCTCGCGCACGCTGGGCGGATAACCCTTCTCCTGCTGATATTCCTTGATGAAGTCGTAAATTTGCTGCTGACGCTTGGTAATTTTGCGAGCCATCAGGGCATCCTCTCTACCCATGTCAAACAAATGTTCGAATTTTGCTTGACAGGAACAACTGTTCGAAGATAATAATAACCGAACATTCGTTCTCGCGCTAGACATTTTTGTCCGCGCGGCTTGATAAAACTGTTCTCAGCAAAACACGCGAGAGGAGAACATGATGAACGCAACGAATATGGTCCAGGGAAACCTCGCCCTTAAGCTCGAGACGCCTGCCGCGCCCGCTTTTACTGTTGTCAAGGGTGGGCGTTCCGGTTATCAGCCTTTGCCCGTAAAGTCTGCTCGCACTCAGTATGCTGTTGCCGCGCCGACTCCCGCTGCCCTGAAGGTCTCGATGATTGTTGCCGTCGCCGTTGCGCTCACGCTCTTTTTTGTCCTCGCTACGTCTGTCTTTAGCGCTCGTCACGCCGCGTATGCCGAGTCCGTTTCCAACGTTACCTACGAGACCATTCGCGTTCAGCCTGGTGATTCTCTTTGGTCGCTTGCCGAGGAATATCCAATCGAAGGCCTTTCCACGCAAGAGACTTCCGACATGATCCGTAACGTCAATCATCTGGAGCATGGTTCGCTCGCCGCTGATGCGCATCTTAAGGTTCCTGCTCGTTCGTAATCATTATCGCGCTGCGCATGGTACCCTTGTTATCGTTTAAGAGGAGGTACCATGCGCTGTCCCAAATGCGGCAAGGCACATACCCGCGTCGTTGATTCCCGTATGCAGGAGTCTAATAACACCATTAAGCGCCGTCGCGAATGTTGCTCGTGTAACTATCGCTTTACAACGTTCGAGCGATGCGAAGACCCAATTGAGGTTATTAAGTCGGACGGAACCAAGCAGCGGTTCGATCGCAATAAGCTGCTCGTCGGCTTGATGCGCGCCACCATCAAGCGCGATATCGACACTAAGAAGCTCAATGAGATTATCGACGACATCGAGGTCGAGCTGCGCTCTCGAACGCTGACGGCCGTTACGTCCCATGAGTTGGGCGACATGGTGCTCAAGCGCTTGGCCAAAATCGACAAGGTGGCTTACATCCGCTTTGCCTCGGTCTACCGCGATTTCAAAGACGTCGATGAGTTTCTGCAAGAGCTCGACAAGCTAAGGTGATTCCATGTCCAACATTACCGTTAACATTAAACGTCTCGACCCCACGGTCGAGCTTCCCAAATACGCTCATCCTACGGATGCCGGCCTGGACCTGCGTTCCAACGAGGATTGCAATCTGAAGCCCTTTGAGCGTCGTCTGGTCTCTACTGGGCTGGCCATCGCCCTGCCCGATGGCTACGCCGGCTTCGTCCAGCCCCGCAGCGGCTTGGCCATCAAGCAGGGCCTGTCTATAGTCAACACGCCGGGCCTCATCGACGCCCACTACCGAGGAGAACTCAAGGTTATCCTCATCAACCTGGATCCCTCCAACAACATCAAAATCAACAAAGGCGACCGCATAGCCCAACTCGTCATCCAAGAAGTCCCCACGGTCAACCTCATAGAGGTAGACGAGCTAGACAAAACCGACCGAGGCAACGGAGGCTTCGGCTCCAGCGGCGTCGCCTAGGGCGCTCGTATCCCTCCCGCCCGGGGCTTACCTATATCATTCCATGCTCAAACATTCTCGCGTCGCTTCGCTCGCTGCGAAACTGCGCGTGGAACGATATAGGTAAGCCCCGGGCGGGCGGCTACTCGCTTGAAAATAATAATCATTCTTTCTGATAAGCCGATGCGACAAAGGGTTGGATCCTTTGTCGCATCGGCTTGCTGTATCTTTATTTTCCGGTTTCGCCTTTGCAGGTTCTAGTGGTGGGGAATCTGGTATATCTGCTAGTACGTTAACGCAGCTTACCTGTGGGAGGCCCCTATATATCGTCCCACGCGCAGTTTCGCAGCGCAGCGAGAATGTTTGAGCATGGGATGATATATAGGTGCCTCCCACAGGTAAGCGGACAGTCCAATGCTAGCGGATATGCGCGGGTTTTTCGCCCCAGTAGAAGCGGCAGAAGGCTCGTTTGCGCTTTTGGGGCTTGCCTACGAGCTCCATGGTTGCGATGGCGATGTCCTCCGCTGCGCGTGGACGGCGCAGGACTTCGCCGTTGATGAGTAGCGCTTTGAGCGACTCAGGGTGGGCGTGCAGGTGACGAAGCGTCACGATGAGCTCACGTGCGGTGGTGACGTGCATGCTGGCGCCCATGCCGGTAAGCATCGTGGTGTTGGCCTTTTCCTGACCGTATGATTTGCCCAGCAGGATCATCGGCAGATGAGCGCACAGGCACTCGGTGACCGTGAGTCCGCCCGATTTGAGGATTGCCAAGTCGCAGCCGTGCATGAGGGCCGCCATGTCGTCCACGTAGTCCAGAACCGTGACGTTTTCGAGCTTCATGGCGTCGAAGAGCGTCTTGAGGCGGGTGGCGTATTCCTTATCCTTGCCCGGCAAAAAGACAAAATGCATGTCCTCAAAGCAGCGCAGGAAGGGGAGTGTGTGGTCCATCGCCGCGCGAAAGCGGACGTACGGTTGAGGCAAGCTGGCACCGGCCATTACCAGCACGACGGTCTTGTCGATGGGGAGATTGAACTTGCTGAGCTCATCTTCGCGTTTGTAATCTGAATCGAAACCGGCTCGGATGGGGATGCCCGTTATGCGGATCTTTGACTCGGGAACCTTGCGCGGGCGCAGCGTTTCGGCCATAAACTCGTTGGCTACACAGAATAGGTCGGTGTCCTTGTGGGGCCAAAAGCCTTCGACTTCGTAATCGGTCGGCACACAGATGACCGGGTAATCGATACCCGTAATTACGCGGGCGCCCACGGCAACATTGGCTGCTGTGATGTGCGTTGCGACCACGGCTATAGGCCTGCGGCGACGAATAAATTCGTTGAAGGCGGGGAACATAATACGCGACCATGCCGTGCCGCCACCCCAGAGAAGATGTCCCGTAAGCGTATATCGCCAGGTCAGGTCGTAAATGGGGCGTGTGGCTCCCGTAAAAGAAGCCGCGGTCTTATTGCCGTCGAATTTAATACGTCCAAAATCAAGGATATCGAGCACTTCAATTTCAATATCCTCAGGGATTCCCTTGGTGCCGCGGATAAGATCAAATGCTTGTGCAATCGCGTTGGCGGCGGCTTTGTGGCCCGATCCAACCGATGCGTGCACAATGGTTACTAGGGGTTTTTGTGCAGGTGAAACGGTCATTTGCTCCGGTTGGGGAGTGGCTTGCATGGGCAGGGGAGCGCTATTGCTCATCTGCGTTTGATCCATCGATAACTCCCCTTCAGCTTTGTTACGCGATTTATCATTGTAGTGCATGAGTGTCATGTTCACGTAAATTTGGGTATGAGCGCAAAGAACGCCAATCTTTCGACAGGAGGTCTCTTCATGACTACCCATCAGCCGATCGATGTTGCGATTATCGGTGGCGGCCCTGCGGGCTATGCTGCGGCCATTTATGCGGCGCGCTCCAACCTAACGACGACCGTGATTGAACAGGGCATGTCGGGAGGGCAGATCGCCACGACCAATGAAGTCGAGAACTATCCGGGCATTCCGCTCTTGAGTGGCGCCGAACTCGGTGAGCGTTTTCAGCAGCATGCAGAGGGCCTGGGAGCACAGGTTACATGGAGCATGGTTACGGGTATCGATTACGATGCCGATGCAGCGCTGTTTACGGTGCATCACGATTTGGGCGATACGTCGGCCTCGAGCGTTATCGCTTGCATGGGTGCCACGCCGCGATCTGCTGGTTTTGTTGGCGAGGATGCGTATCGCGGTCGCGGCGTTTCGTATTGCGCGACGTGCGACGGCATGTTCTTTCGCGGCAAGCAGGTTTTTGTCATCGGCGGCGGCAATGCTGCCTGCGAGGAAGCTCTGTTCTTGTCAGAAATCGCCAGCAGCGTGACCATCGTTTTGCGCCGCGATCAGTTCCGTGCCCCCGATGGTGTGGTTCAAAAAGTTCTTGCAAAAGATAATATTTCAGTTAGGTACCAAACTAGTATTGTCGAGCTCTCGGGCGAAGCCATGCCAACGACGATTACCTTTAAGGACAATGCATCCGGGGAAACTCACACCGAGTCATTTGTCCCTGGCTCGTTTGGTATCTTTGTCTTTACCGGAACGCAGCCCCATTCCGAGCTCGTTGAGCATCTAGTCGATCTGGCGCCGGACGGCGGTATTGTTACTGATGATTCCATGGCGACCCGCACGCCAGGTCTATTTGCCGCTGGCGACATCCGTTCCAAGCGTTTACGCCAGGTTGTGACTGCCGTTTCTGATGGAGCCATAGCGGCAACGAGCGTATACGCGTTTCTCCGTGGATAAGTACGATAATATATCTTATGTAAGGTTGTTATTGATTAACTAAATGGCGGGACGATGCATCAGTGCGCTGTCCCGCCATTTTCTTGCCGGCTATGTGGTATGCAAAACTAGATAACGTAGAATACAATATAGAAAATGAACGGAGGACCTTTATGAACCACGTTAAACACGTTATTCCGATGTCTGATTCGTCGGTCAGCATTAAGCCTGAGGATATTCAACCCACTGTGTTGCCCGATGCATTTATTCAGTCCGATATCGTGCGCAAACTCAATATGTTGAGTCTGCCGCGCTATAACCAGTTGCCAAATGTGACACTCTACCGCGACCAAGTTATTGAGTATGTTGCGCTGTGGATGGAGCCGCTGTCTATTTGCGTTGAGCAGCCTATCATTACGCCATCGATGATCAATAACTACGTGAAGGTCGGCCTGGTGCCTGCTCCGGTCAAAAAGCAGTATGGTCGCGAGCAGATTGCCCGCCTGATCGCTATCTGCATCTTTAAGCAGGTGCTACCTATTGCTGCGGTGCAGGCACTCTTTAACATTCAGCGTTTGAGCTACGATGCCCCGACTGCCTTCGATTATGTGGTCGACCAGCTTGAGGCATCGATTCGCGCCGCGTTTTCTATCGAGCAGACGCCGGTTCCCGATACGGCGCATCAGGTCACACGCGAGTCGCTGCTTGTGCGCAGTGCCGTATCGTCCTTTGTTTCGAAGGCGTACTTGATGAGCTATCTCAAGTTCAACGGGTTTAATAGCTAGCCGACGTATAAAACGGGCGGGACAAAGAGCCATCTGTCGCTTTGTCCCGCCCGTTTTTTGCCTGGTTGGACTTTATTTGCCCGAAGCTACGCCCATGCCGTAGCCGATGATCAGGCCGTGCATCTCAGCGTAATAGGAATCCAGGCCGTTGCAGGGCATGATGATGGTCTTGGAGCCGGGCCAATGTTCGACTATGCGATCGGTAAGCGCCTGGGCTCCAGTTTCGTTCTCAACGTGATCGATGATGACCTCACCGCCCGTAAAGCCCTCGGCTTCCATAGTGTCGATGATCTTGTTGAGCATCTTCTTTTCGCCACGCGTGTGCCCGACGAGTTCGATTTTACCGGCCTCACTCGCCGTGCCCAAAATGCGGATATTGAGCTTGTTGGCAATGACGCCGGCTGCCTTAGGGATACGTCCGGCTTTGGCGAGGTTTTCGTAATTGCACAAACTGAAGAGGATTTTGCTGCTCTGTTCAAGGCTATCAAAGTATGCGCAAGCATCCTCGAATGAGACATTCGGATTGCTTGCAAGGTAGCGGTCGAACAGCAAGAAAATGAGGTCCATTTTGCCGCCAGCTGCGCGTGAATTGACTAGATGAATCTGTCGGTCGGGCTCCTCGGCAAGAACCATATCACGAGCCGTGGCTGCCGCGTTGTAGCTGCCCGACACGCCCTCAGAGATCGGCATGCAGATGGTCTTGTCTGCCAATTTGAAGAGCTCGGCCCACTCCCCTACGCTGGGACAAGCGCTCGAAGAAGCGTTCGTCTCCGCCTGAACAGCGCAGTTGAGCTCATGAACATCGAGCGAAAGGTCATCGACGAATTCACGCTCCCCCACTCGAATTTTGAGGGGCGCAAATGCAAAGGTGGTATGGGGTGCGGTCGGTTGCCAATCGCGGAGGTTACAGCTTGAATCGGAGATAAGTGCCCAGCTCATAGAGGGTCCTTTCTAATTGTTCTTCAACTATTATAGCTTTCTTGCTGGCCGATTGGGCCGCTATCTAGTATTCAAAACTAGATAGCGGCCTGGACTAAAGATAAAAAAATGGACCTCGCAACTTAAAGCCACGAGGTCCACATTCACACGCTGTGTAAGATGACTTAGTAACGCACGAAGATGTAGTTATTGTTCATGCCGGCGGCAACGGAGCTGATGATAACACCCGTGTTGTAGTCGGAAGCATGAATCATCTGACCACCACCGATGTAAATGCCGGTGTGGTACGAGTTGACCACAACGTCACCGGGCTGCGGATCGGACACACGCGTCCAGCCCATAAAGGTACCCGTGGTGCCCAGGCGGCAATAGCGACCAGTGAGGCAATAGCTAACAAAACCAGAGCAGTCGAAGCTGTTCGGGCCAATTCCGCCCCAGGAATAAGCGCAACCAAGCTTACTGTATGCACGCGATACAACAGAACCGCCGTCGACGGACTGGCTCGGAGCAGAAGGCGTCGGAGCCGGAGCAGGTGCCGGCGTAGGAGCCGGAGTGTTGCCGCCCTGGTTGTTGTTATTGCTGGTCTGGCCACCGTTGTTGGTCTTCTCGGTCGTACCGGCAGTCTCGTTGCTCACCGTGGCCTTCTCGGCGGTGCTGGCGTTGATGCCGGCCTGCAGCGCGGCGTTGGCCTCGGCCTCTGCGGCAAGCTCGGCTTGCAGCTGCGAATCCAGGGAGTTTACGACGTTCTGGGCTTCAGCCTGCTGGGCGTTAAGCTCGTCAACCTTCTTTTGCGTGGTGGCGACGTTCTTCTCCTGCTCGGCCTGCTTATCGGTGAGCTGCTGCTTAAGCTCTTTGACCTCTTGAATGGTCTGAGCTTGCTTATCGGAAACTTTGCCGTAGTAGAACAAACGGTTGAGCATATCGCTCAGATCATCGACACCCGTCAGAACCTGAAGCAGGCTCAGACCGCCGGTTTTGTACTCGCCGGCGACATAGGTCGAGAGTTTGGCCTGACCATCGGCGATCTCCTGCTGCTTTTGCGTGATCTCGCCAGCAGTCTGATCGAGTGCCTGCGTCTGCGTGGCGAGCTCATCGTAAATCTGCTGGGTTTGGGTACCGATCTGCTCGAGCTTCGTACGAGCAGCGGCAAGGTCGGATGCGGTATCGGCGTAGGCAGGAGCCGCGAGGCCCAGGCCCAAAACACAAGCGAGGGTTGCCGTAGCAGCGCAGCGTGCCATGTTTTTGTGCGTGTTTGCTGTGCGCATGGAGCTTCCTTTCCGGTATCTAAGGGTAGCGGCTAGTCCACCGTTACCAGGCTAAAGAGCTCAACGTCCTCGTTAGAAGGCGTGAGCTTCTTGCGCGGGTTGAGAAACGCAAGCTCAAGGATACAACCGTAGCCCACAAGCTTTGCGCCCATATCTCGCACCAGTTTACCTGTTGCCTCGACGGTTCCGCCCGTCGCGACCAAGTCGTCCAGAATCAACACGGTATCTTTAGAGCTGATAGCGTCGGCATGGATCTCAATGGAATCCGTTCCGTACTCGAGCTCGTAGCTCTGGCTCACGGTCTCGCGCGGTAGCTTGCCCGGTTTACGTGCGGGAACAAAGCCGGCGCCAAGGGCTACAGCCACCGGTACGCCAACCATAAAGCCGCGAGCCTCGGGGCCCACGACCTTGGTGATTCCCATGCCGGCAAAGTGCTCGGCGAGGGCATCGGTCATGGCTTTGAGCGCCTCGGGATTGCCAAAGAGCGGCGTGATGTCTTTAAAGATGACTCCGGGCTCGGGATAGTCGGGGATGTCGACGATTTGAGATTCGAAGTCGTACATTGCATGACCTTTCAATGGGTTGCCGGATAAGCGGCAGCTGTTATTTGCCCGCGGTGGCGGTGCCGGATTGCGAAGGGGTGACGACCTTGAGCGGCTTTACGAGGGAATCCTCGTGCGAAGCCGGCGCGCCTATCTCTTCGTTTTTGGCCTTGGTTGACTCGGAGCGAGTGATTTCCTCATCGAGTGCATCGATGTCGGCGTCCTCGACCACGGCGTTGAGCGACTCAAAAACGCGGTTCTTGAGCAGCGCGGTGTGCACGCCCTCCGTCAGGTCGTGAAGCTTCTTAAACGCACGCTCGAGCTTGGCGTCGCGCTCGTCATCGGAGGTATCCATGCCGAGCATGCTCACAAGCACCTGCTCAAACATCGAGGACTCGCGGTTGGCGGAAGACACGTACTGACGCAGGTTGCGCGGCTCGATATGGAAGCGCGACAGCTCGGAGCAGTAGCGGATGATCGGAAAATCGCGACCATCGACAAGCTCGCGATTCTGCGGACTCTTGATGATGCGAATGAGGTCGTTCTCGGCGAGCGAGCGGATAAACGAAATCTCGACGCCCAGCATATCGGGAATGGTCTCGATGGGATGCAGCTTTTGCTTAGTCTCCTTGGGCTCCGTCTTGAGCGGAACATCGGACAGCAAGCCCACCTCGTAAGCGAGCGTTGACAGGTCCGTGGCGTTTTCCAAGCGCTGCTTAATCACGTTGAGCGGCATGTAGCGGGTCTTCTGCAAGTGCAGGATGACCTCCAGGCGATCAACGTCCTCCTTGGAGTACTGACGGTATCCCTTAGGCGTACGATGAGGGGTAATGAGCCCCTCATCTTCTAGAAATCTAATTTTTGAGTTCGAAAGATCGGGGTATGCGCCTCGAAGTAAGTTGACGACTTGGCCGATACTCAGATAGTTGCGTTCGGCCATGCCCTACTCACCGGTTTCGATGCGCTCCGGCGTGCTCTCGTGGTAGATGAGCGTAAACGTACCGATCTGGACGGAAGAACCGTCGTGCAGCGGGGCTGCGTTGACAATGGCGCCGTCGACCCAGGTGCCATTGAGCGAGCCCAGGTCCTCGATGCGAGCGCCGAGGCCCTCGCGAATAATGCGCGCATGGCTGCGCGAAACGGTCATGTCGTTGAGGAAGATGCCGTTCGCGGGATCGCGACCGATGGTGGTCACGTCGTCCTCGAGCTCAAAGGCGGCACCAGTCTGCGGACCCTTGACGATGGACAGAACGGGGGCGGTGATGCGCACGTTGGCCATGAGGTCGGGAACGGTGACGTCGCTTGAAGGCACGCGGAATACGCAGGTAGCGTCAGCAGTCTTATCATTCTGAGGCATATTGTTAACCATGTTGTCCATGACAACCCCTAACTTATCGCGGACGTGCCGCAAATAATGAACCGTACGTAATCATACCCCAACGAATCAGTCTTCGATTTCAGGGTTCAGAAAGTCGATGTCCTCGTCCTCGGGATGCGTGAGAGCCTGTTTAATGGCCGCTCCGCCCTTAATGGAGTAGATGACAGCGGTGAGCATGGAGAAGATCACGCCGCCGTACACAAAGAAGATGCCGAGGGGCACCGAGCTTCCGTTGAGGCCCGGGAAGGCCGTAAGGGTTGAAGGTAAAAGATGCAGGCCGTCAATAACGGGGAACCCGAGCAGCATAAGCGAGAAGCCGGTCATGAGCAGCGCTGTGGCAATCTTTCCGGGGAAGACGACATCGATGGGGCGACGGTGATAATGACGAACGATAAGCGTGCCGATGCCCAGATAGATGTCGCGGCCAATAATGAGCACGCAGACCCAGATGGGCAGTTCTCCGCGAACCACCAGTCCCAAGACGCCGGTGAACAGCAGCGCACGGTCGCAGATGGGATCCATGACCTTGCCGAGCCACGAGACCGTCTTGGTCATGCGGGCGATCTGACCGTCCATCCAGTCGGTGGAGGCGGCAACGGCGTAGATTGCGATGGCGATGACGCGGTTGTTATCCGTCACAAACAGGTACAGAAATACCAGGGTGAGGATCAGGCGCGTAAAGGTGATGAAATTGGAGATCGTAAAGATCTTATTCGACGGGTAATCGGAAGTGCCGATAAGCTCCTTTTTGATCTTCTTTTTGATGCCCACAGGACTCCCCCGCTGGTTAACGACAAAACTTTCGATACTATACCCGTTCCGGCGATGTCTATCCAGCCAAGCCATAGAGAGTCCAGACATGTGGAGGGTGCTTTTAGGCGGCGGGGGATTTCGCATTCGTGTACATCAGCCTCCAAACATGTCGATTTTGGTGGCTGATGTACACGTTTTGATTCTGTGATTGCATCGAGCGGGAATGTTGTTGCTTTAAGCAAAATAATCATGGTGATTAAAAACAAAAAAGGTCAGGCACTAGGTGCCTGACCTGCAAACTTCTGGTCGGGACGACTGGATTCGAACCAGCGACCCCTTGACCCCCAGCGAGGTCAGAATGACCCTGACCTGTGCTTATTTTGTTAAAACACGCGCAGATAGCGCAAGTAGCGCATTTCCGCATTTGCAAATTTTACCAGCTCAGCGCGGTCTGTCCAGATAGCATATTTTCGGCTTCGAGGAGCGCGGTGCAGCCGATGATTTAATCAACGGGGGTAGGAGCCCCGAATCGTCGCCTCTCCGGGTTCCCGCAGGTGGGCCCGCCTGTTTCTAATCAACTGCGGATTTAGGAGCAGACATGCAGAACGAGAAATGCAGCAATAAAACCTTACGCGTATGCGGAGCCGGCGGCGTGAGGAAGAACAAGGGCAAATGGCAGGCTGTCGTGACGGTGGCCGACGAGATGACCGGGAAGAAGGTCCAGAGGACCAGGAACACCCGCGTGCCCTGCCTGAAGCAGAGCGCGCGGGGAAAGGCGGCGGCGATGCGCGTCCTCGCGGAATTCAGGTCGGAGGTCGAGCTGGAACTTGTTAGCGTCAATATAATTTTCACCATTTCCACCAACGCATTTTCGCCAATCGCG